>NZ_DASXEP010000030.1:0-49274 GCF_036490025.1 Mycobacterium sp. | reverse complement strand
CGCGTCGGCCATTTGACTCGGCTGCTGGCCGACGCGGGTGTGGTGGCGTTGGCGTCGCTGGTGTCGCCGCTGAGGTCGGACCGCGAAACCGCCCGCGCGCTCAACGATGCCGCCGGATTGCCCTTCATCGAAGTCCACGTCGCCACGTCACTGGCCGAGTGCGAAAAGCGCGATCCCAAAGGTCTTTACGCCCGTGCGCGCAGCGGCGAACTCAAAGGGCTGACCGGCGTCGACGCACCCTACGAGCCGCCCGAGGACGCCGATCTGGTGCTCGATACCGCCGGCGCCGACACCGACGATCTGGCGGCACAGATCATCGCCCTTCTGAACGAGCGCAGCGCTCGACCGTCGTCGGCTTAGACCGTGGTGGTGCGTTGGTAGATCTCGGCGAGGAACTGCTCGACGGCCAGCGCCGCATGGGTGGCCCGCGGCGATCCGAAGATGTCGAACGCGTGCTGGGCGAACGGCAGTTCGGCGTAGGCGACCGGTTGGCGGCTGACTTCGCGGAGCCGCGCGCTGAATTCGCGGGCCTGCTCGACCGGGATCAACGAATCATTACGTCCGTGCAACACGAAAAACGGTGGGGCGTCGGGAGATACATAACTGATCGGCGAGGCGGCCCGGAAAGCCTCGGTGAGTTCCGCCCGCCGGAGCTTGAACACGTACTTCGCCAGCGTCGGCGCCATCAAGGAATGGATCGCCTCGTTCCTGGTGAAGTCATAGAGCCCGTAGAACGGAACGGCTGCCCGCACACTGGTGTCGGCGTCTTCGAAACCGGGCTGGAATTGCGGATCGTTCGCGGTGACCGCGGCCAGCGACGACAAGTGTCCACCGGCCGAGCCGCCGGTGATCGCCACCCAGTCCGGGTCGCCGCCGTACTCGGCGATGTGCTCCTTGGTCCACGCCAGCGCACGTTTGACGTCGACGATCTGATCCGGCCAGGTCGAGCGTGGGCTGAGCCGGTAGTTGATCGCGACGCACACCCAGCCCAGTTCGGCCAGATGGCTCATCAACGGATACGCCTGCTGGCGTTTGCTTCCCACCATCCAGGCACCGCCGGGGACCTGCAGCAGCACCGGCGCGCGACCGCCGCGGTCGAGGTCGGGCCGCCGCCAGATGTCGAGGTGGTTCCGGGAGCCGTGCTCGCCGTAACTGATGTCGGTCTCGTGCGCGTAGTCGCCGTAGATCCGCATCATCCGGACCAGGCCGGGAGATTTGGCGGTACCCGCGCCTTCCGGTCGCTTCCACAGACCGGCCGAGTCGGTGCGGCGATCGGTACCCATCCCGGCGTCAAGCGCGGCGCTGAGTGGCAGCTTGGACTGATGGCCGATGCGGTTCAACCCGAATAGACCCAACCACGACAGCGCCGAAACCAACCAGCTGAATCGGCGCGATCGCGGCGAGAGTGTGCGGGTCACGGCGGCCAGCAGCGCCGCCTGACCGGCGAGCAGTTGCAATGGCAGTTCCGATGCGAACACCCCGAAGCTGAACGCGTACATCGAGAGGTAACCGCGCTTGCTCAGGGGCTGGTAACCGTTGGCGGTGACCGCGAGCCCGGCCAGCGAGGCCAGCGCAGCTGACAGTTTCTTCACGGCCACCACTTAACCACCCACCGGAGCCGGCAGGATCTCAGCCGCCCAGGCGTTGCCGCGATGGCGTGGGTCGATCGGCGATTCGCACGTCACGTCCCGCGCCGGCCGTCATGCTGGCGGCTTCACCACGAGCCAGTCCCACCGTCGCGACGATGACCGCTACCGCTGCCATCGCCAGCACGAACCACTCCACGCCGTCGGCTTCCAGGGTCTCGCGCAGCACAGCGATCCCAAGCACCGCGCCCACCACCGGCTTTGCCACGATGATCGTCGGCAGGGAGGCGGTCAGCGCACCGGCGCGATAGGCCGATTGGTGGTAGATCATTCCGGCCACGCCGCAAAACACCCACGCATACAACTCCGGTGTGCGCCACAGCTGGCCCGGGCCGTGTTCGACGATGTCGATAACGCCCTTCATCAGGACGGCGAACACCGCCAACAACGAACCGGCCACCGCCGCCAGCAATACCGCCGCGGCCGGACGCTGCGACCATATCCGCGCAGCCAGCAAACACAACACCAACGGTGGACCCAGCACAACGGCCACCGCAATCCAGGTGTGCAGTGGCGCGCGCTGCTGGCCGCCCGTCGGATCCCCGACCGCGATGACCACCGCCAGCGCCACGACCAGCAACAGCGCCCACAGCCACTCCTGGCGGGTTATCGAATGACGGGTCAGCCGCGCATAGATGGGCAACGCAAACAGCAGCGCCGTGACTTGCAGCGACATCACCAACAGCACCGAGCCCTTGTCGAGGGCCCCGGCGAGGAACACATAGCTACCGATGTCGCCCAAACCGCCGAGCCACCACCGAGTGTCGCGCAACAGCATGCCGAACAATGCCAAGTGGCCGACTTGTTTGTCGGTGACCTCCTGGGCGGACCGCTGGCGGATCACGTTGCCGATCGCGGATGAAAGCGCGGCGCAGAGCGCGAGAACCGCTGCCAGATCCGTGTTCGACATGGCATGACCTCCTCGCCCACCCAGTAGTTGCGCCGTCGCCCAATCTAGTCGCGTGCCCCGCGGGTAGGGCGCGCGACCGCGGCAGAAAGCCCCAACCGCGGCTTGTGATCTTCCCCGCCCGCTGTTAGAGCGGGAACGTCGTGCCGGTGAGCCGTTCGGACAGCGCCCAGAGCGCGGCGCCGGTTTTCGCGCGCTTGGCCGACCAGTTGCGCCAGGTCGGCTGGGTACGGCCATACAGGGCGAGTCGCGGGCCAACGAACGTGTCGCCCGGCAGATCTTGCGATACGGCATACAACGTTTGCCGGGCACCGAAGTCGGCGTCGGTGGAAACGATACGGTCGACGGCCGACACCAAAGCATCGCCAAGCTTGCGGCCGGAGTTGCCTTGCAGGTTGGTGTGCGACCAGCCGGGGTGCGCGGCCAGCGCGCGCACCGCGGTTCCCCGGTTGGTCAACCGTTGCTGTAGCTCCCTGGTGAACAGCAGGTTGGCGAGCTTGGACTGGCCGTAAGCCAGCCACGCCGAATACCTACGGGACTGCCAGTTCAGATCCTTGAGGCTGATGTAGCCGATGTTGTGCAGCAGTGAGGACACCGTCACCACCCGGTCGGTGAGGATGGGCAGCAGCAGGTTGGTCAACGCGAAATGACCGAGGTGATTGGTGCCGATCTGGCTCTCGAAGCCATCGACCGTCACCGCGTGCCTGGTCGCCATGATGCCGGCGTTGTTGATCAACGCGTCGACTCGATCGATGCCCTCGGCGAAGGCCCGCACCGAGGACAGATCTTGCAGGTCCAGATCGCGCACCTCGACGTGGCCGGTCATTCGGGCCGCGGCCGCCCGGCCCTTCTCGGTATCGCGCACGCCGAGGATCACATGGGCGCCGACGCGGGCCAGCTCGCGAGCGGTCACCTCACCCAATCCGGCGTTGGCGCCGGTGACGATCGCGGTGCGTCCAGCGAACGGGGGCAGCTCTGCTGCGGTCCAACCAGGCATGGCAGCCACCCTAACCAGGTGATCTCGGCCACCAGAACGCCACAGGTATCGTGCGTGGGATGGCCAGCGGATCCGCACCGGAGCGACCCGGATGTATCTAGGCGTCATCGTCAATCCGCTCGCCCGCAGGAATCGCGGGACGGCAGGTCGTCGCACCGCCGAGCTGCGCCGCATCGTCGGGCCGTGGGGCGAGGTGCACGAGACGGCTTCCATCGAGGACCTGCGCACCACCCTGCAGGGACTCCTGCCGCGAGTCACCCACCTGGTGGGCGACGGCGGCGACGGCGGGCTGCACTGGTTGGTCAACGAGGTTCAGCACTGCATCCCCGATCCGGAACGCTGGCCGACATTCGTGCCCACCAACGGCGGCAGCGTCAACGCCGTAGCACGCAAGGCGGGGGTGCGGGGGCGACCCGATGCGATCATTCGTGCGCTCACGGCCGCAGCAGCAGCGGATCGACCGCCACCCGAGGTAAGACTGGACACGCTGCAGCTCACGGGCAGCACCGCCGACGGCGGGACGCTGGAGCGGCTGTGTTTCGGGCTCGCCGCCGGAGGCGTCGGCAACCGGTTCTACGAAAGGTATTACGACAACCCGGACCACGACCGCCTCGCTGTCGCCCGGGTGATAGCCCGCACCTTCGGCGATTACCTGACCTCCAAGGTTTCTCCCCGCCGCCTGAAGACACCGAATTACGCGTCGGTCCTGTTCACTCCGACGCGCGCCCGTGTGGTCATCGACGGCGAGGAGGTCCCGACGCGGACCCACCGGCTGCTGCACGCCGGGGCGATCGACCTTCGTATCGCCGGCCCGTTCAGACTCTTCCCGAAGGCCGCCGAACCGGGTGCGCTGCACTTTCAAGCCGGGGAGTTGAGGCCGTCAAAGATCGTCGTGCAGCTCCCCGCCGCGCTCACCAACGGCACCATCCGCGGTGACCGGGTGCGCGACGTCAACGGCCGGGAGATGGTCATCGAGGCCGAGGGGGAGCCGCTGTCGCCGATCATCGACGGCGAGCGTTTCCTCGGTGTCGTCAGGCTGGTGGCCGCGGCCGGACCAGGCATCCGCGTCGCTCAACTGCGGGCGTCGCCGAACGTCCGGGCGCGCCGCGAGGCCTGAATCACGTCGGCGCGTCCGCCATCCGACGGGCCGGCCGCCAGTATTTCAGTAGATCAGTTCCGTACTTCAGTAGATAGTCGTCGGGTGCGGGCGGGTCCGGTTCGCTCATCCGCTGCCGCCGGCGTCATTCGGAGGAACCACGGCACTGCACCACCAGCCCCGGTTTTGTGAGCGGCTTTTCATCGTTTGCATCGCCGCTGGCCTGCGGCAAGGGCGAACACGGCTGAATTCACGCGCCCTCTGAAAGGGGCATTGTTGTTTTCAAATTGGCCATGATCGTCTCGCCAAGAATGGCTGTAGGGAAAAAGTAACCGGCCCCTAAAATGGAATTCGTACGTGGATACGGAGATCCGTAGATCAGTACATGCAGAGCAGTTGGCCAAGAAAACGCCTGCTCATAACCCCACTGAGGTACTGAGATACGTATTTCCGTAGATACGCAGAGACCACGCGAATTGGCGCACTATTTAAGCTTAGGCTGTGAAACTAGTGTGCACTGCCCGTTAATGTCCAAGACACTTTGCTTACCTCTAGTCGGCGGCGCTATGTTGGCTTTACCGATCACCAAGGAAGTTGTTTTCCCGTTTTGACACCGACCGAAGGGATGACCCCTGCGATGAAGACGCTCATCGATTATCTGCAGATGTGGGAAGCACGGAGGCCGGACCAGACCCTGTACCGGTTTCTCGACGCCGAAGGCCGGGAGCTCGAGAGCTACACCTACCTGACCTTCGCCGAGCGGACGCGCGAGCTCGCCGCCTACTTGTCCACTGAAGCCGGGCTGACCAAGGGAGATCGGGCGCTGCTGGTCTACCCCCCGGGTTTGGAAATGGTGGCGGCGTTCTTCGCCTGCGCGCGCATCGGGGTGATCGCTGTACCCGTCAGCCCGCCCTTGCCGATGGCCTTCGAAGCGGGGTTGGCCAAGCTCAGCTTCATCGCGCGGGACAGCCAGGCCAAGGCAGTGCTGTCGACCAAGCAGCTTGAGCACGCCTATAACCTGTCGCTCGGCCAGCGAGATGGCGCCCTGCCGTGGCCGGACAGCCAACGGCTCCCGGAGCTGCCCTGGTTCGCGACGGATGGCACCCAGGAATTCGGTGGTGCACCCGTGGCGGATACCCCCGGCTCGGTACTTTTCCTCCAGTACACCTCGGGTTCCACCAGCGATCCCAAGGGCGTGGTCGTGACGCACGCCAACGTCATCGCCAACTCCTCGCCTTTCACGGTCAGCGAAGTGGCGGTCAGCTGGCTCCCGCAGCACCACGACATGGGCTTGATCTCCGCCTACCTGTTCATGGCGGTAATCGGCGGGACCACCCACGGGATGTCACCGGAGGACTTCCTCAAGCGGCCCTCGGCATGGCTGCGGCTCATCAGCGAGGTGCGCGCCACCCGCACGCCAGCGCCGAACTTCGCCCTGGAGTACTGCCTGCGTGCGGACAAGCTTCCCGACTCAGAGTTGGTCGGGATCGACCTGAGCAGCCTGGAAGCCATGGTCATCGGGGCAGAGCCACTGCGGGCCAACACCTTCGCCCGCTTCCGGGAACGCTTCGCCCCATACGGTCTGCGTCCCGAAGCGGTGACCGGCGCCTACGGCTTGGCTGAGAACACATTGGGCGTCACCCTGCGGGGGCGCCAGACCCTGGCCGTCAACAAGCGGGCGCTGCAACAGAAGCTGGTTCGCGTCGAGAAGGCGCTGCCCGAGAACAACAACCAAGCGCCGCTGGTGAGCAGCGGCCAGCCCATTGCCGACAGCGTGGTTCGCATCGTCGATCCGCAGACGCGGCAAGGTCTGGGCGAGGGCCGAATCGGCGAGATCTGGGTGGACGGACCATCCAAAGCGCGCGGCTACTGGCACCGCCCGGAGCTCAGCGCGGAGACGTTCGCAGCCCGCATCACCGGCGATGACGAGCACACGTATCTGCGGACGGGCGATCTCGGCTTCCTCTACGAGGGCGAGCTGTTCGTTTGCGGCAGGACCAAGGATCTGATCATCGTCCGCGGGGTCAACACCTACCCCTCGGACGTCGAGGCCGTCGTCGAGCGGTCGGCGGCGCAAGTCCGCAACGGCTGCGTCGTTGCGTTCTCGGTCGAACATGAGGAACAAGAAGCTCTGGTCGTGGTGGCCGAGGTGCGCGACGGACAAGAGTTGCCCGACGGCAAGGCATTGGCACGGGCGATCCGCAGGCACTGCCACATCGATCCGCACACCATCGCATTCGTGCCGCCGCGCGTCATTCCCAAGACCACCTCCGGGAAGGTCCGGCGCGCCCAGACCCGCCAGCTCTGGCTGGACGGCGAGCTGGCAGTGCTGGCCAGCCACACCCAGCGGGCCCACGAAGCAGCGGACGCGACTGCGGGCCCACCGGAACGCTTCCGTCATCTCATCGAGAGCTACGACCTGACCGGTGAGGAGGACTGCTCCTTTGCCGATCTCGGCATCGACTCGCTGAGCCTGGCCGAGCTGCGCACGGACTTGCAGGCGTTGCTCGAAGAGAACGGCGCGGGTGAGCTGGCCGAGGACGTCAACACGCGTCTGCTGCAGCGCCTGACGGTTGCCGAATTCTTCCGGCTGATGCGGCAATTCGGCGAGGGGTCCGGGCAGCCGCTCGACGCCCTGCGCCAGTCGTTGGCCGAGATTTCCGCCGAGTACGAGGAATACGAGACCACGAAGATGCGCACCGACGCGGCGTTACCGCTGCCGGCGCTCCCGCCGGAACGATCGGGCAAACCAAGCGACTTGCTGCTGACCGGGGCGACCGGGTTCCTGGGACCGTTCCTGCTGAGCAGCCTGCTCGCGCAGACGTCCTACACCCTGCACGCACTGGTCCGCGCCACGGACGCCGATCACGGCCTGGACCGCATCGTCGCCTCGCTGCGCCAGGCCCAGTTATGGTCGCCGGCTTTGGAATCCGAAGTCCGGGCGCGGGTACGGGTGATCTGTGGCGATCTCGCCGAGCCCGCCTTGGGCATCGGTGAGGAGGCCTTCCAGCAACTGGCCGGCAGCGTCGACCTGATCGTCCACAACGGCGCCCTGGTCAACTACGTCCGGACCTACGACGCCCTGCGGCCGGCCAACGTCGAAGGCACCCGCGAGCTGTTGCGCCTGGCGATGACCTCGCACCGCAAGACCTTCCACCTGGTCTCCAGCACCTTCATCTACGGCTGGAGCACCGAGCCGGTGGTCGGCGAGTGGGATGCCAACGCGAAGATGAGCGGCCTGGACTTCGGCTATTCACAGACCAAGTGGGTCGCCGAGCAGCTGGCGCTGACGGCGCAAGCCAAAGGACTCGATGTGCGCATCTACCGGCCCTCGCTGATCTCGCCCACCAAGGCGGGCTACGGCAGCCAGGACGACATCCTGGTGCGTCTGACAGCGTTCATGATCGAGCACGGCCTGGCCGTGAACGCGCTCAACCAGATCAGCCTGCTGCCCGCAGACCTGATCGCCGACCACGTCGTCGCGCTGATGGACCTGCCGGAAGAGACGGACGGTGGTTGCCCAGTGTTCAATATGACTGCGGACGACTACTACAACCTGACGGACATCACCCGGATCTTGTCCGAACGTTACGGGTATCACTTTGATTACCATGACATCCCGTCCTTCGCCGAGCAGCTGAACCGCCGCTGCACGCCGAATGACCAGATGTATCCGCTGGTCGATTTCATCACCCGGTCGGCGGACAAGATCGCGGCGATGCGCGACAAGCGCTACGACAACACCCAATACCGGCACACGCGCGGACTGGTCAAGACCCGGTTGCGGGAGCCCGCGTTGACCGACACGGTCGAGCATCTCGTCCGGTTCTTGCGGGAGCAGCGGTTGATCACCGAGGGTGAGGCCGAAGAGCAACGCAGTGCCTAGCGACGACCGCAAGCGCGGCGAAGCCGGGCGCAGCGGGTCGGCGCGCGACAACCTAGCGGGTCGGCGCGCAATAACCTACCAACAACCCAGCGACACAAGGGGTTTGATGATGTACACAGTCGACGACCGGGCGGCGGGTCCGCATGACGCGTCGCTCGATCACGAGCGGATCGTTCTGCAAGCACGTGATGTCGAGTTCGACTGGGCGACGCTGCCGTTCTACTACGTGCCCAACGAGCCCTTCAGCACCCACTTCTGCAACGTCCTGCACCTGTTGTTGCCGGCGGGCGAGGAGTTCATCGTCGAGGCATTCAAGGACACCTTGCCGCTGATCAAAGACGATCAGCTGCGGCTGGATGTGCAAGGCTTCATCAGCCAGGAGGCCATGCATTCTCAAGCGCACGCGGGTGTGCAGGACCACTTCGCGGCAAAGGGCATCGACGTGACGCCGTTCACCGACCAGATGGCCTGGCTGTTCGAGAAGCTCATCGGTGACCGGCCCGGGTGGAGCCGCCGGCGACGGCAGAGCTGGTTGCTCGAGCGGGTGTCCATGGTGGCGGCCCTCGAGCACTACACCGCCATCCTGGGCGAGTGGGTGCTCGACACCCCACAACACGACGCGCTCGGCACCGACCCGGTGATGCTGGACTTGCTTCGCTGGCATGGCGCCGAAGAGGTCGAACACAAGGCAGTCGCGTTCGACACCATGAAACACCTGCGTGCCGGGTACTGGCGGCAGGTGCGCACCCAGCTGCTGATCACGCCGTCGTTGCTGTGGTTGTTCATCCGCGGCGTGCGGTTCATGTACTCGGTCGACCCGCATCTGCCACCGAGAGCCAAGCCGCGCTGGCGTGACTACTTCCGCGCGGCGCGCCTGCGGTTGGTGCCCGGGCCATTTCAGTTCCTGCGCGTGATCGGCGCGTACTACACGCCGAAGTTCCATCCTTCCCAATTGGGCGGGGTGGAACGCGCGATCGACTACTTGGCCAGATCACCCGCTGCACGCGCGTCGCACTGAGCACCAGGCGGAGGGCCCATGACCAGCACTGAAACCATCACCGAGGCAACCACGGTTGCGGCGTCGGACGGCGTCTCGCTGGCGGTACACGCCTATGGCCACATCGACCCGCGACGCCCGACCGTCCTGGCGATCCACGGCTACCCCGACAATCACCAGGTATGGGATGGGGTCGCCGCCAACCTGATCGACCGGTATAACTTCGTGGCCTACGACGTGCGCGGGGCCGGCGAATCCTCAACGCCGACAAAGCGCTCCGGGTATCGGCTCAACCAGCTGGTCGCCGACGTCGGCGCGGTGATCGACAGCCTGGGCGTGGATCATGTCCACCTCCTGGCGCACGACTGGGGCTCGATCCAAGGCTGGGCAGCGGTCACCGACCACGGCGTGATGACCAAAATCGGGTCGTTCACCTCGATCTCGGGTCCGCACCTGAACTATGCGGGCAAGTTCTTGCGATCGCCACGCACCCCCCGCGCACTGTTCGCCGTCGTGAGACAGATTCTGGCGTCGTCCTACATCTGGTTCTTCCTGTGCCCGGGTGTGCCCGAGTTAGCGATCCGGTCCCGCGCGACCGTGAAAACCTTTGAGGCTGTTGAGCTCCTCGGCCGGGCACGTGCCGGTGGCCGGCGCCGGGCGGCGACAACCCGATCGATCGACGACTACCTCAACGGTCTCAACCTGTACCGCGCCAACATGCCCGCACCGATGCTGGCGCCGCCGGCACAGCTGCCGCAGACAACAGTCGCGGTGCAGGTGCTGGCGGCGCGCAAGGACTATTTCGTCACGCCCGCCCTGCAGCGGTACACCGGGTCGATCCCGGCCGGCGGCCGCGTCGTCCCGATCGAGGGCGGCCACTGGGTGGTCGCCTCTCATCCCGAGGTCATCGCCCGTCTCACCAGCGACTGGGTCGACAACCGATCAGCATAGGAATTGCACTGTGACAGAGACTATTTGGAACACCAGGCCCGCCGACTTGTACCAACGCCGCGGGCGCGACCGGGCCTACACGGCGCTGTACGGCGTGGGCACGGTGTTCGGCGGTTTTGCGGCGGCTTCGCGGTGGACGCCGTCGCGAGTGACGCCGGTGCAGCGCACCATCACCGCGGTGGTCACCAAGCGCGAAACGCTGACCCCGGATGTGGTCGCGTTGACGTTGGCCGACGCGCAAGGCGGATTGCTGCCGTCCTGGAAACCCGGCGCGCACATTGACGTTCGACTGCCCTCGGGGCGCCGTCGCCAGTACTCGCTGTGTGGTCCGCCAGGGCGGCGAACCGACTACCGTATCGCCGTGCGCCGGATTGCCGACGGCGGCGGTGGCTCGCTGGAGATGCACGACAGTTTCGACGTGGGCAGCACCTGCGAATTCGAGGGCCCTCGTAACGCCTTCTATCTGGTGACCGACGAGCGGGAGGTGTTGTTCGTGATCGGCGGCATCGGGGTGACGCCGATTCTGCCGATGATCCAACTGGCCCAGCAACACGGAATCAACTGGCGCGCTGTCTATGCCGGACGCGGCCGGCAGCACATGCCGCTGCTGGACGAGGTGATGGCGGTGGCGCCGGACCGGGTCACGGTGTGGGCGGACGACGAGCGTGGCCGGTTCGCAACCGCCGCCGAGCTGCTTGCCGATGCCGGACCGGCAACGGCCGTTTATGTGTGCGGTCCCAGCCCGATGCTCGAGTCGGTGCGCGGAGCGCGCGACGAGCACGCCAACGCACCCCTGCACTACGAACGGTTCAGCCCGCCGCCGGTTGTCGACGGTACCCCCTTCCAGCTGGAACTCGCCCGCTCCCGGCGCGTGCTCAGCGTGCCGGCCAACCGGTCGGCGTTGGACGTGATGCGAGACGAGAACCCGACGACCGCGTATTCGTGCCAGCAGGGCTTTTGCGGGACCTGCAAGGTCAAGGTGATGGCCGGGCAGGTCGACCGACGTGGCCGCACTGCGGAGGGCGATGACGAGATGCTGGTCTGCGTTTCACGCGGGAAAAGCGACCGCGTGGTGATCGACGCCTGAGCATTCTCAGCCCGCGAGGTAAGCCGCGGCGATCTCCCCCGCCAACCGGGCGTTGGACAGCACCAGCGCGACGTTGGCCGCCACCGATGCGCCGTACGTCTCGCGATGAAAGAAGTCGAGCAGGAACGGCGTGACGTCCTTGCCGCGCACATCGGCCGTTTCGGCGGCGGCCAGTGCGGCGCCCAGCACGCGGTCGTGCAACGCGCGGTCCATCTCGTCGGCGGGTGTGATCGGGTTGGCCAGCACCAGCCCGTACCCGTCGGCGCCCAGCCGCCGCCTGGCGCGCAGCACATCGGCGGCCTGTTGCGGTGTGTCCACCCGCCAGCCCACCGGGTGACCGGAATCGGCGAGGTAAAAGCCCGGAAACCGATCGGTGCGATAGCCGATCACACCGACGTTCAGCGATTCCAGCCGCTCGAGGGTCGCCCCGACATCCAGGATCGACTTGACGCCCGCACAGACCACCAGCACACCAGTGCGTGAGAGGGTCATCAGATCCGCCGACTCGTCCCAGCTGTCGCGGGCTCCGCGATGCACACCGCCCAGCCCTCCGGTGGCAAAGACGGTAATGCCCGCCGCTGCCGCAAGCTGCGCGGTCGAGGCGACGGTGGTCGCACCGTCTCCGCCCCGGGCCGCGAGCGCCGCGACGTCGCGCACACTCACCTTGACCACGGTGTCACCCTCCGCGATACGCCGCAGCGCGACATCGTCGAGCCCGATGTGCGGCTCCCCGCCGATGATCGCGATCGTCGCCGGTACTGCTCCGCCGGATCGCACCGCCGCCTCGATCTCGCGTGCGACGCGCAGATTGTCCGGCCGCGGCAGACCATGGCTGATGATCGTGCTCTCCAGGGCAACCACCGGCCGGCCGGCGGCCAACGCGTCGGAGACCTCGGGGTGGACGGGCACGGATTGCACCCTACGTCGCTGGGCTAAGACTCCTCGGGTGTCTCGATCACCGCGTACGTCGGATCGAGCATCGACACCTGCTTGGTGCCGCTCTGGCTAGCCTTCCCGGTCACGCGCAGGACTTGACCGGGTTGAATGTCGTCGCCGTGCCCGGGCCGGAAGGTCACCCGGATCTCGCCACTGTCGTCGCCGACAACAATCCAGCGGGACGTTTTTCCGCGTCTGGTGATGTCTTCGATCTCACTGACCCGGCCTTCGACCGTGGCGCGTCGTCCCGGAATCACATCGTTCACGTCGATCACCGTCGCGGGCTTTTCCGGGTGCTCGTAGTTCTCAGCGGGCTCGTCCTCGCCGCGCCAAATCCGCATCTCGAGTTCCTCGACCTTGGCGGCAATGCGTTGCTCCAAGACGTCCGGGAAAGCTTCGCGGATCCGAGACTGGACGTCGTAGGGGACGATGGTGGCCGCGGCGTCCGGAATTCGGCTGACCGCTCGGGAGATCTTGTCCGCGGTTCGGTCGTGCAGCAGTCGTCCCAGTAACGGCGCATACGTGCGGCGTGGCAGCAGTACCGTCACGTGGGTGTCGCGGTGTTCGTTTCGGGCCCTGACGACCAGCGTTTGCACGGCGCGAACGATCTGCCGGTCGGGGCAATCGATCACCCGCAACCGGGTGTCGAGATCGAAGTCATCCCAACGCTTTCGCAGTGCGGCAGCATGGTCAGAGTCGATCATGAAATGCACCGCGATCGACTCGTCGGCGCGCAATCCCCTGCCGTAGCGCAGTGCTTCGAGCACTGCGAGATCAAGCGAGTTGACGCAGACGAACACCCGATGGTGCGCGTAGTTGGTCATCTCGGGACGGTCGGTGCGAAAGGCTTCCAAGATCGCGGACTCGGCCCGGTATTCGCGGTTGAGCCGGATCAGCCCGAACACCAACATCGGGAACACAACGACGACCAGCCAGGCGCCCTCGGTGAACTTGGCCACGGCAAAGATCCCCACCACGATCGTCGACAACACCGCCGCGGAGAAGTTGATCGCCAACCGGTGTCGCCAGCCCGGTTCGCGTTCCACCAGATGGTGTTTGGACATTCCATAGCCGGCCATCGAGAAGCCGGTGAACACTCCGATCGCGTAAAACGGCACCAGCGCATTGACCGATCCGCCAGTGAACACCAGCAGCGCCACCGACAGCGCCGCGAGTGTGAGGATGCCGTTGGAGAACACCAGCCGATAACCGCGCTGCATGAGCTGCCGCGGCAGAAAGCGGTCCTCGGCAACGAAACTCGCCAGCGCGGGAAACCCGTTGAAGCTGGTGTTGGCGCCGGTGTACAAAATCGCCGCCGTCGATACCTGGACCAAGACGTACATGGATTGGCCGATGATCCCGTTGCCGAAGACCGCGCGGGCAATCTGAGAAAGCACCGACGGATATTCGCTGAGGTAAGGCGCCGCATGGGTGGCGTAGGCGAGATAGCCGACCCCCGCCAGCAATAGCCCCAGAATGCAGGCCATGGTGGTGAGAACGCGCCGGGCATTGACGCTCTGCGGCTTACGAAAGACGTTGACCGTGTTGGAGATGGCTTCCACACCCGTCAGCGACGAGCCGCCGTTCGCGAAGGCCCGCAGCAGCACCAGAACGGTGGCGCCCATCACCAGGCCGCTGCTCTGATGGACCGGCACTGCTCCCGCGGCGTGGCCGGGATCATATTGCGGCAAGCCCCAAATAAGGTGCCGGACAACGCCGGTCACGATCATCGCGACGATCATCAGCACGAAGGAGTAGGTGGCAATCGCGAACGCCAGGCCGGCCTCACGCAATCCGCGCAGATTCGCGTAGCAGATAAGCAGTACCACCCCGATGGTGATCTCCAGGCTGTAGGGCCCCAGCGCGGGCAGCGCCGACGCCACCGCGACGGTGCCCGCCGCGGACTGCACCGCCACCGTGACGACGTAGTCGATCAACAACGCCGCGGCAGCCACCTGCGCCACTTTGGGCCCGAAGTTCTCCCGGGCGACGATGTAGGAGCCGCCGGCTTTGGTGTAGGCCATCACGACCTGCCGGTACGATGCGGCGACCAGCGCCAGGATCACCAGGATCACACCCATGATGGGCAGTAACAAGACGAACGCGGCCAACCCGGCGTGCGGCAGCAGCTCCGTCAGGATCTGCTCCGGACCGTAGGCCGTCGACGAGATCGCGTCGGGTGAAAGCGCGCCCAGGGCAACGGGATTCGAAAGCCGCTCGTTGGACAACTCCTGGGTGATCAGCGGCTTGCCCAGAAAGACGCGCTTTAACACGTCAGAGAAAGACGGAGGTATGTCCTGCTCGCGCGCTTCAGCTGTCACGACCACCCCATCTGAGATTCAGCGTCCCGGAGCAGTCTAGGCGGCACGCTTCAGTCGTTCGCCAGTTTTACCCGCGGCCGGCTTGCGCCAGCGCGTCCGGATCAACCCGGGCGATACGCGACTCGACGTCGTACGGCACGATGATCGCGGTGGCTCCGGGGACGCGGCTGACAGCCCTGGCCATCTTGTCGGCGGTGCGGTCATGGAGCAGACGACCCAGCAACGTCGAATATGTTCGACGGGGCAACAGCACCGTGACCTTGGTGTCGGGATGCTCTTGTTTCACCCGCACGACCAGTTCCTGTGCGACCCGACTCAAATTGCGGTCCGGACAGTCGATCACCCGCAGCTGGGTGTCGTGCTCGAAGTGCTGCCAGCGCTCCTCCAGCTGAGCGGAATGGTCGGCGTCTACCACGAAGTGGACGGCGAGCAGCTCGTCGGCGTTCAGGCCCTTTCCATAGCGCAGCGCCTCGACCTCGGCAAGGTCGACGGAATCCACGAAGACGAACACCCGCAGCCGCGCGTATTTGGCCAACTCGGGACGCTCGTTGCGCGACATCTCCAGCACGGATGCCTCGGCGCTGTACTGCCGGTTCAGTCGTACCAAGGCGTAGACGAGGATGGGAAAGATCAGCACAACCAGCCAGGCGCCCTCGGTGAACTTGGCGACCACGAAGATGCCGACCACGATCGTCGACATGATCCCCGCCGACAGGTTGACCGCCGCTTTGTGACGCCAGCCCGGCTCACGACGAGTGCGATGGTGTTTGGTCATGCCATAGCCGGCCATCGCGAAAGCGGTGAACACCCCGATGGCGTAAAACGGCACCAGCGCGTTCAGCGATGCCCCGGTGACCAGCAACAGCGCCACCGCGAGCGCGGTCAACGTGATGATTCCGTTGGAGAACACCAGCCGGTGTCCGCGTTTGGTCAGCGGCCGGGGCAAGAAGCGGTCTTCCGCAACGAAACTCGCCAGGGCCGGGAACCCGTTGAACCCGGTGTTCGCGCCGGTGAAAAGAATTGCGGCACTGGATGCCTGGACTAAAAAGTAGAAGACGTTGCCGATCGTACCGCTGCCGAAAACCGCACGCGTGATCTCCGAGAGCATCGATGGGTATTCATCCACATACGGGGTGGCGTGGGTGACGAAAGCAAGCCAGGCAACCCCGGCCAACAAGACCCCCAAGATGCACGCCATTATGGTCAGCACGCGACGGGCGTTGACGCCCTGCGGCTCGCGAAAGACGTTGACGGTGTTGGAGATCGCCTCGATGCCGGTCAGCGATGTACCGCCGTTGGCGAATGCTCGTAACAGCACCAGGACCGTCGCGCCCATGACCAGTCCGCTGCCTTGATGGACGGGCACCGCTCCGTCGATGTGGGCGGGATCGTATTTCGGTAAACCCCAGAACATTTCACGAATCAGACCGGTGACGATCGTCAGCAGAATCATGGCGACGAACCAGTATGTCGTGATCGCGAAGAGCCGGCCCGATTGCCGCAATCCCCGCAGGTTGGCGATACAGATCAAGATCAGCACCGCCACCGTCAGTTCCAGGTGATAGGGCCGTAATAGCGGTATCGCCGACACCACCGCGACGGTCCCGGCCGCGGGCTGCACCGCTGCGGTGACGACATAGTCGATCAACAACGCCGCAGCCGCGATCTGCGCCACCCGGGGCCCGAAGTTGTCTCGTGCCACCATGTATGACCCGCCGGTACGGGTGTATGCGGTGACAACTCCGCGATACGACGCCGAGACCAGCAACAATATGAACAGGATGACGCCGATGATCGGGAGCAGCAACGTGAATGCAGCCATCCCGGCGCGGGGCAGCAGTTCGATCATGACCTGCTCGGGCCCGTACGCGGTCGACGAGATCGCGTCCGGCGAAATAGCGCCCAGCGCAACCGGATTGGTCAGCCGTTCCGATTCAAGCTGCTCGGTCGTCAGCGGCTGGCCGAGGACGACGCGCTTCCATCCATCGACGAAAGACGGCGGAATGCTCGAGTTCTGGTCCGGCTTTGTCACAACGCATCACTTCCTCGGGTTACTCGACGATCTGGGGCTGAACCATCCAGCCGGGCTTATTGCGGTTGGGCCACGTCTAGCCGGCTATCCCCAACGCTCTGCCGATCTGGAGATCCTCCTCGCGCCCGAGTGATCTGCGCGATTCGAGACTCGATGTCGTAGGCCATGATTTGCGCGCTCGCACCCGGAATTCGGCTGATCACCCGGGCCATCTTGTCGGCGGTGCGGTCATGAAGCAGCCGGCCGACCAGCGGCGCGAACTCTCGGCGCGGCAACAGCACCGTTACCGTGGTGTCCGGGTGGTCCCGCTTGACCTGGCACACGAGATCTTGTGCGGCCCGGTTCAAGTTTCGATCCAGGCACTGGATCAGCCGCAACTCGGTGCGGTGCCCGAAGTGTTGCCAGCGCTCCTGCAATCGCGCGGCACGAGCTGCGTCCAGGACGAAGTGCACGGCGGTCAACTCGTCAGCGTGCAGCCCCTTGGCGTAGCGCATCGCCTCGATCTCGGCGAAATCGACGCTGTCCACGAAGACGAACACCCGGTGCCGGTCATGCTTGTCCCAGTCCGGAGCGTCCACGAGCGAGGTCTCCAACACCGACGCCTCGGCGCGATACTGCCGGTTGAGCCGCATCAAGAAAAGCACCAGGATGGGGAAGACCACCACGATCAGCCACGCGCCTTCGGTGAATTTCGCCACGGCGAAGATCCCCACCACGATCGTCGACAAGATTGCTGCCGACAGGTTGATTGCCAGCTTGTACCGCCAGCCCGGCTCGCGATGAATGAGGTGGTATTTGGTCATACCGTAGCCGCACATCGAAAACCCGGTGAACACCCCGATCGCATAAAACGGCACCAGCGCATTCACCGATCCACCGGTGAACACCAGCAGCGCCACCGCCAGCGCGGTCAGCGTAATGATGCCGTTGGAAAACACCAGCCGATGACCACGCTTCATCATCGGCCGCGGCAGAAAACGGTCGCCGGCAACGAAATTGGCGAGTGTGGGAAATCCATTAAAACTGGTGTTACCACCGGTGATCAAAATCGCCGCCGTCGCTGTCTGCACCAGAATGTACAAGACATGGCCGATCATCCCGTTGCCGAAAACAGCCCGGGCAATCTCGGAAAGCATCGACGGATAGCCGTTCGCATACGGCGTGGCGTGGGTGACATACGTCAAATACGCCACCCCCGTCAACAGAAAGCCCAAAACACAGGCCATCACGGTGATCACCTTGCGCGCGTTGACGCCCTCGGGTTTGCGGAAACTGCTGACGGTGTCTGAGATCGCCTCCACCCCGGTCAACGACGAACCACCATTGGCGAACGCCCGCAACAAGATCAGTACCGTGGCACCCATCACCAATCCATTGCCCTGATGGACCGGAACCGCGCCCACAATGTGAGCCGGATCGTATTTCGGTAAACCGCCGAAGAAAAGTTCCCGCACCACCCCGACCACGATCATCAGTGACACCATCGTCACAAACGCATACGTCGGGATCGCGAATGGTCGACCCGCTTCTCGCAAACCGCGCAGATTGGCATAACAAATGAGCAGCACAATGCCCACCGTCATTTCCAAGCTGTACGGGCCCAACACCGGTATCGCCGAGACCACCGCCACCGTCCCGGCCGCGGACTGCACCGCCACCGTGACCACATAGTCAATCAGCAATGACGCGGCGGCGACCTGCGCCACTCGCGGCCCGAAGCTGTCCCGGGTAACGACATACGAGCCCCCGGCCCGGGTGTAAACCATGACAACCTGGCGGAACGAGGCGGCCACCAACACCAGAATCACCAGGATCACACCGGTGATCGGAATCAACAGTGAGAACGCAGCCAACCCCGCGGCCGGCAGCAGCTCAATCATCACCTGCTCTGAGCCGTAGGCGGTCGAGGAAATCGCATCAGGCGAAAGCACGCCCAGCGCAACAGGGTTCGACAATCTCTCATGCTGCAACTGGTCGTTGATCATTGGTTTCCCGAGGAAGGCCCGCTTCCAGCCATCGGAAAAAGATGGCGCGATCCCCTGCGCGTCAGCCAATCGTGTCACCCCAAATTCTTGACGAAATCTTGATGGTCCCGGGAAAGCCTACGATGCATCCGGCCAATCATGCGCGCCGGGACGAGGCGAAGTGGGGAAGCCCGCTATCGGTCGATCAAAAGCGAACCCTCAACCAACTCATCGAATCGTTCAATCGCATCGTCGCTTTCGACGTCCATGCCGCGAAGTGGTCCCTGGTCAGCGAGGTAGCGCAATGCGTACAAGCGTGCCACGAGCGCCTTGCGGCCGTTCTGGCGGGCGGCCCGCTCCCAGGCGGCCTGCTCGGTCAACAAGGCGCCGGCATACACATCGCCGATGAAGCGGGTAAGCGCGAACAGCCGCGCCTCGGCAACCGTGCCATCGAGTTTCCTCCAGGCCGTGATCGCCGCTTCCAGATCGTCGACGCGGCAGCGCACCAGGCGTGTCGTCTCGTCGTCGTCCGAGGCTGAGACCGCTTCGTGCAGGCGTTCCAGCAAAGGCTGATGAGCCTGGGCGCGCTCGATGCCCCGGCGAACGTCAAGACACAGTATGTTGTCAGCACCTTCCCAGATTGTGTTGACCTGTGCGTCCCGCAGCAGTCGGGCCACCGGCCACGTCTCGATATATCCGTTGCCACCATGGATCTCGATCGCGTCGGAGGCCATGGTGATGCCCAGCCGGCACACCTTGAGCTTGGTGACCGGCACGGCGATACGCTGCCGCACCGGGCGGCGCTGGCGGTGGTTGGCGAAACCCAGGCCGTCGAACACCAGCGCCTGGGCGGCTTCCACGTCGACGATCATCTCGGCGAGCTTGCGGCGCATCAGCGGCTTGTCGAGCAGCCGGTCGCCGAACGCCCGCCGCTGCCTGGCGTAACAGAGCGATTCGACCAGTGCGCGGCGCGCGTTACCCAGCGCGAACAGGGCGATGCCGAGCCGCGACGCGTTGGTCAGGTCCATCATCCGGCCCAGTCCCCTGCCGTCAGCGGATTGCTCGTCGGTGCTGGGTTCGCCGGACAGCGGGAAGGCCTCCGCGTCGACCAGCTCGACCTCACCGGAGGCCACCGATCGGGTGCCGAGCTTGTCCTTGAGTCGCCGGATGCGAATGCCATTGCGGGTGCCGTCGCGACGGGTCCGCAGCACCAGAAAGGTCGCCACGCCGCGGCCGGAATCCGGGGCGCCCTCGGGCTTGGCCAGCACGACGAACACTTGACCGTCGCAGTTGGACGCAAACCACTTGAACCCGTTAAGCAGCCAGGCTCCGCCATTGTCGCCGCTGACGCGTCGGGCCGTGGTCTCCAACATCCCGAGGTCCGAGCCGCCGGCCCGCTCGGTCAGCAGCTGAGCGGTCTCGCCCTCCCACTCCCCGCTGGCGAATTTGGCCAGCACATGCTCGCGCACGTCGGTGGGGGCATAGGCCGCGACCAGCGACTTGACCATGCCGCCGCCGGTTCCCAGCGCGCAGCCCATGCCGATGTCAGCCTGGTTCAGCAGATAGTTGGCCGCGAACAGCGGCAGCGACGGGTTGACGCCGGCCTGCTGGGCGTCCTCCTTGAGCGCCTGCTGCCCGTGCAGCACCGCTCGTTTGGACTCGACGAAGGACGCCGGCTGCACTACCTGGCTGATGTCGTGGCCCCACCGGTCGTAGCGTTCCAGGTGTGCCGGGGTGCGGTCGGTCTGTTCGGCCCAGCGGGCCACCGGACCGCCCATCAATTCGCCGATGCTGTCCAGATGAGGTTCGACGACGGCCAGCTCGCCTGGCTGCAGGTAGTAGGCCATCGTGGCCTGCAGGGTGGGGTCGGTGCGATACCAGTTGAGACCGACGGCGCCGTGATAGTTCTCGGTGCGGTACCGCTGTGCCTTCTCTTCGGTGCTGAACGGCAGCCGGTCGACTGCCTCGAAGCCGTACTCAGTCATCAGCGCCGCTCCCTCCGAGTGGGACGTTGTTGCACGCCGATCGCGATTCCGCGTGTCGTAAGTGGCCACTCGACACTAGCCAAGCCGGTCGACCGCCGCGGCGATCCGCTCGTCGGTGGCGGTCAACGCCACCCGCACATGCCGGGCGCCGCGTGGGCCGTAGAACTCACCGGGCGCCGCCAGAATGCCGCGCTGCGCCAACCAGGCGACGGTGTCACGGCACGGCTCGCCGCGGGTGACCCACAAATACAGGCCGGCGTCGGAATAGTCGACGGTGAAGCCGGCCGAACGGAAAGCCGTCAGCAGCAGATCGCGGCGCTGCCGGTAGCGGTCACGCTGCTCACGCTCGTGGGCGTCGTCGTCCAGCGCGGCGATCATCGCCGCCTGAACGGGCCGCGGCACCATCATCCCGGCGTGTTTACGCACCGCGAGCAGCTCGCCGACCAGGTCGGAGTCCCCGGCGGCGAAGCCGGCCCGGTACCCGGCCAGCGAGGAGCTCTTGGACAGCGAGTGCACTGCCAGCAGACCGGTGTGGTCGCCGTCGCAGACCGACGGATGCAACACCGACAACGGCTGGGCGCCCCAGCCCAGGCCGAGGTAGCACTCGTCGGAGGCCAGCACCGCGCCCCGGTCCCGAGCCCAGCCCACGAGCTTGCGCAGATGATCGACGCCGAGCACCTGCCCGGTCGGATTGCTCGGCGAGTTCACGTACAACAGTGCCGGCGCCTGGGGGCCGAGCTGGGTCAGCGAGTCGGCGAAAAGCACCCGGGTGCCGGCCAGCCGGGCGCCGATGTCGTAGGTCGGGTAGGCCAGCTCGGGCACCACGACCAGATCCTGGGCGCCAAGACCGAGCAGGGTCGGCAGCCAGGCGATGAGTTCTTTGGTGCCGATGACCGGTAGCACGGCCGCCTCGGTCAGTCCGGTGATGCCGTATCGGCGGCTCAGCGCGGCAACCGCCGACTCGCGAAGCTGCGGTGTGCCCGCCGTGGCGGGGTATCCCGGCGCGGCGCCGGCCGAGGCGAGCGCCGCACGGATCAGCGGGGCCACCGGATCGACGGGTGTGCCGACCGACAGGTCGACGATGCCGCCCGGGTGCGACCTGGCCAGCGCGGTCGCGTCGGCCAGGGTGTCCCACGGGAACTCCGGCAGAGACCCCGACAGCCGCCGGCGGCCCATCAGGTGGCTCAGTCGCCCTCACCCTGCGGCGGGAGATCCTTGACGACCTGCGGGTCGTTCTCGGTCAAGCCGACTTTCGCTGCGCCACCGGGAGATCCGAGCTCGTCAAAAAAGTCCGCGTTGATCTGCGTGTACTGGTTCCACTGCTCGGGCACGTCGTCCTCGTAGTAGATCGCCTCGACCGGGCAGACCGGCTCGCAGGCGCCACAGTCGACGCACTCGTCGGGGTGGATGTACAGCATTCGAGCGCCCTCGTAGATGCAGTCGACCGGGCACTCTTCGATGCATGCCTTGTCTTTGATGTCGACGCACGGTTCGGCGATCGTGTACGTCACAGACGTCTCCTCACGGTCTCCAGGTGGCTGATTGGCTGTGCCGTAGGCCAAAGCCCGCACCAGTGTGCACGAGCGTTTCGCTTTCCGGCGATGCGGAGTCTTGGTTACTGATACTAGACGTTGCATATATAACGCAAGCACCTGGTCACTATGCGCGTCGATGCAGTGCAACTAGTTGCATAGGGCGGCCCGCTGTTCCTATGCTGCGCGCGTGGCACTCCCCCACGCGATCCTGGTGTCGCTGTGCGAACAGTCGGGCTCCGGCTACGAGCTGACCCGCCGGTTCGACCGCTCGATCGGCTATTTCTGGAGCGCCACGCACCAGCAGATCTATCGCACCCTGCGGACGATGGAAGACGACGGCTGGGTGGCCGCGACGCCGGTTGCGCAACGCGGGCGGCCGGACAAAAAGGTCTACACCGTCTCCGAGGCCGGCCGGGCGGAATTGGCGCGCTGGATCGCCGCACCGTTGGGGCAAGGCGGATCCGGCTACGGCAATTCCAGACGGGGTGGCGCGCTCAGCGACACCCGCACCCGTGAAGTAGCCGTCAAGCTGCGCGGTGCCGGCTACGGCGATACCGCCGCGCTGCACGCACAGATCACTGCCCTGCGCGCCGAACGCGCGCACTTGCTGGACACCTACCGCGGGTTCGAGAAAAAACAGTTTCCCGATCCAGCGGCGTTGCGCGGCAACGCGTTACATCAGTATTTGGTGTTGCGCGGCGGAATCCGCGCCGAAGAAAGCACCATCGACTGGCTCGACGAAGTCACCAGCGCCCTACCGGATCCAACACGGGAGCAGCGATGACCTATCCAAACCTGTTGTCCCCGTTGGATCTCGGATTCACTGCGCTGCGCAACCGGGTGATCATGGGCTCGATGCACACCGGTCTGGAGGACCGTGCCCGCCACCTCGACCGGCTCGCCGAGTATTTCGCCGAACGCGCGCACGGCGGTGTCGGCCTGATCATCACCGGCGGCTACGCACCCAACCGGACCGGCTGGTTGCTGCCGTTCGCCTCGGAGCTGACCTCGACCGGGCAGGCACGCCGACACCGCCGCGTCACCAGCGCGGTGCACGACGCAGGCGGCAAGATCCTGCTGCAGATCCTGCACGCCGGACGGTATGCCTACCATCCGCTTTCGGTGAGCGCGTCGTCGATCAAGGCCCCGATCAACCCGTTTCGTCCGCGCCGGCTCTCGTCGAGCGGCGTGCAGAGCACGATCGGCGACTTCGCCCGTTGCGCGCAGCTGGCCCGTGAGGCCGGATACGACGGCGTCGAAATCATGGGCAGCGAAGGGTATTTGATCAACCAGTTTCTGGCGCCGCGAACCAACAAGCGCAACGACGCGTGGGGCGGCACCGCGGAGAAGCGCCGCCGATTTCCGGTCGAGATCGTGCGTCGCGCACGTGCGGCAGTCGGATCCGATTTCATCATCTGCTACCGGATGTCGATGGCCGACTTCGTCGAGGACGGCCAAAGCTGGGACGACGTCCTCACGCTGGCAACCGAAGTCGAAGCCGCCGGCGCAACCATGATCAACTCCGGCTTCGGCTGGCACGAAGCGCGCGTGCCGACCATCGTCACGTCGGTGCCTAACAACGCCTTCGTCGACATCAGCCATGCCGTCGCCGGACACGTCGACATTCCGGTGGTGGCGTCCAATCGAATCAACATGCCGCAGGCCGCCGAACAAATCCTGGCCGACACCCATGTGCAGCTGATCTCTATGGCCCGGCCGCTGCTGGCTGACCCGGAGTGGGTGCTCAAGGCCCAGGGCGCGCGCGACGACGAGATCAACACCTGCATCGCCTGTAATCAGGCCTGCCTGGATCACGCGTTCGTGAAGAAGACGGTGTCGTGTCTGCTCAATCCACGCGCCGGGCACGAAACGCAGTTGGTGCTGTCTCCGACCCGGCGCACGCGCTCGGTCGCGGTCGTCGGTGCCGGCCCGGCCGGGCTGGCGACCGCGGTCAACGCAGCTGCCCGCGGTCACCAGGTCACGCTGTTCGAGGCCCACACGTTCATCGGCGGCCAGTTCGACATGGCACGCCGAATCCCGGGCAAAGAGGAATTTAACGAAACCATCCGGTATTTCACCACGATGCTGCAGACCCACGGCGTGGAAGTACGACTGGGCACTCGAGTGTCGGCCACCGACCTGGCCGGCTACGACCATGTGGTACTGGCCACCGGCGTGGCACCGCGGATTCCGCGCATCCCGGGCATCGATCATCCGATGGTGCTGACCTATGCCGAAGCCATCACCGGCGTAAAGCCGGTCGGGAAGACCGTCGCGGTGATCGGCGCCGGCGGCATCGGCTTCGATGTCAGCGAATTCCTGGTCACCGACGAGTCGCCCACGCTGAATCTCAAAGACTGGAAGGCCGAATGGGGCGTTGCCGACCCGTGGGAAGCGCCGGGCGCACTGATCACTCCGATCCCCGCGCCGCCCGCACGGGAGGTCTACCTACTGCAGCGCACAACCGGAGCCCAGGGAAAGCGACTGGGCAAAACCAGCGGATGGGTGCACCGGGCGTCGTTGAAAGCCAAAGGCGTTCACCAGCTTTCCGGCGTCAACTACGAGCGGGTGAGTGACGCCGGGCTGCACATCAGCTTCGGCCCGAAGCGCGAGCGGCCACAGCTGCTCGCGGTCGACAACATCGTGGTCTGCGCCGGTCAGGAACCGGTGCGCGACCTCGAAGACGAGTTGCGCCGCGGCGGGATCAACCCGCATGTCATCGGTGGCGCGGCGATCGCTGCGGAGCTGGATGCCAAGCGCGCCATCAAACAGGGCACCGAGCTGGCGGCCCGGCTGTAGCCGCTCAGTAGCCGGACAGCAGAGCCCGCAGCCGGCCCAGCGTCTCCGGACCGACGCGGCTGCAGATTCGCGACGGGTCGGCCGGGCGGCGGCCCCACAGCAGCAAAACCCTTGCGGCAGCATCGGTTTCCAGCGTTGCCGGCCCGTCCGGGTCGGCAAGCTCGATCGTGGCGCTGTCGGCGTCCGCGCGCAGGAGCACATCGTCGGCACCGGCCACCCGCAGGCGCGCCTCGATGCGTTCGCCCGGCCGCAGTTGCTGCGCGCCCTTGACCAGCAGCGGCTTGCCCACCGCCAGCACACTGTGCGTCGTCATCCACGGCTGTGCCATCCGCGCCTGCGCCGCCGCGTCGTCGCCGGTGATATCCCACCCGTGCAGCACCAGCTCTTCTCGCATGTGCTCGGCGAACCACGGCACCTTCATGGTGCGTCCGGTCCAGGCAACGTCGGTGTCGGCCGGCACATCGTCGCCGGCCTCGGCGGCCTCATTGAGCACGGCCATGTTTCGGTGCAGGGCCGCCCACAGGTCGGCGTCATTCATCGCCCGCAGCGGGGCCTCGCGTTCTTCGAATCCGCGTGTCGCCACCGGCTCGCCGGCCAGGTGGGCACCCAGCACCCGGGCCAGCTCGTCGGCGTTGCCGGCCTGGTGAGCGACGATGTCGCGCACCGTCCAGGCCTCACACCAGGTGCCGGCGTCGGGCCGACGCTGCTGCACCGCCTCGACGAACGGCTGCCACTCGGGGAACCGGTCGTCGTCGATCCGCGGGCTCATGGTCCCAAGCTACGCGGCAAGCGGGTGGTAGTCGGTGGTGCGCTGACGGGCCGGCCGGCCGATACCCTCGGCGATCGCCGTCAACTCGGAGACGGTCTTGGCGGAGCCGAATTCGGAGCCGGCCATCCGCGAGATGGTCTCCTCCATCAACGTGCCACCAAGATCATTGGCGCCACCGTTGAGCATCACCTGCGTGCGCTCGACGCCGAGCTTGACCCAGCTGGTCTGGATGTGAGAGATGCGGCGGTGCAACATGATCCGCGCCAAAGCGTGCACGGCGCGGTTGTCACGGTGAGTGGGCCCGGGCCGCGCCGCCCCGGCGAGGTACAGCGGCGAGTTCTGGTGCACGAACGGCAGCGGGACGAACTCGGTGAAACCCCCGGTGCGGTCTTGGATGTCGCGCAACACATTGAGGTGGCCGACCCAGTGCCGCGGATCGTCGACGTGGCCGTACATCATCGTCGAGGACGACCGCAGGCCTACCTGGTGGGCAGTCGTGACGATCTCGATCCACATCGAGGTGGGCAGCTTGCCCTTGGTGAGCACCCACCGAACTTCGTCGTCGAGAATCTCCGCGGCAGTGCCCGGGATGGTGTCCAGACCCGCTTCCCGCAGGCTGGTCAGCCACTCGCGAATACTCAAGCCGCTCTTGGTCACACCGTTGGCGATCTCCATCGGCGAAAACGCGTGCACGTGCATCGACGGCACGCGCGCCTTGACCGCACGCACCAGATCGGCGTAGCCGCTGACCGGCAACTCGGGATCGATGCCGCCCTGCATGCACACCTCGGTGGCACCGACGACGTGGGCTTCCCACGCCCGCTGGGCGACCTCGTCCGCCGACAGCGAGTAGGCGTCCGCGTCGTCTTTGCGCTGCGCGAACGCGCAGAACCGGCAGCCGGTATAGCAGATGTTGGTGAAGTTGATGTTGCGGTTCACCACGAACGTCACGTCATCACCGACCACATCGCGACGCAGCGAATCCGCCAGTGCGGCAACCGCTTCCAGCGCGGGGCCGTCGGCCGTCGCCAGCGCGAGATACTCCGTGTCCGTGCACTCGGCCGGGTCGCGCTCGGCGGAACGCAATGCGGCCAGCACGTCGGTGTCGATGCGTTCGGGCGCCCGGGCGGCCAAGTCGTGCACCTGCGCGCGGATAGACTCCCAGTCCCCGAATGCGCTGTCCAGATCGCTGCGGGTCTCGGTCTTACGGCCTTCGGTGTCGATCGCTGCGTTCAGGTCGACCCGGCCCGAGGATGCCACGTCGTCGGGCTCCTGCCACGGCATGCCCACCGGCGTCACGTCGCGAGCCAGCCCGGTGTCCGGATCAGCCAGCGCCACAACGTGTCCGCGCACTCGTGGGTCGATCCACGCCGCTCCGGCCCGCACGTACTTGGGTTGCGCGGTCAGCCGTTCGACCAGGTCGTATCCCGCTTCGGCGGTGACGGCGGCGAGTTCGTCGAGTGCGGGCCAGGGCCGCTCGGGGTTGACGTGATCGGGTGTCAGCGGCGAGACGCCGCCCCAGTCGTCCACACCGGCCGCGATCAGCGCCAAGCACTCCTGCGCCGACACCAGATTAGGCGGTGCCTGGATACGCATGGCCGGGCCAAGGACCAGCCGGGCAACCGCCACCGTCGCCAGGAATTCGTCGATGCCGGCGTCGGGCGCCGAGGCCATCGCGGTGTGTTCTTTGGCCCGGAAGTTCTGCACGATGACTTCCTGGACGTGACCGAACTCCTTGTGCGACTTGCGAATCGCGTGCAGCGTCTCGGCCCGTTCGGTGAGCGTCTCGCCGATGCCGACCAGTAGACCGGTGGTGAACGGAATCGACAACCGACCCGCATCGGTCAGCGTCCGCAGCCGGATCTCAGGGTCTTTATCCGGGCTGCCGTAGTGCGCAAGGCCTTTCGTCTCGAAAAGCCGCCGCGACGTCGTCTCCAGCATCATGCCCATCGACGGCGCCACCGGCTTCAGCCGCGACAGCTCCGACCAGCTCATCACGCCGGGATTCAGGTGCGGCAACAAGCCGGTTTCCTCGAGCACCCGGATCGCCATCGCGCGCAGATAGGACAACGTCGAGTCATAACCACGCTCGTCCAGCCACTCGCGCGCCTCCGGCCACCGATCTTCCGGACGGTCGCCGAGCGTGAACAGCGCTTCCTTGCAACCGAGTTCAGCGCCGCGACGGGCGATGTCGAGAATCTCGTCGGGCTCCAGATACATTCCGGTGCCCTGGGCGCGCAGCTTGCCGGGCACTGTGACGAACGTGCAGTAGCGGCACGAGTCCCGGCATAGATGGGTCACCGGAATGAATACCTTGCGCGAGTAGCTGACCGGCAGTCGCCCGCTGCCACCTCGCCGGCCGGCCGCCTCCAGACCGGCGTCGCGCACCCGCGCGGCGCTGCGGCACAGATCGGTCAGATCCTCGCCGCGTGCGGTCATCGCCACCGCTGCCTCATCGACGTTCAGCGCCACCCCGTCGCGGGCACGCCGCAGTACCCGCCGGATGGCGGAGCCGCCTGGTGACGGGGGGACCGACAGGCTGGGCAGCAGGGTCGGCTCTTCGCCCGGAGTCAACGGCACGTTGGTGTAACTTCCGGCCATCCGAATTTCATCCGCACGTCCCCATCAATCTGCGACCCGACGCGTGCCATGAGCGACAACAGTAGTCTCCAGCGGTGCACCAGGGAGTCCCTGCCCTCCCGGCGATGACCGACGAGGTCGCACGACTGGTCAGGGCACGACGCGGTGCCGCCACAGCACCCAGAACGGCGGCAGTGCGCCCAGCGCGAGCAGCAGCAACGGGCTGTATGCCAGCACGCCTCGTCCACCGAAGATGACGTCGCCGCCCGGGCCGGGCAGGCACATCGCGAGAACGGTCAGCAGCCAGGTCCACAGCGGCAGCGCGGCCAGCCGTGCCGATGTGGTCCACCGTCCGGCCGCCCAGACCAGCGCCGCGTTGAGCAGGCCGCTGATCAACGCGCTGATGGGAAACGGGACGGAGCCGATATAGGTCGGCAACAGCATCGCGCCACCGACCGCGGACAGCACGCCGTCGACCGCGAGCAACATCAGAACAACGATTCGGACCGCGGGGTCCGTCACGCCGGTGTCGCCGATCTGGCCGAGGCGCGGCGTGGTAGCGGTCAGGTTGGGACGGTGTCCAACTGGGAAACGATGGACATGAGCTCCCACTGGAAGCTGTCCAGTCGGTCCTGCCAGTGTTGCTGATTCTGGTCCAGATCCGGGTCCATGCCGGAAGCCTACCGTGTGACCGGCGCGGCCAGGTCGAGACCGGCGAGCAAATCGGTCTCCCAACCGCGCTCGTCACGGTGTCCTGCGGCGCCGGCGGCCAAAATGTAATGCTCCTGCGGCACGATCGGCAGGGCGAGGTTGTTCGACAACGCGAGCGCCCGGCCGGTGGGTCCGACGGTGAGCTGGGTGGCGTGCGCGAGCAGTGCCGCCGTCTTCGCCGGTAGCGCATCCGAGTCGTCGATGACGGCGTCGATCTCGTTGTCGCCGTAGCCGAGTTCCTGAAAAGCTGAATAGTCACCGTCGGGCGCTGGAATCACCCAGTCGTCCAATAAATCGCCGGCGCCCAGCTCCTCCCACCCCGCGGTGAACGCGCTGCGGGCAATGACCGTCCAATACAACTTCGGCACCGCCCACGGCGTACCCGGGTAGTCATCGGTGCCGGCCGCGGCCACCGCCGCGGTGGTGACGACGTGGGTCTGAATGTGGTCGGGATGCCCGTATCCGCCGTTGGGGTCGTAGGTCACCACGACGTGCGGGCGCAGCGCGCGAATGATGTCCACCAGCGCGCCGACGGCCTCGCGTTCGTCGGCGTCGCTGAACCGCTGAACACCGGGTCGGCCCCGAGGTTCGGTGCCCACCATGCCCGAATCACGCCAGCGGCCCGGGCCGCCCAGGTAGGTCGGCCCGCTCACGCCCAAGGCGCGCAGCGCGGCGGTCAGCTCGCCGATGCGGTACCCGCCGAGCTGGTCGGCGTGCTCGACGGCCAGCTGCGCCCACTGGTCGCCGATCACCTCGCCCTCCTCGCCCAGCGTGCAGGTGACCACCTGCACCTGCGCCCCGCGCGCGACGTAATGCGCAATCGTGGCGCCGTTGGTGATGGTCTCGTCGTCGGGATGGGCATGCACGAACAACAGCCGGGGGGTTTCCTGCATGGGACGCACCCTACCGGGGCGCTGCGCGGCAAAGGATTTCGCGGCATAGACCACTGAGCAGCAAAGATAATCGCCGACTCGGCAAAGCCCCGCTCGGGCTGAAGATACGTTGCTGGCTACTATCGTCGCATGGCACAGCAGACGGCAACGGTTCGCACCCGCCGCCGCGGCAAGCAACTCGAAGATGCCCTCTACGACGCGACGCTGGCCGAATTGGCTGCTGTTGGCTATGGCGGACTGACCATGGAAGGGATCGCCGCACGGGCACGTACGGGCAAGGCCGCGTTGTATCGGCGATGGTCCAGCAAGCACGACCTGGTTCAGGCGGCGTTGCGCTACGCGTTGCCGCCGTTGCCCGAGCCTCGCCCGGACCGGTCGGCGCGGGAGAATTTAGGCGCATTCTTCGGCGCGCACTGCGACCTGGTCGCGGGCAAGACCGCCTTCCCCGGCCTGTTCACCATCCAGCAACTGCTACACGAGCCGGAGTTGCGCGCGATCTTCGCCGACGCGGTAGTCGGACCTCGGTTACGGATGACCGAGTCGATCCTGCAGGCCGGCGCGGCCAACGGCGAGATCGATGCCGCCACGCTGACGCCGTACACCGCGAGAGTCGGCACTGCGTTGATCAACCAGCAGCTGCTGCTCACCGGCGCTCCGCCGAACAAGCGTCAGCTCGCTCAGATCGTCGACACCGTACTGCCGCATTCCACATGACCGTTGTTGCAGCGCACTAGTTTTCAGGTTGGGCAGCGCCCAGCGCCCGGCGGTGGGCCAAGCCGAAAAAAGCCAAAGGCGGGCCGCCCCCTGGTCGGTCCGCCTTTGGCGTATGGGTGGTCGAGGCAGGACTTCGATCAGAAGAACCTGCGGAGGATCCGTCGCGTTGCATCGCGACGCCTCCAGTAGCTGGGACATGCCCGGCTTGTGACTGAACCGGTGTATCGAACAATACCTGAGAGCAACCTTAATGACCTTGATTCATTAACTTTTGTCTAACAGATATCGAATCGTTACCGAGGGCTGCCGGCGGGCTCACTGAGCGGTCTTCACCCACTGCGCCGCATCGCCGACGATGCCGACCGGCACCGCGCCGGAGAGACTCACATTCTGCACACTCGGACCGGCGCCGACGATCGTGGTGTCCTGCAGGATCGGCAGCACGGTGGACATATCCCACAGCCGCGGCTCGACCGCGTTGACGACGTCGTTGATGTCCTTGGCGCCGTTGAGCGCGGCATCGATGTCCGACTGCACGCCGCGGTCGCAGATACCGGTGAGGTTCGACGGCGCCTGCACCAACGCACCGGGCTCCTGTGTGCGGGCAGCCGGCGTCGAGGTCGTCGCAGTCGGCGTGGTGGCAGGAGCGGGCTTAGCCGAACCGGACGGGCCGGCTGACGCCGGGGGCTTCAAGGTGGGGGCGGTCGCGGTCGATACCGTGGTCGCCTCCAACGCGGGGCAGCTGTAGCGGGACGCCAACTGCGTCGCCAAGTTTCCGCCGGCTTCGCGCCAGCCCACCAGGGCGTCGACCCGGTTGTTCACCAACGCATCGCGGTACAGCGCCACCGGGTCAAGCGCCAGCACGGTCGCGGCGATGCCGACGTTGCGCAACTGGTCGGCGGCGGTGTTGGCGACCGCCACCGAGGTCGGGTCGTTGGCCGCGACGCCGATGACCAGCGATAGCTGCTTGCCGTCCTTGCTGACGTGTCCGCGGGTGGTCTCCGGCGTCGAGGTGTCGTTGTCGATCTGGTAGCCCGCCGCTTCCAGCAGCCCCAGCGCCGCCGTTCGGGTCAGCGCCGGCGGCGCGGTCGGCACGTAGCCCGGGTCGCTGGGCGACCGTATCTGCGCCTGGGCCAGGCTGACGGTGTTGTCGCTGCCCGCGCCCACGGCGGCAAGCAAGTCCACGTCGAGCAGCCCCAGGATCGCCTTGCGCACCTGCCCGTCGGCCAGCTTGGACTCGCTTGCGCGCAGCGTGAGCTGCATGACCCGCGGCGTCATGATCCGGGCGGTCCGCACGTCCGGGATCGCCGACAACTGCGCGAAAACCGCTGAGCCGCCGTGCACCTGGGCTACCTGGGTGTCGCCGTTGCGAACCGAATCGGCCAGCGCGGCGGGCGCCCCGGCCCGGCGGAACAGGATCAGGTCGGGCTTGGCCGGCGGTCCCCAGTAGCGGTCGTTGCGGGCCAGCAGGATCTCGTCGCGCTGGGGGTCGATGGACTCCACCCGGAACTGCCCACCGGTGACCGAGAGGGTGCGAGCCAAGCCGGCCGGGAAACCGCCCGGCACGTCTTTGACGATGTGGGCCGGAAGGATGTTGCTGAACAACTCACGCCATGCCGGGTAGGGCCGGGCGAAGGTGACGACGGCCTGCTTGCCGCCGTCGATCGATTGCACGCCGGTGATCAGGTCATAACCGGCCGGATCGACCACACCGGGCTGGCCTACCATCTGCCGCCACAGATACCAGAAGTCGTCGGCGGCGATCGGGGCGTTGTCGGTCCACTGCGCCTCCGGCCGGATCTTGTAGGTCACCGTGAACGGGTTTTCGTTGGTCACCTCGGCGGACTGCAGCAGCGTGGTGTCTATTTCCCACCGGGATCCCGTCGGCGTGGCCGGATCGGCCGCCGGACGAAACGCGCTGGGTAGCACCAGCGCACTGATCGCGGCATTGACCGCGGACAAGTCGGACAGCAGATGCGGGTTGAAGCCGGCGCCGATCGAGTCGATGCCCATGATGATCTGCGTCTTGCGCTGCGGCGGCGGCGGCGTGCTGCGCGAGGTCTCGGTGCTCTGCGGCGCCGGGGGCGGGCTGACGGCGCAGCCGGCGAACGCGAGCAACCAAACCAACACGCCGGTGGTCGCGCAGACCCGGCGGGCTCGTTTCGGCACGCCCAACAGGGTATCGGGATCCGATTGCCCGACGACGGCCATCCGACCCGCTAGCCGCGGGCCTTGGCCCGCGCCTTCGCCCGCGCGCGCAGGCTGGCCGTGAGCTCGACCTTGCGCACCCTGACCACCTCGGGGGTGACCTCGACGCACTCGTCGGCGCCGCAGAACTCCATCGCTTGCTCGAGGTCGAGTTCCAGCGGCCTGGCCAGCGTCTCGATCACGTCGGCCGTCGACGACCGCATGTTGGTGAGCTTCTTCTCGCGCGTCACGTTGACGTCGAGGTCCTCGGCGCGGGGGTTGATCCCGACCACTTGGCCCTCGTAGGTGTCCTCACCGGGTTCGACGAAGAACTGGCCGCGATCGCCCAGTTGGATCATGGCGAACGGGGTGATCGACCCGCTGCGGTCGGACACCAGCGAGCCCGTGTGCCGCGCCCGGATCTCGCCGGCCCACGGCCGGTAGCCGTCGAACACGGCGTTGGCGATGCCGGTGCCGCGGGTCAGTGTCAGGAAGTCGGTGCGGAAGCCGATGAGTCCGCGGCTCGGCACGATGAAGTCCATCCGCACCCAGCCGGCGGCGTGGTTGGTCATCTCCTCCATGCGGCCCTTGCGGGCGGCCATCAGCTGGGTGATCGCGCCGACGAACTCCTCGGGGCAGTCGATGGTCATCGCCTCGAACGGCTCGTGCAGCTTGCCGTCGACAGTCTGGGTGACCACCTGCGGCTTGCCGACGGTCAGCTCGAAGCCCTCGCGACGCATCTGTTCGACGAGCACGGCCAGCGCCAGCTCACCTCGGCCCTGCACCTCCCAGGCGTCCGGCCGGTCGATGTCGACGACCTTGATCGACACGTTGCCGACGAGCTCGGAGTCCAACCGAGACTTGACCATGCGCGCGGTGAGCTTGTGCCCGGACACCTTGCCCGCAAGAGGCGACGTGTTGGTGCCGATGGTCACCGAGATGGCGGGCTCGTCGACGGTGATGCGCGGCAAGGCGTGGGCATGCTCCGGATCGGCGAGCGTATCGCCGATCATGATCTCGGGGATGCCCGCCACCGCGACGATGTCGCCCGCGATGGCCTCCTCGGTGGCGGTGCGCTCGACGCCCTCGGTCACCAGCAGTTCGGTGATCTTGGCGTTGGTGATGACCGGATGGCCGTCGACTTCCCGCATCCAGGCCACCTGCTGGCCCTTTTTGATGCGGCCCTTGTAGATCCGGATCAGTGCCAGTCGACCGAGGAACGCCGAAGCGTCGAGGTTGGTCACCAGCGCCTGCAGCGGCGCCTCCGGGTCGCCCTGCGGCGGCGGAATGTGTTCGAGCAGCACGTCGAACAGCGGGTCCAGGTTGGTGCCGTCGGGGTTCTCGCCGTTAGCCGGTTCGGTGGTGCTGGCGATGCCCGCCCGTCCCGACGCGTACAGCGTCGGCAGTCCCAGGGCGTCCTCGGCGGCGGTCTGGGCCTCGGCGTCGAGGTCGGAGGCGACGTCGAGCAGCAGGTCGTGGCTCTCCGAGACCACCTCGGCGATGCGGGCGTCTGGCCGGTCGGTCTTGTTGACGACCAGGATCACCGGCAGGTGTGCCCCCAGGGCCTTGCGCAGCACGAAGCGCGTCTGCGGCAGTGGGCCCTCGGAGGCGTCGACGAGCAGCAGCACGCCGTCGACCATGGACAGGCCCCGCTCCACCTCGCCGCCGAAGTCGGCGTGGCCCGGCGTGTCGATGACGTTGATGACCGTCATCGAGCCATCCGGGTGCCGGCGGTGTACGGCGGTGTTCTTCGCCAGGATCGTGATGCCCTTTTCCTTCTCCAGGTCGCCCGAGTCCATCAGGCGCTCGATTGCGTCGTCGCCGCGATGCGTCAGCGCCCCGGATTGCCGCAACATCGCATCGACCAAGGTCGTCTTGCCGTGATCGACGTGCGCGACGATGGCGACGTTTCGGAAATCCACGCCGGTGATTGTTTCAGTGCAGGTCGTGTATCGCGAAACTGAGCGGCTGTGACGTTTACCGCGGGACCTCTGTCGCGGTGGTCAGCAGACGACTCAGCGCCAGCAGAAAGCCGCGATCGGCGGGGACCCAGTCGACGTCGTGCAGCTCCGCCGCGGAAACCCAGCGCAACGCGGCGTGATCGTGCGGCTGCGGTTCGCCGCGAACCAGCCTGACTTGGTAGGCCCGCAGCGTCGTCGTCGCATTGAGGGCAACGTCGTCGCCCAGACGCGGCCCGACCGCGACGTCGACACCGAGTTCCTCGGCAAGTTCGCGGGCCAGCGCCCCGGGTTCGGTCTCACCCGCGGCGACCTTGCCGCCCGGCAGCTCCCAGCGGCCGGCCAGTTCCGGCGGCCGCGTGCGCTGTGCAATCAGCGCCAGCGACTCGGCGACGATCGCTCCGGCGACCACGATCTGGTTGAGCATCGCGGCTGACGGTATACGGTTGAAATATGGCTGTGTTAACGGATGAACAAGTAGACGCCGCACTGCCTGACCTCAACGGGTGGGAACGAAAGCAGGGCGCCCTGCGTCGATCAGTGAAGTTTCCGGCGTTCCTCGCCGGCATCGACGCGGTGCGCCGGGTGGCCGAGCATGCCGAAGCCGAGGATCATCACCCTGACATCGATATCCGTTGGCGGACAGTGACTTTCGCATTGGTGACGCACTCCGAGGGTGGTATCACCGACAAAGACGTGGCGATGGCGCGCGACATCGACGCCATCATCGAGGACTAGCCTCACCGGGAACTAGTGTCGCTCAAATAAATTGCTATTGGCGAATATCGAGCAACACATTTCACGACCGCGACCGGCCGGGCGTATCGGCGGGCGGGTGAAGCAGTCGGTAAGCCCTGGCTTGGATCTTCGTCAGCGCGCCGATGAGGCATACGCGCTCATCGACGGTGAGGTCGGAGGTGACGACGTCCTCCAGCGCCGCCCGGTCCGCCTCGACTGGGTCGCGCAAGGACCGGCCCTTGTCGGTGAGCCACAGCCGGACAAGTCGGTTGTCGCGACTGTCGCGCACGCGGGTGAGCAGGCCCGTCGTGCCCATTCTCGTGGTCATCTTCACGATCGTCGGGGTGGTGACGTTCAGCGCGGTGGCCACCTCTCCCGGCGTTTGTCCGTCCCGAGCCCACAGCAAGGACAGCACCAGATCCTGTCCCAAATGCAAGCCGTGTCTGCGCACGTCCCGATTGGACAACGCCCGCAGCAGTTTCGACGTCCGTCCGTGTAGGTCAAGGAACTCCGACACGCGCAGCCCTCCCGGTGGCCAGCGAAACACCAAACAATCGATAGACGGCTAGTCATTAGCCGTCTATCTTATCAATTGACGGCTAATGACTAGGAGATGCGATGATACTTGTCACGGGAGCCACCGGACGCATCGGCAGGGAACTCGTTCGGGAACTCGACGCCAAGGGCGTCAAGTTCCGGATCCTCGTCCGCGATCCAGAACGTGCGGCCGACCTGTCAGATTCGGCGCAACGGATAATCGGGGACCTGGACGATCCCGCCACGTTGGGGCCCGCGCTCGCCGGGGTCGACCGCCTGTTCCTGCTCGTTCCAGGAATCGGGAGCGCCCACGTCCGCGCCATGGTCCGGGCGGCCACGACGGCCGATGTCCGACACATCGTGCTGTTGTCCTCATACAACGTCATGGGCGACCCGGTGCCCGCGATGGGACGCTGGCATCTGGAACGGGAAGCGATAGTCAAGGCCTCCGGTATATCCTGCACCATCCTGCGGCCGGGTGGCTTTATGACCAACGCGCTGGAATGGGCGGAGCCCATCCGCACCGGCCGCGGTGTCGTCGATCCCACCGGCCCCGGCCGCTACGCCCCGATCGACCCGGCCGACATCGCGGCCGTGGCCGCCGTGGTGCTGACCGACGACGGCCACCAAGGCCGGGAGTACTACCTCACCGGTGCGGAGACCTTCACGATCGCCGAACAGGTCGCGATCATCGCGGCCTCGATCGGCCACCCGATCGAGGTCCAGCTCGCCGTCACGTCCGAGGAGTCCGTGCGCTCCCGGTATCCCGACGGAGCGCCGGCGGCGCTCGCCGCGGCGCTCATCGAAGGGCTGGAACTGATGCGGCGGGACACGACCGGGTTTCGCACCGACACTGTGGAATCGCTGCTGGGGCGTCCGCCGCGCACTTTCGCGGACTGGTGCCTGCGCAACAAGGACGCGTTTCGCCCCGCCGGGTGATGCGACGACGAGGGCGTGTCGCACCCTCGCAGACACCGGCGTACGGCGGCTTCCACACCGGCTATCCCGGCCACCGGCTGCTCCTCTTCGAAGAAGCCGGGGAATACATGCACAGGAGCACGCTACGAACCCCGGGCTCCGCAATGAGCGCCGCAGCCTTGACACTGCCGGGTGCCTATAGTTCAGTCGATCAAACTAGACGGGTGTCAAGAAACGGCGATTCATAGCTGCGTTCGCGGTCACTGTTTACACCCGGATGGTCGTTCTTACCGGGGTAGCTGGCTTCCCGCGGCATAGCGCGGTGATCGTCGCATGATTACGGAGAAGGATCCGAATGGACGCATTGGTGCAGTGTGAGGATTTCGGTGGGTGGACTCGGCTCACCCTCAACCGCCCCGAAAAGTTGAACGTTGTGACGGTGGAAATGTTCGCCGAACTCCGCCGCCACGTCGTCGACTTGAAGAGAGCAGACGGTGTCGGCATGGTCGCTTTCTCCGGCAAGCGCGGCTGATCCTATGCACATCGACTTCGCGCCCGAACTCGACGCCTTCCGTGAGGAGGTGGCGGCCTTTCTGGATACCGCGCCGACGCCGGCGATCCGCGAGGCCGGTCGCAAGACGACCAGTGCCTTCGCCCCGTTCGACGAGGTCATGCAATGGCAAGCCATCTTGCATCGGCAGGGCTGGGCGGCCCCGGGCTGGCCCGTCGAGTTCGGCGGACCCGGCTGGTCGGTCGAACAACGGTTCATTTTCGCTGAGGAGTACTGCGCGCGTGACCTGCCGCCACTGCTGCCGAACTGTCTTCAGATGGTGGGCCCACTCCTGATGGAACTGGGCACGCCGCAGCAGCAGGCCAAGTACCTGCCGAGAATTCTTGCGGCCGAGGACTATTGGACGCAAGGCTATTCCGAACCCAACTCCGGTTCGGATCTCGCGTCGCTCAGCTGCACCGCGGTCGCCGACGGCGACGACTACGTCATCAACGGAAGCAAGATCTGGACGACACTGGCCCACCGGTCCAACCGGATGTTCATGCTGGTGCGCACCAGTCGGGAAGGAAAGCAGCAGCGCGGCATCACCTTTCTGCTACTGGAGCGCACGGACTATCCGGGCATGACGATCCGGCCAATCGTTGGCCTGGACGGCTTTCCCGAGCAGTGCGAGGTGTTCTTCGATGACGTTCGAGTACCACAGTCCGGACGAGTTGGCGAGGAGAACGACGGCTGGACGGTCGCGAAGGCATTGCTTAAGCACGAGCGCGGCGGCTCGGCGCAGGGTCCGTTCCTGCGCCGACGGTTGCGGCTGATCCGCGAGGCTAGCACCACGGCCGACGCACCGAATGGTGGTGTACTGGCTGATGATTCGGTCTTCCAACGCGACCTGGGACAGGTCGAGGCCGACGTCGCGTCCTACGAGTATTTCGAGAAGCTTGCGATCAGCGCCCATCCCGTCGCCGACGACCCGGCATTTCCCTCGGTCAAGAAGACGATGGGCTCCGAGTTGACACAGCAGCTCTCGGTGATGATGACGCGCGTCGCCGGCCTGGAGGCGCTTCCACTGCAGCAGGAGGCGCTCGCCGTCGGTTCCTCGCAACCCGGGTTGAGTGACGAGCTTGCCCTGATCGCCATGCCCTTCTATCTGAACTCGCGTGCCACCACGATCTATGCGGGCACCAACGAGGTACAGCGCGACCTGATCGCGCGCAGCCTGCCGTTGACGGGCAAGGGCTGACAGATGGACTTCACCTTTTCCGATGAGCAGACGATGCTGCGCGACAGCGTGTCGCAGTACCTTGGCCGGTCCTATACGTTCGACCAGCGGCAGGCGATCATCGGATCCGAAAGAGGAACCTCGGGCGCAGTATGGCACCAGCTTCGAGAGTTCGGGCTGCTGGCGCTTCCCTTCCCCGAGGAGGTGGGCGGGCTGGGTGGATCGTCGACTGACGTCGTCGCCATCTCCGAAGTGTTCGGTGAGCATCTGATGAGTGAGCCCTACCTTTCGTCGATCATCCTGGCCGGTCGCGCGCTCGCGTTTTCACCGGAGATCGACACTTCACGTGAGTGGCTGGCGAAGATCACCGACGGCGAATCGCTGGGTGCCTTCGCCCACGAGGAGGGACGCGGAACCGCCGATCCGGCACGCATCGCCACCACCGCGACGTTCGGTCCGGATGGCTACCTCCTGAATGGCGAGAAGCGGTTGGTCCTTGGCGGCGGCGGCGCGGACGTGATGGTGGTGACGGCGCGCCTGGTGGGTGCCGATCACGCAGCGGGCGAATTAGGCCTGGTGTTGGTGACCCCGGACGCATCGGGGGTATCGCTGACGAGCTATCGCACGGTCGATGGACGCAACGCCGCCAATTGCGCGTTCGGCGATACACCGTCGGTTTTACTTGCGCGCGATGCCGCGGTGGCGATCAACGCGATCATCGCCGACGCAATACTCGCGCTGTCCGCCGAGGCTGTTGGCGCGATGAGTGCGTTGCTGGACACAACCGCCTCCTATGCCGGATCACGGCAGCAGTTCGGGGTGCCGATCGCCACGTTCCAGGCGGTGGCGCACCGCCTCGCCGACATGAAGATCGCCTTTCTCAAGGCACGGTCGACATTGCTCTACACCACCGCGATTGTTGAAGCGGGCCGTGCGCAACCGCGCGACATCTCGTTGTTGAAGGCGCAAGTCGGCCGCCTCGGCCGGACGATCGCCGAAAGCGCGGTCCAGATCCACGGCGGTGTCGGGATGACCGACGAGGTGGCGATCGGCCACTATCTGAAGCGGATCCTGGTCATCGATGCGATGTTCGGCGACAGCGACTTTCACTTCCGGAAGGTCGGTGCGCGCTAAGCCGTGCGCTTTCCGCGGGTCGCGATCCAGGCCAGCGTGGCCAGCGTTGCGACCAGATAGACCAGCCCGCCCCAGGCCTGATACCAGGGTCTGCCGTTCTGCCAGATGGTCGGCTGGGCGAAGCTGAGCAGCCAGGGCACGCCGATGACGGTCAGCGCCAGCCAGGTCCAGCCGAGAATCCGCGCGCCGCGTTGGGCAGACAGCGGCCCGTGCAGTAGCCAAATCATCAACGGCACCAGCCAAACCCAGTGGTGGGTCCAGGAAATCGGCGAGAGCAGCAACCCGAACAGCTCGACCACCAGCAGCCGGCCGAGCCGGTCCGGCTGGTCGGCTCGGGTGCTCAGCACGCGCCAGGCGAGCACGGAAAGTATTGCGGTGACCGCGATCCCGATCAGCACCACCGGGCTGTAGCCGGGGTCGTGGCCGGATATGCGACAGATACTGCCTCGCCAGGACTGGTTGAATATCGTGCAGATCGGCCCGACCCGGTCGGTCTTGAAGATCAATTCGGTGAAGTAGTAACGGGTTTGATCGCCGACGACCAACACGGATGCCGCGACGGTGGCCAGGAAGACGACCGCGGAGAACACCGCGGCACCCCACCGGCGCGCGCCGACGAAATACAGCCCCGCAATCGCCGGAGTCAGCTTCACCCCGGCCGCCAACCCGACCAGCAGCCCGGACCACCACCGCCGGGTGCTGTAGACCGCCAACAGCGTTGCCAGCGCCAGCAGTACGTTGATCTGCCCGTAGTCGAACGTGCTGCGTAGCGGCTCGAGCCACATCGCGATCGCCGTCCAGAGCATTGCCAGCCGGTGGCCCTCGCCGGCCCCGGCACCGAGCAATCGCTGGCTGATCCGAACCACCCCGTAGAGCGCGGCCATCGTCCCGACCTGCCAGCAGAACGCGACAAGGCCGAACGGCAGCAGGTGCAGCGGATAGAAGATGACCGCGGCGAACGGCGGGTAGGTAAACGGCAACGGGAAATCCGGCGTCTGGTCGGCGTAGACGTAGCGGTACAGGCTGCCCGGATGGTCGATGGTGGCGGCACCGCCGATGTAGACGTGCAAGTCAACGAAGTTGGCCCCGTGGGGCGCCAGATACGTCCACGCCAACCGCGCGGCGACACTGACGACGAGGAGCACCGGCCCGAGCGTGTTGATCGAAATCGCGCGCCGGCGGTGGGTAGCTGCCGCCGGGGCGGCCGAGGTGGTGTCTATCTGAACGACTTTAACGTCGGCCCCGACGCGCACGGCAGTTCCCGTCACGAGCGCGCTCGGTCACCGTCGTCACACGTATCCGTAACGATCGAATAAATGCCACACGTGTCACTTGAGTCACTTCGACATCAAGCGAACCATCGGCCCCGAGGACCCGTCATCGAGATTCAGGGAGAGTCATGTCAACCGTTCGAACCTTGTTACGCGCCACCGCTGTCGTGGCGGGCTCATCGGCAGCGTTGCTCATGGGTGGCTTGATGGGCACAGCCCATGCCGACCCGGCACCGGCGCCCACACCCAACATCGGGGAACAGCTGGTCACTTCGGCGGCCGGCGCACCCCAGGTGCTGCAGAACGTCGCGGGGGCGCTGGGCGGACAGCCTGCCACCCCGCCGCCGTTGGCCAGCGCCTCGATCAAGATGCCGCAGACGACGCCTGCGGTGCCGGGGGCCGGCTCCGCGCTTCCGGGAGCTACGTCGCTGATTCCCGGGGCCACCGCTCCGACGACGAGTTCCTCGCCCGCACTGGGGATTCCAGGGTTGACGCCGTCGGTGCCTGCCGCGACCGCGCCGACGACCGGCATCCCCGGGTTGACGTCGACCGTTCCGGCTGCGGCCGCACCGGCGACCGGCCCCGCGGGGATGCTGCCCCAGGCGCAGCTCAACCTGCCGCAGATACCGGGGCTGCCGTTCCCGCTGCCGCAGCAGGTGTCGCTGCCCGGCGACCTGACCTCGCTGATCGGCGGGGGATCCCCGCTCAGCAGCGGGCTCGCCTCGGCGGCAGGCCTACCGGCCGTTGCCGCACCGGCGGCGTCCCTGCCGGGCCTTGCCGCACCGGTGGCACCTGTCGCGACGCCAAACCCGCTGCTGTTCCCGGTTTCCGCCCTGCCCTGACGCGCCCCGCCCCGGCCGGCTAGCGCCACCGCGCTAGCCGGCCACCAACATCGACGACTGGGAGGACACCATGTTCATCGCACGAAATCTGATCAGCACCTTCGCCGCCGCGGCTATCGCATCCAGCGCCGCAGTGGCACTGTCCCCTGCCGCGACAGCCGACCCGGCCCCGCCCGCGCCGATCCCCGCTCAACAGCTGCCGGGACTGCCGGCGTTGAGCGAGCTGAGCCCGATCATCCAACAGGCCGCCGGAAACCCCGAGCAGGCCACCCAGCTGCTGATGGCGGCGGCGCAGGCATTCAGTCAAAGCCCGTCGGCGCCCGATGAGTCGAAAAACGTTGCGGCGTCGGTGAACCAGTTCGTCCAGGCACCCGAAGCCGCCTCGACGGCCCATGTCGTCCCGCCGGGTGTGGAACCGGGTGCGCAGGCGCATCTGCCGACCGGTATCGACCCCGTGCACGCGGCGGGTCCTGCGCCCGCGGCCGCACCGGCACCCGCCAACGCCGTCCCGGTGGCCGCGGCTGCACCGCCCGCCGGGCCGGCTCCGGCCGCACCGGCGCCCGCCCCCGAGGCTGCGACGCCGGGCTTCAGCCCGGACGCCCCGCCCACGCAGGACTTCATGTACCCGTCGATCAGCAATAACTGCGGGACCGATGGCGGCAACGTGCTGGCGCCTGTGCTGTCGGTGGCCGGACCGGCCAAGATCCCGGCGCCGGGTCCCAACGCCGGTCAGACGGCCTATGTATTCACCGCGATCGGTACATCGGGACCCGCCGAGGTGCAGAAGCTGCCGCTCAACGTCACCTGGGTGAACCTCACCACCGGCAAGTCGGGCAGCGCGACGCTCAAGCCGCAGCCGGACATCAACCCGCAGGGGCCGACCACGCTGACCGCCACCGTCGACACCGGATCGGGCAGCATCATGTCGACGGTCTTCGGGCAGGTCACGACCAAGGACAAGCAGTGCCAGTTCATGCCCACCATCGGCTCGACAGTGGTGCCCTGAGCCCAGTCTGATCTGCCGTCAGTACAGCTAATACGCCATAAATAGGATCGCGTCCCGGTCGTACTCCAGACCGGGATGCGCGCTGGCCAGGTGGGCCTGGGTCAGATCGACCAATTCATCTTCGTCTTTGCCGGTGATCGCCTCACCACACGGACAGTTCAGATGTGTCTTCACGTTGCCACCTTTCGGTTCATTTCTGTCGTGCCGACTTTTCAGCCTTCATCTGCTTCTTGTACGAACGGACCTTGTCCAGCGAACCCGCATCGGCGATGTCGGCGACCGACAGGTGCGTGCCGGCCTTGCCGAATTCGCCCGCGGCGCTCCGCCAACCCTTGGGAGTCACCGCGTACTGCTTGCCGAGCAAGGCCAGGAATATCCGCGCCTTCTGCTCGCCGAACCCGGGTAGGTCCTTGAGGCGTCGCAGCAACTCGGCGCCGTCGGGATCACCGACGGTCCACAACCCCGCGGCGTCGCCGTCGTAGCGATCGACGACGATTTGCGCCAGCGCCTGGATCCGCTTGGCCATCGATCCCGGAAAGCGATGTATCGCAGGCCTTTCCGAGCACAGGTCGGCAAACTTGTCCGGGTCGTAGTCGGCGATCTCGGCGGCGTCGAAACCGCTCATCCGGTCGGCGATCTTCTTGGGTCCGGAGAATGCGGTCTCCATGGGGACCTGCTGGTCGAGCAACATGCCGACGAGTAAAGCGAATGGGTTCTCCGACAGCAGCGCATCGGCCTCCGGCTCCTGCGCCAGGCAGAGCTTCACGGACATAGGCCGACTGTAGTCCCCCGACCATTCGGCACTGCCGGCTCCCGGCGCGGAAGATCGACGCCGCGATGACCGGGTTGTGCGACACGCGGGCTCGGCTTGGCCATGACGAGTTACGGTGGCGCAATGGTCGACACACCTGCCCTCACCGGTCGGCACCTGAAGAACCTGGCCGGGTTCACCGGGCTGACCTGCATCGTGATCGGGATCTACCACTTCGTTCTCGGCACCGCGTCAGTGCCCGGTGCGGCGGACGCCAACGCGACGGTCGATTCACGCGAGCGGTTCTACTCCGCCTATTTCGCCGGCTACGGGTTGGCCTGGTTAGGGGCCGCCCGAAAATCGCCGATCCGGGCCCGGGAGATACGCCTACTGGCGGGCCTGATGTTGGTCAGCGCCGTCGGACGGGTGATCTCACTGGTCAACAAGGGTCGGCCGCACTGGTTCCAGGAAGTGCTCACCGCGATCGAATTCATCGTTCCGGCAGCATTTTTCGGGATCGCGAACGCCGACGAAAGGCCAGCTAGGGGCTAACCGCTCTTGCGGCGAAACTCCCGGCGGTTCTCCACCGGGCCGTGTGAGCGTGGTCCTTTGGCGCCGCCGCCGTCCTTGTGGTCGGCTCCGCCCGATGACTTTGCGTTCTTACGCTCGAGCGCTTCCCGAAACTTGCGCTTGTTGTCGTCCTCCGATGACTCGGCCCCCGACTTCGATCCAGTCATAGCCCGCAGCCTAGCGTGCCCGCCGCGGTTCAGCGGGGTTCACCGCACGCCCGGCGGCATCCCGTAGACGTGCGCTATCGGCAGGGTCAGCACAACGCGACGGTCGGTGATCATCGCCTGCCGGTAGTCGTCCCAGTCCGGGTGTTCACCGGCGATGTTGCGGTACAAGGTGATCAGCGCTTCGACGGTGTCGTCGTCGGGCGCGCCAGCAGGCGGGGTCAACGTCGCGGTGCCCTCAGCAACCGCATACGACCAGCCGTCGTCGGAGCTGACCAGCAGCGACGCCCGCGGATCGCGACGCAGGTTGCGGGTCTTGGCCCGCGGCTCGGTGATCGACACCTGAATGGCGACATTGCGGGCGTCGAAGTGATACGAGACGTTGGACAGCTGCGGGCGTCCGTCCCGCTTGAGAGTGGCCAGCACGCCGAGAGAGTTATCCGCGATCACGGCCAGCAGCTTGTCGTCGAACACGTGGCGCCCCATGTCGCAAGCCTACCCAGGAGATCACGCCGTGACTGGGCGACGGCGTGGCTACGATCGCGCTCATGACCCAGTACGCGGCGTTCCTGCGCGGCGTCAACGTCGGCGGTGTCAACCTGAAGATGGCTGACGTAGCGGCCGCGTTGACCGGCGCAGGACTCGATGAGGTCCGCACGATTCTGGCTACCGGAAACGTGACGTTGGATTCACCCAAGGCCGCCGATGCGGTGCGCGCGGCCGCCGAGAAGGCGCTGCGAAAGCAATTCGGTTACGACGCCTGGGTGCTGGTCTACCCGATCACGAAGTTGCGTTCGATCGTCGACGGGTATCCGTTCGAGGCCGAGGTGGACGGATACCACTCCTACATCACGTTTGTCAGCGATGCCGATGTGCTCGACGAACTCGCCGCGCTGTCCAGCGAAGCAGCAGCCGACGAGAAGATCGCGCGCGGACCCAGGCCCGCGGGAGTGATCTATTGGCAGGTGGCCAAGAATCACACGCTGGACAGCACGATCGGCAAAACGATGGGCAAGAAGCGCTACAAGTCGTCGACGACGACCCGCAACCTGCGCACGCTGGTCAAAGTCCTGGCGACTCAGTCGTCCGCGAAATCCTCGAGGTAGCGCAGCGCCTCGGCCTTGCCGAGTCCCAGTCCGCGCGCGACGTCGAGATAAGTCCGTGCCGCAGCCGCCATCGCGGTATCCGACGGGTCGACTCGAGCGACGAAAGTGCCGAAGCGACCGCGGGTTTCGACGATGCCGGCGGTCTCCAGCTCCCGGTATGCCCGGGCCACGGTGTTGACGGCCAGGCCCAGTTCGCCGGCCAGTTCACGTACCGTCGGCAGCCGCGCCCCGGCCGGCAACGTGCCGGCCCGGATGGCCTCGATGATCTGGTTGCGGAGCTGATCGAACAGCGGTCTATCCGCCCGCCCGTCAACCCGCAGCCACTCCCCCAACTCCACCCGCTCAGTATCCCGCAGTCCCGCTAGATTCACTGCCCGGCTCCTCCTCATCGCGCTACGCGCTCTGCATTGTCGCCGGGCTATCTTGGTGGAGTGCGTATCACGGTGCTGTCCGGCGCGGGGATCTCCGCGGAGAGCGGCGTGCCGACGTTCCGCGACGACAAGAACGGCCTGTGGGCCAAGTTCGACCCCTACGAGTTGTCCAGTGTTCAAGGTTGGTTGAACAATCCCGAACGGGTGTGGGGCTGGTATCTCTGGCGTCATTACCTGGTCGGCACCGTCGAACCCAACCCCGGCCATCGCGCTGTCGCCGCCTGGCAGGACCACGCGGAGGTCAGCGTCGTCACCCAGAACGTCGACGACTTGCACGAGCGTGCGGGCAGCTCGCCGGTGCACCACCTACACGGCAGCTTGTTTGAATTCCGCTGTGCGGCTTGCAGTCTGCCCTACTCCGGTGAGCTTCCGGAAATGCGGGAGCCCGCCTTGGAAGTCGAGCCACCGAGCTGCGATTGCGGTGGCCTGATCCGCCCTGACATCGTGTGGTTCGGCGAGGCATTGCCCGAGGGCCCCTGGCAGCACGCGGTCGAAGCGACAAGCGCCGCCGACCTGCTGGTCGTAGTGGGCACCTCGAGCATTGTCTACCCGGCGGCGAGCCTGCCCGAGCTGGCGCTGGCCCGCGGAGCGATCATCGTCGAGGTCAATCCGGAGCCAACACCCCTGTCGAGCAACGCCACGATCACTGTGCGCGAGTCGGCCAGCACGGCCCTTCCGACATTGCTGCAGCGACTGCCCGCGCTACTGAATTAGGCCGGGCGTCGCGCTCGGCCCAGCACGAACTCCGACACCGGCAGCGGCACCCACGCCGGCAGCGCATGCTCGGTCCGGGTCCGGGCAACGTCGAATCCGGCAGCGCGAATCGCGCTCTCGGTGTGGCGGTGGGCGTGGCAGTTGCCCGCCAGCCTCGGCCAAATCCCCGTCGCGTCGACAAAGTGCTGGAACCGTCCGCGAATTCCCCCGCTGGCAACGTGCTCCAGATAACGCAGCTCGCCGCCCGGTCGTAGCAGCGAAAGCAGTTGCCGCAGAACCAGATCGGGTTCGGCTACCGAGCACAGCACCAGCGAGCACACCACCGCGTCAAACTGCTCCTCAGCCAAGAAACTCTCTGCCGTTCGATTGGTGACCTCGATCGGAATCTGCGCGGCGGCGGCCGCATCCCGGGCCATCCCCACCAGCCGTTGCTCGGGTTCGATCGCAACGACGCGTTCGACGGAATCAGGGTAGAACGCAAAGTTGGTCCCGGTGCCCGCGCCGACCTCGAGCACCCGGCCCGACAAGCCGGCCAGGTTCTCCCGGCGAGATTCCCGCATCTGTTCGGTCTCGTGTGCGGCGATGGTGGGCCATATCCGGGCGAAGAACGGATGGGAGACGGTGTCCGCGGTCGATGACGTCATGGCTGCCGGCCTTTCGAAACGGTTACTAGGGAGATCCTTGCACCGAAGACCGCAACGCCCTCAAGCGTTGCACCACCTGTTCGGGTGTGGCATCGGCGCCGACCAGTCCGGTCACCATATTCCCCGAGAAGAGGGCACGCAGCACCCGGTCGGTGAATGCTTCGGCATCGCCGAACGGCAGGTGCGGCTTGGCAATCAGCAGCGAGGCCACGCCGTGCGCGGCACTCCACAGTTCTAGGGCGACCGCGGCCGCGTCGCCCCGCGGGAACACGTCCTCCTCCATCAGCGTCCGCACGGTCGCGCACATGTGCTCGAAGGCCGAACTCGCCAGTGCGGCATCGACATTGCTGCCCGATCTCCACTCGCCCATCGTCGCGATCCGGTAGAGCTCAGGGTTTCTGGTGGCGAACCGCACGTAGGCCAACCCCTGCGCCCGCAGCACGTCCACGGCGCACGACTGCAGTGCAGATACCCGCTGCATCTCCTCATCGAGTTTCTCGAAGTAACCCGCGCACACCGCATCCAGAAGTGCATCCTTGTCGTGGAAATGCAGGTAGATCGACGGTGGCGTCACACCCACGGCTTCGGCCACCGAGCGGATCGACACCGCCTTGGCGTGCCCGGTTTCCAGCAGGAGTTGGGTTGCAGCGCCCAGGATTTCGTCGCGCAGCAGATCTCCGGATCCACGCGGGGCACGCCGCCGGCGAAGATTGTCCGCTGCAGGTTGAGCCGGGCTAGCCACCATCGGCGACCGTCGCGGCTGTACACGCCACGCTGGGTGCGGCGGATGTGACGTGATCCCCGCTGGCCCGCCGGTGCCGTCCGCCCACGGGATCGGCTGTCAAGGGAATCGTCGCGGAGTGCGATTCGCTGATCCCGAACCGGTCGTGCAGCCAGGTCAGCGGTTTGGGCGCCCACCAACCCCATCGGCCCAGAACGTGCATGAACGCCGGCACCAGAACCATCCGCACCAACGTCGCGTCGGCCAAGACCGCCAGGGTCAGGCCGAGACCGAACATCCGCATGAAGGACACTTGTGCGGCGATCAACGCGGCAAACGAAATCGACATCACCAACGCCGCGGCAGTAACCACCCGGCCGGTGCGCGCCAGGCCGAGCGCCACGCTCTCGTCGTTGTCGTCGCGTTTGGTCTTGTTGTCCGCCGTGGCGGGTCGCGACGCGGTCGCAGTCAACCAGTACTCGCGAATCCTGGAGACCAGGAACACTTCGTAATCCATGGACAGGCCGAAGGCGACACAGAACAACAGCACCGGGATGTTGGCCACCAGCGTGCCGGTCTGCGTGGTGCCCATCGCGCCGAGATGGCCGTCCTGAAAGATCCACACCAGCGCACCGAACGCTGCGGTCAGCGATAAGACGTTGCACACCAATGCCTTTAGCGGAAGCAACACGCTACCGGTGAGCAAGAACAGCAGCACAAAGGCGATGATGGCGATGAGGCCCAACACCACCGGCAGCCGACTGGTGATCGCGTCCACGCTGTCGCGGTTGATCTGGGCCAGCCCGGCCATCTGTACCGACTGGCCCGCCGGGCCGGGCACGGCGTGCAGCCGGTCGAGCTGGGCGTCGGAGGCTTGGGAGAAAAGCGGCGCGGTGGTGGCGATGGTCAGAAACGCGCTGCCTTGGGCCATCCCGGTGGCCGCCGACGGCGGTCCTACCAGGTTGCCGTGGACGAAGGTTCCGGTCGGCGCCGACACCGCCGAAACGTCGGTCACCCGTGACAGATCGGCGGCGTAGCGGCTGAGG
>NZ_DASXEP010000196.1:0-23219 GCF_036490025.1 Mycobacterium sp. | reverse complement strand
AGTGACGAAGTAGCCCGAGATGTAGCCCTTGTCGAACCGCATGCCCTCGGTGAGCTCGAGCTGCAGGCCGAAGGTGTTGGACTCCTCGACGGTGATGACGCCCTCGTTGCCGACCTTGTCCATCGCCTCGGCGATCAGGTCGCCGATCGACTGGTCGCCCGCGGAGATCGCCGCGGTGGCAGCGATCTGCTCCTTGGTCTCGACGTCCTTGGCCGACTTCAGCAGGGTCTCGGTGATCTTCTCGACGGCCTTCTCGATGCCGCGCTTGAGACCCAGCGGGTTGGCGCCGGCCGCGACGTTGCGCAGGCCCTCTTTGACCAGCGCCTGCGCCAGCACGGTGGCCGTGGTGGTGCCGTCACCGGCGACGTCGTCGGTCTTCTTGGCGACCTCTTTGACCAGCTCGGCGCCGATCTTCTCGTAGGGGTCCTCCAACTCGATCTCCTTGGCGATGGACACACCATCGTTGGTGATCGTGGGAGCGCCCCACTTCTTCTCCAGGACGACGTTGCGGCCCTTGGGGCCCAATGTCACCTTTACCGCGTCGGCGAGGGCGTTCAGGCCCCGCTCGAGGCCGCGACGGGCCTCTTCGTCGTACGCAATTGTCTTGGCCATTGCGAAGTGATTCCTCCGATTAGGGGATCGCACGTTCATTGGTCGGGCGCAGTGCCCGCGACGGACGACTGGGGCTGTGCTCGCAGAACTTTGCGGCCCCGGTCTCACCGTCCCGACCTAGCACTCACCGGTCGCGAGTGCCAAGGTCATTTTTAGCACTCGCCTATATCGAGTGCAAGGAGCCCCCGGGCTCATCGCGCCGGGCGTAGACCGTCGATCACGACGTGGGTGACTCTTTCGGCCCGGCCCTTGTCGTAGCCGTGCATGGCCTGACACCCCACCATCAGCGCCTTGATCTCGGGTACGTCGACATCGAGGCGCACGCTCCCAGCACGCTGTGCGGCCACCAGCAGCTCCCCGATCAGGCCACGAAACGCCTGTTCGGCCTCGGGCGCGACGGACTCGACGTTGATTCCCAACCCGGCCAGCGCATCGACCAGACCCTGGTCGGTTGCACCCCAATCGAGCACCATCGACCGCAAGAACGCGAACAGCGCCTCGCCGGGCCCCGGCTCGTCCAGTAGGGCGCGACCGTCATCGATGATGCGCCGCAGCCGGCTTTCCACGACCGCGCTGAACAGGTCCTCCTTCGTCGGGAAATGCCGGTAGACGGTGCCGGCACCGACACCGGCGCGACGGGCGATCTCGTCGATCGGCACCGCCAAGCCATCGGCCGCGAAGGTGTCGTAGGCGGTTTCGAGCACCCGGGCACGATTGCGCGCCGCGTCAGCGCGCAGCGGCTTCGCGGGTTGCGCCATCGTTCACCACCCATCGGTTGACAAAGCGGGGCGTACGTTCCGTATAGTCGAATCAACCGGAGCGCACGCCCCGTTTACGTTACAGCTTAGGAGCCCGTTCATGGCCAAGTGGACAACAGCCGACATTCCCGACCAGACCGGCCGCGTCGCCGTCATCACCGGCGCGAACACCGGGCTCGGCTACGAAACCGCGGCCGCGCTCGCCGCCAAGGGTGCGCGCGTCGTGCTCGCGATCCGCAACATCGACAAGGGCAAGGACGCCGCCGCGCTGATTCTCAGGCGCTCGCCCGGCGCAGACGTGACGCTGCAGGAGCTGGACCTGACGTCGCTGGACTCGGTTCGCGCCGCCGCCGAGCAGCTTCGGTCCGATCACGATTCGATCGACCTGTTGGTCAACAACGCCGGCGTGATGTGGACGCCGAAGTCGACCACCAAAGACGGCTTCGAGCTGCAGTTCGGCACCAACCACCTCGGTCACTTCGCCTTCACCGGCCTGCTGCTGGACCGGCTGCTGCCGGTCGCCGGCTCCCGGGTGGTGACCGTCAGCAGCATCGGCCACCGCATCCGCGCCGACATCCACTTCGACGACCTGCAGTGGGAGCACAGCTACAACCGGGTCGCGGCCTACGGGCAGGCCAAATTGGCCAACCTACTGTTCACCTATGAACTGCAGCGCCGACTGGCTGCACACGGGACCACGATCGCGACTGCCGCTCACCCGGGCGGCTCGAACACCGAATTGACCCGCAACCTGCCCGCTTGGCTTGCGCGGGTCGTCCCGCTGATCGAGCCGCTGTTCCAGGGAGCGGACATGGGCGCCCTGCCGACACTGCGTGCCGCGACCGACCCCGGTGTGCTCGGCGGGCAGTACTACGGTCCCGACGGCTTCGGCGAACAACGGGGCTACCCCAAACTCGTTGAGTCCAGCAAGAAGTCACACGATGCCGACCGCCAGCAGCGGCTGTGGACGGTCTCCGAAGAGCTGACCGGCGTGGTCTACCCGCTCTGATACCTCAGGGCAGGTCGAGCAGCTGCTCGTAGAAACCGCCGACACGATGGTCCGGGTCGTTCAAATGGATCTCGAGAATCCAGTGACAGACCCGGCCCTGCGGGTCGGGGCGACGCATCGGCTTGGTCGACCCGGGCGTGACATACCACTCGGCGTCGTTGCCGACGATCTTCTTGTGCGGGAATTCCCCGAGCAGATGACCGGCGATCGGGCTGCCGAACTCGAAGCCCTCGGCGTGGGCCAGTTGTACGCAGTGCTGGTACAACTCGGCGCCGGTGACTTGTGCGTGCGCCTCGAAGTAGTCCCGCCCGGCCTGCCATACCCGCGGTAGCGCGTCGCGGACGGCCAGCTTGTGCGGGTCGTCGCCGAGCACGAACGTGCGGCCGAAGTCGGCCTCCCACTCCTCGAAGATCGGACCCAGGTCCAGGAACACGATGTCGCCGTCGGCGATCACCCGGTCCGGTGGATGCTGCTGGAAAGGTTGCAAGGTGTTCTCGCCGGCACGCACGATCCGCCGATGCCAGTGGGCTGTCACCCCGAGTAGCTCGGCGGCCAAGTCGCGGATCTCATCGGACAGTTTCTTCTCACCGACGCCGGGGCGGATCAAGCCACGTTGTTCGATCTCGCCGAACAGCTGCGCGGCCTTATCCTGGGCATCGAGAAGCCGTTCCGTGCGGGCGTTTTCGTCGGCGATCGGCTTCTGCACAGCAACGATGCTAAGACACAGCCGCGACCGCAACGGAGCTACTCCTGTCGCTCGTGGTGCCGCCCTACCCGCCTGCCCGCTACACAAAGGACGAGCCGGAGGTCAGCGCATGGCTCAGGCGATCTGACGAGCCGGCGGATTACCAGACCTACGGAGTCAACTACCACTACCTGGCCAACCAGCAGGCAACCAGTGGCGACTACGGCCTCTACCGGGTCGATATCGACCCGGCCGGTGGCGGCCCCCCGGCGCACTTCCATCGCGCCATGTCCGAGGCGTTCTTCGTGCTTTCCGGAACCATGAAGCTTTATGACGGCAAGGAGTGGGCAGACGGCCATCAAGGCGACTTCCTCTACGTTCCGCCCGGCGGGGTTCACGGTTTCCGCAACGAGGCCGACGAGCCGGCCTCGATCCTGATGCTGTTTGCGCCGGGCGCGCCGCGCGAGGCCTACTTCGAAGGGTTTTCGGCGTTGGCCGACATGACCGACGACGAACGTCGGGAGTGGTTCATCCGCCACGACAACTACTGGGTGCAGTAAACGGCGGCTTCAGCCCCACTGCGCAAAGTAGGGACGCGTCGGCTTGCTCTTCTCGACAAGGATGAACACCACTCCCCATGGATCGACGAACCACGTTGTCCGGACCCGCGCCACGTCCGCAATGCCGTCGACAAGGAAGCGCACCCCGTTGGCCTCCAGATGGGCCCGGGTGGCGTCGAGGTCCTCACAGATCAACCCCACATGCGACAACCCGTGGTCGGTCAGCGCCGCGGCGTTGCGCTGCCCGCCGCCGGCGACGCCGAGATACTCGATTACCTCGAGGACCCGATCGCCGTCGTGGTCGAAGCCGACGATGGCGGCTTTCATCGTCGGATCGGACACCAACTGGCCCATGTCGTCGCGAATCGCGTCGCCGGCCATCACATAGGGTGGCGACAGCACGCGCATGCCTAACACGTCGCGATAGAACGCCACCGCCGCCTCGCAGTCGGGCACGCAAACCCCGGTGTGGGCCAATCCGGTAATCACGCTCTGCACAATGTCAAAAGCGCGGCGATCGCACCAGGCCCGATGCTTCACTGCGGGGCGACTCGCCGCCCTTCCAGCGGAGATGCGCGCCCGGATGTGCTTGCCCTAGACTGCATCCCGACCAGATAGGAGTCTTGAGGGTGCGGGCAGTTGAAGCGCCCAGCACCCGGGCTTTGCGGGGCTGGCAGCGGCGAGCCTTGGTGCGGTACTTAACCGCGAAACCACGTGATTTTCTGCTGGTCGCTACCCCCGGCGCGGGGAAGACCGCGTTTGCTCTACGCATCGCCGCCGAGCTGCTCGCCGATCGCACCATCGAGGCGATCACCGTTGTGGTGCCCACCGAACATCTCAAGGTGCAGTGGGCGGCGGCAGCCGCCGACGACGGCATCGCACTGGACCCGAAGTTCAGCAACCGCGCCGCGCACACGTCGGCGGAGTACCACGGCGTCGTCGTCACCTACGCGCAGGTGGCCAGCCACCCCACCCGCCATCGGGTCCGCACCGAGGGTCGGCGAACGCTGGTCGTCTTCGACGAGATTCACCACGGCGGCGACGCCAAGAGCTGGGGCGACGCCATCCTGGAAGCTTTCGGTGACGCCACTCACCGATTGGCGTTGACCGGCACACCATTTCGCAGTGACGACGCCGCGATCCCGTTCGTTCGCTACCAGCCCGACGGCGGCGGTCTGCTGCGATCGCAGGCCGATCACACCTACGGCTACACCGACGCGCTGGCCGACGGTGTGGTGCGCCCGGTGGTGTTCTTGGCCTATTCCGGCGAGACGCGCTGGCGCGACAGCGCGGGCGCCGAATATGCGGCACGGCTCGGGGAGCCGGCCAGCGCCGAGCACACCGCCCGCGCCTGGCGCACCGCGCTGGACCCGGCCGGCGAGTGGATGCCCGCGGTCGTCACCGCGGCCGATACCCGGCTGCGACAACTGCGGGCCGGTGGTGTTCCTGACGCCGGCGGGATGATCATCGCATCGGATCAGCAAGCTGCACGAGCTTATGCTGTTCTGCTGAAACGGATTACCGGCGAGGAACCGACAGTCGTCCTTTCCGATGATCGCGGCGCTTCGCGGCGCATCGCACAGTTCTCCGCGGGCACCAGCCACTGGCTGGTCGCGGTGCGGATGGTGTCGGAGGGTGTCGACGTGCCGCGGCTGGCGGTCGGCGTATATGCCACCAGTGCCTCCACTCCGCTGTTCTTCGCGCAGGCGGTTGGCCGTTTTGTCCGGTCTCGACGGCCCGGTGAAATCGCGAGCATATTCCTGCCGTCCGTGCCGACACTTCTGTTGCTGGCCAGTGAGTTGGAGGCACAGCGCAATCACGTTCTCGGACAACCCGATCGGGAGGCCGACGAGCTGGCTGAGGCGCAGCGCCGTCAGGACGAGCCGTCCGAGATCGAGAACAGGTTCGAGTCGCTGGGTGCCGATGCCGAACTGGACCAGGTCATTTTCGACGGCTCGTCGTTCGGCACCGCGACTCCCGCCGGCAGCGACGAAGAGGCCGACTACCTGGGCATCCCGGGGCTTCTGGACCCGGGGCAGATGCGAGAGTTGTTGCGCCGCCAGCAAGAACAGCAGTTCGACCGCCGAACCCGCAACGGCGCGGCCACACCCGAACCGGTCACCCGGCACGGCCAACTGCGCGACCTCCGCCGCGAGCTCAACGCGCTGGTGTCAGCGACGCATTATCGAATTGGCAAGCCGCATGGGTGGATTCACAACGAATTGCGCCGCCTCTGCGGCGGACCGCCGGTAGCTGCGGCGACGAGCGAGCAACTTGCCGCTCGCATCATCGCGGTCCGCGGGCTGACCGCCTGACCCAGCGCCGAGCGTGCACTCAGGGCGGAAAATCTGCCGAAACTTCGCCGTCAGTACACGTTCGGCGAAATCAGCGGGTCGCCCAGATACTGTCGGCCACCCACGGCGACGCCTCAGCCGCTACCGCCCAGACCAACTCTTCCGGCACGTCGATCAGCGGATAGCGCTTGATGCCCGCGGCGGTCGCCGCCACCAGCGTCGCGACCTTGGCCCGGCGCTGAAAAGGCGACTGCCGCACGGTCCAGCTGATGATCCCCGCCGTGGCGAGACAGTCGCGGCGCCGTTCGACGCTACCCGCGCGCATCACCAACCAGCCGTCGTGAACCCGGTGCCCCAGCGCGCTGACCCGGTCGGCGGCCAGCAACGCGCACCACGCCGTCACCGCGATCCATGCCGGCCACACCCACACGGGCACAAAGGAGTTCCCGACAACGGCAGTCGCCACGGCCAGCGCCACCCCCGCCAGCGCGGGAATACCGAGCGCGCGCGTCCATCGTCGCGCTGCCGCGCGGCGGCCGTGACCGCGCAGCGGGCCGTTTACGACATCCCGGTCGCCGACCAGCTCGATCAACACCGATTCGGCAATGGACACCGGACACGGCGGCAGCAACACCGACGCCTCGCCGGCACCGTGTACACCGGTCATCACCGCGTCCAGGCGGGCGCCGCCGAACGCGCGCACCAACAAGGGTTGCCGCAACGTCCCACCCCGCAACCTGCTCATGTCGTAAGCACGCTCGCGAAGTCTCAGCAGGCCGTGGCGCAGGTGCAGGACATCCGCCTCACGCAGCAGCACCAGGTTTCCATAGGTCACCAGCGAACGCAGCACCGCGAGCAACACCGAAGCAACCAGAATCAGCGCCCCGACAACCTCGACGGTGCCCGCCGTGCCCAACCGTTGGGCGGCGGCCAGCGCCGACTCGACCAGCCGCGAATGCTGCAGCGGCCCAACGGCTCCGCTTTCATACACCACACCGGCCGCGGCTGCCAGCGACAGCAGCCCCGACACGCTCAACGGCGAGTATCTCAACCACGACGGCTGCCAGCGCGCCAGCACTGCACCGGTCGCCGACGGCTCCGCATTCGCCGTCTCGACGGATTGCGACGCGCCGGCCAGCAGAATCGCCTGCAGTCGCGGTATCTGATCGACGGGTACAGCATTCAGCTCGAAGACCCCGGACCCGTTCTCGCCCTTGGCTTCTTGGCCCGTGTTCACCCGCAGCACGGCCAGACCCAGCAGCCGGTGCAGCAACCGTGCGTCGGTCTGCACCGAACGAATCCGGTTGAGCGGCACCGACAGAACCTTGCGTTGCAACAAGCCGGTCCGCAGCTGCAGTTGGCCCGAACGCGGGTCGGCGTCGATACGGTAGCCGGTGCTGACCCAGCGCGCAACGCCGATCACGACGGTGAATACCAGCACCGCGACCGTCCAGGACTGGTTGCCGGTGGTGGAGCCAAGGATGACCGCGCCGATCAGCCACGGTAATTCGCGCAGCAGTTCATGCACCGGGTGGACCAACAGCATCCTGGGGCTCAGCCGCTGCCAGGCGATTTCGGGCCGCCCGGCGGCAGTGCGGGTCATGTTGCGTCCTCGGCGCCGATCGCTGCGATGTCGGTCAGTTGCGCGACGGCGCGGTCGGCCACGTCGACGTCAAGGGCGACGATATGCACCGCCCCCGCCGAAGATGCGGTGGTGACGGTGATGTTGGCCAGGCCGAACAACCGGTCCAACGGGCCGCGGTAGGTATCGACGGTCTGCACCCGCGAGATCGGCGCGATGCGCCTCTCCTGAACCAGCCACCCGGTGCGGGTATACACCGCCTGCGGGCCAATTTCCCACCGGTGCACCCGGTATCGCCACACCGGCACGACGGCGAGCGAGACCACCGCGCCGAGCACGGTGACGACGCCGACAAGAATGTGCAGCCACGGCATTCGCTTGTCGAACTCGAACCACACCAGTTGGCCGACCGCCAACAGCAGCCACGGGATGACGCCGCCGACCGCCCACCGCAGCGGCGCGCGGCGGCTGGGCAGATGGGCGGGATCGACCATGCCCGCGACGGGCGGGTCAGGCGTGCGGTTGTCCACGCCATCGAGAATGCCACCGACGTGGTGGCGGACCGCACCGACACGGCGATACCGACCGTGCATGAGTATCGTTTTCGGGGATGAGTTCCCATGACAAATGGACCACGGCCGACATACCGGACCAGCGCGGCCGCGTTGCCGTCGTCACCGGCGCCAACACCGGGCTCGGCTACCACACCGCGGCCGCACTGGCCCAAACCGGCGCCCACGTCATCCTGGCGGTACGGGATCTGGAGAAGGGCAATCTCGCGCTGGCACGCATCGTCGCCGCCTGTCCGAACGCCGACGTCACGCTGCAAGAACTCGACCTGGGCTCGCTGGCGTCGGTACGCGCCGCCGCCTCGGCGCTGCGCAAGGCCTACCCGCGCATCGATCTGTTGGTCAACAACGCCGGGGTGATGTGGACATCCAAGCAACTCACCGCCGACGGGTTCGAATTGCAATTCGGCACCAACCATCTCGGCCACTTCGCGCTGACCGGGCTGCTGCTGGACAACCTGCTCGCGGTGCGCGGCTCGCGGGTGGTGACCGTGAGCAGCACCGGCCACCGGCTGCGTGCCGCGATCCACTTCGACGATCTGCAGTGGGAACACAGCTACGACCGGTATGCCGCCTACGGCCAGTCCAAGCTGGCCAACTTGCTGTTCACCTACGAGCTGCAACGTCGGCTGGCCAGCCAGCAGAAGAACACCATCGCCGTGGCCGCGCACCCCGGCGCCGCCAACACCGAGCTGGGACGCAACGTGCCGACGCTGGTCAAACCACTGTTCGCGCTGGCCGGTCCGCTGCTGTTCCAGGGCGCGGCCATGGGCGCCTTGCCCATTCTGCGCGCCGCCGCCGACCCCGATGTGGAGGGCGGCCAGTACTACGGCCCGGACGGCCTGGGTGAGCAGCGCGGCCATCCCAAGCTGGTTTCCTCCAGCGCGCAATCGCACGACGAAGAACTGCAGCACCGGCTGTGGAAGGTGTCCGAAGAATTGACCAGCGTCCCCTATCCGGTCTGACGGGCCTCGCGGCTCCGTAAGATGACCGCGTGGCACGACGTCCCCGCATGACCGCCGAGAACCCGACGGTCACCCCGCGGCACCTGATGTCGCTGGTGCGTTCGACCGTTCCGCCGGTGCATCCGGCCGGGCTCCCATTCATCTCCGCGGGACTGGGTCTGGCTCTGGTCGGCCGCCGCTCGCGCTGGCTGCGCCGGGCCGGCCTGCTGGCCGCCGGCGCCTGCGCCGGCTTCTTCCGGCACCCGCCGCGTACGCCGCCGACCCGGCCCGGCGTCGTGGTCGCGCCGGCCGACGGCCTGATCTGCCTCATCGAATCGGCTGCCCCGCCGCCCGAATTGGAGATGGGCGACGCCGACCTGACGCGGGTCAGCATCTTCCTGTCGCTGTTTGACGCCCACGTGCAGCGAGCCCCGGTCAGCGGCGAAGTGATCGCCGTGCAGCGCCGGCCCGGTCTGTTCGGCTCGGCCGACCTGCCGGTGGCCAGCGAGGCCAACGAGCGCAACAGCGTGCGGATCCGCACCGAGGACGGCGTGGATATCGTCGCCGTGCAAATCGCGGGCCTGCTGGCGCGCCGGATCGTCTGCGACGTCCGCACGGGCGACAAGGTCTCGATCGGCGACACCTACGGCCTGATCCGGTTCGGGTCACGCCTGGACACCTATCTGCCCGCCGGCGCCGAAGTGTCGGTCAGCGTCGGTCAGCGAGCGGTCGGCGGCGAGACGGTGCTGGCGCAGCTGCCGTGATTTCTAACAAGCCTCGCAGCAGGCGAGTGGTCAACCTGCGCATCCTGCCCAGCTCGATGAGCGTGCTGGCGATCTGCGCCGGGCTGACTTCGATCCGGTTCGCGCTGGAGGGCCGGCCACACGTCGCGATCGCGCTGATCGCCGCCGCAGCGATCCTCGACGGGCTGGACGGCCGGGTGGCCCGCGCCCTGGACGCCGAGTCGCGGATGGGCGAAGAGATCGATTCGTTGGCCGACGCGGTGAACTTCGGCGTAGCCCCCGCGGTGGTGGTCTACGTGTCGATGTTGTCCTCGTTGGCGGCGGGCTGGGTCGTGGTGCTGCTGTACGCGGTGTCAATCGTGTTGCGGCTGGCCAGGTTCAACGCGCTGCTCGATGACGCCAGTCAGCCGTCGTTCGCGCGGGAGTTCTTCGTCGGTGTGCCGGCGCCGGCCGGCGCGATCTGCGCCCTCGGCCCGCTTGCCGCCAAGCTGCAGTTCGGCGCGGGTTGGTGGACGTCGCCGTGGTTCGTCTGCACGTGGGTGGCGGCCTGCTCGATGCTGCTGGTGAGCCGGATCCCGATGCGCAAGATGCATGCCGTCTCGGTGCCGCCGAACCTGGCCGCGCTGCTGCTGGCCGGGCTGGCGATCGTCGCGGCCGCCGCGTTCCTGTTCCCCTACATTCTGATCATGGTGATCATCGCGGCCTACCTGTGCTACATCCCGTTCTCCGTCCGCAGTCACCATTGGCTGGCCGCGCATCCCGAGGCATGGGGTGAGAAACCCAAGCAGCGACGCGCCACCCGGCGCGCGATCCGACGGGCACAGCCCAACCGGCGATCGATGGCACGACTGGGACTGCGCAGGCCCACCGGCCGGACATGACAACCCCTGCCCGGCTCACCTTGACCGCTCGGCTGAACACGTCGGCCGTCGACTCCCGCCGCGGCGTCATCCGACTTCACCCCAATGCGATTGCCGCCCTTGGCATTCGGGAGTGGGATGCGGTAGCGCTGACCGGGTCGAGGACCACAACCACGGTGGCCGGGATGGCCGGCCCGCAGACCCCGGTCGGCACCGTGCTGCTCGACGACGTGACGCTGTCCAACGCCGGGTTGAGCGAGGACACCGCCGTCATCGTCGCCGCCGCCACCGTGTACGGCGCACGGTCGGTGACCCTGAGCGGCTCGGCGCTGGCCAGCCAATCGGTGCCGCCGGCAACGTTGCGGCAAGCCTTGCTGGGCAAGGTATTAACGGTCGGCGATGCGGTGTCGCTGTTGCCGCGGGACCTGGGACCCGGCACCTCGACGTCGGCGGCGGCGCGTGCGCTGGCCGCCGCGGTGGGCATCAGTTGGACGTCGGAACTGTTGACGGTGACCGGGGTTGATCCGGCCGGGCCGGTGAGCGTGCAGCCGAATTCCTTGGTGACGTGGGGTAACGGGGTCGCTCCAACGGATGCCGACGCGCCCGGCAGCGCGGCGCAACCCGCGCGGCCCGCAGGCCCGCTCACCATCGACGACCTCAAGGGTGTCAGTGCGCAGGCCGCCAAGCTGACCGAGTGGCTCAAGCTGGCGCTCGACGAACCGCACCTGTTGGAAACCCTCGGCGCCACAACTAATTTGGGAGTACTGGTGTCGGGTCCGGCCGGTGTCGGCAAAACCGCGCTGGTGCGCGCTGTCTGCGCAGGCCGACGGCTGGTGGAACTCGACAGCCCGGAGGTCGGCGCGCTGGCCGCCGACGACCGCCTGCAGCGGGTCGCCACTGCGGTGACGAAAATTCGCGACGGCGGCGGAGTGCTGCTGATCGCCGACATCGACGCGCTGCTGCCGGCCACCGCCGAACCGGTTGCGACGCTGATCCTTGCCGAGTTACGCAAAGCGGTCGCGGCGGCGCGGGTCGCGGTGATCGTCACATCGGCGGTTCCGGAGAACCTCGATGCGCGGCTGCGCGCCCCGGACCTGTGCGACCGCGAACTGGTGCTCAGCCTGCCCGACGCGCCGACCCGCACGGCACTGCTGCAAAGCCTGCTGAACCACGTGCCGACAGAGGATCTCGACTTCGCCGAGATCGCGGACCGCACACCGGGTTTCGTGGTCGCCGATCTGGCTGCGCTGGTTCGTGAGGCGGCACTGCGCGCCGCGGCGCGGGCCAGCTCCGACGGCAGCGCGCCGAGGCTCACCCAGGATGACCTGCTCGGCGCGCTCACCGTGATCAGGCCGCTGTCGCGGTCAGCCACCATGGAGGTGTCGGTCGGGTCGATCACCCTCGATGATGTCGGCGACATGACCGCCACCAAGCAGGCGCTCACCGAAGCGGTGCTGTGGCCGCTGCAGCATCCAGACACCTTCGCCCGGCTCGGGGTCCAGCCGCCGCGCGGTCTGCTGCTGTACGGACCGCCGGGCTGCGGCAAGACCTTCGTGGTCCGCGCACTGGCCAGCACCGGTCGGCTTTCGGTGCACGCCGTCAAAGGGTCTGAGCTGATGGACAAATGGGTCGGCTCCTCAGAGAAGGCGGTCCGCGAACTGTTCGGTCGGGCCCGTGATTCCGCGCCGTCGCTGGTCTTCCTCGACGAGATCGACGCGTTGACGCCGCGGCGCGGGCAGAGCTTCGACTCCGGCGTCACCGACCGGGTGGTGGCGGCGCTGCTCACCGAGCTCGACGGTATCGAGCCGATGCGTGACGTCGTGGTCGTCGGCGCCACCAACCGGCCGGATCTGATCGACCCGGGGCTGCTGCGCCCCGGCCGGCTGGAAAAGCTGGTGTTCGTCGAACCACCGGATGCACAAGCGCGAGTGGACATTCTGCGCACCGCGGGTAAGTCGATTCCACTGCGCGACGTCGACCTTGACGCGTTGGCGGCCGACTTGGACGGATATAGCGCTGCGGATTGCGTGGCGTTGTTGCGCGAGGCCGCGCTGACCGCCATGCGGCGCTCGGTCGACGCGGCCGAGATCACCGCGGCCGACGTCGCTGCCGCGCGCGAAAACGTCCATCCGTCACTGGATTCCGCGCAGCTGGCCGCACTGCGCGCCTTCGCCTCGGAGCGTTAGGCTAACTGCCCAGGGGGCCCAAGCGGTGTCCCGTCAGCCGGCGACCAGCGCTTGGATCAATCGGTTCATCACCAGGCCGGCTTCTTGGCGTGCCTTGTCGCGATCCTCTGTCCGTGCCACATAGAGGGTCACTTCACGCATCGCCGCGAGCATAGTCAACGCCGTCGCTTCGACCGGCTGCGCCGGGATGCGGCCGATCTCGATGGCGCCGGCCAGCAGATCACGCACCAGCCCGATGTTGTAGCGGTTTCCGATCTCGGTCCATCGCGTCCAGCCCAGCACGGCCGGGGCATCGACGAGCACAATGCGCTGCACTTCCGGGTCGGAGCAGACCTCCAGCCAAAAGTCCACACCCAGCCGCAGGATGGTAATCGGATCGGTCTGATTGGATGCGGCGATCGCCTCACCCATCTGCGCGGCCAACTCCCCTTCGACTTGTTCGAATACCGCTGCAAACAGCTCAGTCTTGTCGGCGAAGTGGTGATACAAGGCGCCTCGGGTCACGCCCGCCGCACGCACGATCGCCTCGAGCGCGATGTCCGCGAAACCCTGCGCGGCGAACAGCCGACGGGCCGCCGCGATCAGCGCCTCGCGTGTCCCGGCAGCCCGCTCGGCTTGCGTACGACGGGTTGCATCCATCAACCGTTGCCTTTCATACATACGGTATGTATCTTCCTACATACCGTATGTAGGTATTAGACCGAAGCTCGGACGAGCTTGCTGATCTATTCAATAGGAAGGAACACCGAATGTTGAGTTCCGCACTGAAGGCGATCGAGGCCGACCGCACCGCACTCCTCTCACGCTGCCGAGCAGCAGACGACTCCGTCTGGACCAAGGCCACCGGCTGTCCCGGCTGGACCGTGCAGGATGTCGTGTCGCACATGGCCTGCAGCTTTTGGCTGGCCGTGGACATGGCGAAGCTGCCCGACTCCGCGGGACTACCCGCCGAACGCGCCGCCGATTTGTATGTCGAGTCACGCCGCTCCATGACGCCCGAAGAGGTTGTGGCCGACTACGAGTCGGTCAGCATGAGAGGGCTCGAACTGCTCGCCGCAATCCAGGGCCAGGATGTCGACGTCCCCCTTGGCGACGTCGGCACTTATCGGGCGTCAGTCGTGCCCACTGCGTTCGCCTTCGAGCACTTCGTCCACATCAGATACGACCTGTTCCCGCCGGCTGGACCGTTCGGCGGACAACCGCCGGCTTCCGACGAGTTACGCCTTGCGCCCACCCTGGACTGGATCGAGGCAGCACTGCCCCAGCAGAACAGCGGACTCCTCGACAGCCTGGATAACGCGGTCGAGGTGCGCATCACCGGGGCTGGTGGGCGGAAGCTACAAATCGGCGACGCAGAGGTGGGCGCCCAGATCGATGGTGACTCAGAGCAATTCGTGCGGTGGGTTACCCAACGCGGCAGCTGGGAATCACTGGGCGTCGACGTGCAAGGGGACCCTGCCGCGCTCGAGGTGGTTCGCCGGCTCAACGTGTTCTGACGCCGACCGGACATTTATGCAGTTAACTGCAAGATTGCGCTTTACTGCATAGCGGGCCTACGATGACCCGCATGACGGCGACGGAAAAGACGGCACGGTCGGTGACCGACTTCATGGACGACCCGATCAGCTTCTTCGGCCAGTCCTACACCCGGATGCACAGCATCGACCGGCGTGAGCTCGAAGCGCTGCAACGACAAGCCATGTGCATCCGCTTTCAGCAGCACCGCGAGAGCATCGAAATGCTGCGTAAGCTGGCGGACCGGCTCGGGATCACAGCGCTCAGCGAATTCAATGACGTCGTGCCGCTATTTTTCTCGCACACCGCCTTCAAGTCATACCCAGCGGCGCTGGTTGACAAGAAACGGTTCGACCTGATGACCAAGTGGCTGGACAAGTTGACCAGCTACGACCTATCCGGCGTCGATACCGCGGGCTGCACCGGGATCGACAATTGGATCGACCGCCTCGACGAGCAGACTCCGCTGGAGGTAATCACCTCCAGCGGCACCACCGGCACCATCTCGATCCTGCCCAAAGACAAACGCGGCGCGTCGGACGGCATGACGCTGTGGAAGATCTGCCTGTTCCAAACCTTCGGTCAAGAACCGACCGACAAGGAGCTGAACCCGGCGGTGGATGTGGTGTGGCCGAACTTCGCCAACGGCAAGCTGGGTCATCTGCGCATTGCCAACATGATCAAGCGCGGATTCACCGGCGGCGACGAGACCAGGTTCCACGCGCTCTACCCGTTCGCCGTGGACACCGACCTGATGTTTCTGGCCTCCAAGATGCGGGCGGCGGCATCCCGCGGCGAGTTGGACCGGCTCGAGATCGATCCCACGCTGGCCGCGCGCAAGGATGAATTCATCGCCATGCAGGCGCGCCAGCCGCAGGACATGGACGCGTTCTTCACCCGCATCACCGATCAGCTGCGCGGCAAGCGAGTCTTCATGCTGGGCACCTACCACCTGATGTACGACATCGCCAAGGCCGGTCTGGAGCGCGGCGTGCGCAATGTCTTCGCGCCGGATTCGGCGATCCTCACCGGCGGCGGCATGAAAGGCGTTGCGCTGCCCGACGATTTCATGGACGTCATCAAGGCCTTCCTGGGCGTCGACCGCATCCAGGTCGGGTACGGCTTCTCCGAGTCCAGCACGTTCCACTGGGGTTGCAGCGAGGGCCGCTACCACGTGGCGCCGTGGGTCATTCCCTTCGTGCTCGATCCCGAGACGAGCGAGCCACTTCCCCGCACCGGTGTGCAGACTGGCCGTGCGGCGGTCTATGACATCTTGCTGCGCGCCCACTGGGGCGGCGTCATCTCCGGCGATGAAGTCACGATCGACTGGGACCTGCAGTGTCCGTGCGGACAGGCCAGCGTTGCCTTCGAGCCCGACATCATGCGCTATAGCGAGAAGCAGGGTGTGGAGGATGACCGGATCACCTGCGCCGCAACGCAGGAAGTGCACAACGAAGCGGTGAACTTCATGAAGGGCATCGAACTGTGATCGCCTACACCGTTCCGCTGTTCCTGCGCGGACGGGTCATCACCGATCACCTCGTGCCGTTCGATGCCCGCGTGGGGGCCGCGCAATTCCAGGCGCCGGACATGACCAAGTACGTCGAGCAACTGCCGCTCAACAGCCCTGCCGAAATGAGCGACCTCTACGAATTGAGCTTCGACGAGATCCTCGACGTGCTCGAGGCACTCGGCGACGCACTGGATTTCGACTCGAACGCTCACCTGCAGGCGGCCTATGAAGCCTCGCTGGTGGCCAACGTGCTTCCGCCGGAGATGATGCAGAACAGCTATCGCATTCTGCGGCCGCTGTTTTCCCGCGACAACGTCACCGAAATCGCCGAAAGCCAGGTCGGGCTGAATTACCTCAACGGCTGGGTGCCGCACACGTTGCGCGACGGCCGCGAACTACGGGTGCGCGCCTTCGGATCCCGAGTACTGCACATCCCGGCCGGCAACGGCGGCTTGGTCTCGGCGGTGACCATCCTGCGGTCGGTGATCACCCGATCGGACGTGATCATCAAAGCGCCGTCCAATGATCCACTGACCGCGATCGCCATCGCCCGCACATTGGCTGATGCCGCGCCCAACCACCCGATCACCAAGCATCTGGCGGTCGGGTATTGGAAAGGCGGCGATCTGGCTGTCGAGGAAACCCTTTACCAGCCTCAGCACATCGAAAAGATTGTCGCATGGGGCGGACTGGCATCGGTCAAGCACGTAACCCGTTATATCCAGCCTGGTTTGGAGCTGATTGCGCTGGACCCCAAACGCAGCGCGACCATCATCGGCCACCAGGCATTCGAGGACGACGACACCATGCACGAGGTGGCCCGCCGCGCCGCCACCGACATCGGCGTCGCGAACCAGGAGGGGTGCGCCAACGCCCGAGTCATTTATGTACTCAGTGGAACCGACGCCGACGGTCTGGCGAAGGCGAACCGGCTCGGCGAGTTGATCTATAGATATCTGGTGTCGCTACCCGCCGTTGTCAGTACCCCGCCGCGCTATCCCAACCGGGAGCTGCTCGACCACGTAGAGGCCTCGCGGATGACCGAAGACTTCTATCGAGTGATCGGCGGCGAGCAGCGCGAGGGCGCGATCGTCGTCTCCCAGTTCGACGAGCCTGTCGACTATTCACCAATGCTGTCCGGGCGGGTCGCCAATATCGTGCCGGTGGACACCATCGACAAGGTGGCCGCCGCGGTGAACGCCTACACTCAGACCATCGGCATCTACCCCGAATCCCTCAAGCGCCGGCTGCGAGACACGTTGCCGCTGTTCGGCGCCCAACGGCTGACCAGCCTGGGCTACGCCTGCAGCGTCGCGATCGCCGCGCCGCAGGACGCCATCGAGCCGATCAGGCGGATGTGCAAATGGGTTGTCGACGAGGAATGCGACGCAGACGTCGTCATCCCGCTGTGGAAGCTGACACCCGCATGACCGAATCGCCCAGTGCCCTGCAACTCGTTGACGGTATTGACCTGTCCGGCAAGGTGTGTGTGATCACCGGTGCCTCGTCGGGGCTGGGTCGCGAGTCGGCGCGGGCGTTGGGCGCCGCGGGCGCGCAGGTGATCCTGGCCGCTCGCAGCACCGATGCGCTGGCCGAGACGGCCAGCTGGATCCGCGCCGAGGTGCCCGACGCGCGAATTTCCACGGTGCATCTCGACCTCACCTCGCTGGCCAGTGTGCGCACCGCGGCCACCGAGATCCGCAACGCCACGCCGGTGATTCATATCTTGATGAACAACGCCGGTGTCATGTTCACGCCGTTCGGCCGCACTCGAGACGGTTTCGAAATCCAGCTCGGCACAAATCATTTCGGGCACTTCGAACTGACCCGACTGCTTGTTCCACAGCTCGCCGCCGCGGCCGGCGCCCGGCTGGTCATCCTCTCCTCCGCGGGGCACGTGCTGGGCGACGTCGACTTCGACGATCCCAACTGGGAGCATCGCGACTACGACAAGTTCGTCGCTTACGGCGCATCCAAGACGGCGAACATCTTGCACGCTGTCGAAGCCGACCGACGCCTGCGCGAATCGGGGATCCGCGCCTACGCCGTCCATCCCGGCACGGTAGCCACGTCGTTGGCACGGTATATGTCCCGGTCCGACTTCTCCCAGCTACGCAAATACGCGGTGGCCAGCGGCACCGCTCGCGGCGAATCGACCGACGGCTACTTGGATTTCACCACGCCGGAATACGGTGCGGCCACCCAGGTATGGGCCGCGGTGAGCCCGGAACTGGCCGACCGTGGTGGGCTCTACCTCGAGGACTGCCGAGTCAGCGACACGGTCGCACCCTATGCGTACGACGCCGAGCGCGCCGCGGCGCTGTGGGATCTCTCCGAGAAATTGTGCACGGCATCGTGAACAGACATGAACGGCGAAAACTCGAGGTGCGCGAAAAGATCCTGGCCGCTGCCTTCGATCTGTTTCTTGCCCGAGGTGTCGCGGCAACCACCATCGAGGAGATCTGCGAGCGCGCCGACGTGGCCAACCGAACGTTCTTCAACCACTTCGCCACCCGTCAGGACATGATCCGCGCGTTGTCGGAGCGGCGACTGGTCAATCTGCACGACGTCTTCTTCGATCGCGGCGACCAGTCGATACCGGTGCGTCTTACCGGTGTGTTCGACGACATCGCCACGGCGCTGGGCAAATCGAGCGACACTTACCGCGAGCTGATCGGGGAAATGCTGACCACCAGCGGCTACGGCATCCAGCGCGGATTCAACCTGCACGACACCTTCGTCGAACTCGTCAAAGAGGGCATCGCACGCGGAGAAGTCAGCACCCGACACGATGCGGAAACGTTGGCCGACATCATCGTTGGCGCGCTGTCCGGCGGCATCGTCAACTGGACCGTTGACCGGACCTATTCGCTGGAGGCCAACCTGCACAATCTCGGAGTCGCGCTGGCAGAGTTGCTCACGGTGTGAGGCGGGCTCGCCCGTCTGTGATCACGGCATCTGTTCTGGTTCTGGCAGGGGCGTCCAGTCGGCCGAAAGCCGCGCACTGAACCGCGGCGTCCGGCGCTCCAGAAAAGCTGCGACTCCTTCGCGGGCATCATCGGTGCCCATCACCCGATGGTGCAGTTGAGTTTCCAGCCACGCGACCTGTCGCGGGGTGTAGCCGTTGATCGCGGTGTCCCACAGCAGCCGCTTAGACAACGCCGCCGACATCGGCGCCACATTGGCCGCGATGTCTCGGGCCATCTCGACAGCGTGGTCCACGACCTGCCCGGCGGGCAGCGCTTTATTGGCGATACCGAATGCGACGGCTTCGGCCCCATCGAAAGTGCGTCCGGTGAGCAGCACTTCGGCAGCCACGCCCAGGTTTGTCAGCTGGGCCAGCGTCCAGTGCGACGTGCAGTCGGGTATCACTCCCCGACGGACTTGCACCACACCGTATTTGGCGTCTGCAGCGACGATCCGGACATCTGCCTGCAATGCGATGGTCAAGCCGATGCCGATCGCGTGGCCGTTGACCGCGGCGATCACCGGCTTGCGCAATTCGAACGCGGCCGGGTCGATCGGCGACGCGGAGAACGCGGCGTCGTCCGTCGGGGTTTCGAACGGCGACGCGCTGCCCGAGAAATCCGCGCCGGCACAGAATGCCCGGCCCGCGCCGGCGAGCACGATCGCCCGGACGTCGTCGTCCTCGTCGCAGTCCCGGTATGCCCGGCTCAACTGCGCGCCCATCTCGGCGGTATAGGCGTTGAGATGGGCGGGGCGGTTGAGCGTGAGCACCGCAACACCCGCGTTGACGTCAACCAGCACATCGGTGCCCACGCATCGAAGTACACCACGCGACCTCGGGCTAAGCGCATGATTTGCAACTTCATTAGCCTGGTTTGATGGCACGCACTGAGGACGACGGCTGGGACATCGCCGAGGGCGTCGGCGCGACGGCGCTCGGCGTCGCCATGGCGCGAGCCGCTGAATCCGATTGCGACTGCCCGCTGTTCATCGACCGGTATGCGCAGCTGTTTGTCGACGCCGCAGTCGAGCGCGGGTGGGACTCCTCGGGGACCGGTGCACGGCTGCCGTTGATCAACGCCTACACCGCGGTGCGTACCAAATGGTTCGACGAGTACTTCATCGCCGCCGGCGCCAACGGCATCGACCAGGCCGTGATTCTGGCCGCCGGCCTGGACGCCCGCGCCTGGCGGCTGCCCTGGGTCGACGGCAGCGCGATCTACGAGATCGACAAGCCGCAGGTGCTCGCGTTCAAGGCTGAAACCCTGACCGCACGCGGCGCCCAACCTGCCGCCAAGTACCGGGCGGTGCCGATCGATCTGCGGGCCGACTGGCCGACAGCCCTGCGCGAGGCGGGTTTTGATCCGTCGACACCGACAGCGTGGTCAGCCGAAGGTCTACTGCCCTACCTGCCGGCCGCCGGCCAAGATCTGTTGGTCGAGCGGATCGTGCGGCTGAGCGCCGCCGGTAGCCGGATCGCGGTGGAAGCCCCGAGCCCGGATATTGCCGATCGGTGGTTGACGGCGGAACGCGGCTGGGCGATCACCGCGATCGAGGCGCTGGAGCTGATGCGGCGCTACGATCGCCCGCCGGGCAGCGACCCGGCGCGCAGCGTGTTCATCGAAGGTCGGCTGCACAAGGCTCGCCGCCTTGATTGATCGGCTACTGCGAAAGCTGAAACTCGATCACCGCGGCGACGGAATCCACTGCCTCGCTCAGCGCCGCGAGCCGTTCGGCGGCCGTCGGCGCGGCGAGCACCGAGTAGCGGTCGGCCGGCCCGATCGGAATGCGGGATGCCAAGGCGTACAGGCGTTCTCCGGGATCAGCGGCGTCAGCGCCGGTGCCAAGCACTTCTTCCCGGTCTGGCACCGGAAGATCGCGGGCGTCGGCAATGCGCTCGAACAGCGCCATCATCCGGTCTTCGAGCTGCTGCAGTTGACCTGCATTCACCGGCTCTCCCGCCTCGTCCGGCCACTCCTGCACGACGGCCCGCGGGTACGGGTCGTCGCGCAGCCACTCGCACACCTTGATCCGTTCGGCCGTCCGGCAGCGCAGCATAAATCGGCCAGAGCCGGCGTCCACGCATTCGGTGATCCTGGCCACGGTCCCGACATCGCACCGGACGTCACCGCCACCGACTTCGCGACCCTGCGAGATCAGCACCACACCAAACCGAGGATTGTTGTCGCGCATGCAATCTCGCACCAGCTCGGCATAACGCGGCTCGAAGATCTGCAGCGGCAGATCCTCGCCGGGCAGGAACGCCGATTGCAGCGGGAACATTGCCAGCGGGCCGAAATCGGCTGTGGGCTCCATTAGATCTCCAACTCGCGGACCAACGCGTCGACGACGGCCCGTAGATCTCCGTCGTGTTCCTCGGCGACCCGTCGCTGCCGTTGATACGACGCGCCCCGCCGCGGGATGTCGGCCACCGCGGCCAGCTCGTCGACGCAATCCAGCGACTTGGCAACGGGTTCCAACCGAGTCAGCACGTCGTCGAGTTCTTCGGTGACCAAGCGCTCGTTGCTGTCGGCGTCGAGGATGATGATCGCGTCCAACCCGTATCGCGCGGCGCGCCATTTGTTTTCCTGATTGTGCCAGGGCGGCATGCTCGGCAGAGTCTCACCGGCATCCAGTCGCCGTTCCAGATCGACCACCAGGCAATGCGTCAACGCGACCAGCGCACCGAGCTCGCGAAGGTTGGACACCCCGTCGCAGATCCGAACCTCGAGAGTTCCGTTGTGCGGCGAAGGCCGAACGTCCCAGCGCACCTCGTTGACGTCCTCGATGATCCCCGTCTTTTTCTGGTCGTGGACGAAACCCTCGAACTGGTCCCACTTTTCGAACTGGAACGGCAGACCCGCGGTGGGCAGTTGCTGGAACATCATCGCCCTGTTGCTGGCGTACCCGGTGTCGTCGCCGACCCACCACGGCGACGATGCGGACAGCGCCAGCAAATGCGGATACCAGTTGAGCAATGACGACATGACCGGCATGACCTTGTCCGGTGAGGAAACTCCGACGTGCACGTGAACTCCCCAGATGAGCATCTGACGACCCCACCACTGGGTGCGCTTGATCAGCTCGGCGTACCTCGGTGCATCGGTCAGCTGCTGCGAAGACCAACTCGCGAACGGGTGGGTACCCGCACCGAACAGCTCCATGCCGCGCTGCCGAACGATCGGCAGGACGGCACTCAGGGTGGACCGAAGATCTTCCATCGCCTCTGCGGTGCCGTCGCACACGCCGGTGACGACTTCGACGGTGTTGCGCAGCAATTCCTTGTGCACATGCGGGTTTTCGCCGATCTCGGCGAAAACTGCGGTGGCTTCGTTGCTCAGGTCGCGCGTCTGGGCGTCGACGAGTGCGAACTCCCATTCGACGCCGAGTGTCGGGCGGGGCGAGGGCGCGAACTTCACCGTGATAGCGGTACCCCTGTCCGACGAGGAACTAACCGGAGCCGATCACACCGCAAGCCACCCGCTTGCCGGCGTCCCCGGTCATCAACGTGGTCTGGTCCGGTCCGGGTGTGCCGTTGACCTGGTTGTAGCGATCCGCCGGGATGTTTCCGAAGTTGTCGGCCCCGGCGTGGATGACGATCGAGGTTCCCGCACCGGCCAGCAGGTCGGCTTTGGTGAACCCGTCGGTGGTGGTCTCGAGCAACGCCCCACCGTCCTTGCGGACCTGCAGGGAGGTCAGGTCGCCGCTTCCGTGGTCGTGACCGGGCGCCTGAAAATGGCCGCCCGCGGACAAGAAGTCGCCGGGTGCACCACCGTTCGGGGCAGTTGAATTGGCTTCGCACTTTCCCACCGAGTGGACGTGGACGCCGTGGAAGCCGGGGCTCAGCTGGCCGGTCCCGGTGGTCTCGATGGTGATCGTCACATAGCCCTGGTTGAACTCGAACTTAGCCGTGGCGACCTTCGTCCCGTTGGGCGCGTTCAGCTGCGTGGTCAGGCTGTCCGTTCCGCCCTGCTGACCCGTCTGCTCCGCACTCGACGGTGCCGGCGAGCCGGTCCAGATCGGCGGCTGAGTGCCCGGAGAAGTCGCCGGTGGCTGATTCGGCTTGCACGCGCTCATCAGCGCGACCGAGGCGACGAGCGGAACCATTGCGGTGGCTGCGGCGAATTTGCGGCTGCTGGCTGGGTTAAGCATGGAGAGAGCCTATCCCGGCGACGATGCGGGTCGGCACGACCCGCTGAGGAGCGGGATCGTTGGGCCCAGCCGGCGACGATGCGGGTCGGCACGACCCGCTGAGGGGGCGGGTTCGCTCATTGTTCACCTTGGTGATCCATGTGGTAGCCGAGCAAACCACCATCGAGGGCCGCGGATCGGCGCCAGGATCGATGATCGGCGCCGACGGGCTCATCGGAGCCGAACTCGTCGCCGAATTGGCCGCCTCGGCCAAGTTGATGGCTCTGGTCC
>NZ_DASXEP010000195.1:0-13592 GCF_036490025.1 Mycobacterium sp. | reverse complement strand
GGCCACAAACTGGGTGAGTTCGCACCGACGCGCACCTTCAAGGGACACATCAAAGACGACCGGAAGGCCAAGCGGCGATGAGCACGGCTACTGAATATCCTTCGGCGGTCGCCAAAGCGCGGTTCGTGCGGGTGTCGCCGACCAAGGCACGCCGGGTGATCGACCTGGTGCGCGGCAAGTCGGTGGCCGACGCGCTGGACATCTTGCGCTGGGCGCCGCAGGCGGCCAGCGAGCCGGTGGCCAAGGTCATCGCCAGCGCTGCCGCCAACGCGCAGAACAACAACGGGCTGGACCCGTCGACTCTGGTGGTGGCGACCGTCTACGCCGACGGCGGCCCGACCGCCAAGCGAATCCGTCCGCGAGCCCAGGGCCGCGCGTTCCGGATTCGCCGGCGCACCAGCCACATCACCGTCGTGGTCGAGAGCCGGCCGTCCAAGGACGCGCGGGGCTCACAGTCGGCGAGCGCGAGCCGCGCCCGCCGCGCGCAGGGCAGCAAGGCTGCCGCGGGCAAGGCGCCTGCCAAGAAGGCGGCCGCCGCGAAGGCCCCCACGAAGACGGCGGCTGCCGACAAGGCGCCGGCGAAGAAAGCGTCCCCCAAAAAGACAACTGAAGCCAAGGCATCCGCCGCGAAGTCCGCTGGGACTGAAGCGACTTCGGAAGCGAAGGGAGGCTCGCAGTAGTGGGCCAGAAGATCAATCCGCACGGATTCCGGCTCGGTATCACCACCGAGTGGAAGTCCCGCTGGTATGCGGACAAGCAGTACGCGGATTACATCAAGGAAGATGTGGCGATCCGCAAGTTGCTCGCGACCGGCTTGGAGCGCGCCGGCATCGCCGACGTGGAGATCGAGCGCACCCGCGACCGGGTCCGGGTGGATATCCACACCGCTCGGCCGGGCATCGTCATCGGTCGGCGCGGCACCGAGGCCGACCGCATTCGCGCCGACCTGGAGAAGCTGACCGGTAAGCAGGTGCAGCTAAACATCCTCGAGGTGAAAAACCCTGAGTCGACAGCCCAGCTGGTGGCACAGGGAGTCGCCGAGCAGCTGAGCAACCGGGTGGCGTTCCGTCGCGCGATGCGCAAGGCCATTCAGTCGGCGATGCGCCAGCCCAACGTGAAGGGCATCCGGGTGCAGTGCTCCGGTCGCCTCGGGGGGGCGGAAATGAGCCGCTCGGAGTTCTACCGCGAAGGCCGCGTGCCGCTGCACACACTGCGTGCCGACATCGACTATGGCCTGTATGAGGCCAAGACCACCTTCGGTCGTATCGGCGTGAAGGTGTGGATCTACAAGGGCGACATCGTCGGTGGCAAGCGCGAGCTGGTTGCGCCGTCGGCCGGCGCCGAGCGCCCTCGCCGTGAGCGTCCGTCGGGCACCAGGCCGCGTCGTAGCGGGTCGGCGGGAACGACGGCGACCAGTACCGAGGCCGGGCGCGCCGCGTCCAGCGCCGAGGAGACCGCCGCCGCGCCACCGGCTGACGCGCCTGCTGTCGAGGCGCAGAGTACGGAGAGCTGAATCATGTTGATTCCCCGCAGAGTCAAGCACCGCAAGCAGCACCATCCGCGTCAGCGCGGGATTGCCAGCGGTGGCACGTCGGTGAGCTTCGGCGACTACGGCATCCAAGCGCTGGAGCACGCCTACATCACCAACCGCCAGATCGAGTCTGCTCGTATCGCCATCAACCGGCACATCAAGCGTGGCGGCAAGGTGTGGATCAACATCTTCCCGGACCGTCCGCTGACCAAGAAGCCCGCCGAAACCCGCATGGGTTCCGGAAAGGGATCACCGGAATGGTGGATTGCCAACGTCAAGCCCGGGCGGGTGCTGTTCGAGCTCAGCTACCCCAACGAGCAGACCGCCCGGGAGGCGCTTACCCGCGCGATCCACAAGCTGCCGATCAAGGCTCGCATCGTTACCCGAGAGGATCAGTTCTGATGGCCGTGGGAATTTCGCCGGGCGAACTGCGCGAGCTTAATGACGACGAGCTGATCGAGAAGCTGCGCGAATCCAAGGAAGAGCTGTTCAACCTGCGCTTCCAGATGGCGACCGGCCAGCTCAGCAACAACCGCCGACTGCGCATAGTGCGCCACGAGATCGCACGGATCTACACCGTGCTACGTGAACGCGAACTCGGCCTGGCATCGGGCCCCGATGGCGCTGAAAATGGAGAATCGTAATGGCAGAGACGAAGAAGGCAGCCCCGGCGAAGGCGTCCAAGGCCGCTCCCAAAGCTGCCGCCGCGAAAGATGCATCGGGCAATGCCAAGGGGCCCAAGCACACTCCGCGCACCCCGAAGCCGCGCGGTCGTCGTAAGACCCGCATCGGCTACGTGGTAAGCGACAAGATGCAGAAGACCATCGTGGTCGAGCTGGAAGACCGGATGCGCCACCCGCTGTACGGCAAGATCATCCGGACCACCAAGAAGGTCAAGGCGCACGACGAGCACGGCGATGCCGGCATCGGCGACCGCGTCTCGCTGATGGAGACCCGTCCGCTGTCGGCCACCAAACGCTGGCGGCTCGTCGACATCCTGGAGAAGGCTAAGTAGTCACGCGGCGGCGTCCGCTTCGACGGTCTCGACGGGCGTGGGCTCGACTTCTTTGAACGCTGGGTCGAAGCGGCGCACGGTGAAGACGAATGCCAGCGCGATGACGGGTGCGAAGAAGCCGTAAACGGCTGCTGGTGTCGCTATTTCGGTGCTGTTGAGAAGCTGTGGGCTCAGTGCGATGCCCATCGCCAGCATCGCGTTGTGCAATCCGATCTCGAGGCTGACGGCGATGGCCTGTCGCGGCGCAAGGTGCAGCCTACGGGGCGCCAGATAACCGACGGTCAGACTGATGACGCAGAACGAGACGACGGCGCCGATGAGCGCACCGAGGTTGGTCCATATCGTGGTCTTTCCGCCGGCGATCGCTCCGAGGCTGACGGCCACCAGCAGCACCGCCGCCGCTATCCGGACCGGCCTGTTGAGCCGCTGAGCCAACGCCGGGAATCGATGACGGATGGCGACGCCGATCGCGGTAGGTATCAGGATCAGCCCGAAGACCCCGAGAAACTTGTCGGCCTGCAACGGGATGAACCGCCCCTCTCCGACGAACCAAAACAGCGAAAACGCCACTGTCGCCGGCAGAGTGAAGATCGACAGCACCGCGTTGATCGCGGTCAGCGTCAGGTTGACCGCGAGGTCTCCGTTCACCACATGACTCATGATGTTGGCCATCAATCCGCCGGGAGCGGCCGACATCAGCATCAGCCCCACCGCCAGCTTCGGTTGCAGATGGAACGCGTGGGCGATCAGCAGGCACAGGCTCGGCAGCAGCACGGCCTGGCAGACCAGCGCGACCGCCAGCGGGCGGCGCAGGGAGGCGGCTCGCCGGAAGTCGGCGACCGTCAGCGTCAGCCCGAGGGCCAGCATGACGGGCACGACGACCAATGGGAAGAACCTGTTGTCCATAACGCTCCAAAGGTGTTGGGCCAGAAGCCGTCGGTCCATCGACGCAAGCCGACAGCGCCACGTTGCGACGGGAAAGCCAGCTTGTCTTAGCTGCGACGTTAGTGGACAGGCAGGGCTGGCCGCACGGCCACGATGGTGCAATTCGTCGGTATCGCTGACCGTGCGCGGTGCCAATCCGGACGGCACGACGTCGCCTTCTGCCGGGCCGGACAGCCGGGTATCCCATGCCGACGGCGCACGATCAGACTGCGATTGCTGTCGCGGCAGCAATCGCCCGGCAGCAGCTGCTGCCTGAAAGGCGGCGTACTGATTACGGTTTCAAAATTATCGCCACGTAGCGCCATCGCACGAGGAGAGTGTTGGCGTGGGTGGCTGCAGCTCGACACTCCATGAGCCCGGCGGCAAGTGCCGCCGAGCCGGCCCGCTATGAAGGCGTCTTGAATCACTCTGAGCGAAAGCCCTGGCCGATATTGCTGGCCAGACCGGTGGGACATCAAAACAACATGATTCCAAGCTGCGGCACACCCGGGTTCTCCGCGGTAGCGAATCTCGGCTGGACCCGAATCAGCGACGAGACCAGCACATTTCACTCGATGCGCCAATGAAGATCGCGGCAAGGGCACGTCGCGGCGGCGACCCGGAGTGGGGTGTCTTCGGTTTAACCACGTGCGTTGTCAGCGCATAGCCTTCTCTCATTCCATCTGCGCCTTGTCGCCTCAAGCATCGAAAAGGAGTGGCTGATATGACCTTACGCGTTGTACCAGAAGGCTTAGCCGCTGCCTGTGTGGGTGTGGAGGCGTTGACGGCGCGCTTGGCGGCGGCGCATGCCGCAGCTGCCCCGCTCATCACGGCGGTCGTGCCGCCGGCAGCGGACCCCGTGTCATTGCAAAGTGCGGCGGAGTTCAGTGTTCGCGGCGGCTTGCACACAGCGGTGGCCGCCCAAGGTGCCGAAGAGCTCGGTCGTTCCGGCGTCGGGGTGGGCGAGTCGGGCGTCAGCTATGCCAGCGGTGATGCGGCGGCGTCGTCGGCGTATTTCTTTGCGACCGACTGACGATGACCGCGCCTATCTGGATAGCCGCACCCCCAGAGGTGCATTCGACATTGCTGAGCAGCGGCCCCGGGCCGGGTCCGCTGCTGGCGGCGGCCGACGCGTGGAGTTCGCTGAGCGCCGAATACACCTCGGTGGCAGACGAACTCACTGCGTTGCTCGGTCAGGTACAGGCGGGCCCGTGGCAGGGGCCGAGCGCGGAGTCGTACGTGGCTGCGAATGCGCCCTTCCTGGCCTGGTTGACTCAAGCCAGCACCGACAGTGCCGCGGCGGCCACCCAACATGCAGCCGTGGCTGTGGCGCACGCCGCCGCGCTGGTCGCCATGCCGGGGCTACCGGAGCTGGCCGCCAACCACGTGGTTCACGGGGCGTTGGTGGCGACCAACTTCTTTGGTATGAACACGATTCCGATTGCGCTCAACGAAGCCGACTATGCACGGATGTGGCTCCAAGCCGCGGCGACAATGGCGACATATCAAGCAGTCGCCCGTTCCGCGGTGGCGTCCACCCCGCAGACCGATGCGGCGCCGGTCATCTTGAAGTCGGACAGCCAAACCGACTCTTCCGCCTCATCGGCCGATTCCACCGCCGAGACCACTTTGGACCAACTCATCGTGCAGTTCCTACAGGCGAGGGGGATCACCTGGGATCCCACCAGCGGCACCATCAATGGTCTGCCCTACTCGTCGTACACGAACCCGCTGACATCGCTGTACTGGGTGAAGAACACCGTCACACTCGTTCAGGATCTCGAGCAGTTCGCGCAATTGCTGGCCACCAATCCAGAGGCGGCATTGGCGAGCCTCACGCCGGCCAACATCATCGCGTTCCTCGTCGCGCATCCGGTGGTCGCCGCCGCGATCGCCGCCAGCTCGACCACTGCAGCCCTCCCTGCGGCAGCGGCGGCTACCGCGGCAGTGGCCGGCGTGGCAGGGCTGATCGACCCGTCGGCTATTCCGCCGATCCCGCCGGTGCTGCCTCAGATTCCCGCGCTGCCCATCGCGCCGGTCACCGCGACGATCCCAGCCGTCGCGACCGTCGCGGCCCCGGCGCCCGCCCCTGCCTCGGCGACCGCGCCCGCAGCGAGTCCTGCGACCGGTACCGCACCGGCGCCGCCGAGTCCGCCGCCGGTTGCTGCTCACGGCTTGGCTTTCCCGTATCTGGTTGCCGTCGGGGGCAGCCCGCCCATCGGATTCGATTCCGGAGCCAGTTCCAGTGCCAGTGCCGGCGCAAAGCTGAAAGCACCGGCCGAGTCGGCCGCGGTTGCCGCGGCGGCGGCCTCTCGGCGGCGGTCACGGAAGCGGCGGCAACAGCAGACGCGGAAGTACGACTACGCCGATGCGACACTGGATTACGAAGTCAACCCGGAATGGGCATCACCGCCGGACGATGATCCGGTAGCGGCGGCGGTGGCCTCGGATAGCGGTGCGGGATCGCTGGGATTTGCCGGGACGGTGTCGAAGGGCAGCAAACAGGCCACCGGTTTGGCCACGCTGGCCAACGACGATTTCGGTGCGGGACCGAGCATCCCCATGCTGCCACATACCTGGACGCCGGAGTCGCGGGACTTCGCCGATGACTGAGTGTGCCTGTGTGGCAACGGTAGTCATTTAGTGCAGTAGAGTTTGCTGGATGCACCGAGGCGGGGCTCATCAGGCCTGGCAGGCTCGGGCGGTAGCACCACACCGCTTCGCACCGCGGCACTCCTGATGTGTGTGTTCGTCCGCGCGGTATTGGCCGCCAGTTCGCCGCGGCGGTGTAATCTGCATCCGAGGTCCCGGGGGGCACTACGAGAGTGAGGCCAGCGATGGCTACCGAATTCAACGGCAAGGTCGAGCTGGATATCCGTGATTCGGAACCGGATTGGGGCCCGTTCGCGGCGCCGACCGCGCCCGAGGGTGCGCCCAACATCCTTTATCTGGTGTGGGATGACACCGGCATCGCGACGTGGGACTGCTTCGGCGGCCTGGTTGAGATGCCCGCGATGACGCGCATCGCCGATCGCGGAGTGCGGCTGTCCCAGTTCCACACCACCGCACTGTGCTCACCGACCCGGGCGTCGCTGCTGACCGGTCGCAATGCCACCACGGTCGGCATGGCCATGATCGAAGAGTTCACCGAAGGCTTCCCCAACTCCAACGGCCGTATCCCGTTCGAAACCGCGTTGCTGCCCGAGGTCTTGGCCGAACAGGGCTACAACACCTACTGCACCGGCAAGTGGCACCTGACCCCATTGGAAGAGTCCAACCTGGCTGCGACAAAGCGGCACTGGCCGACGTCGCGCGGATTCGAACGCTTCTACGGGTTCATGGGCGGTGAGACCGACCAGTGGTACCCGGACCTGGTGTACGACAACCACCCGGTGAACCCACCGGGTACGCCGGAGGACGGCTACCACCTATCGAAAGACATCGCGGACAAGACAATTGAGTTCATTCGCGACGCCAAGGTGATCGCACCGGACAAACCGTGGTTCAGCTACGTGTGCCCCGGCGCCGGTCACGCTCCTCATCACGTCTTCAAGGAGTGGGCGGACCGCTACGCAGGCAAATTCGACATGGGCTACGAGCGTTACCGCGAGATCGTGCTGGACCGGCAGAAGTCAATGGGCATCGTGCCGCCGGATACCGAGCTGTCCCCGGTCAACCCCTATCTGGACGTCAAAGGACCCGATGGCCAGCCGTGGCCGCTGCAGGACACCGTGCGGCCGTGGGACTCGCTGAACGACGAAGAACAGAAGTTGTTCAGCCGGATGGCGGAAGTGTTCGCCGGTTTCCTGAGCTACACCGACGCCCAGATCTGGCGCATCCTGGACTATCTCGAGGAATCCGGCCAGCTGGACAACACCCTTGTCGTGGTGATCTCCGACAACGGCGCCAGCGGTGAGGGCGGTCCCAACGGATCGGTGAACGAGGGCAAGTTCTTCAACGGCTACATCGACACCGTCGAAGAGAGCATGAAGCTCTTCGACCACCTCGGTGGGCCGCGGACCTACAACCATTACCCGATTGGCTGGGCGATGGCCTTCAACACCCCCTACAAGCTCTACAAGAGGTATGCCTCGCATGAAGGCGGAATCGCCGACACGGCAATAGTGTCCTGGCCCAACGGAATTGCGGCGCACGGTGAGGTCCGTGACAACTACGTCAACGTGTGTGACATCACCCCGACCGTCTACGACCTGCTTGAGGTCACACCGCCCGAAACCGTGAAGGGCATCCCACAGAAGCCACTGGACGGTGTGAGTTTCAAAGCAGCCCTTGTTGATTCGGCTGCCAGCACTGGCAAAGAGACGCAGTTCTACACCATGCTGGGCACTCGTGGGATCTGGCACAACGGCTGGTTCGCCAACACCGTCCATGCCGCCACACCCGCGGGCTGGGGTCACTTCGACGTCGACCGCTGGGAGCTCTTCCACATCGAAGCCGACCGCAGCCAGTGTCACGACCTGGCCGGCGAGCACCCCGACAAACTGGAAGAGCTGAAGGCGCTGTGGTTTTCCGAGGCTGCCAAATACAACGGTCTGCCGCTGTCCGACCTCAACATCTTGGAGACGTTGATGCGCTCGCGGCCGATGCTGGGCGGCGATCGGAATAGCTACACCTATTATCCCGGCTGCGCCGATGTGGGCATCGGCGCCGGCGCGGAGATCCGGGGCCGCTCGTTCGCGGTGCTTGGCGACGTCACCGTCGACAGCACCGGCGCCGAAGGGGTGTTGTTCAAGCAGGGCGGCGCACACGGCGGTCACGTGCTTTTCATTCAGGACGGACGCCTGCACTACGTCTACAACTTCCTCGGCGAGCGTCAGCAGCTGGTGTCCTCGTCGCAGGCCGTACCACTGGGCAGGCATCTGTTCGGCGTTCGCTATGCACGCACCGGCACGGTGGAAAATAGCCACACGCCCCTCGGCGAGGTCACCTTGTTCATCGACGACGCAACGGTCGGCACGCTGGCCGACGTGCAGTCGCATCCGGGAACCTTCGGATTGGCCGGTGCCGGCATCACGGTCGGACGCAACGGCGGTTCAGCGGTGTCCAGTCGCTACAAGGCGCCGTTCGCGTTCAGCGGTGGCACCATCGCGCAGGTCACCGTCGACCTGTCCGGCCGGCCGTATCAAGATGTGGAAAAAGAACTGGTGCTGGCCTTTTCGCGTGACTGAGCGGCCGCCGCGATTTCTCTGGACCGTGCTGGGTTCGGTGGGTCTGGTGGTTATCGCTGTGCTGTCGGGGTGCGTCAGGACCGTCGACGGGGTCTCGGCCTGGACCGGCGGGGTGGCCGCGTCGACGGCGCCGCGGCTCACGACGAGCAGCGGCGCGCCGGTTCCCGGCATCGAGACAACGCTGCCGGACCACATCCCGCCCAATGCGTTCGTCTGCTTTCCGGAGCCGGCCGGCCTCGGCGTCGGCACCGTCGCCCAAGTGTCGGATCCGGCCGCGCCGAGGATCACGGTCAGCGTCCCCGATGCCTGGACCAGCGAGCCAGAGCGAGGCGATGTGGCGTTGTCACTCGGCGGACCTGACGGCATGACAGGTGAGGTGACCATCGCCGTGACGGCATCCGATCCGGCGTCGGCCTTCGCCGATTACGCTGCCACACTGACGCACTCGAAGGCCGACCTCCAGGTCGACACTGTGGGTGTCAAGTTTTGCGGATACAGCAGCCAGAAGCTCAGCGGAACATTCCACAGACCGTCGGGCACGACTGAATTCGCCGACCGCATCACTCACATCTGGACCAACACCTCCAAATACTTGGTCGTCGTACACCTGGAAGGGCCGGAGGATGTGCCCGGGTTCGGCGCCGCGAAAGCCGCGCTGATGCAAGACTTCGCCGTCGTCATACCCTGAACCCATGCCTACCGAACTTGTCGACCTGCCATCCGGATCCTTCCGGATGGGCTCGACGAGCTTCTACCCCGAGGAAGCGCCGATCCACACGAGGAACGTCGAGGCATTCGCGGTCGAGCGCCATCCGGTGACCAACACCCAATTCGCCGAATTCGTCGCCGCCACAGGGTATGTCACCGTCGCCGAACAGCCCATCGACCCCGCATTGTATCCGGGGGCCGATCCCACCGAACTACAGTCGGGCGCAATGGTATTCCGTCCCACATCAGGTCCGGTCGACTTGCGGGACTGGCGGCAGTGGTGGATCTGGACGCCGGGTGCCTGCTGGCGGCATCCGTTCGGCCCGGGCGGCGACCTCGCCGACCGGGCGAATCACCCGGTGGTGCAGGTGGCATACCCCGATGCCGCCGCATATGCGCGCTGGGCCGGTCGGCGCCTGCCGACCGAAGCTGAATGGGAATACGCCGCCCGTGGCGGGGCTGTCACGATCTACGCCTGGGGCGACGAGGAGAAGCCCGGCGGTAATCTGATGGCCAATACCTGGCAGGGCAAATTTCCCTACCGCAATGACGCCGCGCTGGGCTGGGTCGGCACTTCGCCGGTGGGCACGTTCCCGCCGAACGGGTTCGGCCTGTTCGACATGATCGGCAATGTCTGGGAATGGACGACCACCAAATTCTCCGCCCATCACCGGCTGAATGAGCCGCCGAAAGTCTGTTGTGCGCCAACGGGACCCGCCGATCCGACGATCGCGCAGACGCTCAAGGGTGGCTCACACCTGTGTGCCCCCGAGTACTGCCACCGGTACCGGCCGGCGGCACGCTCACCCCAGTCGCAGGACACCGCGACCACACACATCGGATTCCGATGCGTGCGCGATCTGCCCGCTTGATCAGCTGATCGCGTCGACCGCGCTTGACACCCGTGCCTGGAAGTCCGGAGGCAGCGGGATGTAGCCGTTCTTGTCGAGGTCGATCTGGCCGGGCCCGAGCGTCGCCTGCAGAGCGGCTTTGACCACCAGACCCACCTGCGGGTCGGGGTACTTCGAGCAGACGATCTCGTACGTCGCCATCACGATCGGGTAGACGTCGTCTTGGCTGGGGTTGTAGAACGACGAGAGGTCGAGTACGAGGTCGTTGCCCTTGCCGACGATCTTGGCTCCGGCGATGGTTTTGCCGACGGAGTCGGTGCCGATGCGGACCGGGCGTCGCGATTTACGGCTGGCCGGGGTTTTGATCTCGGCGGCGTAAAGCCCTTCCTCCATCGCGAAGGACAACTCGTTGTAAGTGATTGCGCCCTCGGTGTTCTTCACCGCGGACGAGGTGCCGTCGTTGCCTTTGGCGCCGGTCCCGACATTGCCCTTGAACGCCTTGCCCGTTCCCTGGGTCCACACTCCGGGGGCCGCGGCCTGCAGGTAGGCCTGGAAGTTGGCCGTGCTGCCGGAGTTGTCACTGCGGTGAATGACGTGGATCTCCTCTGAGGGCATGGATGCGTTGAGGGCGCCGATCGCCGGGTCGTTCCAGCGGGTGATGCTGCCGTTGAAGATCAGGGCCAGCGTCTGCGCGTTGAGCACTAAAAAGTCGACGGGCAGGTTGTAGGTGATTGCCAGTGGGTCGAAGACCACCGGCAGGTTCCAGGCGTCGGCCCCACCGCATCGCTTCTTGGCCGCGTCGTACTGATCGTCCGAGAGGGGAGTGTCCGATCCGGCGAAATCGGTCTTGCCGGCAAGGAAGTCGGTGATTCCGTTGCCCGATCCGTTGGCGGTGTAATTCAGCGTCCGTTCAGGGCAGGACTTGCCGTAGGCGCTGACGAACCGCTTCATCGCATTGGCTTGTGCGGTCGAGCCACTGGCTGCGATCGCCGGCTTCCCGCCGCAGGTCACCACCTCGCTGGCGTAGGCCGTGCTGGAATGCGGGACCTCGCATCCCGACAGCACTACGGCGCCTGCCGCCAGCAAACTCATCGCCGCGACAAGACGACTAGGTTTCATGCGATTGCCTCACCCAGGACTTCGACGCAATGTTGAGAACTGCTGCTAACGATTCGGCCTTGCGGACCGACATCAGATTAGCGGCTCGACAGCCGAACTGTCCCGTCTCAGCGTGAGAATTGGGAGCGACTCATCGCCATCCTGAACTGCACTTTACCGTCGGGTGGCCAGCGGGTGACGAATCTCCGTCGTGCGCCGACCATCATCCTTTCGTCGCGTGATCGGCGTGCCGATTCGCTAACCTGATCCCGTGTTGCCCCGACAGGACGACGTTGTACGCCTAGTCCCTGTCGGCTCCCGGCGGGCTGCCGCGGCATTCGGCCAGCAATGACCGTGCAGGCTCCGTCGACAACTCGACCGTCGCCGCCGAAAGCCAAGAGGGCGCGCCCACGCATCCCGATCGTCGTCGTCATCCTGCTGGCATTCGTCGTCGCCTATGCCCTGTCACTGGTCGGTGTGCACCTACTCCAAAAATCGGAGGGACCGCTTCCGCCGCTGGACCTGAGCCAGGCCGGACCCGACGAAACCGTGGTACAGATCAGCCTGGAAGAGCTGAAAGCCACGACGAATCGCCTGTCCGTGAATGTGCTCATCTATCCCGGTGAGTCGTTGTACGACAAACGTTTCGACGAGCTGAACACCGACATTGCGGTGCGGTTGTATCCGCCCAACGACCTCGGCGATCTGACATACCCGAAAGGCAAAGCGCCGGCGCAAGTCACCACCACGATCAAGGCGCACGGCGATCCCGGTTCCTGGCCGTTCGACTCCTACCGGACCGAACCGCTGTCGGCCGATGTGTTCGTCGGAACGGGCGCTGAGCGCAAACGGATACCCGCTCTCGTCGAGGTGACCGGATCGATGGACGGCTGGGACGCCAGCGTCAAGCGCAACACCGACACCAGCGAGACCGCAGCGCACAACATCAGCAATGTGGTCGTCACCCTGCACCGGGCCAAGGGCCCGCTGATCTTCGACCTGGGCATCATCCTGGTCTTGATCAGCCTGCCGACCCTGGCGCTACTGGTCGCCATTCCAATGGCTCTGGGCAGAAGGAAATTCGTGCCGCCGTTCGCGACTTGGTATGCCGCGAACCTGTTCGCGATCGTTCCGCTGCGCAATATCCTGCCGGGCGCCCCGCCGGCCGGGTCGTTGATCGACCAAGCCCTGGTGCAGTGGGTGCTACTGGCGTTGGCGACCGCGATGGCCTTATACGTCTACGCCTGGGTCCGGCAGGGAGACTGACGCATCCGATTCCGCGTCGGACCGTTCAGGTATGATCGAATGTATGTTCGAGTCAGGGGCGGGCCGCACCTCATCGCCGGAGGTGATCGCCCGGTTTGACGAGCTCTTCGAGCGTCGCTACCCCACCCGCACGCCCGAGTCGGCGGCGTTGCTGGACCGGATCAGCGCATCCTGGCGCGCCCAGAACCGTGCGGCTGCTGCGGCACTGACCGCGATCGGTGAGTTGTTCGGCTACCGGTTGGCGCGCTGCTCGGACACCGAGGACTGGGCTGCTGACACCGAGGCGGCGCTCAGCGCCGAGGTGGGCGCGGCGTTGCGGATCAGCCAAGGGTTGGCCGCCAGCCAATTGCGTTATGCCCGCGCAATGCGCGAGCGGCTGCCGGAGCTGGCCGAAGTCTTCAAAGCCGGCGATATCGATATGCGGACTTTTCAAACCATCGTGTTTCGCACCGATTTGATCACCGACCCCGATGTGCTGGCCACTGTCGATGCCGCGCTGGCCGTGGGGGTTTCGCGGTGGCCGTCGATGACCCGGGGCCGGCTGGCCCCTCAGATCGACAAGATCGTGGCCCGCGCCGATGCCGATGCGGTGCGCCGGCGCACCGAGCGCCACGCCGATCGGGAGTTGTCGATCTGGGACAGCGGCGAGGGACTGGCCGAGGTGTTCGGCCGGCTGATATCCACTGACGCCCACGCGGTGGATGCCCGGCTCAATGCGTTGGCCGCCACGGTGTGTCCAGATGATCCGCGCACCCACAACCAGCGCCGCGCCGATGCCATGGCGGCGTTGGCCGCTCGGGCTGACCGGCTGGCCTGTCGCTGCGGGCGACCTGATTGCGCGGCTGGGAAGCGGCCTGGCGCAACACCTGTGGTGATCCATGTGGTAGCCGAGCAAACCACCATCGAGGGCCGCGGATCGGCGCCAGGATCGATGATCGGCGCCGACGGGCTCATCGGAGCCGAACTCGTCGCCGAATTGGCCGCCTCGGCCAAGTTGATGGCTCTGGTCC
>NZ_DASXEP010000054.1:0-72147 GCF_036490025.1 Mycobacterium sp. | reverse complement strand
CGACCTCGTCGAGTTGTCGCATGCGATCCACGCCGAGCCCGAGTTGGCGTTCGCCGAGCATCGCAGTTGCGCCAAGGCGCAAACGTTGGTGGCTGAGCGGGGTTTTGAGATCACCGCGGCAGCCGGTGGGCTGGACACCGCGTTTCGCGCCGACTTCGGCAGTGGCCCGTTGACTGTCGGCGTGTGCGCCGAATACGACGCGTTGCCCGGAATCGGTCATGCTTGCGGCCACAACATCATTGCCGCAGCGGCAGTCGGCGCAGCGCTGGCACTGGCCGAGGTTGCCGACGAGTTGGGCCTCACGGTTTCGCTGCTGGGTACGCCCGCTGAAGAATTCGGTGGCGGAAAAGTATTGCTGCTCAACGCCGGAGTCTTCGACGACATTTCGGTCGCGGTGATGGTGCATCCGGGTCCGGTGGACATCGCGGCCGCCCGGTCGCTGACCCTGTCCGCGGTGCGGGTGACCTACCTCGGCAAAGAAGCCCACGCGTCGGCCGCGCCGTTCCTGGGTATCAACGCCGCCGATGCGGTGACCATCGCACAGGTGTCGATCGGGTTGTTGCGGCAGCAACTGGCCCCGGGGCAGCAGATGCACGGCATCGTCACCGAGGGCGGGCAGGTCGCCAACGTCATCCCCGGTCGCACGGAACTGCAGTACACAATGCGGGCTACCGATGCGTCGTCGCTGGCCAATCTGGAAGCCAAAGTGGGCGACTGCTTCTTGGCCGGTGCCGTCGCCACCGGCTGCGACTACAGCGTCGAGCAGACCGAGCCGATGTACGACGCACTCAAACCGGATCCGTGGTTGGCCGAGACCGTCCGCGGCGAGATGACCCGGCTCGGCCGCTCGCCGCTCGCAAAGGAATACGAGGCGGCGGTTCCGCTGGGCAGCACCGACATGGGCAACGTCACCCAGCTGCTGCCCGGCATCCATCCCATGGTCGCCGTCGATGCCGGTGGCGCGTCATTGCACCAGCCCGATTTCACCACGGCAGCCGCCGGCGCCTCCGCCGACACCGCGGTGATCGACGGCGCAATCATGTTGGCGCGCACGGTTGTTCGTCTTGCCGAGTCGGCAGCGGAATGCGACCGGGTACTGGCCGCACAGGCGCAGCGGGCGGCGCAGGGGGAGCGGCGCTGATGAGCCTGTCTGACATCGCCGGCACCTGGCTGGCGGCGCACCACGACGACCTGGTCGCGTGGCGGCGACACATCCACCGCTACCCGGAGCTGGGCCGCCAGGAATTCGCCACCACCCAGTTCGTCGCCGAGCGGTTGGCCGAGGCCGGGCTCAACCCCAAGGTGCTCCCCGGCGGAACGGGGCTGACCTGTGATTTCGGCCCCGACCGGGAGCCGCGGATCGCGCTGCGGGCCGACATGGACGCGCTGCCGATGGCCGAGCGGACGGGCGCGGCGTACGAATCGACGATGCCGAACGCCGCACACGCCTGCGGGCATGACGGGCACACCGCGATCCTGCTGGGTACCGCGCTGGCGCTGGCCGGGGCGCCGGAGTTGCCGGTCGGGCTCCGGCTGATTTTCCAGCCGGCCGAAGAGCTGATGCCCGGTGGCGCGATCGACACGATCGCCGCCGGCGCGATGTCCGGCATCAGCCGAATCTTCGCCCTGCACTGTGATCCCCGGCTGGCGGTCGGCAAGATCGCGGTGAAGGCCGGACCGATCACGTCGGCGGCCGACATGGTCGAGATCACCCTGTCATCAGCGGGCGGGCACACCTCACGGCCGCATCTGACCGGCGACCTGGTCTATGGGCTCGGCACGCTGATCACCGGACTACCCGGTGTGCTGTCCCGCCGCATCGACCCGCGCAACAGCACCGTGATGGTCTGGGGCGCGGTCAATGCCGGCGTGGTCGCCAACGCCATTCCGCAGAGCGGCACGCTGGCCGGCACCATCCGCACCGCCAGCCGCGACACCTGGCTGGGCATGGAGGACATCGTCCGGCACACCGTGACCGCGTTGCTGGCCCCGCTGGGTATCGAGCACACCCTGCAGTACAACCGCGGCGTTCCGCCGGTGGTCAACGAAGAGGTCTCGACGCGCATCATCACCCACGCCATCGAGGCCATCGGCCCGGATGTGCTGGCCGACACCCGGCAATCCGGCGGCGGTGAGGATTTCTCCTGGTACCTGGAGGAAGTACCCGGCGCGATGGCCCGGCTGGGGGTGTGGTCGGGCCGCGGTCCGCAGTTGGACCTGCATCAGCCGACATTCGACCTCGACGAGCGTGCGCTGGGAATCGGGGTGCGGCTGATGGTCAACATCGTCGAGCAGTCCGCCGCGTTCAGCTAGGCACCCGGGTGTTATTCGCCGTGGCCCGGGCCGATGTTGCGAGCCGGACGGGTCCGGATCTTGTGCACGTATTCGCTTGGTGCACCGGCGATTTCGGCGGCGTCGGCCATCACGCCGAGGTAGCGCGCAGACGGCAGACCGCCTTCCCACGCGTCCACCACGTACAGCCAGGCCAGCACCGGATCAGTCGTGGTGTCCGACTCCACCCGTTCCACTCGGCACCTGATCTTCTTGTGGATGCCGAGTTCGGATCCCTCCCACTGGTCAAGGTTGATCTCGTCGGCGGGCGTCACGTCGTAGAGCACGACGAACACCTTCGCGGCCGGATCCTCGACAAGCGTGGCCAATGCGCCTTCCCAGCCGATGTCCTCGCCACCAAAGGTCAGCCGCCAGCCGTGCAGCCAGCCGGTTCCGGCCATCGGCGAGTGGGGTGCACGCAGCTGCATCTGCTCGGGATGCATGTTCGACCCGTAGGCGGCGTAGAGCGGCACGGGGAAATCTTAGACGGCGCCTGCTGACGCGGCGCGTATCCGCAACGTTCGTTAGGTTAAAGCGGTGGCGACCCGCATCGTGATCATCGGGGGAGGGCCGGCCGGTTACGAGGCGGCGCTCGTCGCAGCAGCACGTGATGCGCACGTCACCGTCATCGACTCGGACGGCATCGGCGGCGCGGCGGTGCTTTTCGACTGCGTGCCCTCGAAAACCTTCATCGCCTCCACTGGCGTACGCACCGAATTGCGCCGTGCGCCGCATCTGGGCTTCGACCTGGACATCGACGACGCCAAGATCTCGCTGCCGGAAATCCACCAGCGCGTCAAGCGGCTGGCGACCGCCCAGTCCGCCGACGTCAACGCGCAACTGCACAGCGCGGGCGTCGAGGTGATCGCGGGCCGCGGCGAGCTGGTCGACGCGGCCCCGGGTCTGGCTTCGCACCGCATCCGGGCGACCGCGCCGGACGGCAGTACCAGTACCCACGATACCGACGTGGTGCTGATCGCGACCGGCGCCAGCCCCCGCGAATTGCCGACCGCGCGGCCCGACGGCGAGCGCATCCTGACCTGGCGTCAGCTCTACGACCTGCAGGCGCTGCCCGAGCACCTGATTGTGGTGGGCTCGGGTGTCACCGGTGCCGAATTCGTGCACGCCTACACCGAATTGGGCGTCCACGTGACGGTGGTGGCCAGCCGCGACCGGGTGCTGCCCTACGAGGACGCCGACGCGGCCCTGGTACTGGAACGGATCTTTTCCGAACGCGGAGTTCAGCTGGTCAAGAACGCGCGCGCTGACTCGGTCACCCGCACCGACTCCGGGGTGCTGGTGACATTGGCCGACGGCCGCACCGTCGAGGGCAGCCACGCGTTGATGACGATCGGATCGGCGCCCAACACCAGCGGCCTGGGCTTGGACCGGGTCGGCATCGAACTGGGTCCCGGCAATTATTTGACCGTCGACCGGGTGTCGCGGACATCGGTGCCCAATATCTACGCCGCGGGCGACTGCACCGGGCTGCTGCCACTGGCGTCGGTCGCCGCGATGCAGGGCCGGATCGCCATGTGGCACGCGCTGGGCGAGGCTGTCAGCCCGATCCGGCTGCGCACGGTGGCCGCGGCGGTGTTCACCCGCCCCGAACTGGCGGCGGTGGGCGTTCCGCAATCCGCCATCGACGACGGATCGGTGCTGGCCCGCACCATTATGCTGCCGCTGCACACCAATCCGCGGGCCAAGATGTCGGGGCTGCGCCATGGCTTCGTGAAGGTCTTCTGCCGTCAGGCCACCGGTGTGGTGATCGGCGGTGTGGTGGTCGCGCCGATCGCCTCCGAGTTGATCCTGCCGATCGCGATGGCCGTGCAGAATCGCCTGACGGTGAACCAGCTCGGGCAAACCCTCAGCATCTACCCGTCGCTGTCGGGCTCGATCACCGAGGCGGCGCGACGGCTGATGGCGCGCGATGACCTGGACTGACCCCGCCGCGCGACGATGCAGAGCGCAGCGATGAGGAGGAGAGGGGCAAATAAGCCGCCGCGCGACGATAAACGGAGCAGTGCGATCTGAAGAAGTCGGGAGGAGCGGGGCAATTAAGTCAGGCCAGGTAACCTTGGAACCAGTGACCTACTGGCGAGTAACCGACAGGGGGCGTGAGCCGTGAGCGACCCGATTCGCATCCCGGCGAGCGAGCAGACCCGGCGGGGCTCGTTTTTACGGCCCGAACAACGGGCTACGGCCTGGGAGCGCCTCGGCAGCGAGCAGTTCGACGTCGTGGTCATCGGCGGCGGTGTGGTGGGTTCGGGAGCCGCGCTCGATGCCGCCACCCGCGGGCTGAAAGTGGCGCTGGTCGAAGCACGTGACTTCGCCTCCGGCACATCGAGCCGGTCCTCCAAGATGTTTCATGGCGGGCTGCGTTACCTCGAGCAACTGGAATTCGGATTGGTGCGGGAAGCCCTCTTCGAGCGCGAATTGTCGTTGACGAACTTGGCGCCGCATCTGGTCAAGCCGCTGCCGTTTTTGTACCCGCTGACCAAGCGGTGGTGGGAACGCCCGTACACCGCTGCCGGTATCATGCTCTACGATCAACTCGGCGGCGCGAAATCCGTTCCCGCACAAAAGCATTTGACCCGCGCCGGAGCGCTGCGGCTGTCGCCGGGCTTAAAGCGGACCGCGTTGATCGGCGGCATCCGGTACTACGACACCGTTGTCGACGATGCCCGGCACACCCTGACCGTCGTGCGCACCGCCGCACACTACGGCGCCGTGGTGCGGTCGTCGACGCAAGTGGTCTCGCTGCTACGCGAAGGCGATCGGGTAACCGGCGTGCGGGTCCGCGACTCCGAGGACGGCGCCGTCACCGATGTTCACGGCCACGTCGTGGTGAACGCAACCGGGGTGTGGACGGACGAGATCCAGGCATTGTCCAAGCAGCGGGGACGATTCCGGGTGCGTGCCTCCAAAGGGGTGCACATCGTGGTCCCGCGGGACCGGATCGTCAGCGACGTCGCAATCATCCTGCGCACCCAGAAGTCGGTGATGTTCGTCATCCCCTGGGGCAACCACTGGATCATCGGAACCACGGATACCGACTGGGGATTGGACCTCGCGCATCCGGCCGCCACCAAGGCCGACATCGACTACATCCTCGGCACCGTCAACACCGTGCTGGTAACTCCGTTGAGCCACAACGATATCGACGGCGTATACGCGGGGCTGCGTCCGCTGCTGGCCGGGGAAAGCGACGACACGTCCAAGCTGTCACGCGAGCACGCCGTCGCGGTGCCCGCACCGGGGCTGGTCGCGATCGCGGGCGGCAAGTACACCACCTACCGGGTGATGGCCGCAGATGCGATTGATGCTGCGGCGCAATATGTTCCGGCTCGTGTTGCGCCGTCGATCACCGAGAAGGTGCCGCTGCTGGGCGCCGACGGCTATTTTGCCCTGGTCAACCAGACCGAGCACGTCGGCGCGCTGGAAGGGCTGCACCCATACCGGGTGCGCCATCTGCTGGACCGCTACGGGTCGCTGATTCACGAAGTGCTGGCGCTGGCGGCCGACCGTCGCGACCTGCTCAACCCGATCGCCGCCGCACCCGGCTATCTGAGGGTCGAAGCGGCCTACGCGGTGGCCGCCGAGGGCGCGCTGCATCTGGAAGACATCCTGGCGCGGCGGACGCGAATCGCGATCGAATACTCGCACCGAGGCGTCGACTGCGCCCGCGAGGTGGCCGACATCGTCGCGCCGGTCCTGGGCTGGACTGCGGCCGACATCGACCGCGAGGTCGAGACGTACACGGCGCGGGTAGAGGCCGAAGTGCTGTCGCAGGCCCAGCCCGACGACGCATCGGCGGATGCGCTGCGGGCCATCGCCCCCGAGGCCCGCGCCGAGATCCTAGAGCCGGTGCCGTTAAATTGAGCCGACCGTGAGGTCACTACCGCTCCCGCCACGCGATGGGTTGGGACCGGCGCGGCTGCGGGTGCGCGGCGGAGCGCTGGGCGAGGAGCTGGCCGGCCGCTTCGGCCCCGACGTCGCCGCCAAGGCAACCGCCGGTGAAGTCGTCGACCAGTACGGCGCGGTGCTCGATCCCGCCACGGTGCTGCCGGCCGGTGCCATCGTCTACCTCTACCGGGAACTGCGCGACGAGCCGCCGGTGCCATTCGACCTTCCGGTGCTGTACCAGGACGACGACATCGTGGTCGCCGACAAGCCGCACTTCCTGGCCACCATGCCGCGCGGGCGCCACGTCGCGCAGACCGCGCTGGTGCGGCTTCGCCGGCAACTCGGGTTAGACGAGCTGAGCCCGGCCCACCGGCTGGATCGCCTGACGGCCGGAGTGCTGCTGTTCACGACTCGACGTGAGATCCGTGGGGCCTACCAGATGTTGTTCGCCCGTGGCGCCGTGCACAAGACGTACCTCGCCAGGGCCGCGGTCGACCCGACCGTTGCGTTGCCTCGGGTAGTGCGTAGTCGAATCATCAAGCGCCGCAGTAACTTGCAGGCTGTCGAGGAAGCCGGTGTGCCCAATGCCGAGACGCTGGTGGAGCTGGTGTCGGCCGATGGCCGCTACCGGCTGACCCCGCGCACCGGGCGCACACATCAGCTCCGCGTGCAGATGGCTTCGCTGGGTGTACCGATCTGTGGAGACCCGCTGTATCCCAACGTCATCGACGTGGCCGCCGACGACTTCTCCACGCCGTTGCAGTTGCTGGCGCAGCGCATCGAGTTCGACGATCCGCTCAGCGGGGTTCGCCGTGAGTTCGTGAGTCGACGACGGTTGCTCGCGCCGCCGATATCAGCAGCGCTCGACCCCGGGCCGGATCCGCGGCAAATCGTGGCCGACCACGATGCGGGCCGGCCGACCTGACGCGGTCGGCGCAGTTGGTGCGCTGCGCATCGACGCAGCCCCCGAAATTACTGCATTGAACAGTTGACGTGCCCGAACGGTGAGGCCGCCAGCGGTTGTCAGGTCAGCGAAGCGGGCGCTCACGAAGCCCTGCAAAGTTTCCACGGTGTCCGTCCTTTGGTTTCCTGCCGGCTATTCCTAAATCGATTGGGAGCCGCCGTCGGCTCGAATCTTTTGGTATTTGTGACGAAGCCCATGCCGCGGGTTGGCTGCGACGCAGGTCACTGAGCTGCAACACTGGGCCGCCTATTGGTATTCCACGGTAGGCGCTGCGCGTTGTTCACGCCGACGGTGGACGTCAACGTTGGGTGAACATTGTCGTTGGGTGAACATTGTCAGCGCGCCGGCCGCGACGGCATGGTGAACGTGCGGGAAACCGGGGCTGAAATCGGCAATCTCACACCTGCAGAGAAAGCTGGGCATAATTACCGAAGTGCGAATCTTGTTACCATGCCTCATGGATGCAAGCGACACAGCAGTGTGGCGTGCTATCCGCCGGTGCGAATATCTGCTTGGTACCGTCTGAAGGAATTGGATTGAGACTCAATCGATTTAGCGCCGCACTGAGCATTCTGGTGACTGGTGTGCTGCTCGTGTCGGCCTGCGGCGGTCACAACAACGCCGGCGGCGGAGGTGCGACGCCCAGCGCTGCCCCGGTGAAGGTGACTTGCGGAGGCCAGTCGGCCCTGAAGGCCAGCGGCTCCACAGCGCAGAAAAACGCGATGACGGTATTCATCAAAGCTTTTGCGGATGCCTGCCCCGGACAGTCGCTGAATTACACCGCCGACGATTCCACCGTCGGGATCAACGATTTTGTGAACAATCAAAGTGATTTTGCCGGGTCCGATTCGACGCTGACCGCAGACGAGTACGCCAAAGCGCAGCAGCGGTGCGGTTCGCCCACCTGGAACCTGCCGCTGGTGGTCGGTCCGGTCGCCATCGCCTTCAACGTCAAGGGCGTCACGTCGCTGAATCTGGACGGTCTGACCGCAGCCCAGATCTTCAACGGCCAGATAACTCAGTGGAACGATGGCGCGATCCGGCTGCAGAACTTGGGTGTACAGCTGCCCGACGAGCCGATTCGGGTGATTTTCCGCGGTGACGAGTCCGGGACCACCGACAACTTCCAGCGGTATCTCGACACCGCGTCCAAGGGCACCTGGGGTTATCCCGCCGGCCGGAAGTTCAACGGCGGAGTCGGTGAAGGCGCGGTCGGCAACGACGGTGTAGCTGAAGCCGTCAAGAACACCGAGGGATCGGTTACCTACCTCGCGTGGTCGTTCGCTCAGGCGCACCACTTGAATGTGGCCAGCATCATCACGTCGGCCGGCCCAGACCCGGTGGCGATCAGTCCCGAGTCGGTGGGCAAGACGATTTCGTCTGCCTGGTTCATCAAAAGAGGCGACGATCTTGCTCTCGACACCATCTCGTTTTACCGGCCCAACCAGCCCGGCGCCTACCCGATCGTGCTGGTGACATATGAGATCGTGTGCTCGAACTACCCGGATCCGAAGGTCGGCACGGCGGTGCGGGCGTTCCTGCAGAGCGCTATCGGAGCAGGTCAGGACGGTTTGACCGGTGCCGGCTACATACCAATTCCCGGCGAGTTCAAGCCGCGCCTACTAAACTCCATCAACGCCATCTCATAAGGGGTCGATGCAAAATGTTCGGGGGTTTTTCTCACCGTAGTCAACCCGGTGTTCCAAGAGTTTTCCAACGGTAGAAAATGTTTTGAATCATGGAGTTCACGACGCTGCCCCCTGAAGTGATCTCTGCGCTGATTCATTCGGGCCCCGGTGCGGAATCGCTGGTTAATGCCGCCGCGGCGTGGCAACAGCTCAGCGCCAACCTCGACGACGCTGCAGACAACTATGCCGCGTCGTTGACGTCGCTGAGCGGGATATGGCATGGACCGTCGTCGGCAGCAATGTTCCAGTCCGTCACGCCGTATCTGACCTGGCTGCGCACCACCGCGCAGCAAGCTCAGCAGACAGCCGCGTCGGCACAGGCCGCAGCGACCGCTTTCAACTCCGTCCAGGCGGCCGTTGTTCCTACGGCCACCGTCGCGGCGAACAGGACGCGTCTCGCACAACTCTTGGCCACCAATGGATTTGGGAGAAATCTTCCGGCGATCGCCCAAACCGAATCTGAATACCAGACCATGTGGGCGAACAACTCCGCGGCGATGAGTCGCTATCAGGCGGCTTCCTCGCAGGCCTCCACGCTGCCGCAGCTGACGTCGCCGACCTCGGCGACCAATCCGGCGGGCCTGAAAACGCAAGCCGGTTCGGCGGCGCCCGCCGCGACCACCTCGTCGGGACCCACCGTCGCGGCGGCCAGTCCCGCCGCGGCGCTGCCCGTTGCCGGCGACCCCAACTCCGGCTATGTCGGGTTGGCCAACACCTACGCCAACCAATTCATCTCGTCAGGATTTCCGATCAACATGCTCAGCTACCTGGCGCAGAGCCAATCTGCCCAGGCGTTGCAGGGTGTGAGCAGCCAGATCGGGCAGGGCGTCTCGGAGGGCGAGGGAGCCTTGGGAGGAGCGGCCGAAGGTTTGGGTGGGGGTGCGGCCGGAGCTTTGGGTGCCTTGGGCCAGAGCGGGGGAGGTCTCGGTGCGTTGGGCGCCGCGGGACTCGGCGAGATCAACACTTCGGCGGCGCTGGGCGCCGCAGTGCCGATGGGTGGGCTGATGGCGCCGCCCGGCGCCGCGACGCTGCTGGCGACTTCGCAAGCACCGGTACAACTCGCGTCGGCGGCAACGCCGCTCGGCGCGGGTGAAGGCGCCGGAATGCCGATGCTGCCGCCGGTCATGGCGCCGCCGATCTCGGCGGGCAGTGGGTGGCGCAAACGCAAGCCGCAAAAGTACGAAGACATCTCGATCGGCGCCGAGCTCAAGGGCAACGTGATGAAACCGCCCCCGTCGGCGGGATGAGCGAAATCGCCTGCGACGCCGTCAGGCTCCCGCATGGCGAGGACAGAACGCGGCGATGCTGACGCCGACGAAGAATCCGGCGTGGTAGCCGTCAAGGCCACTCTGCTGCATCACGTCATTCGCGACGTCGCTCGATGCCCGGCCGCCATCGAGCGCATCGCAGACCTGATGGCCGGCGATGACCGCAGCCTGCCCGGATGCGAAGGTGATCCCCTTGGACTGCAGCGCATTCAAGAAGTTGGAGTCGACGACGTCGGCATGCGCGAGTGGCGCGGCGATTGTCATCAGGCTGACCGGTGCGAGCAGCAGGGCCAGGCCGGCCGTTAGTGATCGCACAGGTTTGGGCGAACGCACTGGGGTGGTCGTCCTTTCTCATCCTGTCCGCTGAGCAGATAGCGCGAATGTTGCCGACAGCACGCAAGGCCACTGCCATTGCGATCATTGCATGCCGCTCCCGGACTTTTGAAGCGCGCGAAGGGGCCGACGCGGGCAAGTGTGATCGTTAACCGGATGGTCATGCCCTGGGCATTCAGCGTTGGCAGCATGGGCACCAGTACGCAACCCGCTCGCCGCTGTCGTCGTAGTCGATCGGGGTGCCGCAGCGACGGCAACTCTGCCCGGCTCGTCCGTACACCCACAGTCGGCGTCCCGCCCGGGTGTCGCCGGTGGTGCAACGATCCCAGCGGAAGCGGTTGGCCCACAACATGTCGCGGGCCCGCGACACCAGCCGGTGGGGGTCGGTCACCGCGCTCACCGGCGCGGTGGGCAAGTGGCCGCTGACGAAACACAATTCGTTGCAGTAGACATTGCCGACCCCTGCCAGCACCCGCTGGTCGAGCAGTGCCTCGGCGATGCGACGATCCGGACGCGCCGTGAGATTGTCGGCGGCGGCCTTGGGATCCCAGTCGTCGCCCAGCAGATCGGGTCCGAGGTGATCGACGACGTCGCCGTCGTTGTCGCGTTCGAGGATTTCCAGCACGCCCAGATCGATACCGATTGCGCGGATATCGTTGGCGTCCAGGATGATCCGAACCCGGTGGTCGACGCGCTTTGCCGGCGACGTTATTCGCCAGCTGCCGTCCATCTTCAGATGCGAGTGGATGCTGGCCGGTCCGACACGAATGAACAAATGCTTGCCCCGGCTGCACACCTCGTCGACGACGTGACCGCTCAGGTCGACCGTGGCGAAACGTGGCACCCGGACATCGCAGCGGGTCAGCGTGCGACCGGCCAATGCCTTACGCAGTGTTACCGCGGTACGGAAAACGGTATCGCCTTCGGGCATGGCTACCGCAGCCGCAATCCGCGCGGGGTGCGGGCGAACCCGGCGTCGGACAGCGCGGCGACCACGGCCGCGCAGACCTGCGCCGCCAACACCGGCGCACTGTTGATGCGCTCGATGAGTATCGAGTTGACCCGCCCGGTCGCGACCAGATCGGCGAGTGCCACGGCCGCGGCATGGTTGGCGTCCGCGTCGTCGTCGGCGAAGCTCAGCAACGAGCGCCCGCCGCGCTCGAGGAACCACACCAGCTCGCCGTCGACCAGTACGACGAGCGCCCCGGCTTTGCGACCCGGCCGGGCGCCATCGCCGTCCGGTGAGCGCGACGGCCAGGCCAATGCCGAACCGTAGGGATTCGCCGGGTCGGCGGCTGCCAGCACCACCGCCCGGTATTCCGGCCGTTCGGGGTCCACACCGTCGAGGTAGCTGCGCAGCCGGTCGACCGTGGAGGCCACCGAGAACTGGGCGCCGCCGAGCGACTCCACGAAGTAGCCACGCTGGCAGCGGCCGGCGTCCTCGAAAGCAGTCAGCACCTTGTACAGGTTGGCGAATCCGCCCGGCACGCCCGCGGCAGCCACCGCGCCCCTGGTCAGCACGCCGTGCCGGTTCAGCAGTAGCTCGGCTTGGTGATGGGCCCGGATGGTGGAGTCGGGTTCGGGCGTCGGCAGTGCCGACCAGCGGCCGGCCACCGTCGGGTCGGCGGCCCGCGCCTGCGGGTGTGCGACGTTGTAGCGGCTCAGGCGGGGCGGGCGTCTACCGCGGCCCGGTCGGTGCGCCGGCGCGGGACGTTTCCGGGCGCCCGTGCCCCCCGATAGCATCGCGCGCACCGGAGCGAAGGTGTCGCCGGTGACCCAGCCGCCCCAAATCAGCTCCCACAGCGCAGCTTTGAGCTCGGCTTCGCCGATTCCGTCCTGTCCCAGCTGCCGGAAGAAGAACGCGCCGCCGCCGGCCAGCACGTCCAAGATCGCCCGATGAGCCGCGGTGAACTCGATCTCCGATCCGGCCGCCAGCGTCAGCGGCGCGGAATCGGCGGCGTGGAAAATCACCCACCCGTCGCTGCCCGAAATCGTGCCCGCCCCCGACCACATCACTTCTCCGGAGGCCAGCAGTTCATCGAGCATTGCCGGCGCGTAGTCGCGTACCCGCGGCACCAGCACCAGCGATTCGATCGCGGACGCGGGCAGCGCGACGCCGGCGAGCTGATCAATGACCGCGGCCAGACCGTCGAGGCCGGAGTCGGCGGCCGAACCCCTGCCGACGCCTACCCCGTGCCAGGCCGTCAGGAATCGCGCATAGGCGCTCGTGCTGACCGGCTCCACCTGTGCTCGCAGCGCCGCCAGCGATCTGCGCCGCAGAATCCGCAGTACGTCGGCGTCACACCACTGGTCGCCGACCGCCTCGGTGGAGAACTCACCGCGGACGAGCCGACCGTCGGCTGCCAACCGGCCCAACACATCGGCGGCCACGCGTAGGCCGAGCCCGAACCGGGCAGCGACGTCTGCAGTGGTGAACGGTGCGTGGGTGCGGGCGTAGCGGCCCAGCAGCTCACCCAGCGGGTCGGCGACCGCCTCGGTGAAGCTGGCCGGCACGCCGACCGGTACGGCCACCCCGACGCCGTCGCGCAGCCGGCCGATGTCCTCGATCGCCACCCACCAGCTGCGACCGGCGAAGGAGACCGGCAGCGCACGTTTGGCGGCTAACAGGGCTTCCAGCCAACCACCGACCTCGGCGCCGCCGGCCCGTTGGGCGACCTCGTCGGTGGTCAGCGGGCCGAGCAGCCGCAGTAGGTCGGCCACGCCTTCGGCGTCCCGGGCCGCCCGATCTGCGGACAGATGTTGCAACTGGCGGCCGGTGCCGGCAATGACGTCGGGGTCGAGCAGCTCGCGCAGCTCGACCCGGCCGAGCAATTCGGCCAGCAGCGTGGGGTCCAGCGAGAGCGCCGCGGCGCGACGCTCGGCCAGCGGGCTGTCGCCCTCGTACATGAACGCCCCGACGTAGCCGAACAGCAGCGAGGCCGCGAACGGCGACGGGGTCGCGGTCTCGGTCTCCAGCACCCGAATCTTGCGCGCGGCGATGTCGGTCATCAGCCCGGTCAGCGTGGGCACGTCGTAGACGTCCTGCAGGCATTCGCGGACTGCCTCCAGCACGATCGGGAAGTCCGGGTATTTGCGGGCCACGTCGAGCAGTTGCGCGGCGCGCTGACGCTGATGCCACAGCGGCGACCGACGACCCGGGTGGCGCCGCGGCAACAGCAGCGCACGGGCGGCGCATTCCCGGAACCGGGAGGCGAACAAGGCCGAACCGCCTACCTCCGTGGTGACGATCGGATCGATCTCGTCGGCATCGAAGACGAACAGTTCGGCACCCGGGGGCCCGTCGCCGAAGTCGGCTCCGGACTCGGAGACGGTGTCGGGCAGCCGCACCACGATGCCGTCGTCGGAGGCGGTCGGTTTCTCATCGATGCCGTAGCGGTCTCGCAGTCGCCGGCTCACCGCCAGGGCGAGCGGACCGTGCACCCGTAACCCATAGGGGGAGTGCAGGATCACTCGCCAGTCGCCCAGTTCGTCGCGGAACCGCTCGACAAGTAGCGTGGCATCGGTAGGCACCACGTTCGTGGCGGCGCGCTGGTCGTCGAGCAGCCGCCACAGATTTTCGATCGCATACTCGTTCAATCCCAGTTCAGCGCAGCGGCTTTCGAATGCGGCGCGATCCAGTCCGGCCAGCTCACCGGTGAACTTGCCGACCGCGCGGCCCAGTTCGGCGGGGCGCCCCGAGTCGTCGCCGCGCCAGAACGGAAGCCGGGCCGGCTGACCCGGTGCCGGTATCACCAGGACGCGGTCATGGGTGATCTCGGTGATCCGCCAGCTGGTGGCACCCAGCGCGATGACGTCACCTGGCCGCGACTCGTAGACCATCTCCTCGTCGAGTTCACCTACCCGGGACGGGGTTTCGGAATCGGTGGCCAGGTAGACCGTGAACAGGCCGCGGTCCGGGATAGCACCGCCGGACGTCACCGCGAGCCGCTGCGCACCCGGCCGGGCCGTCACCGTGCCGTTGTCGCGGTCGTACACCAAACGTGGCCGCAGCTCGGCGAAGTCGGTCGACGGGTATTTGCCGGACAGCAGATCCAGGGTGGCCTCGAATGCGCTGTGCGGCAACGTCGCAAACGGCGCGCTGCGTCGTACCGTGTCGAGCCAGCGGTCGACATCCAACGGCTCCAAGGCGGCCGCGGCCACGGTGTGCTGAGCCAGGATGTCGAGCGGGTTCGTCGGCACCCGCATCGTCTCGATCTGGCCGGTGAGCATGCGTTGCACCGTCACCGCGCAGCCGATCAGGTCGGTGCGGTGTTTCGGGAAAAGCACACCCTGCGAAATCTCGCCGACCTGGTGTCCGGCGCGCCCGATGCGTTGCAGGCCGCTGGCCACCGACGGCGGTGCTTCCACCTGGATCACCAGGTCGACTGCGCCCATGTCGATGCCCAATTCCAGGCTCGAGGTCGCCACCACCGCTTTCAATCGGCCGCTCTTCAAGTCCTCTTCGACGATGGCGCGCTGTTCCTTGCTGACCGAACCGTGATGGGCGCGGGCGAGTAGGGTTGGGGCGCCGTATGTTTGGCCGCTGCCGAGCAAGTGTGCGGGGGAGCCGCCGGCGACCTTCGGATTCGCGTCGTGCGACAACACTTCGCCCGAGCGTTCAGCGTGAATCTCGTTGAGCCGTGCGGTCAGTCGCTCAGCCAGCCGCCGCGAATTGGCGAACACGATCGTCGAGTTGTGCGACTCGACGAGATCGACCAGACGCGCCTCGACGTCGGGCCAGATGCTGTTATTGGCCAGATTGGCCATATCGGGGACCGGAACCTGCACGGTCAGCTCGAAAGTCTTGGCTGCCGGCGGGCAGACGATGGTCGTCGGAGACGCACCCGACAGGAACCGCGCCACTTCTTCGGGCGGACGTACGGTGGCCGACAACCCGATTCGCTGCGCCGGCGCCTGCAGCATGTCGTCAAGCCGCTCCAGTGACAGCGCAAGGTGCGCACCGCGTTTCGTGCCGGCGATCGCGTGCACCTCGTCGACGACCACGGTCTGCACGGCGGCCAGGGTCTGCCGGGCCGCCGACGTCAACATCAAGAACAGCGACTCCGGCGTGGTGATCAGCACGTCGGGCGGGTTGCTGATGAGCTGCCGGCGTCGGGCCGGCGAGGTATCGCCGGAACGCAGCCCCACGGTGATCTCCGGGGCGGGCAGACCCCGTTGGGCGGCCACCCGGGCCATCCCGGCCAGCGGCGTGCGCAGGTTGCGCTCGACGTCGACGGCCAGCGCCTTCAGCGGCGAGACGTAGAGCACCCGGGTACCGGGAGCCCGCTCGCCGCGCGGTGCGCCGGACAGGGCGTCGATGGCCCACAGGAACGCCGCCAGCGTCTTGCCTGACCCGGTCGGGGCGATGACCAGTGTGTTGTGCCCATCGGCAATCGCCGACCAAGCATCGGCCTGCGCTGGGGTGGGCGCCGCGAAGGTACCGGTGAACCAGTCGCGGGTGACGACGCCGAACCGGGCCAGCGGATCGTCGGGAGCAGAGGTCACCTAGCCATGGTGCCAGCGGGCACCGACAAAGCTAGCGCTGGTCGGGCGCGACCGCCTTGGCCAGTTGCTCGGGAATGTTGTTCACCCGGATGATCGCGTCGAGCAGCGAATGCGCGCACGAATTGCTGAGTTGGCCCGCGTCGGTGTCCGGGTGGATGATCCGCTGCCTGCAGATCTCGAAGGTCAGCGCCAGCCAGCCGTGGATGACGATGCGCAGGTCGCGTTCGACGTCCGGCTCGAGATGACTACCCGAGCCGTCGACCTCGCAGATGCGGCTCATGATGTGTTCCATCTGCCGGTCCTTGGCCTCATCGTCGATGCCGAGCAGGACCGGATCGGAGCGACCGAGCCCGACGTATGCGGCCCAGGCCGCGTGCGGGTGCTCCTGGTGATATTGCATGTAGGCAAGTACGCCGCCCCGCACCTCCTCGAAGAGATTCTCGCCGGGGGGCGGCGGCGTGTTGGTGGTCTCGAACAACTGGTCGGCCTGCCCCTTTACCACCGCGGCGAAGAATGCCCGCTTGTCGGGGAAGTAGTGGTACATCAACGCCCGGGACACCCCGGCCCGCTCCGCGATCTCGTCGATGCGGACCTCGTCGTAGGGCCGTTGCCCGAAGACTTCCGCGCCCAACGCCAGCAACTCGGCGCGGCGGTCGTCCGGGGATAACCGGCGCCGTGGGGTTCGCATAGAGCAGATGGTACTTGTCGATCCTTTGCGCAGGCGGTCAACGCTCACGAAGGTTCTGCAAACTTCTATTCGGCGTCGTCTTCGTCAATAGTTGGCGCTCCGCCGACGATCGCCGCGAAGCCCTGGCTGGCCGTTTACCTGGGGGTTTGCCCGCCCAGCGAAGTGAAGGCGGGCGTCGGGTGGCTTTGCGGCCCGCTGGCCGGGCAACCCGCAATCCGGGCAACCGACGCGCGGCGGCGCGGGCGACGCCGTCTGATCCGACCACTCGGACGCTGGTTTACCGCCAGCGGACCCACGGGTATACGCATGTGGCGCGTGTGTCCGCGCGTGACAGTGATAGAGGATTGCCGATGACCACACAACAGCAGCGCTCAACCGATGACCGACTTGGGCGCGAAGACAACGAAGTACACGCCGCCGTCAGGTTCGCCGTGCTGGCCGCGGCCGCGGGAGTGGGGTTTCTGATCGTTGCCGCGCTGTGGGACAGCACCTGTAAGGGCGCGATGTCCATCGACACCGTGGCATGCGGGGCGCCCCAGCTGACCATTCTGGCGTTCGGTGCCCCGGTGATCCTGCTGGCCACCGGGATCTGGGCTTTCGTGCGTACCTACCGGGTATGGCGCGACCACGGAACCTGGTGGGCATGGCAGGGCGCCGGATGGTTCTTGATGATGCTGATGTTCGTCACCCTCACCATGGGCGCCCCGATCGCTGGACCGATTCTGGCCCGTTGATCGGGCCGCTGAGCCCGGAAGGCTCAGTGGTGGCGCAGCTTGCTGATCAGCTTGCCCTTGGTCAGGCTCGAATAACCTGAGATACCAAGCTCTTTGGCTCGCTTCTTGAGTTGTGGAACAGTCCAGTCGTCATAGGAGCCCGACTGGCCGCCCGATTTGCCGACCTTCGATCGGCCGCGACCCGCTGCGGCATTGGAAATGCGGGCAGCCTTTTCCTTGGAGTCACCCTGCTTGCGCAGATCCTGGTAGAGCTTCTCATCTTTGATTGACGGGTTGGGCATCGTTACCTCCTGTTATCTCGGTAATCCTCGAGATCGTCGTCGACGCCGGGGATCTCCTGGCGCTGTTCCTGCCAGTCAGAGTCATTCGCCTCCACCGGCGGTCCGTCCTGGTCCGACTCGGCAGGCTCGAGCGTGGTTTCCTGCTGTTGCTCGACAGCGTCGGCGATCGGAGTCTCGTCGGAAAAGCTGTCACGTTGATCCATGAAGCTCCAATACGCGTCGTCTGGGTTTTATTTGTAGCCCCTTGTGGGTATTTGCTTCTGACCATGACGAGCTTGTCGGCCGGAGTTCCGCCATCACCCGATCATGGGGGACAAAATCACGAATGCGATGACATAGATGCCCACTGCGATCAATACGAGGATGACCAACGTGACGACGGAAACCACAGCGATGCGTCGAATGCGGCGCGTCCGCTGGACTTCCGTCGTTTCGCTTGAATCCATGGCACGTCGAATACCCGGCGCCGATCATGACTAACCAACTCGAACGCACGGGTAGTCTCGGTCAAACAATGCTTGGAGGCCCCATGACCGCTGCTGCAAAGTCAGTGGACAATCAGCAGCGCGGTGAGCGCGCCATCGAATTGCGCGTTGCGGCGAAGCTGGAGAACTTGGCTGTTTTGCGGACCCTGGTGGGAGCAGTCGGCGCCTTCGAAGATCTGGATTTCGACGCGGTCGCCGATCTGCGGCTCGCCGTGGACGAGGTGTGTACCAGGTTGATCCGCTCGGCCGTCCCGGGCAGCACGCTGGCGATCGTGGTCGATCCACGCGACGACGAGCTGAAGGTCGAGGCATCGACGACATGCGACGGCGATGACGTCGTGACCCCCGGCAGCTTCAGCTGGCATGTGCTGACGTCGTTGACCGACGAGGTGCAGACATTTCAGGACGGTCGCGGGCCAGAGGGCCACCGCGTTTTCGGTGTCACGCTGACCACCCGACGGGCGGGCTCTCACAGGTGACACCGCGAGCTGTCGGCGGTTCGTCATCTCGTCCCAACGAATACGCCGACGTTCCCGACATGTTTCGTGAGTTGGCTACCCTCGACGCCGACTCGTCGGATTTTCAGCGTCACCGGGACAAGATCGTCGCGCGCTGTCTGCCGCTGGCCGATCACATTGCCCGCCGTTTCGAGGGTCGCGGGGAACCCCGCGACGACCTGGTTCAAGTGGCACGCGTGGGACTGGTCAACGCTGTCGCCCGCTTTGACGTCGAGACGGGCTCTGACTTCGTCTCCTTTGCGGTACCCACCATCATGGGAGAGGTCCGCCGGCATTTCCGGGACAACAGCTGGTCGGTGAAGGTCCCGCGGCGTCTGAAGGAACTACACCTACGGCTCGGCACCGCGACCGCCGACCTTTCGCAGCGGCTGGGCCGCGCTCCGACAGCGACCGAGTTGTCCCACGAACTCGATATGGACCGCGCCGAAGTCATCGAGGGCCTGGTGGCGGGCAGCTCCTACAACACCCTGTCCATCGACAGCGGCGGTGGCAGCGGCGACGAGGAAGCCCGAGCGATCGCAGACACGCTGGGCGACGTCGACGCCGGTCTGGAGCGGATAGAGAACCGCGAGTCATTACGACCGCTGTTGGACGGCCTGCCTGACCGCGAGCGAACAGTGTTGGTGCTCAGGTTCTTCGAATCGATGACGCAGACACAGATTGCCGATCGCGTGGGCATTTCCCAAATGCATGTCTCGCGATTACTGGCCAAATCGCTGGCGCGGTTACGGGATGAGCTGGAATAACTGGTCTGGATCCCGGTTTTCGTCGTCTGTATCCAGCACATCGTGCACCGACTTGACCAACGGCAGCGTGCTGTCGGGGTCGCAGATCCGAAGTAGCCGAGTCACGGCCTTGTTCGGGACCACGGCCCAGCGCACATTCGCGCCCGCGCACTTGACGTTGATCAGGTGTAGTGCCGAAAAGCCGGCGGTGCCAAAGAATTCCAGGTCGGTCAGGTCCAGGATCAGTGGCATCGAGTGCGCGATGCAACGGTCGAAATAGTCGGCGAGCTGAGTTGCATTGGAGGCGTCGAGCTCGCCGCGGACGGTGATCACCACACGCGACGAATCCCACTCCGCGGTGAATCGTGCGGAATGGTTTTCCCACGCGGGCGATGGCAGTGCTGCGTCGGATTCACGAACCTGCGAAGCAGAATTCAGGTGTAGAGCAGACATCAAGTGACTCCATCAGTCGACAATCATCTGTGGATCACGTCAAGCGGATTACCTGCCGCGCGCGAGGAGAAGCTGGGAGGACCGGCCCCCCCTTGCGTCAATTAACGCTTTTTCCGGGCGGCTGCGAACTCAACCTGGATCAAACAGTACCCCGGCCCCGCGGTGCCCACAACGCTTGAGAACGTTTCTCAGAAAGCCTGGTAAATGCTTATCTCGAATTCTGTTCAGGCACAACGACTGCGGCGGCGAACCTGAGAACTGACTCAGCTGCCGCGGCGGCCGCGTCGGCGTGGCCGGTACGGGCTCGGGTGACGACCTCTGCGGTGGCCGGATCCAGCGTCACCTGAGCCAACAACTCACCGGTCGTGACCTCGCACACCGCCCAGCAGAAGCGGGAGTCCGTCGACCAATCGGCGACACTGCGCGCGACATGGTCCGGTTCGGTCACACCCAGCTCGGCCAACGCGGGACGGTCGTCGATGCGGCCGTCGGCGCGCAAGCCGCGCAGATACCACTGCCCGGCGTTGATCTCGATAGGGTCGATAAGCCCCGGCCGCGCTACTTGATCTCGGCGAGCACCGTGCCCTGGGTGACAGCGGCCCCAGTCTCGACGGCCAAACCGGTGACAACGCCGTCTTTGTGCGCGGTCACCGGGTTTTCCATCTTCATGGCTTCCAAGACCACCACCAGGTCGCCGGCCGAGACCTCTTGTCCCTCCTCGACGGCAACCTTGACCACGGTGCCTTGCATCGGGGCGGTCACCGAGTCACCGGACGCCGCGGCTCCGCCGGCAGCACCTCGCTTGCGCGGCTTAGGCTTCTTGCGGATGACACCGGCCGCGTCGGCACCGCCGTTGGACAGCGCCAGATCGCCCGGCAGCGACACCTCGAGCCGTCGGCCGCCGACCTCGACGACCACCTTCTGCCGCGGCAGTGCCTCGTCCTCATCGATGGGCTCGCCGCCGGTGAACGGTTCGATGGTGTTGTCCCACTCGGTCTCGATCCAGCGGGTGTGCACGGTGAAGCCGTTGCCGTCACCGATGAACGCCGGGTCGGACACCACCGCCCGGTGGAACGGGATGACCGTCGCCAACCCTTCGACGTGGAACTCGTCCAGCGCCCGGCGCGAGCGCGCCAAGGCCTCTTCGCGAGTGGCGCCGTAGACGATCAGCTTGGACAGCATCGAGTCGAACTGCCCGCCGATCACCGAACCGGCTTCGACGCCGGAATCCAGCCGGACACCGGGCCCGGTGGGAATGTCATACCGGGTGACCGGGCCGGGGGCGGGCAGGAAGCCGCGTCCGGCGTCCTCGCCGTTGATCCGGAACTCGATGGCATGCCCGCGCGGGGTGGGGTCCTCGGTGATGTCCAGCTTCTCGCCGTTGGCGATCTTGAACTGCTGCAGCACCAGGTCGATGCCCGCGGTCTCCTCAGTGACCGGGTGCTCGACCTGCAAACGGGTGTTGACCTCAAGGAACGAGATCAGCCCGTCCTGGCCGACCAGGTACTCCACCGTGCCGGCGCCGTAGTAGTGCGCCTCTTTGCAGATCCGCTTGGCCGACTCGTGGATTTCCTTACGCTGGGCGTCGGTCAGGAACGGCGCGGGCGCCTCCTCGACCAGCTTCTGGAAGCGGCGCTGCAGCGAGCAGTCGCGGGTCCCGGCGACGACGACGTTGCCGTGCTGATCGGCAATCACCTGCGCCTCGACGTGGCGTGGCTTGTCCAGATAGCGCTCGACGAAGCATTCGCCGCGGCCGAACGCCGCGACCGCCTCGCGGGTCGCCGACTCGAACAGCTCGGGGATCTCCTCGATGGTGCGGGCCACCTTCATACCGCGGCCACCGCCGCCGAAGGCCGCCTTGATCGCGATCGGCACGCCGTATTCCCTGGCGAAGGCAACCACCTCGTCGGCATCCTTCGCCGGCTCGGGGGTGCCGGGCACCAGCGGCGCCTGCGCACGGGCGGCGATGTGCCGGGCGGTGACCTTGTCACCGAGGTCGCGGATCGACTGCGGGCTGGGCCCGATCCAGATCAGGCCGGCGTCGATCACCGCCTGAGCGAAGTCGGCGTTCTCCGACAGGAAGCCGTAGCCGGGGTGAATCGCGTTGGCGCCGGACTTCTCGGCAGCCTCCAAGATCTTGCCGAAGTCCAAGTAGGACTCGGCTGAGGTCTGACCACCCAGCGCGAAGGCCTCGTCGGCCAGCTTCACGTGCGGGGCTTCGGCGTCGGGCTCGGCGTACACCGCCACACAGGGCAGACCGGCATCCTTGGCCGCGCGGATCACCCGCACCGCGATCTCACCCCGATTCGCGACCAGAACCTTAGAGATCCTCGCGGTCGTCGAGCTGGCGTGACTAGGCACTGCGCCTCCTGTATGGCTGAACACTTCTCACGTTGTCTAAGAGAAATTCTTACAAGTCGTGTCGGGGGAAGTTTAAGCGGCGCGCCGTGGGCGATACGACCCGGTGTCTACTTCAGGCTGACTCGCGCAGGCGACGCTTGATTCGGGCCAGCATCCCCGACATGCCACGCAGCCGCAGCGGGCTGACCAAGGCGGCCAGGCCAAGCTCGGCGTAGAAATCCTCCGGCACTGCCAGGATGTCGGCGGCAGGCTGCTCGTCGAGGCCGGCAGCCAGTATCGACGCGAAACCACGAGTGGTAGGCGCTTCGGCCGGCGCGCTGAAGTGCAGCCGCACCCGGTTGACGTCGCTGGCATCGACGTGCAGAAACACTGGCGATTGGCACTCAGGCACCGGCTCCATCGCCGCCTCTTCCAGATCGGCCGGCAACGCCGGCAGATCATTGGCGAATTCCAGCAACAGCGTGAGCTTGTCCTGGCCTTCGACCTCGGCGAAGTCGGAGACCACCTCGGCCAGCGGCGCGGGCATGCTCATAGCGCCGGCACGGCTCCCGGGCTTTCGCCGGCGACGATCGGCACTCGCACGGCGTTACCCCATTCGGTCCACGAACCGTCGTAGTTGCGCACACCGGGGATGCCGAGCAGATGCGTCAACACGAACCAGGTGTGGCTGGACCGCTCGCCGATGCGACAGTAGACGATCGTTTTGTCGTCCGGCTCGATGAACCCGTAGAGCTCCGCCAGCTCGTCTCGGCTGCGGAACCGTCCGCTGTCGTCGGCGGCCTTTCCCCACGGGATCGAGCGCGCCGACGGGATGTGGCCGGCGCGCAACGCGCCTTCCTCCGGGTAGTCCGGCATATGGGTGCGCTTGCCGGTGTATTCGTCGGGTGAGCGCACATCGATCAGCGGCTCGGAACCCAGCACGGTCAGCACGTCTTCTTTGAATGCGCGGATCGGCGCGTCGTTGCGCTCCACGACGGGATAGCCCGAGGATGTTCGGTTCGGGACATCCAACGTGGTGTCGCGTCCGTCGGACATCCACAGGTCGCGCCCGCCGTTGAGCAGCCGCACATCCGGATGGCCGAAGAGCGTGAAGACCCACAGTGCGTACGCCGCCCACCAATTGCTCTTGTCGCCGTAGATCACCACGGTGTCGTCGCGTGAAATGCCTTTGCGGTCCATCAATTCCGCGAACTGCTTGCCGTTGATGTAGTCGCGCACCCGTGGGTCGTTGAGGTCGGTGTGCCAGTCGACTTTGACCGCGCCGGGGATGTGGCCCACGTCGTAGAGCAGGACGTCTTCGTCGGATTCGACGATGGCAAGCCCGGGCCGACCCAAGTTGCCGGACAGCCAGTCGGCGGTGACCAGGCGTTCCGGGTGGGCGTAGGCGCTCAGCGTCGGGCTGGGATCTGCTGGCAGAGGCACACCGCGAGCCTACCTGCCGGTTGGTTTCGGTTGCCTCGGCGTCGACGCTCGGGTGGCGGTCGGATTGGCCGCCCACAGCTCGGCGACCGACACACCGACGCGTTCCAGCAGGGCCCTGGTCTGGGGCAGACTCAAGCCGATGACGTTGGACGGATCGCCCTCGATCCGCTCGACGAACCAACCGCCCAGCCCGTCCAGGGTGAACCCTCCGGCGACCGCCAGCGGCTCGCCGCTGTGCAGATAAGCATCCAGGTCCGCGGCCGTCGGCGTGGCGAAATGCACTGTGGTGACCAATGATTCGGCTGCCCGGCAACTGACTTTGCTGTCGATCAGCCGCACCAGGCAGTGTCCGGTGTGCAGCTCGGCCGACCGACCGCTCATCGTTTGCCACTCGCGTCGCGCGACAGCGGTCGACGCGGGCTTGCCGGCCAGCCGGCCATCGATATAAAGCATCGAATCACAGCCGATGACAACGCAATCCGCGGCGACCGAGTCATCCAGCACGGCCGCGACCTGATCGGCCTTGGCCTCGGCCAGCCGGCGAACCACGTCGCCCGCGGTGGCGTCCGGTCCCAACTCGGCGAGTATCGCGTCCTCGTCCACACCCGAAACCACAACCACTGGATCGACACCGGCCTGCCGCAGCACCCGCAGCCGGCCCGCCGAAGCGGACCCGAGCACCAGCCGCGTCATGCGCCACTCCTCGATCGCGGCTGCGCCGGCATCATCGTCGTGCCGGGCGGGTCATTTTCGCATGTGGGTCCGTTGCACCAGGGTGAGCTTCTGCCAGCTGAAGACCGAGTAACGCAGTTTGTCGACGGGCAGCCCCCACCGGGTGATCTCGGGCTGCCCGGGCTCACCGGGGCCGGCCGCGGCGCTGCCCAGCACCGTGATCAGCGCCGCCAGCTCCTGGTCGGTCGGCTGGCCCTTGAGCACCCGGATGTGCGGCTCGTGTGGCTGATCTGCGGCCGGCGTTTGGTCGCTCACTGCGTTCGCTTCGCTCGTTCCGCTCACAGCGGGATGTTCCCGTGCTTCTTCGGCGGCACCTGGGCAATCTTGCGCTCCAGCAGCCGCAGTGCCGTCCCGATGTAGCCGCGGGTGTGCGACGGCGGGATCACCGCGTCGACGTAGCCCCGCTCGGCGGCGATGTACGGGTTGACCAGGGTGTCCTCGTACTCCTGCTGTAACTGCAGCCGCAGCGCGTCAACATCCTCGCCGTTCTTGGCCGCTTCGCTGAGCTGTTGGCGGTAGACGAAGCCGACCGCGCCGGAGGCGCCCATCACCGCGATCTGAGCGGTCGGCCAGGCGACGTTGACGTCGCAGCCCATGTCCTTGGAGCCCATGACGCAGTAGGCACCGCCGTAGGCCTTGCGGGTGATGACGGTGATCTTGGGAACGGTGGCCTCGCCGTAGGCGTACAGCAGCTTGGCGCCGCGGCGGATGATGCCGTTGAATTCCTGTCCGGTGCCGGGCAAAAAGCCCGGCACGTCGACCAGCATGACGATCGGGATGTTGAAGCAGTCGCAGGTCCGCACGAAGCGGGCGGCTTTCTCCGAGGCGTTGATGTCCAGGCAGCCGGCGAAATGGGTGGGCTGGTTGGCCACGATGCCGACCGGGTGGCCTTCGATGCGACCGAACCCGATCACGATGTTCTGCGCGTAACCGGATTGCACCTCGAGGAACTCGTCGTCGTCGAGGATGCGGGTGATCACCTCGTGCATGTCGTAGGGCTGGTTGGCCGAGTCCGGGATCAGCGTGTCCAGCTCGATGTCCTCCTCGGTGAGGTTGTCCTCGATGGCGCCCTCGGGAACCGGCACCGGATACCGCGGCGGATCGGTGAAGTTGTTCGGTGGCAGGTAGCTCAGCAGATCGCGGACGTAATCGAAGGCGTCCTGTTCGCCGGAGGCGACATAGTGCGCCGTTCCGGACTTGGCCATGTGCGTGTGCGCGCCGCCGAGTTCCTCCATCGTCACGTCTTCGCCGGTGACGGTCTTGATGACGTCGGGGCCGGTGATGAACATCTGACTGGTCTGGTCGACCATCACCACGAAGTCGGTCAGTGCCGGCGAGTAGACGTGGCCACCGGCGGCCGCACCCATGATCAGCGAGATCTGCGGGATCACGCCGGAGGCCAGGATGTTGTTGCGGAAGATCGAGCTGTACAGGCCGAGGGAGACCACACCCTCCTGGATGCGCGCGCCCGCGCCGTCATTGATTCCGATCAGCGGCCGGCCGGTCTTGATGGCCAACTCCTGCACTTTGACGATCTTTTCGCCGTAGACCTCGCCGAGGCTGCCGCCGAACACCGTGACGTCCTGGCTGAAGATGCAGACGTCGCGGCCGTCGACGGTGCCGTAGCCGGTGACGACGCCGTCACCGAGCGGGCGCTTCTCGGCCAGCCCGAAGTTGGTGCTGCGGTGGCGGGCCAACGCGTCGAGTTCGACGAACGATCCCTCGTCGAGCAGCGCGTAGATGCGCTCGCGCGCGGTGAGTTTGCCCTTCGCGTGCACCTTCTCGACGGCGGTTTCACCCACCGGGTGCAGCGTCTCCTCGCTCCGCTTGCGCAGTTCGGCGAGCTTGCCCGCGGTGGTGTGAATGTCGATATCGTGCTCGGCCTGCGCCTCGACCGAAGTCTCCGAAGTGCTCGTCATGGCTTTCGATCTTAGCGGTCCCTTAGATTGCGCCCGTCAACCGCGCGTCGAGCGGGTATTCAAGGCGGGAGTTTTGCACGAATCCCGCCGTCAGCGCACAGTGGAAGCCCAGAACGCGCACTCGGCAAAACGGCACTTAGGCTGGTCGGAATGGACAACGACTCACCGAGAGCACCGTTGGATCCGGCGGCGCTGCGCGACGGGCTGGTAGGGGCCGGTCTGCCGTGGCGTGAGCTCGACGTGATCGCCGAAACAGGTTCCACCAACGCCGATTTGATCGCACGAGCAGAAGCCGGGGCCGACATCGACGGGTCGGTGTTGCTCGCCGAGCACCAGAACGCCGGTCGGGGCCGTCATGGCCGGCAGTGGTTGTCGCCGCCGCGGGCGCAGGTAGCCCTGTCGGTGGGGGTGGCCGGCGGCTCGGTACCCCGGACCGGTTGGGGATGGCTGCCACTGGCGACCGGGGTCGCGGTGGCTGACGCGCTGGCCGCGCACGGTGTGCAGGCGGGCCTGAAGTGGCCGAACGATGTGCTGGTCAACGGCGGCAAGCTGGCCGGGATCCTGGCCGAGGTCGCCGCGCCGACGCCGGTGATCGTGCTCGGCCTCGGGCTCAACGTGACGTTGACCGCCGGTGAAGCACCGGACCCGGTGGCCACCTCGCTGCTGATGCTGGGCTCATCGGCCACCGATCGAAATACATTGGCGCGCAGCATACTTCGCGAGCTAGCGGCGCGCGTCGACGCTTGGCGCGCCGCCGGGGGCGCCGACCCGGCGCTGATCGCCGACTATCAGCGCTACAGCGTGACGCTGGGGTCCCGGGTGCGGGCCAGCATGCCCGGTGATCGTGAGGTGGTCGGGATCGCCGCCACCATCGACGAGACCGGGCGATTGTGCGTCGACACCGGTGGTCAGGTGGTGGCGATCTCGGCCGGCGACATCACGCACCTGCGTCCCAGCGGCTAAAGTGCCGGCGTGGGCTACCCCGACAAGGTGCTGGCGGGCGACGAACAAGTCGTGCTGCACCGTCACCCGCACTGGAAGCGACTGATCGGACCGGTCTTGGTCCTGATCCTGGCGAGTGCGGCGGCGTCATTCGGCTCCGCGGTGGTCAACGCCACCAACTGGGACCCGACCGCGAAGAGGGTCGTCTTCGCGGTCATCGGGGTGATCTGGCTGGTGCTCATCGGCTGGCTGACGCTGTGGCCATTCCTGAACTGGCTCACCACACATTTCGTCATCACCGACCGGCGAGTGATGTTCCGGCACGGGGTGTTGAGCCGAAGCGGCATCGATATCCCACTGGCCCGGATCAACAGCGTCGAATTCCGGCACCGGCTGATCGATCGGATTCTGCGCACCGGCACGCTGATCGTCGAGTCGGCGTCACAAGATCCGTTGGAGTTCTACGACATTCCGCGCGTGGAACAGGTCCACGCGCTGCTGTATCACGAGGTTTTCGACACCCTCGGATCCGAGGAATCGCCGAGCTGATCCGCCCGGCTGCGACGCGACCGCCAAGCCCGCATCAGCGTGACGTTGCCGCTCTCTCCGACGTTCTCGAACACCTCGGCGATACCGCCCGCGGTGAGCGCCGATTCCAGCGCCTGGTCCCCGGTCCGGGCCGACTCGTCCGGGAACACCCAGCGCCGGAAAGCCCAGAATCGGAACGCCATCTGCAACAGGTTGCCGATCAGGTAGGCGGAGATGAAGTCGGCGATGTTCTCGGCGGTCAGGGACACCATGGGCACCCGCAGCTGCAGGACGTAGCTGGAGATCCACAACGGCGCCATGCTCAGCAGGACCCCGACACCGCTGAAGGCAAAGAACAACAGCGCCTCGTGGTGGCGCTCGCGGCCGCCGCGGTCCCGGAAGCTCCATTCCCTGTTCAAGATGTAGGACGCGATGACCGCGACGATGCCGGCGATGACCTTGGCGGTCACCGGCTTGGGCTCCAAGATCGTCAGCTTCAGCGTGTAGAAGATCGCCGAGTCGATGACGAATGTGGTGCCGCCGACGATGGCGAACTTGATCAGTTCGTGGTGGCGCTCGGCGTAGGGGCGGATCGGCCCCGGCAGTCGGGCGATCGTGGCATCGGCGAAGGACACAATGTCGCAGTCTACGTATTAGTAGTCAAGGGTGCTCTGTGGCGGGGTAGCCGCCGCCAAATGGCCCGTTCAGCGGCCATGACACCATGATTGCCGTGACGAGTACCCGCAACGCTTCGCCGCAGGTCGCCATGGTCGGCGGTGGCCAGCTGGCCCGGATGACCCACCAGGCGGCGATCGCGTTGGGCCAGAGCTTGCGGGTGCTGGCCGCCGACGCCGCCGATCCCGCCGCCCAGGTCAGTCCCGACGTGGTGATCGGTGCGCACAACGACCTCGACGCGCTGCGCCGCGTTTCGGCCGGCGCCGCCGCGCTCACCTTCGATCACGAACACGTGCCCACCGAGCTGTTGGAAAAGCTGGTCGCTGAGGGCGTCAACGTCGCGCCGCCGCCGGAGGCGCTGATACATGCGCAGGACAAGCTCGTCATGCGGCGGCGATTGGAGGTGCTCGGCGCCGCAGTGCCGCGCTACGTGGCCGTCGAAAGCCGCGACGACCTGGACAGCATTGCCGAGTTCGCCCGCCAGGTGGATGGCCCGGTCGTGGTCAAGGCGGTTCGCGGCGGCTACGACGGCCGCGGAGTGCAGATGGCGGTCGATACGGCGCAGGCCCGCGAGATCGCGGGTCAATATTTAGATTCTGGCGTAGCGGTATTGGTCGAGCAGCGGGTCGCGATGCGACGCGAGCTTGCGGCGCTGGTGGCGCGATCGCCGTTCGGACAGGGCGCCGCTTGGCCGGTGGTCGAGACGGTGCAGCGCGACGGCATCTGCGTGCTGGTGATCGCGCCGGCTCCGGGGCTGCCCGACGACGTCGCTGCCGCGGCCCAGCAGCTGGCGCTGCGGTTGGCGGCAGAACTCGGCGTAGTCGGCGTGCTGGCGGTCGAGCTGTTCGAAACCGTCGAGGGGGAGCTGCTGGTCAACGAGCTGGCGATGCGCCCGCACAATTCCGGGCACTGGACTATGGATGGGTCGAACACCAGCCAGTTCGAGCAGCATCTGCGCGCGGTGCTGGACTATCCGCTCGGTAACACCGACGCCACCGTGCCGGTCACCGTGATGGCCAACGTGCTGGGTGCCGCGCAAACGCCGACGATGTCGCTCGATGAGCGCGTGCATCACCTGTTCGCGCGGCTGCCCGACGCCCGGGTTCACCTGTACGGCAAGGAAGAACGTCCGGGCCGCAAGATCGGGCACGTCAACTTCCTGGGCGGCTTTATGGAAGGCGGAGCGGCCGAGTTGGCCAACGTGCGTGAACGCGCCGAGCGCGCGGCACACTGGCTATCAGATGGGGAATGGACGGACGGATGGGATCCGCATGACTAGACCATCGCGCGTCGGCGTGATCATGGGCAGTGACAGCGATTGGACGGTGATGTCCGAGGCCGCCGACGCGCTGGCCGAATTCGATGTGCCCTACGAGGTCGGGGTCGTCTCGGCGCACCGCACGCCACAACGGATGCTCGACTATGCGCAGCAGGCTGCCGTCCGCGGCATCGAGGTGATCATCGCCGGTGCCGGCGGCGCGGCCCACCTGCCCGGCATGGTGGCATCGGCCACGCCGTTGCCGGTGATCGGCGTTCCGGTGCCGCTGGCCAAGCTGGATGGGCTGGACTCGCTGCTGTCGATCGTGCAGATGCCCGCCGGCGTGCCGGTGGCCGCGGTGTCGATCGGCGGTGCACGCAACGCGGGCCTGCTCGCAGTGCGCATTCTCGGGGTCTCGGATCCCGCGCTGCGCAGCCGAATCGTCGCTTTTCAGGAAGAGTTGGCGGAGTCGGTGCTGGCCAAGGATGCGGCGCTGAAACAGCGTCAGGGTAAAGTTACCGACCAGTAGCCCGGCGACAATGCGCGCCGCGCAGCGGCCCGGGAGAGCCGCGCAATCGGAGGCAGTTAAGGAGGCCGGGATGGCTCAGTGGGCCGGAGATTCCTCGTTCGATCTGTTCAAGCTGCCTGAGGAGCACGACGAGTTGCGGGCGGCGATCCGCGCGTTGGCGGAGAAAGAGATCGCCCCGTACGCCGCGGATGTGGACGAGAAGCCGCGGTTTCCCGAGGAGGCGTTGTCGGCGCTGAACGCGTCGGGCTTCAACGCCGTGCACGTTCCCGAGGCGTACGGCGGGCAGGGTGCGGATTCGGTTGCGGCGTGCATCGTGATCGAGGAAGTGGCGCGTGTCGACGCGTCCGCATCGTTGATCCCCGCGGTGAACAAGCTGGGCACGATGGGCCTGATCCTGCGCGGCTCCGAGGAACTGAAGAAGCAGGTGCTGCCGGCGTTGGCCTCCGACGGGGCGATGGCGTCGTACGCGTTGAGCGAGCGTGAAGCCGGCAGCGACGCCGCGGCGATGCGGACCCGGGCCAAGGCTGACGGTGACGACTGGATTCTGAACGGCGCCAAGGCCTGGATCACCAACGGCGGCAAGTCAACCTGGTACACGGTGATGGCGGTGACCGACCCGGCCAAGGGCGCCAACGGTATTTCGGCGTTCATGGTGCACAAGGACGACGAGGGTTTCAGCGTCGGGCCCAAGGAAAAGAAGCTGGGCATCAAGGGCTCGCCGACCACCGAGCTGTATTTCGAGAATTGCCGGGTTCCCGGCGATCGGATCATCGGCGAACCCGGCACCGGGTTCAAGACCGCGCTGGCCACGCTGGACCACACCCGCCCGACGATCGGCGCTCAAGCCGTCGGCATCGCCCAGGGCGCGGTGGATGCTGCAATCGCATACACCAAGGACCGTAAGCAGTTTGGCGAGTCGATCAGCACGTTCCAGGCTGTTCAGTTCATGCTGGCCGACATGGCGATGAAGGTCGAGGCCGCGCGGCTGCTGGTCTACTCGGCCGCCGCCCGCGCCGAGCGCGGCGAATCCAACCTGGGCTTCATCTCGGCGGCGTCGAAATGCTTTGCCTCCGACGTGGCGATGGAAGTCACCACCGATGCCGTGCAACTTTTCGGCGGCGCCGGATTCACCACCGACTTCCCGGTGGAGCGATTCATGCGCGACGCCAAGATCACTCAGATCTACGAGGGCACCAACCAGATTCAGCGCGTGGTGATGTCACGCGCATTGCTGCGCTGAATCCGCGAGTGCGTCTGGAATTCCACCAATGCGCGTTTAGCGCGTGCCCGTGGGCTGGTGAGACTACAGTCACTGTGCATCATGACCCGGAAATGCATTTGCCGTAGCCGCATCGGCGACCGCTCCATTCGTCGCGACCAGGTGTCCTAAGCACACCGCGAGAATGGGGCCCTGCCATGGTGGACGGCTTGCTGGAGCGCGATACGCAGCTGGCGCAGCTCGGTGTGCTGGCACGCCGCGTGACGCGCGGCGGCCCCGGGCACGTGGTGTTGCTGCGCGGGGAAGCCGGTGTCGGTAAAACCACCGTGCTGGCCCGTTTTGTCGGCCAGCTGGATCCACGACTGCGGGTGCTACGAGGTTGGTGTGACCCGTTGGGCGCGCCGCGTCCGCTGGGCCCGCTGACCGACGCGTTGGCAGGGCTTGATGCCTCCGCCGGGGCCGGGCTGGCCGCGGCCGTCGACTCGGGGGACACCGCACGGATCTATCGACAATTGTTGGCGGCGTTGGGCGACAGTGACCGATGGGTGTGGGTGATCGAGGACGCGCACTGGGCCGACGGCGCCACGCTGGATCTGGTGCGGTTCTTGGCGCGGCGCATCGCGACGTTGCGGCTGCTGCTGGTGATCTCGTACCGCGACGACGAACTGGGCGCGGCCCATCCGTTGGCGGTGACGTTGGGAGACGTGTCGAACTATGCAGCAGTGAACCGAATCGAGTTGGCGGCGTTGAGTTTATCGTCGGTGGCGACACTGGCCGCCGGCAGCGGACTCAACGCCGACGAGTTGCATCACATCACCGGCGGCAACCCGTTTTTCGTCACCGAGGTGCTGGCTGCCGGGCCGGACTCGATGACTCGGAAAGTCCTGCCGCGCAGCATCTCCGAGGCGGTATATGGCCGACTGGCCAGGTTGTCGGCCAAGGCGCGGGAAACGGCGCATGCGGTGGCGGTGTGCGGTCAGCGCGCCGATGTCGCACTGTTGGACGGAATGTGTCCCGAAGCGCGCACTGCGCTGCATGAGTGCCTGGGCGCCGGAGTGCTGACCGCCGAGGGAAACCTGGTTGGGTTTCGTCATGAGCTTGCCCGTCGGGCCACCCTGGCGCAGATCCCCGACTTCGACCGCATCGATCTGCACCGGCGCGCGCTGTCCGTACTGGCCGAACCGCCGGTCGACGTGAATGCGTTGGCGGCGCTGGCCTTTCACGCTGACGAGGCCGGTGAGATCCAAGCAGCTGTCCGCTACGGCATCGCCGCGGCCGAACGGGCCGCGTCGTTGGGCGCCAATCGGGAAGCCGCGAGCCTGTACGCGCTCGCTTTGCGTCGTGCCGACACGGTCTCCGATGAACAGCGGGCCGTCTGGCTGGAGCGACATGCGTTCGCGTGCTATCTGAGTGGGCAGGCCGAACCGGCGGTCGTCTCTTTGCGAGAGGCGATCACGTTGCGCCGCAAGCTCGGTGATCAGCTCGCAGAGGGCGACGGCCTGCGCTGGCTGTCACGCCTGCTGCAGCCGCTGGGACGTGCTGCCGAGGCCATCGATGCGGCACACGCGTCGCTGCGGCTACTGGAAAGCCTTGACCCGTCACCGCAGCTGGCCTGGTCGCTGATCAACATGGCGCATATCAGCGCGCTCGCGTTGGATCCGGCGTGCGCCGAGTACGCGGCCCGGGCGCATGCCCTGGGTCGCGAATTGCGTGATCCTGCAGTCGATATCCGGGCGCGCGGCTACACAGCGCTCGCCGCGGTGTTCAGCACCGGCACCGGCTGGGACGAACTGGAAGCAGTGTGGCGAGAGGCGTTGTCGACCCGGGGGTTGGAGGAACACGCCGGTGTTCTGGGCGTCTTGATCTATTGGTATGCGGTGCTGCGCTGCGAGTTACAACGCGCCGAGAGGTATTTGAGCGAAGCGTCGCAATTCTGTGCTGACCACGACCTCGCCATGTTCAGCTCGCTGCTGACCTCCGCGTCCACGCTGGCGGCGCTGCACGTCGGGGACTGGGATCGCGCGGCCGCCGCGGCCGAAGCGATCATCACCCGGCCCGAGCTCAGCGCACAGCACCGGCTCCTGCCGCTGGTGACGCTTACCCTGCTTGGTGCGCGGCGTGGCCAGCCATCCACTGCCGCGTTGGCAGCAGGCGCGCAGGGCGGCGCCCAACCCGGCGACCTGGTCCATCTGGGCGCGGTGTGGGCGGCGCGCGCGGAGGTGGCCTGGTTGGCCGGCGATGACGAGACCGCCGTTGCCGAAGCGCAGGCCGGGCTGGCATGCTCCCGCGACAACGCGGATCCGTGGCAGCTGGGCCAACTGCGCCGCTGGGTTCACTTGGCGGGCGGCACGATTGAGGCCGGCGATGGTGAGGCGCTCACCCCCTTCGACTCGGAAATCGGCGGGCAGTGGCAATGCGCTGCCGAAGCGTGGACGGCGCGCGGCTGTAGCTACGAGGCGGCGCTGGCCCAACTCGGCGGCGACATCTCCGCGGTGAAAGCGGCGCTGGCCACATTCCGTCGACTCGGTGCCAAGGCCGCGGCCCGCCGCGCTCAGCAGCGGCTGGCCGCCCTGCGCGAGCGGACCCCGCGCACTCGGCACGCGGACAAAGTGTCCGATCCGCATGCGTTGACGGGGCGTCAGCGCCAGGTGTTCGACCTGCTCGTCGCCGGGCTCAGCAATCCCGAGATCGCCGCCGAGCTGAATATCAGCCCCAAAACGGTCGGCCACCACGTCGAGGCGATCTTGGCCAAGCTGGGCGTACAGAACCGCACCCATGCGGTGGCCTACGCGCTACAGCACCAGGCCGCAGTACCCGTAAACCCGTGAGTCACGCCGTTGTCTGGGAAGCGGTGTGGCTCAAACCGGCCCATTCGACGCTGAGCAGACTTTCGGCCTGGTGTTCTTCCCGATAGGCCTTGCCGCCGCCGTTCAGCCCGAAGAGCCGTTTACTCCACAGCAGCCATATCACCGCCGCGATATTGACGATCAGAGCGACAACCCTTAGCGCCGTGATCTTTTCGGTCAGCTCGTAAATTTCCAGCGGGAGGAACACGCTGGTGGCGATCACCGCGAAATATTCGCCCCACCGTTGCACCAGCCACAACCCGACCGCCTCGACGAGCTCGATCAGCGCATAGCCGGCCAGGCCCAGCGCGATCCATTGCAGCGTCGACGACGACAACGCGAAGGCGTCGGCGATGTGGCGAACGAGCTTGGAGTTCTCCGGATCCCATCCAACTTGATTCGCCAATGGCTTGAGCAACGGGATGTCTCGGTCCAGGGCGTGCTGCAACCGCTCGCGCGATCCGCTGACCTTGAACACCCCAGCGGCCACCAACAGAAAAATGACGCTACGAATCGCGCGCTCGACGGCCAGCGCGCGCATCAACGTCCGATCCCGCAGGAACCGTCCGCGTGGGATTTCCGGCGCGGTGTTCGCCGGGCCGCTGCGTCGCGGGGGGCCGACGACGAAAGTCTCGCAACGCAGGCAACGCCAGGCTTCCCCGGCGGCCGTGTCGACCTTCAGTCGCTCGCGAAGCTTCGGCTCATCGGGAGCGAAAGTCGCGTGTCCACGCAATCCACACGAGCGCAGCGCAAAATCCACCATCCCTGCACGCTACAGCGATGTGCCCGACCGCCAAGGCTATCGGCTGACGCGCTCGAACTGTACGGTGACCATGATGACGAGCACCGCCCGGGAGGCCGCGCGCCACGCGCTACTGCTCGAAGCCCTCGGTGGGCCGATCGATCTGAACGCCGTGGATTGGCGTGTCAAACACCACAATCCGTCAGCCTCGCCGCTAGAGGTGCAGAACGAGACATTGGATGCCATTCGTGACTGGGTGAGCGACGGACTGTTCAGGCTCGGCGCGCCCGGCGGTAAGGCGCGTCGCTTTGTGCCCTGGCATCACTCGGTCGAGCATTCGCTGCACAAGATCTCGCACGTCTACGTCAAACACTATGGCGATCCCGAGAAATGGATGTATGTGGTGTGGCTGTCGCTGACGGCGAAGGGCGAACTGCTCGCACGATCGCTGGAGGAAAAAGACATCGACGGATACCGCGCGAAAGCGACGTGAGCCCGCGTTGACGGTGCTGCGGATCAGGCCGGCCACCGACGATGACCTCGAGCATGTCTGCGAGATCGTCAACTACTACATCGAGAAGACGGTCTTCAATTTTCGGACCGAGCCGCAGAGCGTCGACGATGTGCGGGCCGAGTGGGCGCGCCGGCATCAACGATTTCCCTGGCTGGTGGCGAGCGACGGCGCCGATGTTGTTGGCGTGGCTTACGCGGGGCCCTGGAACGAGCGGGCCGCCTACCAGTGGACCGTCGAATCCACCGTCTACGTCGATGCCTCGGCGCAACGTCGCGGGGTCGGTGATGCGCTGTACACCGAGTTACTCAGCCGATTGCGCAGCCAGGGTTTCCACAGCGCCCTGGCGGTCATCGCCTTGCCCAATGACCCCAGCGTCCGGCTGCATGTGCGGCACGGATTCGAGCGGGTAGGTCACCTTCTCGAAGCCGGCTACAAACACGGCGCCTGGCACGACGTCGGTTTCTGGCAGCGAATGCTGGGTGGCGACTAGCGTTCGCCGAATTGTGCTGTGCAGTAATAATTTTCGGTCTCGCCGTCGTTGCGCTCCGGCACCGGCAACCCGGCGTCGGCCAGCAACTGTCCGGATCGTTCCCGGGTTGTCTGCCAGCCGCGCTCGCTCAGATAGGTTGCGACGTCGTGACGTTCGCCGCCATACCACAGGTCATCGATGTGGGCATCGAGGCCTTGCTCGTACCACTTCTGCGCCGCGGTGTGCATGACCTCCAGTGACTCCGACGCGCTCAGGAAGATCTCCGCGACCAGCCGACTACCAGCAGCGCTGAGCTCGGTGATGTTGTCCAGCAAGCGATCCTGCGTTTCCGGGGGCAGGAACGCGAGCAGGCCTTCGGCGACCCACACGGTCGGCCGTTGCGCGTCGAAGCCTGCCCGCCGCAAGGCCGCGGGCCAGTCGTCGCGCAGATCGACCGGCACCGCGCGCAGGTCGACGGCCGGCTCGGCCCCCGCTGCGGCCAGCGCGGCGGTTTTGAAATCGGTCACCTGCGGCTGGTCGATCTCGAATACCACGGTTTCGGTGGGCCACGACAGCCGGTAGCCACGTGCATCGAGGCCGGAGGCCAGGATCACCGCCTGCCGGACCCCGGATGCCGTCGCGTCGGCGATGAATTGGTCGATGAGTCGGGTGCGGACCGCCATCAGGTCGGTCATCGGCTGCATGCCCCACGGGTGGCCGGGGATGTCGACGTCGTCGGCGTCGAGCTCACCGGTGACCCAGCGGGTGAAAAAGTCGACTCCGACCGCGCGCACCAGCGGTTCAGCGAAGGGATCGTCGATGAGCCCGGCCCGGGTGGCGCGGCCCCTGCCCGCCGCCACCATGGTGGCGGTCGCTCCCACGCTCGTTGCCAGATCCCAGCTGTCGTTCTCAGTGCGCGCCATGATGGCCAGGGTAGCGAGCCGATGCTGGGAGTTTCCTTGTGGTGTTGGTTCGCGTTGCGGCCAAAAGTGATTGGTCCGTCATCGCCCGAGCGGCGGTGGGAAACCACCGTCGTCGCTGCCCGCTTCAGGGGGTGGGTTGTCACGGCTGCGTCGCGCATTGACCTACCATCGCCTGGTGACCGAATCCCGTTCGATCGGCGATCCGGCCGGGTTCGTCGCCGACGACTGCTGCGCCGAAGCCGGGCACGGACACCCCGTCGCGGATGATCCGCACTGGCAGCGCGGCGCGCAGTGGGCGTGGCGATTGGCCTGGGTCAGCATGGCCGCCATGCTCACCGAGGGGGTGGTCGGGCTATGGCAGGGCCTCGCGGTCGGCTCCATCGCGTTGACCGGGTGGGCGCTGGGCAGCTTGCCGGAGGCGCTGGCCAGCGCGATGGTCGCCTGGCGGTTCTCCGGCACGCGCACTACGTCGAAAACCGCTGAACGTCGGGCGCAGGTCGGCGTTGCGTGGTCGTTCTGGCTGACCGCCCCGTACATTGCCGCAGAATCGGTCCACCACCTGCTTGGCGAGCATCACGCCGGGCTGTCGGTGATCGGTATCGCGTTGACCGCGGCGTCGCTGATGGTGATGCCGATCCTGGGCAAGGCCAAGCACACGCTCGCCGATCGGCTGGGCTCCGCGGCCACCGCCGGCGAAGGCACCCAGAATTATCTGTGCGGCGCGCAGGCCGCGGCGGTGCTGGTCGGTCTGGCCGTCGTCGCTGTCTGGCCGAGCGTTTGGTGGTTCGATCCGCTGATCGGCATGGGCATCGCCGGCGTGGCGATCTGGCAGGGCGTCAAGTCGTGGCGCGGCGAGGACTGCGGCTGCTGAAGTCCGCCGCAATCGTCAGTCGTCGTCTGATGCGTCCGGGGAGTCGTTACCCCAGGTGCTCGGCATCATCGGCATCCGGGGTGAGCTCCCGAAATCATCTTCGGCCAGCGCGGCCAGTCCGGTCGCTGCGCCGGCGCTGACTTTCGTTGCGGTGCCGGAGAATCCGAGCGGTCCGGCGCCGTGCGTCGAGGGCGTCACAGTCGGCTCCGCTTCCAGGTCCATGTACTCGTGACCGCGCCCCAGTCGTTCGACGGTCGCGCCCCGGCGCCGCCGCCCGCTCGGCGCCTTTTTCGGGCCCGGCGCGGCGGCTGCGTTCTCGATGGTGTCGGCCGGCTGCGCTTCCTTGGCCCGGGCGGCCTGGCTCGCCGCTCTGCGCGCCGTCGCGGACAGGACGCCGATCATGTAGAGGTAACCCTGCATGGTGGCCAGCGGTGGCCCGGCCGGCGTCGGTGGGGGTGACGGCGGTGGGGCGGCCGGTGTCGAGGCCACCACCTGAGCCGGGGCGGGGGCCGGGGCCGGCGCCGGCGCCGGCACGGGCGTCGGGCCCGGCGGTACCGCTAATGCGAAGGCCGGCGGCAGCGGTGGGACGGGCAGCGGCGGGATGGCGGCCAGGCCGGCCAGGCCCGCCAGGCCCGCGAAGCCGCCCAGCGGAGCCAGTGCCAACGGTGCCAACGGGACCGTCAGCAGCGGTAGTACCGCCGGGAGCAGTGCGACGACCGATTCGAGCAAGGTTTTCAGCAACGCGATGGTGTCGGTGATGACCGTGCCGATGGCTTCGACGGTGCCGAGCACAAAGGTCACTCCGACGGCAACCGGGTTACCCGAAGCGAGCGCAGCGGTCATGTCTGCGCCGATGAAAGCGAAGGTTTCGGACAGATAGGCGACGTAGGACCCGATGTCCATCGGGTAGCCGAGGGCGAACGCGATGTTGAACGGGTTGAGGAAGGCAAGCGGATTGCCGACCGCGGTCAGGTAGGGATCGATCCCGGACAGCAGCGAAATCAGGTAGGGATTGTTATTGAGCGCGTCGATCCACGGCTGCAACACGTTGTTGTAGAAGTCGGTGTAGCCGATCTGCTGTAGCCAATCCATCCATTGTTGCTCCGTGTCAGGCGGCAACGACGGCGTCGAGTCCGCGGTCGACGCCGCGGAATTCGCCTTCACGACCTGCGGCGCCGGCGTCGTCTGCGGCGACGCCGCGACCGCTGCGCCGGCGATGGTTTGATAGCTGCCCATCACGGTGGCGGCCTGCACCCACATCCGCGCGTAGTCGGCTTCGTTGACCGCGATCGGAATGGTATTGATGCCAAGGAAATTCGTCGCCAGCAGCACACCGTGGGTGACGTGGTTGGCGGCCAGCTCGCCCAGCGTCGGCATGGCGGCCAGCGCGGTGGTGTAGGCCGTGGCAGCCACCTCCTGCTGAGCGGCCGTCGCGGCGCTGTCGGCGCTGGCCTGGGTCAGCCACGCCAGATACGGCACGTGTGCGGCCAGGTAGGCTTCGGAGCTCGGACCGTCCCACGTTGCTTGTACGCCTTCCAGGACCGCGGTCAATTCGTCGGCGGTCTCGGTGTAGGTGACGCTCAACGAATTCCACGCCTGCGCGGCCGCCAGCAGTGAGCCCGGGCCGGGGCCGCTGCTCAGCAGCGCAGAATGCACCTCCGGGGGCGCGGCCATCCAGATTGGGGCGGTCATTGGCCTTCCCTCTCAGACATTTCGGCCCTCTCAGACATTTCGGCGATCATGATGCGTCCTTCCTGCCGACGAGTCGGGTATTCGGGTGAAAACACAATCGCCGCACAGCCCGCCGATGGGCGTTCGGTAATACAGGCAGCAACTCGAACGGCGATAGTCATCGTCGCTGAAATTGATTGCGCCGTCGATTCTTTCGTCTGTGCATATGATGCGGGCGAGTTGCCAGCCCGGGCCGTGCGAGCCCGCCGCTCGATGGCGGTCATATTCCCGCGCGGCGCCCAACAAAGCTGATGCGGCGTTGCCGCGCAACAACTCTGGCGTGACGTTGGTCAGCCGGTGCAGCGCAGTGGACAGCGGCGCCAGGTGCGCATCGAGGACGTTGTCGGCAAGCGTCAGTTCCAAATCGTCGCCCTGCCATGCGACCGGGCGCGCGATATGCAACGCGATTCGGCCGCCGAACTCGCGGAACAACAACTCGTCGGCGCCTAGTGCGGGCAGCAGACCGTGCCCGGCGACGGCCCCCACTCCGATCGACCACAACCGCGCGGCGAAGCCGAGGAAGAAGATCGACGCGGCGACCCGCGGCTCGGGGGCGCAGAGCCGGGCCTGTACGCGGTCGACGATGCCGCCGAGCACTTCGGCGTCGGTGTAGAGCTGCTGCACCGGGCGCCAGCCGTCGTCGACCGGGCCGGTGCCGATTGCGAAATAGGCATTGATGTCACCGAGTTCGGCCAGCGCGGTTGCGGCGTCGTCCTCCGTTGCGCACCGGGCGGTGCCGGGCGCAATCCCACGGATCGGCTCAGGCAACGTGCCCAGCGTGGCTGACGCCCCAAAACCGGCGGCGCGCACGGTGATCCGGTCCGTGAGCGCCACCCAGAAACGGCGTGACATCGACTCGTCGGCTCTCTCGGGATGCACCGTCCCGGTTCGCAGGATGCGACGACGCGAGTGTCCTGGCTCTCGGATCGCTGCTCGCCTCGCCTTCCAGCTCGCAGCCGTGGCTAGTGAGGTTCGCTCCCCGATGACAGTGGCGGGACCGCGCCGGATTTGCACCGGCTTCCTACGTCGTCATCGCCTTACGCGCGACATTGTCGCATGTCTCGGGTTACTGCGTGGCGATCTGCCGCGCCCGGCTTCGCCGCGCTTGCAATCGCCACTACTTCAATCGGTAGCGGATCAGCCGTGAGCTGTTCGCCACGACGGCGACCGACGAGGCGTTGTGCAGGATCGCCGCGAGCACCGGCGACAGTGCGCCGCCGGCGCCGATGAGCAATCCGGCGGCGTTGACGGCGATCGACATGCCGTAGTTCTGCTGGATGACATCAACCGCGCGGCCGCCCAGATCGCCGACGTCGAGCAGGCGCCGCAGGTCGTCGTTGGCCAGCGCGACATCGGCCGTCTCGACCGCGACGTCGGTGCCGGCCAGGCCCATCGCTATGCCGATGTTGGCGGCGGCCAGCGCCGGGGCGTCGTTGATGCCGTCGCCGACCATCCCGACGATGTAACCCTCGTCCTGGAGCCGGCGAACCACCTCGAGCTTCTCCTCGGGCATCACCTCGGCGCGCCACTCGTCGATGCCGAGATCGCCCGCAACGACTTCCGCGATGTCGGGGTGATCGCCGGTGAGCATCACGATCCGGCGGATTCCGTTGGTGCGCAGTTTCTTCAGCACATCAGGCGCTTCGGAACGGATTTCGTCGCGCAGGCTGATCAGCCCGACCAGCGTGTCGTCCACGGCGAGCAGCAGCGGGGTCTCCGCCTGGCGGCGTAGTTTGTCGACCCAGTCGGCGGCTTCCTGGGACACCTGGACGTTCTCCGACCGCAGTAGCGACGGACTGCCCAGCAGCAGCGTGCGACCGTCGGCCCAGGTGCGCATGCCCAGCCCGACCAGCACCTCGCATTCCTCGTGCGGCGGAATGATGATGCGGCGTTCCTCGGTGGAGCGGATCACGGCCTCGGCCAGCGGGTGGCGAGAGTGCAGCTCTGAGCTCGCCGCATAGGCGAGCACCTGTTCGGGCTGCCAATCCTGGTGTAACGCAATGATGTTAGTAACCACCGGGCGCCCGACCGTGAGTGTCCCGGTCTTGTCGAAGACGATCGCGTCGACGCGGCCGGCCTGCTCAAGGTGCGAGCCGCCCTTGATGAGAATGCCGCGCCGCGCGCCGTTGCCGATCGCCGCGCTGATCGCCGTCGGCGTCGCCAGGCCCACCGCGCACGGGCACGCGATCAGCAACATGGTCATCGCGCGCCGGACATCGCCGGTGACGGCCAGCGTGATCGCCGAGACGATGAACGAAATCGGCACGAAGCGACGGGAGAAGTTCTCGCCGACCGTCTGGATGGGCGCCCGGTCGTGTTGCGCCTCTTCGACGCGGGAGATGATGCGCCCGATGGTGGTCTGGTTGCCGACCGCACGTGCGCGAACCACCAGACGCCCGCGCAGCACCACCGAACCGGCGTGTACGGTCGACCCGGCAACGATGCTGACCGGCAGGGTTTCGCCGGTGATCGCGGACTGGTCGACGACGGCTTCGCCGTCGACCACGTCACCGTCGACCGATATCGCCACGTGGTCATGGACCACCACGTCGTCGCCGATCTGCACGGTGTCGATCGGCACCTGGACTTCGTTTCCGTCTTCGAGGCGGATCCACGCCGTGTCGGCGGTGCCGCGCAGCAAATCCGAGATGGCCCGCCGGGTCCGCCGCAGCGTCAGATCCTGAAGGTATTCACCGATATTGAGCAGCCACAGCACGGTGAGCGCAACGACATTCTCGCGCAGCACCAGGCTGGCGACGGTCGCGGCGGTCACCAGCGCGTCGGTGCCCGCGCGCCCGGATCGCAGCGAGCGCAGCGCGCCGCGCAGGAACGGGTAACCCATGAACAGCGTCGCGCCGGTCGCGACCAGCTGGCCGGACGGGCCCAACAGCGGTGGCCGGTTGAAGACGTAGCGGCGAACACCGAGCAGGGCCAGCGCCGCGCCGCCGATCACCATCCGCAGCACTTCGGTGTTGCGGATATCGGAGGACCTCGGCGTGCGGGCCGGAATGAGCTCGGCGGCAACGTTTTCGGCCGACATGATCGCTGCCAGCACTTCGTCGCGATCGCAGCGCTTGGGGGAGTACCAGACGACGACGGAGCCGGTGTGCGGATAGGCGTGCACGGCCCGCACCCCGTGCTGCCGCTCCACCGCGTCTTCCACCGCTACCGCGCGCCGCGAATTCGCGTGCACCCAGGGCACTTTCACCCGCATCCGCCCGGCGGCGTCGGACACGACCAGTAAGTCGGTCATGTCCCCCGACGATGCAGAGCGCGCAGCGCGATGAGGAGGAGGCGGACGATCAGTCACGTCCGCCGACGATGCAGAGCGCGCAGCGCGATGAGGAGGAGGCGGACGATCAGTCACAGCCAGGATCAGTGGTCGTGATCGTGGTCGTGATCGCCGATGGACGGAGGCTGTGCCTCCTCACCGATGCGCTCGCGAGCTTCGGCGACGACATCGGCTACTTTCAACCGGGCTGACTCCGCTGCTTCCTCGGCCCGCCGCGTGCCGCGCAGGCTCCACTCGGTCGCGGTCACCGCGGCGTCGTGAAGTGGGGCCTTGGCCAGGGCTTTGCGGAGGACTTCGTAAGCGCTGACACCGACCAGGCCGGTTACCACCGTCCCGGCCGCCTTTCCGAGTAGGCCTTGCACCACCATCGCGAAACGTCCTCCCGTCCTGCAGTAGGGGCCCGAACTAACGGCCTCCGACGACGTTAACATCCATATATTGCGATATCAACATGGATTGTCATCCGTGCTCAGTCCAGCGTGCGGGTGACCTTCTCGGTCTGCATCCGGCGCGGCAGCGCAGCCGGGTCGGGGTTGGCGACGTATACCAGCGACCCGCCCGCCGACAGCACGCTCAGCAGGCCGTCGACCACGTCGTCGGCCGTATTCCATGGTGCTGTCGACACCGCTCGGTCGCCGGCCGTCAAAGCCTTTGCCGCCACGGCCTTGTGGCAGGCGTCCAGCACCTGGTCGACCGATCGCCCGCCCAGCGCCGGGCCGGGATGTTGCTCGGCGACGATCTGGTCGCCATGAACCCGGACCGCGGTCGCGTAGTCGGTGACGCCGATCGGCAGATCGGCTGCCGGCCGGCCGAACGCGTCCAGCGACAGCACGGCCACCTCGCCGGCGCCGGTGGTGTCGGCCTCGTCGAGCCGCTCGGCGGTGCACAGGGCAATGTCGGCCTGCGAGCCGTCCAGTACCACGTCCGCGCCGATCCACCACGCCCCGAACAACACCGCGGCGGTCTGCCAGTGGGCCGGCAGCAACACCGCTACCCGGCTGGCCGGCCCGCCGCCCAACTCGTCGCGCAACAGGTTGCCGGTCTTGGCCGCCCAGTTGGCCAGCGTGACCGCGGACAGCTCGATACGTTCGCCGGTGGCGTCGTCGTAGTAGGTGATGCGCGGGCCGACCGGGTCGTCGCGCAGTATCGGATCCAGAATCGCCGCGCTGAGGTTCACCCGGTCAGTAGATCAGTTGACGCACTCGGGGTGGTCGGCGCCGGCGGTCAGGATCGGCGAGGGCGGCGGAGCGTCGGACTTCTGCGAGCCGGAATTCGACGAAGCTGCCAGCATGGGGCGGCCGCCGTCGCCGAGGCCCGAGCCCGGGCCGGTGTAGTCGTTGCCCAGCACCACCCGAACCGACCCCTGCGGTACCGATTTGTTGGCGATGACCGGCAGCCCACCGAGTTCTTTGGCGACGGCTTGAGCGCCCACGTCATCGGGCTTGGCGGCTTGCACCTGGCTATTGGGCACGTGCGCGGCATCGTTGTTGCCGACCTGGCCTGTGCTGAATCCCTTGGCGCTCAACACTTCTGACACCGATGCGGCAAGACCGTTGATGTCGGTGTCGTTGAGGACGCTGGTAGTGGTCTTGCCCGGCGAGTAGGCCAGCTCCTCGGTCTTGCCCTTGGCCTGATCCTGCAGCAGGCCGCCGACCCAGTCCTGCACCTGATGGGGATCGACCCGCACCACGCTGTGCATACCGTCGTCGCTCCAGCCGGACTCGTCGAGCACCGGGATGGTGGCAAAGGCGATCTTTCCCGCGGCCAACTTCTGCAGCTGATTCACGAAATCCATGACGTCCCAGCCCGATGACAGCACCACCGAGCGCTGGATGGCTTGTTGCAGCCGGTTCATCGTTGCCGGGCTGGACAGCGTCTTGCCGGAGATCACCTGGTGGGCCAGCGAGGCCATCACCACCTGCTGGCGTACCACTCGGTCCAAGTCGCCGCGGGGCAGCTCATGGCGCTGGCGGACGAAGCTCAGCGCTTGCGGACCGTTGAGCTTCTGCCAGCCGGCCGGGAAGTCGGCGCCCGAAAGTGGTTCGAAGACAGGCTCTTTGAGGCATACATTGACGCCGCCGAGGGCGTCGGTGATCAGCGAGAAGCCCAGCAGTCCGATCTCGGCGTAGTGGTCGACGGTGACGCCGGTGAGGTCGGCAACCGTCTTGATCAGCGCCTCGCGACCGGCCTCGGTGCCCTCTCGCTCGGCCTGATCGGGCGCGACGCCCGATTCGACCAGGCTGACCCGCTTCTCCTCTTTGGTCTGGCCGTAGACGCCGTTGATCTTGGTCTTGCCCAGACCGGGCGCAGACACGTAGGTGTCGCGCGGAATCGAGATCGCGGTGGCCGACTTCCCGTTGTCGGGGATGCGCACCAGGATGATCGTGTCCGTGTTGCTGGCCACCTCGTCACCGGCCCGCAGTGACGCCAGTTCCTGCGGGCTCAGCGCGTTGCCGTGGGCATCGGTGCGGCTGTCCATGCCGACCAGCAGGATGTCAAGCGCCCCGTCGTCGCCACCGTGACCCAGCGACGGCGCGAAGACGTGGTAGATCCCGTCCTCGAAGGAGCGGACCTTGCTCCAGCCCACCCCCGTCACCAGGACGACCACCACGGCCGCGAGAGTCGCGATCACACGAGTCACTCGTTGCTCAGGCATCACATCAGGCTACTTGCGTCACAGCGGTATCGCTGGTAGCCGAGTCCCGGCGTGCCAGACTCGTAACTCGTGCAGCACAGGATTGTGATCGCCGGCGCGGGCGGGCAGGTCGGCAGCTTTCTCGCCGCCGAAGCGACTCGGCAGCAGCGCGACGTGCTGGCGCTGACGTCGTCGCAGTGGGACATCACCGACCCGAAACTTGCCGGGCAGATCGTGCAGGCCGACGACGTGGTGATCAACTGCGCGGCCTACACCGCCGTCGACGATGCAGAACACGACCAGGCCAGGGCGCACGCGATCAACGCCGTCGGCCCGGAATACCTGGCACAGGCTTGCGCGCGGGCCGGCGCGCGGATGGTGCACCTCTCCACCGACTACGTGTTCGGCGGCGACTTCGGTGACGCGCCGCCGCGGCCGTATGAGCCGAGCGACGAGACCCGGCCGCTGAGCGTGTACGGGCAGACCAAGGTCTCCGGCGAACACGCGGTGCTGGCGGCGTTGCCGCAGGCCGTGGTGGTCCGCACGGCGTGGGTCTACACAGGCGGCAACGGTAACGATTTCGTCGCCACCATGCGCAAGCTGGCCGCCGGCGATCGCACCATCGAGGTGGTCGATGACCAGACCGGCTCGCCGACCTATGTCGCCGACCTGGTCAGCGCGCTGCTCGAGGTGGTCGACGGACGGGTGCATGCGCCGACGGGAATCGTGCACGCCGCCAACGAAGGCGAGGTGACCCGATGCGGGCAGGCGCGCGCGGTGTTCGAATGCGTCGGCGCCGACCCGCAGCGGGTGCGGCCGGTGAGCAGCAGCCACAACCCGCGGCCGGCGCCGCGGCCGACCTATTCGGCGCTGTCCGCCCGCCAGTCCCAGGACGCCGGCCTGTCGCCGCTGCGACCGTGGCGAGAAGCGCTGGAGGCGGCGCTGTCCGCATCGCCGGACGCCTGACCGCTACCCTCGACGCGTGAGTGACGTGCTGCCGGTGGTCACGGTGACCTATTCACCGGGTCCGCATCTGGACCGGTTCCTGGCATCGCTGTCGCATGCGACCGACCGGCGGGTCAGCGTCCTGATGGCCGACAATGGCTCCACCGACGGGGCGCCGCAGGCCGCGGTCGAGCGCTACCCGGGCGTGCGACTGTTCTCCACCGGGTCCAACCTCGGCTACGGCAGCGCGGTGAATCGCGCGATGGCGCAGCTCGCTGAAGAAGAGGCTGACGGTGACGAGTGGGTTATGGTGGCCAACCCGGACGTGCAGTGGGGCCCGGGCAGCATCGACGCGCTGCTCGACGCCGCGGCGCGCTGGCCCCGGGCGGCGACCCTAGGGCCGTTGATCCACGACCCCGACGGGTCGCTGTATCCGTCGGCGCGTCATCTGCCCAGCCTGATCCGCGGCGGCATGCACGCGGTCGTCGGACCGCTGTGGAAGAACAATCCGTGGTCGGCGGCCTACCGCCAGGAGCGACTGGAACCCAGCGAGCGAGCGGTGGGCTGGCTGTCGGGGTCGTGCTTGCTGGTGCGTCGCGCGGCCTTCGAACAGATCGGCGGGTTCGACGAGCGCTACTTCATGTATATGGAGGACGTCGACCTCGGCGACCGGCTGGGCAAGGCGGGCTGGCTCAACGTCTATGTGCCCTCGGCGGAAGTGCTGCACCACAAGGGCCACGCGACCGCACGGGAGTCGGCGCGCAATCTGGCGGTGCATCACAAAAGCACCTACACCTACCTCGCCGACCGGCATCCTGGACCGTGGCGCGCTCCGCTGCGATTGGCCTTGCGGACCGGTTTGGCGGTGCGATCGCGGCTGATGGTGCGCAATTCTGCAGAAGGGCGGCAGTGAGCAAGCAAGTTGACGCAGTTGTCCTGGTCGGCGGCAAAGGCACCCGGCTGCGGCCGCTGACGCTGTCGGCGCCCAAACCGATGCTGCCCACGGCGGGGCTGCCGTTCCTGACTCATCTGCTGTCGCGGATCGCCGCGGCCGGGATCGAACACGTGATTCTGGGCACGTCTTACCAGGCGACGGTGTTCGAGCCCGAGTTCGGTGACGGATCCAAGCTCGGTCTGCAGATCGAGTATGTGACCGAGCAGAATCCGCTGGGCACCGGCGGCGGCATCGCCAACGTCGCGGACCATCTGCGCCACGACACGGCGATGGTGTTCAACGGCGACGTGCTCTCCGGAGCAGACCTCGGTCAACTGCTGGACTATCACCACGAGCAGCAGGCCGACCTGACCCTGCACCTGGTGCGGGTCGGCGACCCCCGGGCTTTCGGCTGCGTCCCCACCGAAAATGGCTTAGTCACAGCATTTTTGGAGAAGACCGAAGACCCGCCGACCGACCAGATCAACGCCGGCTGCTACGTGTTCTCCCGGGAGACCATCGATCGCATTCCGCGCGGCCGTGAGGTGTCCGTCGAGCGGGAGGTGTTCCCAACCCTGCTGTCCGACGGCGTCAAGGTGTGCGGCTACGTCGACACCAGTTACTGGCGCGACATGGGCACGCCGGAGGATTTCGTGCGGGGATCGGCGGACCTGGTGCGCGGCATCGCTCCGTCGCCCGCGCTGGGCGGGCATCGCGGTGAGCAGTTGGTGCACGACGGCGCGGCGGTGTCGCCCGGCGCGCTGCTCATCGGCGGGACCGTCGTCGGACGTGGCGCCGAGATCGGCCCCGGCGCCCGGTTGGACGGCGCGGTCATCTTCGACGGGGTGCGGATCGAGGCCGGCAGTGTCGTCGAACGGTCGATCATCGGGTTCGGTGCGCGCATCGGCCCGCGGGCGTTGGTCCGCGACGGCGTGATCGGCGACGGCGCCGACATCGGCGCCCGTTGCGAATTGCTGCGCGGCGCGCGGGTGTGGCCCGGAGTGGTGCTTCCGGACGGCGGGATCCGCTACTCGTCTGACGTGTAGGCCTCGCCGAGTGGCCAGTTACGTCACGCGAAATACGTTGGGGCGTACCATAAATAGCCACTCGACGAGGTTGAACACCTTCTGTCACACCGGTAACCGCCGGAGTCGGGTGCGGTGTTGCCCGCCTCTGCGCGACAACGGTGCCGACGCGATCACCTGTCACCGGACGCGACCAGCTCCAACCGCCTGACTGGGCCGGTGCGGAACGGCCGATCCTCGTCGATGGCCGCCGGTGCCCGCCAAGCGACTCGTTATGGCGTCCCGTTGGCGCCGTTGGACCCGGGGGGATTACCCGCACCAGCGGAGCCGCCGAGGCCGCCGATGGCAGTGCCCGGAGCACCTGTGCTGGCGTTACCGCCGACGCCGCCGTTCCCGCCCGCGTTCGGGTCGCCGGCCCCGCCGGTGCCGCCATTGCCGCCGGTGGCGTTTCCGGTTCCGGCCGTGGTCGCATAACCGCCGTCGCCGCCGGTCCCGCCCGTGGTGCCGTTGCCGCCGGCTCCACCGCTTCCGCCGGCGGCGGTCCCCGGCGAGGCACTGTTCCCGAAACCGAGGGTGAAGCCGCCGTTGCCGCCAGCCCCGCCGGTACCGGTGGCACCGCCGAACCCGCCGGCGCCGCCGGTGCCGCCGATGGCGTTTCCGGTTCCGGTTGGGGCGATGATCGCACGACCGCCGTTGCCGCCGGTCCCGCCGCCAGCGGGCCCGTAGCCGCCGTTGCCGCCGTTGCCGCCGTTGCCGCCGTTGCCGCCGATGACGTTTCCGGTGCCGTCGCTTTGCCCATTAGCGCCCGAGCCACCGTTTCCGCCAAAGCCGGTGGTGGCGAGGCCGCCCGACCCGCCAGCACCGCCGGTGGCGTTGCCCGTAGAGTCGCCGGTTGGGGGGCCGGGAGGAGAATAAATTATTCCAGAACCACCGGCCCCGCCGTCGCCGCCGTTAGCGCCGGTGCCACCTGCTCCGCCGACACCGCCGGTGGCGTCCCCCGTAGATGCGAAGTGGTCGATGGTCGCGTAGCCGCCCATCCCGCCGGCCCCGCCGTTGCCGCCGTCAGTGCCGTTGCCGCCTTTTCCGCCGTCGCCGCCGGTGGCATTTCCGGTGCCGGTGGGGGTTCCAAAAGGCTCATTGCCGCCGTTGCCGCCGTTACCGCCGTTGCCGCCGGTTGCACCGTTGCCGCCCGCCCCGCCGTTGCCGCCGCTGACGGTGCCCGCCGAGGCACTGTTGAGGACGGTCGCGCTGCCGCCAGCACCCCCGTTCCCGCCCGCGCCGGTGGTGCCGGTGCCGCCTGCTCCGCCGCTACCTCCCGTCGCGTTGCCGGTTCCGGTTAGCCCGGTCTCTGCGTAACCGCCGATCCCGCCGTCGCCGCCCGTGGTGCCGTTGCCGCCGGCGCCGGCGGCGCCGCCGGTCGCGTTTCCGGTTCCGCTGTAGCTGAAGGAGAGGTTTCCGGTTCCGTTGATGTGCGAGACGCCGCCGGCACCGCCAGCCCCGCCGAGGCCGGTCGTGCCGTCGCCGCCGTCGCCGCCGTTGCCGCCGTTGCCGCCGTAAGCGCCGCTGATGCCGCCGCGGCCGCCGTTGCCGCCGGAGGCGCCGGAGCCGCCCACCCCGCCGTTGCCGCCGCTGCCGGAGAACGGGCCGCCCGGGCCGCCGTTGCCGCCGGTGCCGCCGTTAATGCCGGCGGCGGTCGCGTTGTAGCCGTTACCGCCGTTACCGCCGGTGCCGCCGGTGCCGGTGGGAATGCTGCCGGCGTTGCCGTTCGCACCGTCAGTGCCGCCGGCGCCGCCGCTGCCGGCCACCCCGCCGAGGCCGCCGGCCCCCGGGTGGCCGACAAAGCCGCCGGCGCCGCCGTCGCCGCCGTCGGGCGCGCTGGCGGCGCCGTTCGCGCCGGCCCCGCCGTTGCCGGGGGCGCCGCCGGTGCCGCCGGTGCCGCCGGTCCCGCCGTCGCCATTGATGCCCACGGTGCCGGATCCGCCGTTGGCCACACCGCCACCAGCCCCGCCGGTGCCGCCGTTGCCGCCGACCCCGGCGTAGCCGCCGGTGCCGCCGTCGCCACCGTTGGAGTTGCCGCCGTTGGCAATGGTGCCGCCGTCGGCGCCGTTCCCGCCCAAGCCGCCGGTACCGCCGTTGCCGCCGTTGCCGCCGACCCCACCGGCCCCGCCGTTGCCGGAGATCGAGCCGCCCAAGCCGCCGGTGCCGCCGTTGCCGCCGTTGGTACCGGTGCCGCCGGCCCCGCCGGCCGCGCCGGTCCCGGCGCCGGGCGAACCGCCCGGGGTGCCGTTGCCGCCGTTGGCACCGGTGCCGCCGGCCCCGCCGTTCCCCCCGTTGCCGTAGTTGCCCCCGTTGCCGCCGACTCCGCCGTTACCACCGGGGGTGCCGGGGGTGGTGGCGTTGTAGCCGGCTCCGCCGGTTCCGCCGTTGCCGCCGGTGAGCACCGCGCCCGCGCTGCCGTTGGCGCCGGCGCTGCCGCCGCTGCCGCCGGTGCCGGCCGCTCCGCCGTGGCCGGCGAGGCCGGCGTACGGGGCGTTGTTTACGGCTCGGCCCCCGCCGTTGCCGCCATCACCGCCATTGGGGTTGCTCGCGGTGCCGGCCGCGCCGTCCCCGCCGTTACCGGGCGTCCCGGAGTTACCGCCGTTGCCGCCGGCCCCGCCGTCACCGTTGACACCGACGCTGCCGTTGGTGGCCGCCCCGCCGTCCCCGCCTTGGCCGCCCTGGCCGCCGGAGTCGCCGTTGCCGCCGTCGCCGCCGTCGCCGCCGGCGCCGTTGTTGACCCCGGCGACCCCGGGCGCACCATTGGCGCCGTTGCCGCCCACTCCGCCGTTACCGCCGGCCCCCCCAATCCCGCCATCCCCGCCGTTGCCGGAGATCGCGCCGCCCAGGCCGCCCGCGCCCCCGTTACCGCCGTCACCGCCGCCCGCGCCGAGGTTGTCGTCGCCGGGGCCGGTGAAACCGTTGGCGCCGGCTGAGCCGTTGCCGCCCGCCCCGCCGTTGCCGCCGTTGCCGAAGTTGCCGCCGTTGCCGCCGACCCCGCCGTTACCGCCACCTGCGGCACCGCTCGATGGTGTGGTCCCGCTGAGGCCGGCACCACCGTTGCCGCCATTGCCGCCGCTGGTGACAAGCGTGCCCGCGGTGCCGTTGGCGCCGGCGCTGCCGGCGCTGCCGCCGGTGCCGGCCGCTCCCCCGCTGCCGGCTCCGCCGGCCACCGTGCCGGGGTTGCCGCCGTTGCCGCCGCTGCCGCCGGGGGCTCCAGACTCGATGCGGGCCGCGCCGTCCCCGCCGTTGCCAGCCGCCCCGGAGTTACCGCCGAGTCCGCCGGCCCCGCCGTCACCGTTGGCACCAACGCTGCCGTTGGTGGCCGCCCCGCCGGCCCCGCCTTGGCCGCCGTTGCCGCCCGCCGCGCCATTGCCGCCGTCGCCGCCGTTGCCGCCGGCGTAGCTGCCCATGTACTGGGCCACCCCGGGCGCACCATTGGCGCCGGCGCCGCCGTATCCGCCGTTACCGCCGGCCCCACCGATCCCACCGATCCCGCCGTTGCCGGAGATCGAGCCGCCCAAACCGCCGGCCCCGCCGGTGCCGCCGGACCCGCCAGTTGTGCCGTCGGCGCCGTTGCCGTCGTTGCCGGTGACACCGTTGGTGCCGGCCGCGCCGGTGCCGCCGGCCCCACCGTTGCCGCCGTTGCCGTAGTTGCCACCGTTGCCGCCGACTCCGCCGTTACCACCGGGGGTGCCGGGGGTGGTGGCGTTGTAGCCGGCTCCGCCGGTACCGCCGTCGCCGCCGCTGGTGACCGTGGTGCCGGCCGCGCCGGTGGCGCCGGTGTTGCCGCCGTCGCCGGGGGTGGTGCCCGGTGTGCCGCCGGCCCCGGCGGCGCCGGGGGTGGAGCCGGGGCTGCCGCCGTTACCGCCCGCCCCGCCGTTGGGGTCAGCAGCTGTGCCGGCTGCGCCGGTGCCGCCGGTGCCGCCGGGCCCGGTGTTGCCGCCAAAACCGCCGGCCCCGCCGTCACCGTTTTGGCCCGCGGTGGCGCCGTTGCTGGCGACGCCGGCATTGCCGCCGACCCCGCCGACCCCGCCCGCCCCGCCGTTGCCGCCGGTGTCACCGGTGCCGCCAGCGCCGGCGTTGACCCCGGCAACCCCGGTCGCGCCGGTGCCGCCGGCCCCGCCATTGCCGGCAGTGCCGCCTTGGCCGCCTTGACCGCCGTTGCCGGCGATCGCGCCGGCGATGGTCGCATCCCCGCCGTTGCCGCCGGCCCCGCCAGGCCCGCCCGGGGTGCCGTCGGTGCCGTTGCCGTCGGCGCCGGTCACCCCATCGGTGCCGGACACCCCGGACGCGCCATCGCCGCCGTCGCCGCCTGTCGCGCCGGCGACCGTCGCGGCTCCGCCGGGCCCGCCGTCTCCGCCCGTACCGGGGGTGCCCGGCTCGCCGGGGGTGCCGTCGCCGGGGATTCCGGCCGCCCCGGGGGTGCCGCCGTCGCCGCCTTGACCGCCGGTCGCGCCGGCCACGGTCGCGGCCCCGCCGGCGCCGCCGACCCCACCGTTACCGCCGCTGCCGGCGTTACCGCCGTCGCCGTCAGCGCCGTCGCTGCCGGAGGCGGCCAAGGCCTTACCGCCGAGGCCGCCGTTGCCGCCGCTGCCGCCGGCGCCGCCGTTGCTGCCATTGCCACCATTGCCGCCGGTGCTTCCGGCGGTGATGGCGGCCGCGCCGGTGCCGCCGTCTGCGCCGTCGCCCCCGTGGGCAGCGTTGCCGCCGAGCCCGCCGGCCCCGCCGTTGCCGGCCAGCGTGCCGCCCTCACCACCTGCCCCGCCCTGGCCACCGGACCCGCCGTCCACCCCCGGGGTGCCGTTGCCATCGGCGCCGGTGACCCCGGCAGCACCGGCGATGCCGTCACCGCCCGTACCGCCGTTGCCGCCGTTGCCGATCGACCCGCCGTTGCCGCCGCTACCGCCGGCCCCCCCGCTCGGGTTGGCGGTATCGCCCGCGGCGCCGGCCCCGCCGTCACCGCCGTGAATGGTGCCGACGGTTGCCGCGGTGCCGTTGGCGCCGTTGGTGCCCGCTTGACCGCCGTTGCCGCCGGTGCCGACCGCCCCGCCGGCCCCACCGGTGCCGGCCACGCCGCTGCCGCCGGTGCCGGCATTGCCGCCGTCACCGCCGGCGCCATTGATGCCGCCGCTGCCCGCGTCACCCCACACCCCCGCCGCGCCGTTGCCGCCGCTGCCGGGCGCACCGCCATTACCGCCGGCGCCGCCGGCCCCGCCGTTGCCGTTGAAGCCTGCGCTGCCGTGGGCGGCTGTTCCTGCGTTGCCGCCGGCCCCGCCGGCCCCGCCGTTGTACCCGTTGCCGCCGTTGCCGCCGTTGCCGCCGGCGCCGTCGTTGACCCCAGCGACTCCCGCCGCGCCATTGCCCCCGGTGCCACCAGACGCACCGGTCCCGCCGACGCCACCGGCGCCGCCGCTACCGCCGTTACCAGATGTCGAGCCGCCCATGCCGCCGTTGCCGCCGGTGCCACCAGTCCCACCAGCGCCGTTGACACCCGCCAGCCCGGCACCACCGGCACCGCCGCTGCCGCCGTCGCCGATCGACCCGCCGTTGCCGCCGTTACCGCCGGCCCCGCCGTCGGGATTGGCGGTCTCACCGGCAGCGCCGGCCCCGCCATTACCACCGTGGGCGTCGCTGAGGGCCCCCGCGCCGCCGTTAGCGCCGTGAGCACCGGCGATGCCGCCGGTGCCGCCGGTGCCCGCTGCCCCACCTACCCCACCGCTGCCGCCCACCCCACTGCTGCCGGTGCCGGCGTTGCCACCGTCACCGCCGGCGCCATTGACGCCACCCGAGCCCGCGTCCCCCCACACACCGGCCGCGCCATCGCCGCCGCTGCCCGGCGCGCCGGCACTGCCGCCCACCCCGCCGGCCCCGCCGTTGCCGTTAACGCCCGCGCTGCCGAAGAAGCCGCCACCGGCACCAGCGTTGCCGCCGGTGCCGCCCGTGCCGCCGGTGTCGCCGTTGCCGCCGCCGTTACCGCCGTTACCGCCGGCACCGTCGTTAACCCCAGCCACACCGGCCGCGCCGGTAGCGCCAGCCTCGCCGTTGCCGCCGGCGCCGCCGACCCCGCCATCCCCGCCGTTGCCGCCGTGGCTGAAGAACAGCCCGCCGTCGCCGCCGTCGCCGCCGGCGCCGCCGGTGCCGCCGACCTCACCCGGCGCACCGGTGAGGCCGCTACCGCCGTCACCGCCGTCACCGCCGTTGCCGAAGAAGAGTCCGCCGTCGCCGCCGCTACCGCCTTGACCGGCCGAATCGGTGGCACCATCGCCGCCGTTACCGAACAACCACCCGCCGCCTTGACCATCGGCCGCCGTCAGCGAGCCGCCCCCGGTTCCATCAGCACCGTTACAGATAAACCCGCAGCTATCGCCCGCCGCGGCCGGATCGGTCTGCGCTGCCCACGCGTTGAGCGCGCTGTCGATCTGCTGACCGAACGGGCTGTTAATCCAATCCTGCTCAAGGACGTGCAGGAAGCTGGTCGACGAATCGGCCGCCGACACCGCAGAGCCGGTGTCAGAAAGCGTCGAGCTCGCCGTGGACACGGCGTCAAAACTGCTGGGGTTAAAGAAATCCGTGAGCAGCGTGTCCCACCCGGCCGGCGTGCTCAGATCGCCGAGCAGCCCGCTCAACACACCGGGATCGAAGAAATCAGTCGGATTGACCGCAGTCACCGCCGAGCTGGCGGCTGAGCCGACCGCCAAATCGAGGATGTCGTCGAACACGTCGGCCTTCGCGGACGGCGCGGTGCCCAACGGGCTCAAGCCAAACGCCAACAACGCCCCGGCACTGCTGCCCAGGCCGATCGCCCCGCGACGGCGCACCTTGGTCTTCCGCGACCGCTGATTCCGCTTCGTGCCGCGGTGACGAGCCATGGCCCCACCTCCGTGAAAGCCCAGCCAGCAAAATCGGCTGTTCCAATAGACCTGACCGAGGTGTCGTCCGACCCGGTTGGTCTCGGCTTCCCGCTACGTGGCGCCATCTCAGGTGGCATTAAGGTAACTCTGAAGGCCTAGCCTGCGGGCCAAAACTCGCAGTTTGCAGATAAATTCCAGCGGTCCGATGTAGCGGACTGTTTAGCCTGTTCAGCGGTCTGTACCGCCAGTGGGCCGGATTTGCGGGCAGCGGGTTGGCGAATGCTGGCAACTCTCAGCTGCAGTTCAGCTTCTACACGACTGAGTCCGGCAGGAATCGGCACCTCGGTTGGCCCGGCGTCCACATTTCCCGTCGGCGGGATCCGCTGCTGCAGCACCGTGTAAAGCTTTACCCGCCGAATGGGCGGCAGGCTTCACCCTCGGGCTGTCCGGCGACCAGATCAGGAGGCGGTCGGTGACCGACGAGACGTTGCCCGCACGAGTCGTGAATGTCGGGTCCATCAACCTGAACGTGATCGACACGGGTGAGGGTCCGGCGGCGCTGCTGTTGCACGGCTTCCCGGATCGCGCCCAGATGTGGAGCCATCAAATCCGCGACCTACGCCAAGCGGGCTACCGAGTGATAGCCCCCGATCTGCGCGGATACGGCGACAGCGACCGGCCCGCCGAAGTAGAGGCCTACGCGATGGACCACCTCGTGAGCGACATCCACGGACTGCTCGCCACCCTCGACGTGGACACCTTTCGCCTTGCCGGCCACGATTGGGGAGCAACCCTTGGATGGATCTTGGCCAGCACCTGGCCCGACCGCGTGCAGCAGTACGCCGCAATTTCCGTCGGCCATCCCGCCGCGATCGCCGCAGCCGGCTTCGAGCAAAAACAGCTCACCTGGTACATGTTGTGGTTCGCATTCCCCGGTATCGCGGAAAGCCAGCTGCCGCAAGATGATTGGCAGTGGTACCGCGACTGGGCCTACGACGGAGCGCGCCGCACCGACGATCGGGAACTCGACCGCCAGCTGACCGACCTCGCACGACCCGGTGCCCTTACCAGTGCGATGAACTGGTACCGAGCCAACATTCCCCCCGAGCTCTACGCCCTCACCAGCCGGGGCTCAGACCTCGCGCCCGTCCAGTGCTCAGTAATGGGGATTTGGGGTGACCGCGATATGGCGATGACGGAGCGGCAGATGATGGACTCGGGAGGCTATGTCGCCGGCCAATGGCGCTACGAACGTGTTCACCGCGTTGGACATTGGGTGCCCACCGACGCACCCGCGCGCGTGTCGGAGCTGCTGCTCGACTTCTTCGGAACCTGACGCAGGCTGACCTGTGATGGCTAAACAAAGAGATCGCGGCGCGCGCGGACGAAGTCTTCGACGCTTTGCGGCACATGGCCGGTAAGGGCTTGCACCTGATCGGTAGAGCGATTGTAGCGGTCTTCACGGTGTAGGCGCGCCATCGTCGTGATGTGTTCCTGCACATGGGGATCGAGTCCGCTTTCTGCGAGCTGGCTTCGCCAGTCATCGAAGTCGACGCGTTGTCCGGTGATTTCCCGGCCCAGAGCCCTGCCGTACTGTGCGGCAAGCCCATCGACATCAAGGACGGTCGGCCCGGTCAGCTCGTACACAGCGCCGATGTGCTCGGCCGGATTGCGCAGTACGGCGACAACCGCATCGGCAACATCGCCGGGCGCAATCGGTGAAGTCCGACCGGCGCCGAAAGGTAGTGCAAGCACCTGCTGTTCGCGTATCGAGCGGGCCGCTAGCAAGGTAAACAGCGGATTCTCCAGGAAAACGGTCGGCCGAATCTGCACAGCGGGTATCGGTGACCAGTCGATGACGCGTTCAGCAAGCCAATGCAATCGCTGTTGGTGAGACTCTGAAGTGCTGGTCGGTGTCATCTGCGACACGGTCATCTGCGACATGTTCACCAGCAGATCGAGATCGCTCGTTTCGGCGGCAAGCGAGCAGACAACGGTGGTGGCTTCCAAGTAGGAAGCGGACACACTCATGCTGAAGAAAACCCGGTTGATGCCATCAAGTGCGGTCGCAACGTCGACCGGGTCGGTGAGATCACCGATAACGACCTCAGCGCCGCTCTCACGCAGCGCTTCTGCGCGGTCGTCTTCCCGATGCACCATGGCCCGCACGGTTTGGCCGCAAGCCAGCAGCTCGTCGACGACTATCCGACCCACTCCGCCGACTCCGCCGCCCGCTCCGGTAACCAGATACATTGGTATTGCCGTCATTCCGGTTCTCCATCGTCGTCGTACATCGTGGCGTGAGCGCGCTCGACCAGGTAGGCCAGTGCATCGTCGGTGCCGGTGGGCAGCGCGTCGATCGGCCACCAGCGCAGGTCCACTGACTCCTCGCTGACCGCGATCTGCGCTGCGGCCGGCGCCCGCGCCACGAACTGCAAGTCGAGGTGACGGGTCGGCACCCCCAGCGAGCACGTCAGCGCGTGGACGTTGATCGCGGTCAGGTCGGGCGCGATCTTCAGGCCGTCGACTCCGGATTCCTCGGTGGCCTCCCGCAGCGCCGCCGCCACGATGTCGGCGTCGGAATCCTCACAGTGCCCGCCTAATTGGACCCAGCGGCCCAGCCGCGGATGCAACGTCAGCAGGACCTGGCCGCCGGAGGCGTCGAGCACCAGCGCCGAGGCGGTGATATGCCCCGGTACGCATTCCCGAAGGCAGGCGTCGTCCCGTGCGTGCAGGAAGGCGAGGACGGCGTTGCGCAGCGAGTCCTGCGACCGATCCGGCGGCTGCCAGTCGGACAGCAGCGCTATCGCCGAGGATCGAACGCTCACTTGCGCACCAGTAGATCACTGACGGCGACGGGTTCGCGAGGCTCGGTCACCGGTTGCGCCGAATAACCGATTGCGATGGCGCCCAATGGTTCCCAACCGTCAGGCAGGCTCAGCTCATCGCGGACCAGGTCCGCGGCGAAGATCGTCGAGCCGATCCAGCAACTGCCCACTCCGCGCACTGCCAACGCCACCAGCAGCGCCTGCACGGCGGCCCCGACCGCGACGGTGAACATGGTGTGCTCGGCGTCGGTGCGGGCAGCGTCGGGATAGCTGTGCGCTCCGTCGGGCACCAGCATCGGGATCACGACTTCGGGTGCGTCGTAGAGGATCTGACCCCGCGCGACTCGTCGTTCGACCGCGTCGGCGGGCTTGCCGTCACTTTGCAGATCGGCGCGCCACTTGTCGCTCATGCGCTCGAGCAGCTTGCCGCGCGTCGCCGGCGTCTGCAGCCAGACGAAGCGCACCGGCCGGGTGTGGTGCGGAGCCGGGGCAGTGAGCGCTTCGGCGACAGCGTCCTCGATCAGGTGTGGTGGGACCGGTTCGTCGGCGAACTGGCGCACCGAGCGGCGTAACAGCTGGGCTTGCCGGCGGCCCAGTTCCAGGGCTTCGGCGGTGCCCAGCCAGAACAGGTCGTCGGTTCCGGCGCGCACGAGTTGTCGTGCCGTGGCGCCGGTGTCGGTCACCACGCCGGTGGGCAGCCCCCGCACGACGGCCACCGGTATCCCGGTCAGCTTGCCTTTGACCAGATCGGCCGCCGCGGCGATCTCGTCGGCGAGCGCGACTTCGGTGACCAGTAGCTCGTTGCCGTGCCGGTCGATCGCGCCCGCGTAGCCGTGCAGCACCGAAATGCCGGCCGCGCCGACCGCGGCGTCGGTCTGGCCGTTGCGCCAGGCGCGGCCCATCGTGTCGGTGATCACGACGCCGACAGTGACGCCGAGACTCCTGCGCAGCCCGGCGCGCAGGACCGCGGCGCTGGCGTCGGGGTCGACGGGCAGTAGCGCCAATTCGTCGGAGCCGATGTTGGATCCGTCCACGCCGGACGCGGCCTGCACCACGCCCAGCCGGTTCTCGGTGATCAACGTGCGACCCTTACGGGCAAGTACGCGAACAGACTCGGCGTCGACAAGCTTGCGGCGCAGCGTATCTCGTTCCTCGGGATCTTCCGGGGCGGGCACCAGGCGGCCTTCGCATTTGGACAGCACCTTGCTGGTGACGACCAGCACGTCGCCGTCGCGGAGCCAGGATGCGGCGCTGGCGAGCGCGGCACTCAGGTCGTCGCCGGGGCGGAACTCGGGAAGCCCGGGCACCGGCAGGATTTCGATCGGCGACGCGGTGCCGTGCTCGCCGCCGGCGGCGGTCGAGGAGCTCACGCCGCCACGCCCGCAAGCTCCAGTCCGGCGCTGACCATCTCCGCGGTGGCTTTCGGATCGGACATCAACAACGGTACCGATCGCACGGCGATACCGTCGATTTCGGCGTGATCACCCTCGTGGATTAGCCAGCAATCCAGGATGCCGGTGCCAGCCCGCGCACCATAGTGCCGTCCCACCGCCTCGGCGGTTGATGCCACACCGACCACCTTGAGGCACTCATCGGCCATGCCGCGCAACGGTTTCCCGTCAATGATCGGCGAGTATCCGACGACGGGAGCGGCGGTGGACCGCAGTGCCGCACGGATCCCGGGAATGGCCAGGATCGCGCCGACACTCACCACCGGATTCGACGGTGCCACCAGGATGACGTCGGCATCAGCGATAGCATCGGTGACTTCCGTTGTGGCGTTCGCTTTTTCGGCGCCGACAAACGCAAAACTGTGTGTCGGAAGCTGCGCGCCGTAGCGGACCCACCACTCCTGAAAGTGGATCGCGCGTTGGCTGTCGTCGACGGGATCGGTGATCACGACGTGTGTTTCACAACGGTCGTCGCTGGCGGGCAGCAGTCGCGCGCCTGGCTGCCACCGGTCGCACAGTGCGGCGGTCACCTGCGACAGCGGGTAGCCTGCCCGCAGCATCTGGCTGCGTACCAAGTGGGTGGCCAAGTCGCGGTCGCCGAGCTGGAACCAGTCGGGCTGCACGCCGTAGTGGGCCAGTTCCTCCTTGGCATGCCAGGTTTCGTTGCGATGGCCCCAGCCGCGTTGCGGGTCGACGCCGCCGCCCAAGGTGTACATGCAGGTGTCCAGGTCGGGGCAGATCCGCACCCCGTGCATCCAGGCGTCGTCGCCGACGTTGACGATCGCGGTCAGCTCGTGGTCGCCGAGGGCTGCAGACGCCGAAGCGAATTGGCCCAAGCCGAGTAGCTGCTGGACCCCGAGCAGGAAGCGGGCGCCACCAACCCCGCCGACCAGAACCGTCACCTTCACACCGCACGACAGTACGCGCGAGCACGGTTGAGACGCCGAGGTGAGTGGGGAAAATCGGAGCGCGGAGCCGATGCCGGAATGCCTTGTGTGACGGGTGTGACCGACACGCCATAGCGGCTTAGGCGTCAGTGTCGCAAAAAATTGGTCACGAGATGATATGGAAATCTCCCCAATCGCTTGCAAAGCGCCCCTCGCCCGTGTGTAATCACACCAGTGTCATTTCGGTTGGCCGGCCGGATTCGGTGTCGCAGACCGAGATTCGATCATTTGTTCGAATCGAGATGGCCGCACATCAGAACAGTGCTGACATTCACGATCAACGAAACCAGGTGAGGAGGCGGACCATGTCCTATGAACACCTTCGGGGGTTAATGGGTGGGACACCGCACACCACTACCGGCTTGCCGATGATAGGGGTATCCCCAAGGCCCCATTTGAGTTTGGTTCCCGATGCGGCCGAGGACGAGTTCGAGGCCACAGAGGTAGCGACCGAACAGTGGCAAGACCGTGCGTTGTGTGCACAGACAGATCCTGAGGCGTTCTTCCCCGAGAAGGGCGGCTCCACGCGCGAAGCCAAGAAGATCTGCCTTGGCTGCGAGGTGCGCAGTGAATGCCTCGACTACGCCTTGGCTCACGACGAGCGCTTCGGCATTTGGGGCGGCCTCTCGGAGCGGGAACGCCGCCGCCTCAAGCGCGGAATCATCTGACCCGACTGCCTTCACGTCGGCGGGCGACACGCTGCGCCGCGCTTGCGATCAGCCGCTATTCCTCGTCGATCATCGGGTCGATGACCGATGGTTCGACATCCAAATAGGTGGCCACCTGAGCCACCAGGATTTCATGTAGCAATTCAGCCAGCTCGACGGTGTCCTTGGCACGTCGCTCGATCGGCTTGCGGAACAACACAACTCGCGCGCGGGTGGCGCTTCCGCGCACGTCGACGCCGGCGCCGATCAGCCGGGCCAGCGCGATCGGCCCGTCGGCGACCACCTCTGGGGGCCACTGCACATTGTCAGGGTCCTTCGCCGAAATCCGCGGGATCTCATCGACCGCAACGTCGAGTCCCGACAGCCGTTCTTGCCACCGCCGCTCGATGGGCTCGTAGGCCTCGAGCACGGCCATGTCGAAGCGTTCGGCACGGCTGCGCCAACCGGGCACCGTCGGCGGCAGCAACGGTCCGCGCATATCGCGGCCGCGCCGCGAGAGCCTTTTACTCACCGAGCGCCGGCCGCGCGGGGAGCTGCGCGAATCGCTCACCCGGCGATGGTAACGGTTGGGCATCCTGGCCCGAGGGAATGCGCGTGTCCGGCGCCACGTGGACGTTTCCGCACGATAACCTCTCGATCGTGAACGTTCCGCGTCGCTGTTGCCGGCCTGGGTGCCCGCATTACGCGGTCGCGACGCTGACCTTCGTGTACTCCGATTCGACGGCGGTCGTCGGCCCGCTGGCCACCGCCCACGAGCCGCACTCCTGGGATCTCTGCGTCAGCCATGCCGGCCGGATCACCGCGCCGCGCGGCTGGGAACTCGTCCGGCACGCCGGCCCGCTGGCCACCAATCCCGACGAAGACGATCTGATCGCGCTGGCCGAAGCCGTACGAGAGGGCCGCGACGTGGCCGCCGGCGGGGGACCAGTCAACGGATTCCACGACGCGGCGGTCCAGTACAGCGGTGCAACGGTTGAGATACCGGCGACCGGTGTACTGACCTCCGGCGCAGGGCGGCCGGCCGGCACCGGACGCCGCCGCGGTCACCTCCGGGTACTGCCCGACCCCGCCGACTAGCGCCCGGATCGGGCCGTCGGCCCGAATCGTCGCGGGGCCATTAGGCTGACGGCCAACTGTCCCCTTCGTCAGGAGCCCCTCGATGTCTCGGCCCGCTGCGGCTGTTCACCGTGTGATCAAGGCCTACGACGTGCGAGGCTTGGTCGGTGCGGAGATCGACGAGTCGTTCGTCACCGACGTCGGTGCCGCCTTCGCCAGGCTGATGCGCAACGAAGGCGCGCGGCGAGTCGTCATCGGCTACGACATGCGGGACAGCTCACCGCCGCTGGCGGCGGCCTTCGGAGCCGGAGTCAACGGACAGGGTCTCGACGTGGTCCGGATCGGCTTGGCGTCGACCGATCAGCTGTACTTCGCCTCGGGGTTGCTGGACTGTCCGGGCGCGATGTTCACCGCGAGCCATAACCCGGCTGCCTACAACGGGATCAAGCTGTGCCGGGCGGGCGCCAAACCGGTCGGCGCCGACACCGGCTTGACCGCCATCAGCGACGACATCATCGCCGGAGTCGCGTCCCTCGAGGGGACCGCCGGAACCGTCACCGATAAAGACGTGCTGGCCGAGTACGGCGATTTTCTGCGCTCGCTGGTCGACACTTCCGGGCTGCGTCCGCTACGGGTGGCGGTCGACGCGGGTAACGGGATGGCGGGCCACACGGCGCCCGCGGTGCTCGGTGCGATCGACTCGCTCACGTTGCTGCCGTTGTACTTCGATCTGGACGGCTCGTTTCCCAACCACGAGGCCAACCCGCTGGATCCGGCGAACCTCGTCGATCTGCAGGCCTACGTGCGCGACACCGGTGCCGATATCGGGCTGGCCTTCGACGGCGACGCGGACCGGTGTTTCGTCACCGACGAGGGCGGCCGACCGGTTTCACCGTCGACGGTGACCGCTCTGGTCGCCGCGCGCGAGTTGGACCGGGAGATCGGTGCGACGGTAATCCACAACCTGATCACGTCGCGTGCGGTGCCGGAGTTGGTCGTCGAGCGCGGTGGCACGCCGGTGCGCTCGCGGGTCGGGCACTCCTACATCAAGGGGCTGATGGCGGACACCGGCGCGATTTTCGGCGGCGAACACTCGGCGCACTATTACTTCCGGGACTTCTGGGGCGCTGACTCGGGAATGCTGGCCGCGCTCTATGTGCTGTCCGCGCTCGGGAGCCAGCAGCGCCCACTGTCCGAGCTCACCGCCGACTATCAGCGCTACGAGTCGTCCGGCGAGATCAATTTCACTGTCGACGACGCCGCCTCCTGTGTCGAGGCGGTGCTCAAGTCGTTCGGTACCAGGATCCACTCCCTCGACCACCTCGACGGCGTAACCGTCGACCTCGGCGAGGGCAGCTGGTTCAACCTGCGCAGCTCCAACACCGAGCCGCTGCTGCGGCTGAATGTCGAAGGACGTTGCGTCGAGGACGTCGATGCAGTCGTCGAGCAGATCGCCCAAGAGATCCGGCGGCAGGCCGACGGGCTGGTCCAGCCGGAGGCAGTGACGTGAATGCGGCCCAGGCCGTGATCGACCTCGATGACAGCGAAAGACTGCTTGCCGCCGACCGCGACGGGCTGTTGCGGGCGGCGTCGATGGCGGGCGCGCACGTGCGCGCGGCCGCGGCCGCCCTCGACGAGGGTGCCTTGGACTTGCTGCGCGACTCACATGACCCTCCACGCACGCTGATCTGGGTTGCCGGGCGAGGCGTCGCCGAGACCGCGGGCACCATGCTGGCCGCGACGTCAGGCGGTTCGGCGGCCTCCCCGATTGTGATCGCCGCCGAGGCTCCGCCGTGGATCGGCCCGTTGGACGTGCTGATCGTGGCCGGGGACGACCCCGGCGATCCGGCGTTGGTCGGGGCCGCCGCCAGCGGAGTGCGCCGGGGCGCGCGAATTGTCGTCGCCGCACCCTACGAGGGACCGTTGCGCGACATCACGGCCGGCCGGGTGGCGGTGATGGAGCCGCGACTGCCGGTCGGAGTCGAGTTCGGTCTGTGCCGGTACCTGGCCGTCGGGCTGGCCGCCCTGCAAAGCGTCGATCCCGGGTTGCGGGTGGATCTGGCCGCGCTGGCCGACGAGCTGGACGCCGAGGCATTGCGCAACAGCGCCAGCCGCGAGGTATTCACCAATCCGGCCAAGGCGTTGGTCGAGCGGATGTCGCAACGCCGTGTCGTGCTCGCCGGCGACTCCGCCGCGACCCTCGCGTTGGCCCGGCACGGGTCCGGCATCTTGCTGCGCACGGCGCACGAAGTGACCGCTGCCACCGGGCTGGCGGACGCTTTGACGGCGCTACAGACGGGGGCGGGATCGGGGTTCGCCGACCCGACGGAGGCGTTGTTCCACGACGAGGAGATCGACGGACCGATCACCGAGCGGCTGCGCGTGCTGGCGTTGACGCTGGATGCCGAGCGGACGGTCGTCGGGTCGCGGATCGCCCAGTTCGACGACGTCGACATCGTCGGTGCCGAGGATGTGCCCGATCTGCCGGACGGCCGCCGCGCACTGCCCGGTGCACGACGGGTCGAGCAGCAGCTGGCTATTCTGGCTGTCCGGTTGGAGATGGCCGCGGTTTATTTGCGGTTGGTGCGGGGATAACTGGTTCTGAGGTAAATGCCAAGTGCAGTTGCTACGCGGAGCGATACGGACATACGCGTGGGGGTCACGGATCGCCATCGCGGAATTCACTGGTCGTCCCGTCCCGGCCGTACACCCGGAAGCCGAGCTCTGGTTGGGCGCCAACCCGGGCGATCCGGCCTGGCTGGAAGAACCTGACGGAGAAGTGTCGTTGCTGCAGGCGGTGAGCGCCGATCCGGAGGGTCAACTCGGCACCACCGCCCGCGCCCGGTTCGGCGATGCGCTGCCCTTTCTGGTCAAAGTCCTCGCGGCCGACGAACCGCTCTCGCTGCAGGCGCATCCCAGCGCCGAGCAAGCCGCCGAAGGTTACCGGCGTGAGGAACACCTTGGTATTCCGGTGAACTCGCCGGTGCGTAACTACCGCGACTCCAGCCACAAGCCTGAGCTGTTGGTGGCGCTGCAGCAATTCGAGGCGCTGGCGGGATTTCGTCCCGCGGCTCGAACCATCGAGCTGCTGCAGGCCCTGGCGGTGTCCGACTTGGATCCGTTCATCGATTTACTGAACGACCAGTCCGACGCTGACGGCCTGCGCGCGTTGTTCACCACCTGGATTACCGCGCCGCAGCCGGACGTCGACGTTCTGGTCAGTGCTGTGCTGGATGGCGCTATCCTCTATTTGAGTTCTGGCGCAACGGAATTCGCAGCTGAAGCCAAGACCGTGCTGGAGTTGGGTGAGCGGTATCCCGGCGACGCCGGTGTACTGGCCGCACTGCTGCTCAACCGGATAACACTGGGTCCCGGCGAGGGGATCTTTCTGTCGGCCGGAAACCTGCACGCCTACCTGCGCGGCGTCGCCTTGGAGGTAATGGCCAACTCCGACAACGTGTTACGGGGTGGTCTGACTCCGAAGCACGTCGATGTTCCCGAGTTGCTGCGTGTCCTGAATTTCACCCCGACGACCGAGTCTGAACTGCGTGCGCCGATGCATGCGGATGGGCTGGCGACCTTTTATGACACGCCCGCCGACGAGTTCGCGGCGTCGGTACTGACCCTCGGTGACGATCAACTCGGCCACCAAGTCGATGCGCCGTCACGCCACGACGGTCCGCAGATTCTGTTGTGCATCGAGGGTTCGACTGCGGTGCACGGAAAGTCCAGGGTGCTGACGCTTACCCGGGGTGCGGCCGCCTGGGTGGCCGCCGACGACGGACCTATCCGGCTCGTCGCGCACGAGCCGACCAAAATCTTCCGGGCTACCGTCGGCCTGTGATCCGCGCCGGCGCGCCCCGGCGATCGGGTCGCCCCGCCCGGCGCTCGGCGAGCCATAGCCGCATGTTGTGCTGGATGGTGCGGCCGACCAGCCTCGGCGACGGGACCATGTAAAGGCTGTCCAGTAGCGAGAATCGGCGCAAAAACCATTCCGCCAGAACCGGATCGGTCTCGGCCGCACCGAGGAACTGGTCGAACAGGTTGCCCACCGGGCCATACCACCACGGCTTGTCCGAGGTCGCGTGGTGGAAGGTGAGGTCACCGATCGCCGTCATCGTCCATACCGGATACGTCGACTTGGCGGTGGCCCGATTCACCGTGCACGCCAGGTCTTCACCCGCGCCGCCGGCCAGGGCGCGGCGCAAGTGACCCGCCTGCAGCGAGGTCATCGTCATGCCCTGCCCGAACGTCGGGTCAAAGCTGGCCACCGCATCTCCCAACGGAAGAATCCCGGACGGAAACCGGTCCAGTTCGTGGTAGCGGCGCCACCGGCTGGTGGGGAAGCGGTGAAAAGCCACCTCGCCGACCGGCTCGGCCCGCCGCAGCGCCGTGCTGATACGGTCAGGCAGCAGCTTGTCGGCCAGCGCCAGCATCTCGGAAAAGGTATGCGGCGGTTCGGCTTTCGCGACGCCGAAGGTCGTCAACGTCCACGTGCCGTCCTCGTAGCCCAGCAGGCCCAGCCCGTGCGACTGCTGCCGGGATGCGCCGGCAACGATCACTCGCTCCCGGATCGCGCCGTCGGGCAGCCGAAACTGATGTGACGCATAGCCGATGCCGACGTCGATCGTCTTCTCGGGCGGACGTCGATATCCCCACTGCTGCAACCACACCGGCAGCCTGGTGCCGCGGCCGGCCGCGTCGACCACCAGGTCGGCGGCGACGAAGTCGGGTTCCTCGGCGTCGCTGTCCAGCAACACCCCGGTGACCCGTTGCGCATCGACGTCGTAGCGGGGCTGGGCCACCGAGCGACGTTGGATCTCGACGTTGGCGATCTGGCAGACCCGGCGCCGGATCTGCCATTCCAGTTGTGGACGGCTGGGCACGTACGCGGTGAACTCCTCGCGCAACGTGTGCCCGGTGCCCAGTAGGTGGCCGGCCGCACCGAAGTAGATGCAGTCCGGACGGTTCTCCAGGACGGGAACGCCGGCGGCCACCATGGCGTCGAGCAGACCGGGGAAAAGCCCGTCGAATTCCAGCGCGCCGCGGGCCATCAACAAGTGGACGTGGCGGCCTTGCGGGACCGCGGTGCGGTTGCTGGGTGTGCTGGGCAGTTCGTCGCGCTCGAAGACCGTGACGCTGTCGTAGAAGTCGGACAGCACCCGCGCCGCGCACAATCCGGCGATGCTGGCGCCGATCACAACTGCGTGTTCCCGGCCGCTTCCCCCGCCCATCTGGCCACCGTACTCGGTAGTGTCCGGGTACATGGCTGATCGCCGGCGCACCAAATCCATTGAACAATCGATTGCCGACACCGACGACCCGGACACCCAGCTGCGCAAGGAATTGAGCTGGTGGCACCTCTGCGTGTTCGGGGTCTCGGTGGTGATCGGGGCGGGGATCTTCACCGTCACCGCGTCTACCGCGGGCGACATCACCGGACCGGCGATTTGGATCTCGTTTCTCATCGCGGCGACCACGTGCGGCCTGGCCGCGTTGTGCTACGCCGAATTCGCGTCGATGCTGCCGGTGGCGGGAAGCGCCTACACGTTCTCCTACGCCACCTTTGGCGAGTTCATCGCCTGGACCATCGGCTGGAACCTCGTCCTGGAGCTGGCGATCGGCGCGGCCGTCGTCGCCAAAGGCTGGTCCAGCTACCTGCAAACAGTGTTCGGATTAGCCAGCGGCACAATAGGTTTCGGGCCGCTCACGCTGGACTGGGGTGGGCTGCTGATCGTCGCGGTGGTAGCGACCCTGCTCGCACTGGGCACCAAATTGTCCTCGCACTTCTCGACGGTGGTCACCGCGATCAAGGTCGCGGTGGTGATGCTGGTGATCGTCGCCGGCGCCTTCTACATCAAGACCGCGAACTACTCGCCGTTCATCCCGCCGCCCGAGGCCGACGGCGGTGGCACCGGCATCGACCAGTCGCTGCTGTCGCTGCTCACCGGAGCGCACGGCAGTCACTACGGCTGGTACGGGGTGCTCGCCGGAGCATCGATCGTGTTCTTCGCGTTCATCGGATTCGACATCGTGGCCACCATGGCCGAGGAGACCAAGAACCCGCAGCGCGACGTCCCCCGGGGCATCCTGGCCACGCTGGGCATCGTGACGGTGCTTTACGTGGGGGTGTCCGTCGTGCTGTCCGGGATGGTCCCCTACACCCAACTGAAGACGCACGACGGCCACCACGCGAACCTGGCCACCGCCTTCACGGCGAACGGCGTGCACTGGGCGTCCGGAATCATCTCGATCGGCGCGCTGGCCGGCCTGACCACGGTGGTGATGGTGCTCTTGCTCGGTGGCTGCCGGGTGCTGTTCGCGATGGCGCGCGACGGGTTGTTGCCGCGACGGCTGGCCAAGACCGGTTCGCGCGGTACCCCGGTGCGCATCACGGTTCTGGTCGCCCTGCTGGTCGCTGCCACCGCCTCCGCGTTTCCGACGGACAAGCTGGAGGAAATGGTCAACGTCGGCACCCTGTTCGCGTTCCTGCTGGTCTCCGCCGGCGTGATCATTCTGCGTCGCACCCGTCCGGATCTGCCACGGGGATTCCGTGCGCCCATGGTGCCGCTGCTGCCCATCGGCTCGGTATGCGCCTGTGTCTGGCTGATGGTCAACCTGACCGTCGTCACCTGGCTCCGATTCGGCGTGTGGATGATCGCGGGGGTCGCCATCTACCTGGGCTATGGACGCCGGAAATCCGTTCTGGCCAGCCGTGCTGCCGATGATCGTGCGGACGTGGAGGTCGTTCCCTAACGCTGCGCCCAACGTGCGCTGAGGGTCGAACTTTTTGCGAATTTCCGCCCTGATTACACGTTCGGGCGGCTGCCGTACGTCCGGCGGTTTTACAAATAGATACTCTATGTCTAGACAAAGGACGCAGACGTCGCTATTGTCCAATCCCAAGGAGTTGTAGCTCACAAGGAGGTTGGGATGACCGCGGCATTAAGTCCGAACGCAAGGGTGTGGCAGGACAAGAAGCGCTACCTGTGGCTGATGGGACTGATCGTCCCGACGCTGCTGCTGACGATGCTGCCGATCGTCTGGGCGATGAACCAGGCCGGTTGGCAGGGCGCCTCGCAGGTGCTGTTCTGGATCGGCCCGATCCTGCTCTACATCCTGCTGCCGGCGCTCGACCTGCGGTTCGGGGCCGACGGGCAGAACCCTCCCGACGAGGTGATGGAGTGGCTGGAGAACGACAAGTACTACCGCTACTGCACCTATGCCTTCATCCCGTTCCAGTTCGTCAGCCTGATCCTCGGCGCCTACCTGTTCACCGCGTCGAACCTGAGTTGGCTGGGTTACGACGGTCCGTTGAGCTGGCCGGCCAAGATCGGTCTGGCACTGTCGGTGGGCGCGCTGGGCGGCGTCGGCATCAACACCGCGCACGAAATGGGGCACAAGAAGGATTCGCTGGAGCGCTGGCTGTCCAAGATCACGCTGGCGCAGACCGGCTACGGGCACTTTTACATCGAGCACAACCGGGGCCACCACGTCCGGGTCGCGACACCGGAAGACCCCGCGTCGGCCCGCTTCGGTGAGACGTTCTGGGAGTTCTTGCCGCGCAGCGTGTTTGGCAGTCTGCGGTCGGCCGTGCGGCTGGAGGCCCAGCGGGTGCGCCGGCAGGGGGCCAACCCGTGGAACCCCAAGACGTACTTGTCCAACGACGTGCTCAATGCCTGGCTGATGACCGTGGTGTTGTGGGGCGCGCTGATCGCGGTGTTCGGCCCTACGCTGATCCCGTTCCTGATCATCCAGGCGGTCTTCGGATTCAGTCTGCTGGAGGCGGTCAACTACCTCGAGCATTACGGATTGCTGCGGGCTGAGAACGACAACGGTCGCTACGAGCGCTGCACCCCCGAGCACAGCTGGAACTCCGACCACATCGTCACCAACCTGTTCCTGTACCACCTGCAGCGGCACAGCGATCACCACGCCAACCCGACCCGGCGCTATCAGACGCTGCGCAGCATGGACGGGGCGCCGAACCTGCCGAGTGGCTACGCGGCGCTGATCGGGCTGACCTACTTCCCGCCGCTGTGGCGCAGGCTGATGGACCACCGGGTGCTGGCGCACTACGGCGGCGACATCAGCCGGATCAACGTGCAACCCCGCGTGCGGCAGAAGGTGCTGGCCCGCTACGGCGCCGCGGCCTAGTACAGGAAAAGCCCGACTTCGAATTGGAGGTAACGAAATGAGTGACTACAAATTGTTCGTGTGTGTGCAGTGCGGCTTTGAGTACGACGAGGCCAGGGGCTGGCCGGAGGACGGCATCGCGCCCGGCACCCACTGGGACGACATTCCCGAGGATTGGAGCTGCCCGGACTGCGGCGCCGCGAAGTCCGACTTCGAGATGGTCGAAGTCGCACGCTCGTGAGCCTGCCCACTACTGTCGCGCATGTGAGAAGGGTTCCGTACGCCGAGGCGTCACGGGCCCTCCTGCGTGATTCGGTGCTCGACGCGATGCGCGAGCTGCTGGGCAGTCGCGACTGGTCGGCGATCACGCTGGCGGATGTGGCCCGCGCCGCGGGCATCAGCCGACAGACCATCTACAACGAGTTCGGCTCGCGGCACGGTCTCGCGCAGGGGTATGCGCTGCGGCTGGCCGACCGCCTGGTGGACGCGGTCGAGGACGCCATCTATGCCAACGTCGGCGACGTCTACGCCGCCTTTCTGCAAGGTTTTCGGTCCTTCTTCTCCGACTCGGCCGCCGATCCGCTGGTGATCTCGCTGCTGAGCGGGGTGGCCAAGCCCGACCTGCTGCAGATCATCACCACCGACAGCGCGCCGATCATCACGCACTGTTCGGCCCGCCTGACGTCGTCGTTCATGAACAGCTGGATGCGCGCCAGCAACGAGGACTCCGGGATGCTCGCGCGGGCCATCGTCCGGCTGGCGATGAGCTACGTGTCGATGCCGCCGGAGGCCGACCACGACGTCGCCGCCGACCTGGCACGACTCATGACGCCGGCGGCCGAGCGCTACGGTGAGCCTCGGGACGACACGAAGCCGTGGTCTCCGGGCGGGACCGCTGGCCAGGGCGGGGAAGCCGGCGAATAGGCTGCGTGGCGACGGACCTAGATCGCGGCCGCAAGCGTGTCGCAACTAATATGTAACCAAGCTAAATATTTGACCGGAGGAATGGGTAGTAGATGACGACGACCGAACAGCAGCTGACCGCCGACGTCGTGAACGGACTCGAGTTCAAGGTGGCTGACCTGTCGCTGGCCGACTACGGCCGCCGCGACATCGAGCTGTCCGAGCACGAGATGCCGGGCCTGATGTCGCTGCGCCGCGAATACCACGATGTTCAGCCGCTCAAAGGCGCCCGCATCTCGGGTTCGCTGCACATGACCGTGCAGACCGCGGTGCTGATCGAGACCCTGGTGAGCCTCGGTGCTGAAGTCAGATGGGCGTCCTGCAACATCTTCTCCACCCAGGACCACGCCGCGGCCGCGGTGGTCGTCGGCCCGCACGGAACCCCCGAGGAGCCCAAGGGTGTGCCGGTGTTCGCGTGGAAGGGCGAGACGCTCGAGGAGTACTGGTGGGCCGCTGAGCAGACCCTGACCTGGCCCGGCGAGCCGGCCAACATGATCTTGGACGACGGCGGTGACGCCACCATGCTGGTGCTGCGCGGTGCACAGTTCGAAAAGGCCAGCGTGGTGCCGCCCGCCGAGGAGGACGACTCGGCCGAGCACAAGGTCTTCCTGGAGCTGCTGCGCAAGCGCTTCGAGACCGACAAGAACAAGTGGACGAAGATCTCGGAGTCGATCAAGGGCGTCTCCGAGGAGACCACCACCGGCGTGCTGCGGCTCTACCAGTTCGCCGCGGCCGGCGACCTGGCCTTCCCGGCGATCAACGTCAACGACTCGGTGACCAAGTCGAAGTTCGACAACAAGTACGGCTGCCGGCACTC
>NZ_DASXEP010000137.1:0-59202 GCF_036490025.1 Mycobacterium sp. | reverse complement strand
TTGTCTTGCCGAAATTCGGCAGGGGTGCGAGGGGCTGAACGGTTTCGACTTCGCGCATCGAATCAAGGGAAGCGTGCCGGTGCAGGCAAGAGACCACCGTAAGCGTCGTTGCAACCAATTAAGCGCCGTTTCAACACAGCGCGACTACGCTCTCGCTGCTTAAGCGACAGCTAGTCTGTCAGACCGGGAAAGCCCTCGGCCCGGACCCTGGCATCAGCTAGAGGGATCCACCGATGAGTTCGGTCGCGGGACTCATCGGGACACTCACAGCGACTGGGATCGTCATCTCGGCTGGTTCGCGTGACCGGGAGATCCGAGTAGAGGCATAGCGAACTGCGCACGGAGAAGTCTTGAGGGAATGCCGTAGGACCCGGGTTCGATTCCCGGCAGCTCCACACGAAACAAGCCAGGCCGAAAGGCCTGGCTTGTTTCGTTGCGGCCAGCACAGAACCCTACTTTCCTGGCCCACGAGCATCGACGACTTGCGCGGGAGTCCGGCGGAGGGTGAGTAGGGTCGAGCCGTGATGCACGAAAGGGCACAGGCATCGACGCCGATCTTGGCGCTGGTTGCGGCGGCCCGGGCCGCTGTGGGAGCGGTGATGATCCTCACGCCGCGCCGGATCTTTTCGCCAGGATCCGGGACAGAAACATTGCTCATGCGGACCATTGGGATCCGTGATGTGGTTCTCGGCTCCGGTGCCTGTGTGGCCTGGGCACGCGGCGGAGTAGGCGAATTGCAACGGTGGGCAGCGGTTGGACTGGTTAGTGATGGAGCCGACTTTGTCACCGGGCTGCGCAGCAAGCCGCTAGTCGGTTCCAAAAGCGCACTGATCGCCACGCTATCCCCGGTGCCCTTTGTGGCGGCCGGGATCCTGGGTTTAACCCGCGGCCTGAGAAAGCCTTGACGCAAAAGGCTTCACCAAACGATGCGGTGGTCATCCCGACGAGCGCGAACGGGCCATCGACTGCTACCGAGTACCGTCGGACGCCGGCACCGGACGGCGGTGTGGTGCCGATCCGCAGGACCGCCCTTGAGGCCAGATGGCGCACCTTCGTACAGCCCTCGTCACGCCGCTGAGTGGCCCGTTAAGCCGCTACGGACGGGCAGGCGCGACAGCGCTTGCTATCTGGACAAAGAGCGCGGCCCTTCCACCGCCGTGGACCACTGTCGCGCTCGATGTACGCGACACCGGGAAAGATATTCGCGCGGCAATGCAGGCTGCCTTGGCAACGGAGCCGGATGTCCTCTTCGGACCATATGGCAGTGGTCCCATGCTCGACGCCGCAGGCGCCTGTGAACGCGTGCTGTGGAACCATGGCGGAGCGAGTTCGCGTCTGCGTCGGCCCGCCTTTGCACAGGTAATCAATGTCATTGCGCCGGCTTCCACCTATTTCAGTGCGGCCCTCCAAGCCGCGCACACCGTCGACCCGTCAATCACGACGATTTCACTTCTTCACAGCACGACAGGCTTTGGTAGGGACGTCGCAGAAAGTGCTGCGACAACGGCAGCCAACCTTCACCTTGATCTCACCTCAACTGCGTTTGCCCCTGCTCAGGCACTGGCGATGGTTCCGGCGGTCCCCGACGGCGATGTCCTCCTTGTGGTAGGGAACTTCGCGGACGAACTAGCTGTTGCGTCACGCTTACTCACCCGCCCATGGCGCTTTGCGGCATTTGTCGGAGCCGGTGTGGACGAAGTTCTAACCACACTGGGCAATCAACGAGAAGGCCTCCTCGGACCTGCCCAATGGCTCCCGACGGCAGCCTTCGAGCCCGATGAAGGCCCAGATTCGGATTGGTTTGTTGAGGCCTATCGGAAAGAGGCGGGGAACGATCCTCCTTACGTTGCGGCACAGGCTTTTGCGGCCGGCGTTCTGTACGCACGATGTCTGCGAGAGGCGCAGCAAACAACCGACGCGGCCATCCAAGCCGTGGCTCAAACGCTAGAATGCACAACACTTTTCGGCAAATTTCGGCTCGACCCTTCCAGCGGCTTACAGTCGGGGCATCAGGGTCTGATCGTCCAGTGGCAACAGGGGAGACGCCGTGCCGTGTGGCCGCCAGAGCGGGCGGAATGCCCCGTTGTTTTCCCCTTACCGTCGCAGCATCGCCGAGCTGGCCGGTGAACCTCGGGGCACCCACGACATCGTTCGTGGGGGCACGTGTTACCTCGCAACTGGTGGAAATGGAACAAACGGCATGGTTACCCGCCGGGGAGGTCCGCGTCGACCCTCGGGGCGCAAGCGTGGCCGCGGCCAACCGAGATCCGCGACGCTTAGATGACCCCGACCGCGTTCTGATCACCCGGTCTGCGTACTGTCCTGCGTGATTCCTCCACTTCGCCGTCCCGCGATCCCGCGGCGATGTCAGCTTGCGGGCCGCTCACCGGCTGCGACTTCGTCGGGATAGTCGTCGTAGTACGGGACGTAGCCTTCCTCGCGACCGTTGAGCACGTAGACCGGATCGTCGACGTCGGGTCCGTATCCTTGCTCGCGCAGATCGACCTTCTTGGTCTTGACCGTCGCGGTGTGCTCCAGCGAATCTACGACCCTTATGAACAGCGGCACCGCGTAGCCGGGGAGGCGGTCGTACACGGTACGGGCCAGCGACGCGCCGTCGAACTCTGTGCCGTCCTGCAACACCGCGGCCGCCATCCCTGCGCGCCCGTCCGCGCCGGGCACCTTCACCCCGAAGACCGTCACCGCCTCGACCCGCGGGTCGGCCGCCACGGCGGCCTCGACGTCCGTCGTCGCCACGTTCTCGCCCTTCCATCGGAAGGTGTCACCGAGCCGGTCGACGAACACAGCGTGGCGCCAGCCCTGTGGGCGCAGCAGGTCACCGCTGTTGAGCCACACGTCACCGTCGCGAAAAGCGTTGCGAATCAACTTCTTCTCGCTGGCTTCCGGGTCGGTGTAGCCGTCGAACGGCTGTGCCTTGGTGATTTTGCTCAACAGCAGACCGGGCTGGCCGCGACGCACTTTGCGGACCCGGCCGTTCTGATCGCGAACCGGCTCGCCAGTTTCCGGGTCGTACTCGACGAACCTGACCGCGGTAGGGCAGAGGCCAGCGGTCTTGGGGATGTGAAAGATATTGACGAATCCCGTGTTTCCCTCACTGGCCCCGTATAACTCGAACACCTGCGGGATATTGAAGCGAGCAGTGAACTCGTCCCAGATATCCGGGCGCAGTCCGTTGCCGCCGATCACGCGCACTTTGTTGGTTCGGTCCGTGTGCCTCTCGGGCTGGTTGAGCAGATAGCGGCAAACCTCGCCGATGTAGACGAAGGCGGTGGCGTCGTACCGAGTCACGTCGTCCCAGAACCTCGAGGCCGAAAACGACTGGCCCAAAGCAAGAGTGGCCCCTGCGCTGATCACTCCCGACACCGCCACGGTCAGCGCGGTGTTGTGGTACAGCGGCAGGCAGCAGTACACGGTGTCGCTGCTCTTCAACCGCATGCCTATGGCGCCGGACCCACCCATCGCGCGCAGCCACCGGTAGTGCGTCATGACGCTGGCCTTTGGGGCGCCGGTGGTGCCCGAGGTGAAGATGTAGAACGCGGGGTCCTTGGCCCGCACCGACGACGTGACTGCCGGGTTGTCGGTGGGCGCGTCGGCAGCGAGGCGATCCAACTCGTCGATGGTCACGGTGTCGGCGACTTCCGCCCCTGATTCGTCGACCGCAGAAAGCAGGTCCTGCTCGCCGACGATCACCTGGGCATGCAACAGCCCGACGCTGTGTGCCAGCACGTTGCCGCGCTGCTTTTCGTTCAGCATTCCCGCGATCGCACCGAGTTTGACCGCGGCGAGTATCACTAGCAGCGTTCGCGCCGAATTGCGCATGATGATGCCCACGACGTCACCGCGACCGACGCCGCGTTCGGCCAGCGTGGCCGCGTAGCGGTTGACGGTTTCATTGGCCTCGCGGTAGGTCAGCCCTTCGTCGTCGAAGTGGATGAAAACGTGGTCGGGGTAACGCGCCGCACGGTCTTGGAAGACCCGGCCGATCGACTTCTTTGCGGACCCGCGGACGAGAATTGCGGTGAGCGTGCCTCGCGCAACGACGGGCGCGTCCAGAACCAAGGCCGGCAGGCGCGCGGCGATGTCGATCAGCCCGACGGTGTCACCGGCCACTGGCGCCGGCTCAGTCCGAGTGCTTGGCGCGTCGCCGCCACCACTCCTGCGTCGCCCGCTCCACCGGCGCACGCAGCACGACGGAGGCGACTTCGGCCGGCCACAACCACCACGGGGCGATCGTGCGGGGTCGATCGGTGATCGCCTTTGCAACGATCTCCGCCGCCTGCTCGGCAGACAGGCCGGGCGCGTTGCGCAGGCTCTTGGTCGGTTCCATCATCCGGGTGTTGACGAGTCCGAAGTAGATCGATGTGACGTCCACTCCGTCGGTGTGCAGCTCGGGTGCAACGCTGCGCAGCCACATGTCGAATGCCCCCTTCGACGCCTGGTAGGCGCCCCACCGGGGTCCCGGCGGGGTGCGGATGCCGACGCTCGACACGTTCACGATGTGCCCGCTGCCGCGCCGCCGCATCTCTGGAACCAGTTCCAGCAGCAGCCGAATAGGGCCAAGGTAGTTGACGCCGATCGTGCGGTCGAAGTCGTGCGGTCGCTCGTACTGTTCGTGCAGCGACCGGCGGATCGACTTGCCCGCGTTGTTTACCACGATGTCCGGCGCGCCATGCTCGGCGCAGATGCGTTTCGCCAATTCAGCGACGGCGGCCTCGTCGCTGATGTCGGCCGGGTAGCTCACCGCATGCCTGCCGTCGGCGGCGATCGTCGCTGTGAGTTCGTCGAGTTTGTCCGCCGATCGTGCCGCGAGCAGCACGGTCGCTCCCGCCGAGGCGAGTTTGCGTGCGGTGGCCGCGCCGATGCCGAACGAGGCGCCGGTGACCAGCACGGTCGCGCCCGACACCGCGTCATGCAATCGGTCGGGGTCGGATGCTCGCGGATGGTTCACAAGCATCCCGAGCACTGTTCTGGCTGAGCTCACGAAGTGGGGCTTCCCACGATGCCGCCTGATCAATCCCGGGCGATTCCTTCGTCGCTCCCGGTCGGCGGCGGGATCTCGTTACCGGTGTCGACGATTTAGCCCATGCCGCCCGCACCAGTCCGCTGGCCGTAGCTGACACGCATTGCCCCGATAGTTACTTGCCGTGCAACCGGATACAGGTACTCGGGACGCGCCGGGCGGACCTTGTGGGACGATAGCCTCGATCGCTACCCTGCGGCGCCGCGCGGGAAGGAAGCGCCACGCCATCACGTCGCCCTGAGCTCTCGAGCATGGCGGACGACTATGCGCGACACGCCCTCTCGCAGCGCGCATCCTTCGAGGCGACCCACCCTGCCGTGCTGGCCGCCGCGGCGCAGCTTGTGAACGAGCCCGTGCTCTGGGTGGCCGATCTGGGTGCGGCTGACGGGGGAAACTCCCACGGCCTCATCCGTGACCTCGCGGCGCTGCGCGCCGGCCGGCCGCTGATATACGCCCTCGTCGATCTCCCGACAAATGCGTGGGGGGTCGCAGCCGCGAATCTCCGGAACACCTTCGGCCCAGCGGCGGACCAGGGTGCGATCATCGTGATCCCTGCGCCGGGCGAGGCCGGGCCCGAGGTCGCCGACACGGGCACGGGCGCCCATTACGCCTTGCCGGAGGCCCACGGCCAGGCCTGCCGGCGAGCGCTCGATCGCGTTCCGCCGCCGGCGACGGTCGTCTCCATGGCCGGAATTCCGCTCCACCAGGCGCCCTCCCTTCCAGGGGGCACAGTGCACCTCGCGGTTAGCGGGACGTGCATGCACTGGATCGCCGACGCCGCCGGCCTGGCGTCCACCGGCTCAATCTTTCCCGGCCACCCGGACCACGGGAACGAGGACGAGCGGCGCAACTGGCGCGTCGCCGCGGAACGGCAATGGGAGCGACTACTCAAGATGCGCGCGGCGGAGCTGGCCCCGGGGGGATGGTTCATCGCCGCAATCCCGGCTTCCCCCACGCCGTGCCCAGACAGGACGGGGCTCTACGTCGAGATCATCGGAGACATGAACCGGCTGCTCGCCGACTGGCGCCACGTGGGGCGCATCGGCAGCGCCACCGTCGAGGCCGCCGTCGTTCCGGTCTGGTCGCGCACGCTCAACGAGTTCCGGGCCCCCTTCCAAGCGGACGGCGGGCGCTTCGCTGGGCTCGAGCTCGAGAGCGTCGAGCTATTCCGTCTGGACAACCCCTACTGGCACGACGATCCCGCGGTGTTCGCGCGCGACTACGTTCAGAGCTTGGCTGCATGGGGAGGGCCGCTTCTCCTCCGTGCCTTCGCGCACGAGGGCGAAGCGCGCGCTGCCGGTCTTCTAGCGGAGTTCCTCCGAGAGCTCCAGAAGCGCGTCGCGGACGCCCCGCACCGCTATCGCTGGGATTATGTCGAGGCCCTCGTCATCTGCCGGAAGGTGGACGAGGCGGGTACCGACGCAACCAGCGGCTCGGCCACGATCACCATCGGCATCGAGGCGGTCAGCGCACCACAAGCAACACTTAATACAACGCCACGCAGCACCACGTCAGCACAGACCCTACAAGTCTACTAAAGTACTAAAATGTCCATGATAGTGGACACTGCCTGCTAGGGTCTTGCTCCGCGAACAAGCTTTTGATCGTCCCTGCAATGACCCTTGCTGCCCTGGCGTTCTCGATACCACGCCCGCACCGGCCTGGACGGAGGCAGTGCGGGCCAGTGATATACCCCTTAGGGGGTATGGCGGGGACGGACTGTCACACAACTAGGAGCGGCACCCGGCTGTAAGCGCCTCGGGCCCGTACTCTTCGACGGTGAACGCGATCGACCCGGAAAAGCTCAACACGTGCCTGATGGTGCTGGCCGACATCGAGTCGTTGCCGCCCGAGCACCCCGATGCCGTTGCCGTCCGTCGCGCGACCGCGGGCATTTTCAAGTCCGTGAAGAAGGCCCGCCGCCACGCCAAGCGTGACGCGGTGGCAGCCGCAGATCACGCCGTCACCGCGGCCACCGCCACCGGTGCGCCCGGCCGCATCGACGACGAAACCGCGGGCCTGCCATTGGTGTCCACCGCGGTTGGTGCCACCGCAGGCAAATTGCTCCGGTCGCGCGCCTGCTACATGTGCAAGAACCAGTACACGGTCGTCGACGCGTTCTACCACCAACTCTGTCCCGAGTGCGCGGAACTCAGCCACGCCAAGCGCGACGCCCGCACCGACCTCACCGGTAGAAGCGCCCTGCTCACCGGTGGCCGCGCCAAGATCGGTATGTATATCGCGCTGCGACTGCTCCGCGATGGCGCCCACACGACAATCACCACCCGCTTTCCGAACGACGCCGTGCGCCGCTTTGCCGCGATGCCCGACAGTGCCGACTGGCTGCACCGGCTACGCATCGTCGGGATCGACCTGCGCGACCCCGCTCAGGTCGTCGCGCTCGCGGACACCGTCGCGGCGCAGGGCCCGCTGGACATTCTGGTCAACAACGCCGCCCAGACGGTGCGCCGACCCGCCGGCTCCTACGCTGCGCTCGTCGAGGCGGAACGGACTCCGGGGCTGGAAGTCGCCGATGTGATCACGTTCGACCGCGTCAGCGACGCCCATCCGGCGGCGCTTGGCGGCAGCCTCGCCGAGCATTGCGCGCCGCACGCCTTGACCGAATTGGCCCTCGCCGCCCGCAGCGCGTCCCCGGACCGGATCGCCGCGGGCACCGCTATCGACGCCGGTGGCCTGCTGCCCGACACCGCGTCGATCAACAGTTGGACTCAACGCGTGCACGAGATCAATCCGATGGAATTACTTGAGGTTCAACTCTGCAACCAGACCGCGCCGTTCATTCTGGTGAGCCGGTTGCGTCCGGCAATGGCCGCCTCGCCTGCCCGGCGCACGTATGTGGTGAACGTGTCGGCAATGGAGGGGCAGTTCGGCCGGGCATACAAGGGCCCGGGACATCCGCACACCAACATGGCGAAGGCCGCGCTGAATATGCTCACCCGGACCAGCGCCGCCGAAATGCTCGAGCAGGACGGCATTCTCATGACCGCCGTCGATACGGGCTGGATCACTGATGAGCGTCCACACCCGACCAAGCTGCGGCTAGCCGACGAAGGCTTCCACGCCCCGCTCGACCTCGTCGACGGCGCCGCCCGCGTGTATGACCCGATCGTGCGGGGGGAGTCAGGCGAAGATCTGCACGGCTGCTTCCTGAAGGACTACTCGCCGAGTAACTGGTAGCCGCAGGGGCTAGGCCGCTTGGGTGTCGATCCCGGCCGACTCTGAGCGGAAGACGAGCTGCGTGATGTTCGCCGGGTTGACCGCCGCCGTCGCTTTGCGCACCAAGTCGTTGGGCAGCGAGAGCCGGAACACCTTCTTCCACGCCGAGCCGACCTGCTTGACCATCGGGCCGCTGACGTAAGTCAGGCCGTAGCGGTCGAACAAGGCTTGGACCTTTGGCGCGATCTCCTGGTAACGGTTGCTCGGCAGATCTGGGAACAGATGGTGTTCGATCTGGAAGGACAGATTGCCGGTCAGGAAGTGCAGCAACCGGTTTCCGCTGATGTTGGCGGACCCGAGCATCTGCCGCAGGTACCACTCGCCACGGGTTTCGCCGTCGATCGATTTCTTCTCGTAGGTCTGGACGCCCTCGGGAAAGTGTCCGCACATGATGACCGAGTGCGTCCACAGATTGCGGACCAGGTTGGCGGTCAGGTTCGCGGTCAGCGTGGTGACCGCCGATGGTCCGGACAGCAGCGGGTGCAGGACATAGTCCTTCGTCATCTGCCTGCGGATCTTGTCGAGCACATTCTTGCCTTGGCGGCGGAATTCCTCTTTGTCCGTTTTGCCCTTGAGGTACTTGCCGATTTTGAGATCGTAGGCGGCGATTCCGTACTGGAAGAAGCAGGCGTTGATGAAGTTCCACAGTGGCTGAGCGAGATAGAAGGCTATCCAGCGTTGGTCCTCGTCAACTCGCATGATGCCGTATCCGAGGTCCTCGTCTTTTCCGACCACGTTGGTGTAGGTGTGGTGGATCTCGTTGTGCGAGTGCTTCCACATGTCGGAGGGGGAGGCGTTGTCCCATTCCCATGTAGTGGAGTGGATCTTGTTGTCGCGCATCCAGTCCCACTGACCGTGCATCACGTTATGGCCGATCTCCATGTTCTCGACGATCTTCGCGACCGAGAGTCCGGCCGTGCCGGCCAGCCATGCCGGTGGGAACAGCGAGAACAACAGCACGGCGCGGCTGCCCAGTTCGAGCTTGCGCTGGAAGTCGATAACGTTGCGGATGTAGTCCGCGTCGCACTCGCCGCGGCTGTCGAGCACCTGCTGACGGATGGTGTCGAGTTCGCGGCCGAGATTCTCGATATCGTCCGCACTGAGGTGGGCGATCGGATTCTGTTCTTGGCGTTGCAGAGTGGTCACTAAAGTTCCTTTACAGGTCGATGTCGCAGGTGCCCGCTGCTGCGGAAACACAGGTCTGAATCAGGACGCCGTCACCGGGTGCGGCGGTGGTGACGTCGCCGTTACGAAGGTCGCGTACCGCTCCCTGGCGCAGCGGCGCCACGCAGCCAAAGCAGATGCCCATCCGGCATCCCGAAGGCATCAGTACACCGGCGGCTTCGCCGGCGTCGAGCAGTGTCTGGTCGCCCGAGACGTCGAGGGTGGTCGCTGACTTGCTGAAGGTGACAACCCCTCCTTCACCGGCGGTGACCACGGTGGGCCGGAACCGCTCGGTGTGCAGGCGCTCAGGTATGCCGTTGTCATTCCAGTGCTGCTCGAGTGCGTCGAGCATGCCAGTCGGTCCGCATGCCCACGTCTCGCGCTCAGGGAGGTCACTGACCAGATCGCTGAGTTCGGCGGCGCTGAGCATGCCGTCGGTGTCAGTGTGCTTCTCGATCAAGCGAATTCGGCCCTGGCGGGCCAGCATGCGCAGTTCGCCGGCGAAGATCACATCGTCGGGTGTTGGCGCGCTGTGCACCACCACGACGTCAGTGTGTTCGACCATGTTGCGAAGCATGCCCATCACCGGGGTGATACCGCTGCCCGCCGTGAGGAACAAGATCTTGGCCGGCGCCGCGGCTGGGAGCGTGAAGTCTCCTGCAGCGTGGTCGAGTTGGACGATGGTGCCGACTGTGGCCCGTCGCACGAGGTGGTTGGAGACCTTGCCATCGGGGATCGCCTTGACGGTGATGGCGATGCAGCCGTCGGCCCGCTCGGTATCGGAGGTCAGGGAGTAGGCGCGCCACTGCCGCACGCCGTCGACGTCGACACCGATGCGGATGTACTGCCCGGGGGTATGGCTGCGCCAGCCGCGGCCCGGCTTGATGACCAGGCTGACGGCGTCGCGGGTTTCGGGGTGGATTGCGACTATCCGGCCGCGCAGCGTCGTGCCGGAGCGGAGCGGGTCGACGATGTCGAGGTAATCGGCGGGGACCAGCGGCGTGGTGATCCGCTCGGCGAGCCGGAGGAACCGGTCGCGCAGCGTGCCCATCGGGGCGACCCTGGGTGCTGTTGTTGTCATGAGACCACGATCCCTCGATCTCAGGTATAAACTCTTGACCAGCTAGGGTAAATTACTGTCATAAAGTTGTTCGGAAAGAATAGATATGATGGACGACGTTGCAGAAGCTGACGACCGGCGGGACACCGGCTTGGTGCTGAATGACCAGGTCGTCGCCGCTTTGCAGGGCGTTCTGCCCGCCGTCGCCGAACGCACTGTGGCAGCAGTCACCGTCGAAGTACCCAGCTACGCGGATGCGTTCAGCGGGCGGATGGGTCAACGGATCGAGAGTGCAGTCCAGATGGCGCTGGGTGCCTTCCTCCAACTGGCAGCCCGTCCACGCGATTCCGATCCCGGCCCGCCGTTGTCCCCTGCGCTCGAAGGCGCCTACGAACTCGGGCGCGGCGAGGCGCGTCAAGGGCGTTCCATGGACGCGCTGTTATCTGCCTATCGCGTCGGCGCGCGGGTGGCGTGGCGCGAGCTGTCGGAAACCGCCGTCGACCGGCGACTGCCACCGCTGATGATCGCCCGGTTCGCCGAATTGGTGTTCGCATTCATCGACGAGCTCTCCGCGGCAAGCGTTTCCGGGCACGCCGACGAACTGGCCTCCTCGGACCGAGAACGGCGGCGTCATCTTGACCGCCTCGGGCAGCACCTGCTCGCCGGGGCGCCGACCGAGATACTGCTGGCAAGTGCCGAGCGCGCCGAGTGGCATCCCCCGGACACCCTTACCGCGGTACTACTTCCTTCGGCCCAGATGCGTGGCGTGGTATCCAGGTTCGGACAGTCCACATTGCAACTCAGTGGGGACCTGCCCGGTATCGAGTCCTCCGAGGATGTCGGTGTGCTGCTCATCCCAGATATGCACGGCCCCAACCGATCCCGGCTGCTGCGAGAACTCCAAGATCGCCGGGCGGTGGTCGGTCCTTTCCGCACGTGGACTCAGGCTCATTCGTCCTATCGTCGCGTCGTGCAGGCGCGCGAACTCCATCTCGCGGTAGACGACATCGGCACGATCGACACCGACACTCATCTTGTCGCACTCGTGCTGGGCGCCGACCGCGAAGCCGCTGACGATCTTCGCCGCCAGGTGCTCGCACCGCTCGATCAGTTGCGTCCCAACACCGCCGAACGGCTCGCGGAGACACTGCGATCGTGGCTGTTACATCAAGGCCAACGCGATGCTGTGGCTGCCGATCTCTTCGTGCACGCCCAAACCGTGCGATATCGGATGACCCAACTCCGTGAGCTCTACGGCGAACGCCTCAACGACCCCCAGACTGTCCTCGAACTCATCGTGGCCCTGTCCATTCCGACAACGGCCGGCTCACCTGCCGCGTCATGAGGTTTGTCGTTCGTATGCTGCGCGTCGTTTTTCCGCTCGTCGCAGGTGGCGGACGCTTAATCTCCTGGCATGGACCGCATCTGGCAGTGGACGTGGGACCGGTACGGAACGAGGTACGGGTGGGCGCTCAGCGTGATCGCCTTTCTCGTTTCGCTGCCGATCTACTTCGCGTTTTCACTCTCGACTCAAAGACCTCGTCGTCAAGCTGATTTCGCGTCGCCTGGCGCACTAACTGTTAGGGCCAATGACGAAGCACCGCCCAGCGCTCGTCGTCAGCAAGACCTCCATTACTGCTGATGCATCGATGCCGGGGAACTGAATCCGATCGTTCGCTTGACCCGGTTCGATCGCGGCGATCTGGGAGGCCGTGCTGCCGTCCTTCAGGCGAACGTCGGCGGTCACCTGCTCGCCGCTAGCTGCACTGGACGACTCGGGGAAGTAGTAGACGTTGATCCCGGAGCCAGCCGTGTCGGCGGCCCAACCATCGCGGTAGTAGCAGGCCGCGTTGCCCTCGGCGTCCGGCGGCGGCGGGGTGCAGATCGACAACCCGACGCAGGGTGTGGTCGTGCTGGGAACGGCAGTCGCACTGGGCGCTGCTGTGGCGCTGGGGGCGGCCCCGGTCGTGGTAACAATTGGCTGGATCGTTGAGCTTGCTGTGGCGGCTTGTGGGCGCGGCGGGGACGACGACGAACAGGCGGCCAGGCCCAAGCAGCCCCCTGCGGCGACAAGTGTCCACACAACAGAGAAGGACAGCGAAAGCCTCATGCCGGGAAATTCCTGCCGCTCAAGGCTATCCGACGGTGTGGACGATGAGGATGTCTACTTTGGCTCTGCGGGCGACGGTGTCGGGCACGGAGCCCAGTAGACGCCCGGCGACCGTGCCCAGTCCCAAGTTGCCGACGACGAGCAAGTCGCCGTTGACCTCATCGGCCAAATGCAGCAGCGCAGTGACTGGCGCGCCGACAATCGCTTGCTCTTCGATCTCTCGGGCGCCGGCGGCCTTTGCTCGGTCGCGGGCATCCTGAAGGATCGCGTAGACAGAGGCGCTTCCATGCATCCTGTAGCCCGCGCCCCCGAGGCTGTCGGCGGCGCGACCGTCAGTCAACCGATCGGGGGCGGGCGCTCTTGACCAGCCGCCTTTTTCCGACGTGTCGAGATGCGCGCTCGCGATGATCAGCTTCGCATGCTCTTGCGCCGCGAGTGCGGCTGCGCGGTCGACCGCACGTAACGACGATTCCGAACCGTCCGTCCCGACGATAATTGTCCGATAGCTCATGTCGCTCCATCAGTCGGTCAACGACGACAACCAGACAATATCGGTCCGACTACTTATTCGGAGCGCATTGGGCTCATCCCGGCGCACGCTCTGGCTCCACCGAACATGGCCGACTAATTGCCTGCCTCGATAGCCGCAACTCGTGCGGCAGCGTCGGGTCCGCAAAAACGTTGGAGATCAACCCCGCCGGCGGCAAGCATGTCGTCGATGCGGCGTTTGAGGTCACCGGAGGAGAGATGGGCGTAGAGGTTCGCGCCCGGGCAAGAAGTCGCGGCCAGGTCGCGGTGGCCTGCCAAAGTATTGGACGCGATGCGAAAATTCTGAGCGGCCCATGCGAATGCGACAGCGGTTCCATGAAGTTGCGCCTCCGACACCGCCTCTTTATCGAAGTCTCCTTCGCAGAGGACCAGGAAGTGGCCCGTGGTGTCGTAGTCCGTCGCGGTGTCGCCGGCAATCTCGGTGCTCCGCAGTTCGTAGATGTTGCCGTTGCGATCGACGCCGACGTGATACGCGATGTCGACCCACCCATGTTGGTCTTGGTGGTACCGCTGATCCTGGCGGAATCGCCCTGGGGCATTGCGGTTGTCGCCGAGGACCACGGCCTCGTGGTGCAGGGTCATCCGGGTGATGGTGTGACGCTTGCCTCCCGGCCGGGCGGGTCGCGCGCCCCACGAGTCTCGGCACAGCAACATTGCCGACGTGGTAGCCGTCAGGCGGGTATTGATAGTCCGGGTTTCAGGTGAGCAGGCGCTGACTATTGACGCAAACCCGACGCCGCCTGCCAGCCGGAGCAGCTGACGGCGGTTGACGAAATTGGGATTCACCAATTCACCCTACGGATGGTCGCGACGGCACTTACCCGGAGAACAGATCGGCGGGGTTGAGCAGCGTCCCAAGGTCGGCCAGCAGGGCGCTCCCAGTCGCCTGGACCAACTCCGACATGTTGGCCCACTCCAGGGTCGCCAGATTGCCCAGCTCAGTGGGCCAATCGTTGTTGGCGGTCAGGACCGCGGTTGCCAGGTCGTCGCGGGCATTGAGGAACCCGGCGAGGATTCCGGTGTTCGGGTCGAAAACCGTGTCATTCAACAAAGATCCGAGCTGCTGGGGCAACAGCAGCGACAGCACGGTCTGGCCCATCGCCAATTCGGTGGGCAAGTTGATGTCGCTGGCCGCCAGCGGCAGATTGTTGAAGATTGCCTCCAGGCTGCCGACCGGATTGGTGAGCAGGTCGTGGTCGACGGTGGCCCAGTCCGGAGACAACGCCGGGGTGAACCTCAGCTCCAGCGGAGTGGTCGGGTCGCTGCCGAACACCGCGGCGAAGTTGTCGCTACCCATCACGCCCTGCAGCCCGTGGAGCAGCAGTTCCTGAAGCACCCAGTCGGGTTGGGCATGTTCGCGGGACACGTCCAAGGCGTAGTCGTAGGAAAAGACGCGCTGTGCCATGTCAGCGGCATACTCCGCGGGACTGACGGTCGGTGTATCGGCGGGCAGATAGCCGGCAACGTCGGCCACCGGCACCACTTCGGTCGTCACCGGCAGGCCTGTCGGGTCCGTGCCGTCGGGAAGATTCTCGAACCGGGCGAAGATCTCACCGCTGTTAACACCGCTGCTGTCAAGCCAATTCGCCACGCCCGGGTTGGTCGCGCTGACCACGTAGTAGGTATATCCGTCGGGGTCGGCAAATGCCGTGGTGTTGTTCAAGGTGGTCTGAGCCAGGGTATACGGCAGAGCCGCGCCGAAGACGTTCATCAGCTCGATCCCGCTGTAACCGGACGGCACGTCGGGTACCTGGACGATCAGCGCCTGGTCGGCAGTCAGGTCGAAGTTACCCCCGGAGACGTCCGCACTGGGCAGACCCGTTGCAAACACGCTTGTTTCGGGGGCCAGCGGGCTCATCGTATTGGCCGGTAGCTCGATGCCGGCGACCTCGGCCAGGCCCATGTTTTCTTGGTTGAAAGGCCCGACGATGTTGCCGAAGGCAGTGAACAATGTCGTCAACAGCGAGTCGACCGAGGTGACCTGAGTCGTGGAAGTTCCTGCGAGCGAGCCGATCTCGGCAGCAGACCCGTCGGCGCCGGGAAATATGCCCGTGCTCGGTATGGAGAAAAACGCCGGGCAGTCGGACACGCAGTGGATGCTGATGCTCCCAGGGCCCTGCGCCCAGTCGCCCAGCACATCTCGAATCAGCAGGGAGGCATCGCCGTTGGTGGTGGCATCGGTGTCATTGATGAAATTGACTGCGTCGCTTGGTTCGGTGGGGCCGATGTCGACAGTGAACGTGCCGTCGGGATTGACGACGAGGCCGTGATCGAGTTCCAGGCTCTCCTTGCTGACAGCTGTTGAACCGGTGATTGCTTCGGTCGCAATGGCCAGGGCTTCGGTCCCTTTGCCGAGCGTGCCGGTGAGCTCGTAGGTCGCGCCCGGAGCCAGGCCGGCGGTCGCGTGGTAGTAGATATCGGGGGTGAAGAATTGAAAGTACTGGCGGGAATCGGCGGCATCGCCGGCCACCGCTTCCGGCGACTGGAAAAAGACCCCTTTGAAAAGCTCGGTGACCCTGGATAATCCGGCCGAGAGCAATTCGTAGTTCGTGTTCTGCAGGCCCGTCAGCAGCATGGCGTCGCTGTCCGGTGTCGCAAACGGCAGTGCCGAGTCGTAGGCCGCCGCCTGCTGCATGGCGCTCAGGAGTTGATCAAGCGCCGGCTGGTAATCGGCGGCTGAACTATCAGCCGCGGCGTGCGGCGCGGTCATCATGACCGACAGCGCGCCGGCCAGCGCGGTCGCCGTCATTCCTACCTGCCGCGTCCAACGCGGCAGGAATGAAAACATCGTCTCGTCGCGCATCGCCGTGGTCATGCCGGTCCCTTCGCTGGGATGCGATCCACGAATTATTCGTCATGTCGACGACAAAGACAGTGCTTTCAGACTTACTGCTCAGCAAGGTCTGCGAGCTGGTGATTCCGCGTCAAAAAGGTGAAGGGCGCACCCCCGTGGTTCGGGCTATGCTTCAGCGCGCAGGACCACTGAACAGAAGGGATCATCGTGGCCGACAACTTGAAGGTCGATCCCGTCGCGCTGCACAACGGCAGCAACGACATGCTCGATTCGGTCGGCGAGGCTGCCTTGAGTTTCGTCAGCCATGAGGATGGGCTGGCCGAGGCCGCGCCCGGCTGGATCGGATCCTCGCAGCAGGCGTTGGGTGAGCTGGCGTCGCGGTGGGAAGCCCGGCACGGCCACCACAAGTGGCAGGTGGGCGGGCTCGGGTCGCACGTTGCCGACGCGATGACCCGTTTTGTCGAGAACGAAGACGAGTCGGCCCAGGCGCTCCATTCGGTAGGAGAGTAAGGGGGCAGCGCGTGGAGCCGCTGACCCCGGCGGACGCCAGACGCTGGGATCCCGGTGCGATCCACGACGTGTTCCAGACCGCCAGCAATCGGGCGGCTACCTTGCACAGGTTGGGCGACAGCCTGCAGCAGATTCACAACAATCTCAGCGACTGGCACGGCGAAGCGGGAGATGCCTTTCGTGTCGATCTGGGTAAGACACGGCGCGACGTCGAGGCCGACGGTCAGGAATCCAAGCAGGTAGCCGCGGCGGTATCGCGCGCCGAAGCGGACGTGCGCGCGGTCAAGGCTGAACTCGATGGAATCGAGCAAACCGCCGAAGGCTACGGCTGGACCATCACCCCGGACTGGCGAATCGACATCGGCGACACCGGGTTTGGGGTCGATCGGCTGGCGCTAGCCGCAGAACAACAGCTGCTGCAGGGACAGCTCGACACCTGCAAAGCGCACGCCGACAACGCCGACCACGAGCTTGCCACCGCTGTGCGGGGCGCCGTCGGCGACATCCCGCTGGATGCCACCGGGCATCAACCGGGCGATGCTCCACCGGGACCGGGTGCCGGCGGGCCGAAGCCAAAGTCGTTGCAGGACATGCTGTTACCGGCTGGCCCCGCCAGCGCCGGGCCGGGCGCTGGCCAGCCCAAAGGTCCGCCGGTTCCGGCCGGCGTAGGGGGCAAGCCACCGTCGCTGGAAGACCTCATGATTGGGCGGGGTCAGCCGTCCGGGCCTGACGGCCAAAAGCCGCCACCTGGCAGCCTGCCGGATCTGCTGAGTCGACTTCACCAACCGGGTGTCCCGGCCGCTCCGCCGCCTCGGCTTAAGCCCGCGGAAGTGGAGAGCTTCAAAGCGATGGCCCGCCAAACGATGATCAGAGACGGGATGCCGCCGGATCAGATCGAGGCAAGGCTGGATGATGTCGTCGCTCGCACTCAGCAGTGGATGGACAACGGGATGCCGAATTACGTCCCGCCGGAGCCGCCGCCCCCGCCGCCACCGGGATTCGGCGAAGGGTTCGGTGACCGGTGGTTTGCCACCGAGCAGGGCATCAAGAACCTCATCGGGCAGGGAGGCCCGGGCGCGCCAGGCGTCTTGCAGTCGTGGGAGCAGATGCTTAAGGGCACCGTGGAGACTGCCCAGAATCCAATAGGCGCCGCGATTGGGGAAGTGCAACACGCCCTCGACTCACCGAGCCTGCCCTATTACCTGGGTGAGAAAGGCGCCGACGGTGCCTTCACGCTGCCGGCACTGATGTTCGGCGGCGAGGGAGCCGCTGTTAAAGCAGGGCTCCCCGCAGAAACCGTCACCCCGGGCGGCGCACCGCTAGCCGTAATGCACGGCTGGGATCCATTAGGCGGAATGCCATGGGATGACTTTGCGTCCCATTTTGGCACCCTCGAGACGCGCGTTTGGCCTGGAAATGACGGGTTCCCGCCGGCGTATGACCCCCAGCCAGCGCATCTGCCTGCGGGCACGCTCATCGACCGGTTCGGTTCTGAGTACGGCCGCTATCTTGCACCCGACGGCACACCTTTTGCAGATCGAGCGCTACCGCCGGAATCGATGGAAGGAGATTACAACCGATACATGGTAACCGGAAAGCCACTGCCTCCGGGATGGCAAATTGTAGAAGGGCCGGTTGAACCCTGGTACGGCCAGACGCTTTCGCCGGGCTCGCTTCAGTACATGATTGTGGGCCCCGACGGCGTGAAAGTGAATGTAAAAGAACTGGTAGATAGGGGAATTCTTGACGAATACGGACCGCGTCTCGGGCGATAAATCTGGTAGACTGCAGAGCGAGATAAATCGACTGTCAAATGAGTTGGGTGTACCTCCTATGCAGGTGGGCCTTCGAACAACCGATGGCCTCAATATCTATGTTGCCGAGGATGGCGTATATCATTTCACTTTCTACGAGCGAGGAAAGCTCGGCTTCGATCAAGCAGGCAGTCTTGATGACCTCCTATATTGGTACTGCGAGGGCATCGTCACGCGTAACGCGGCCAAATTGGTTGGGGATCGCGCAGAACGCTTCAAGTACGAATATCAGGTTCTGAGTCGCTTTGACGTTCGGTGGGCAAAACGGCGCGTACACGAACTTGCTGCTCTCTTCCGTAACGGACAACCCGAGGATATTTCCTTGCTTCCCAATATCGGCGAACCTCTGTGACGGTCGCTCATGCCAGCATCTTTTGTCGGAAAGAGATAACCATGACGGCTGAATTCTCTGCAGATGTCCAAATAATCGTCGGACCGTTGTTGGAAGGGTTCGGCTTAGTACTCGATGAGGTCGACAATACTCCCGATAAGGGCGGACGACCTCAGCACATCGTGTTCTACCGTTCGGATGATTGCAAAATTCAGGTCTACGACTCATCTCGCGAGGGCGAAGTAAATTGCATGATTGCGCCGGTAAACGCTCCCAATGAGTTTGGTCTACGGGCAAAGAAGTGGCAGTTTCTTAGCCGATTTTCGACACGACCTGATCTTCCGCTGGACGAACTGGCAGAATTATCTAGAGCCGAATATGAGGATTACGCGAATCCATTGGAATGGGTGCGTGACCGCATTGGGAAATACTATGAGGCGGCACGCAAGGGAATTCTCGAAATGTACGGGACGGGCTAATCGATATCAAGTGTCCGCGCTTCCTATTGCGGACGCAGTGGTCCATCGCAGGCCCCCAGAGCTGACTCCGTTGACCGGCCTGTTCCAAGACGGTGCGTTCTGGGTACAGGATCGGCATGCGTCGCCCCGACACGATCATCGAGATCCATCGCGAACGCGTCCAGGATCAGACCGTCGAAATGTTCGGTGGCGACAAGTACACGAAGTCCGTCGACGGCCCCGGCTACTCCGCGACAGCCACCCTCGACCTCACGCTGGACCGCGTCTGGTTCGTCTTCGATGCACAGCAGCGGCTGTGGCAGGAGGTTGACGAAGATGAATCCCACGACCCGCTAAGGCATTTCGCGATCGATCTGACCATCTTCGATTCGAAGATCGTCATCGATTCGGTGACCTGTATCCCGCTGGTGTCATTGCCGCCGACGACGATCACGATCCCTGAGGGTCCGCGCGCCGAGGAGTCGCGCGAAATCCCATACAACGAGATCCCGCTGTTCGGACGGTTGACGATTCATGACCAGCTCGAGCCGCGGCAAACCGAGCGAGGCAAGCAGACGATCGCGCTTGACTTCACCACGCAGGATTCCCCTGTGCTGCTTGCCAACTCGCTGAGTGGAGACTACGGACCGCGCTTGTTCGGCGCGCACATCGATCGGCGCTCCGACGGCAGCATCGCTTTGACCGGTCAAGACCCCCGCATCAGCTGGGAACTCGACTACGCAGAGGCGTACTGGATCACCCACAGCATCGCCGGAGAGCTGCTGGTGAACCTGGAAAAGCTGCAACACCCCAGGCTCTCCGACGACCAAGCCAGAATCAGAGTGCTCGATTCGCTGGCCACCCAGATCTCCGACGCTGTCCGTCCCAAACTCGCCGAGATGGGCGTCGACGGGGTGATGGACCTGCTGCCCGCTGCGATGGACGTCGACCCCGAATCGCAGGACGACAGCGCGGTGAAGGTGCTCGACGCCGTCGTGCAACGCTTCGACGTCGGCGGGGTCGCGCACGAATCCATGGTGGTCCAGCTGCAAACACTGCGCGCATTGCCGCTCGGAGAAGAACTGCCTGCATCGATCCTCGCCGAAAACCCTGATGAGAGAACCGGATTGGCTGTCACCGGCTGGAGCATTCTTCGCCAGGTCCGTGACACGGTGATGAACACCTTCGATCTCGACTACAGCGATTTCGACGCCGACGTGCCGTGCCTGCTGGCAGGTCCGAAGACCATCACGATCGGCGGGCAGGACCGCTGCCTGCAGGCTCTTGACGCCGACATCGTGCCCCGCACCCAGGACGGCCGGTTGGTCGTCGACGGCACCGTCAGCGCCGAAACCACGCTCTACGACTTCAACGCGACCTTCAAGGTCACCTACGAGATGGGCCTCGATGACATCCCGCGTGATCCGGATGCGCAGGAGGCCCGACGAGCCGACCTGGAAACCATCGAGAGTCTCGAGCAGGCGTTGAAGGCCGCCGGCGACCGGAAACGTGCCGGCCAGTTGAGCAACCAGGACTACGAAGCGGAAGTCAAACGAGTCCGCGATCGGCTCGAGAACCTCCCCAAAACCGTCGGCGTGCGACCGACTCAGAATCCGCCCGAGGCGGAGGTCAATCCGGACTTCAGCCTGACGGTGCCCGGCAAGGTGGCCGCGGCCGCCGGCGCTGCGGCTACCGTCGGATTGCTTGCGTTGCCGGTGACGTGGGCCGCGGGAGCGGCCGGAGTGGGGGCTGCCGGCGCCGGCGGTCTGCTGACCCTGGCGATCGTGCAGTACCTCACCACCGTGCTGACCATCGACTGGTTTGGTGTCGGGCTCGGATCGCGGCAAGTCAAACAGTCGCTGAATGATCATCCGGAAGGCACATCGTTGCCCCCGATTGGCATACCGGTCGACGTGGATTTCAACCGGCAGCGCCTCGCGGTGTACTTCCGTCCGCTGCCGGCCAAGTTGTGGATCGGTTGCGTGACGACCGACAACGAGGAAGCTGACCGCACCGAGGTCCGGCTCGTCGGCGGTCGCTGGCCCACCGACGGTCAGCCGTGGAAGCTGTCTAACGACGACGCCATGCTCTACGCCGAGTCCGGTGAACTGCAGTTGCGGATGGAACCGGACAGCGTCAGCGGTGACGGGCCGGCCATCAGCGTTGGGACCGCCGCCGATGGCCGCCGTTACCTTCAGGTGGACAACGAGGACGCCGACAAACTGCAACGGCTTCCGCGGTGCTGTGGTCAAGACAACGAGATCGACTGAAAGTGAGCCCCCGAGGTGGAACGAACGGACAGTTCAAGACTCATCTGCAGTGCGCCGCCGGGTCAGCGGCGCGCACGTCGGAATCGACGTCTGTAGGGTTGTTCAGGTGTGTGGAGCCACCGGTGAGGTGCGACTCGACGGCCGAGCGCCCGATGTAGCAGCGGTGGCGGCGATGGCCGCCGTGATGACGCCGCGAGGGCCGGATAGCTCGGGCGTTTGGTCACAAGGTCGAGTCGCCTTGGGTCACCGTCGTCTCAAAATCATTGACTTGACCGAGGCCGGCGCTCAGCCGATGGTCGACTCCGACCTGGGGCTGACGATCGCCTGGAACGGCTGCATCTACAACTACAAGGAGCTCCGCAGCGAGCTCCAGGGTTACGGCTACCGGTTTTTCTCACACAGCGACAGCGAGGTTCTACTCAAGGCCTACCACCGCTGGGGCGATGACTTTGTCAGCCACTTCAAAGGCATGTTCGCATTCGCCATTGTCGAGCGCGACAGCGGTCGGGTGCTGCTCGGCCGCGACCGACTCGGCATCAAGCCGCTGTACGTGACCGAGGACAGTCATCGAGTCAGGTTCGCCTCGACGCTGCCGGCGCTGCTGGCCGGGGGCGGCGTGGACACGCGCATCGATCACGTCGCGCTGCACCACTACATGATGTTCCACTCCGTCGTGCCCGCGCCGGCCACCATCCTGCGCGGCGTGCGCAAAATCCCGCCGGCATCGCTGCTCGCCATCGAGCCCGACGGCCGCCGCGTCGCCACCACCTACTGGACGCCGGACTTCAGCCGGCACGCGGATCGTGCCGACTGGTCCGAGCGCGACTGGGAAGACGCCGTGCTGTCCTCGCTGCGGACCGCCGTGGAGCGTCGACTCGTCGCGGACGTTCCGGTCGGATGCCTGCTTTCCGGCGGGGTGGATTCCAGCTTGATCGTCGGCCTGCTCGCCGAAGCCGGTCAGCACGGGCTGTCGACGTTCTCCATCGGCTTCGAGTCGGTCGGCGACGTCCGAGGTGACGAATTCCAGTACTCCGACATCGTGGCCAAACGGTTCGACACTGATCATCACCAGATTCGTATCGGCACCGAGCGCATGCTGCCCGCGCTGGACGGCGCGATCGGGGCCATGAGCGAACCGATGGTCAGCCACGACTGTGTGGCCTTTTATCTGCTCAGCCAGGAAGTCGCCCGACATGTAAAGGTCGTGCAATCGGGACAGGGCGCCGACGAGGTGTTTGCGGGCTACCACTGGTATCCGCCGATGGGGGCACCGGCCGCCGCCACTGTCGAGGGCTCGGTCGCCGAATACCGGACTGCCTTTTTCGACCGTGACGAGGCCGGCCTGGCCGCCCTTCTCGCGGCGGGCAACGTCGCGCCGGGAGATCCAAGCGAGCGTTTCGTCACCGAGCACTTCGCCCACGCCGGCGCCGAAACCGGCATCGACCGGGCACTGCGGCTCGACACGATGGTGATGTTGGTCGACGATCCGGTCAAGCGGGTCGACAACATGACCATGGCGTGGGGGTTGGAAGGGCGGGTTCCTTTCCTCGACCACGAACTGGTCGAGCTCGCGGCCACCTGCCCCCCAGAGCTGAAGGTCGCGCACGGCGGCAAGGGTGTTCTCAAAGAGGCTGCGCGACGGGTCATTCCGTCCGAGGTGATCGATCGTCCCAAAGGCTACTTCCCCGTCCCCGCGCTGACCCACCTCGAGGGGCCATACCTCGACATGGTCCGCGATGCGCTCTACGCACCGGTCGCCAAAGAGCGCGGGCTGTTCGACACCGCCGCGGTGGACGCGCTGTTGGCCGACCCCAATGGCCGGCTGACCCCGCTCCGCGGGAATGAACTCTGGCAGATCGCGCTGCTCGAGCTCTGGTTGCAACGCCATGGTGTGACCGGACCGGCGGCATGACCGCCACCGGTCCTTCAGGGGACCATACCGAGGCGATCACGCTCGGCCTGCACGACGCGTCGCCGCCGGATTTGGTGGACGCGATGGCCAAGGACGTCGAGCTTGAATTAGGCTGGGGCAGGCTGATTTTCGGCCAGACCTTCGCCGATCCCGACACTCTGGCAGAGGCGCTTCGACGCGAGGCGCCCGGGCGCCGCGACATCTGCATCTACGCGCGCGAATCCCACGTCGTGGTTGCCGGAGCGCCGTCGGAGCTCTTCATCGACCCCAGCCATACTTACCGGCTGCGCTTCACCGATCCGCCTCCCGGGGAAGAGCCGACGCCGTCGCCGGTCGGTGTCACGGTGCGCACACTCAACGACGCTGCTGATGCAGATCTCATGAACCGCGTCTACGTCCGGTGCGGAATGGTCCCGGCACCGGTCGAGGTGATTTGGGACAACCACCAGAATGAGCGCGCCGTCACCTACCTGCTCGCGGTGCGCGAGGACGACGGCGCTGTGGTGGGAACGGTGACCGGCGTCGACCACGAACTGCTCTTCTCCGATCCCGAAGAGGGTTCGAGCTTATGGACGCTGGCCGTCGATCCCGCGGCCGGGATACCGGGTGTCGGCATCGCGCTGACCCGAAAGTTGGCCTCGCACTTCAGAACCCTGGGCCGCGCCTACATGGACTTGTCCGTTGCCCATGACAATGCGGCGGCTATTCGGCTGTACGACAAGTTGGGTTTCCGCCGCGTGCCGGTGCTGGCGATCAAGCGGAAGAACGCGATCAATGAGCCGTTGTTCAGCCCGCCGCCGGAGACCGTCGACGACCTCAATCCCTACGCGCGGATCATCGCCGACGAAGCGTTGCGCCGGGGGATCTGGGTCGAGGTCCTCGATGCCGAGACCGGTGAGATGCGGCTCAGCCACGGTGGTCGAAGCGTGATCACCCGTGAATCCCTGTCGGAGTTCACCTCGGCAATTGCGATGTGCCGTTGCGACGACAAAAGGTTGACACGGCGACTGGTCTCGGATGCGGGAATCACCGTCCCGCGGGCCCGGTTGGCCACTTCCGACGAAGGCGACTACGAGTTCCTCGACGAGGTGGGGGAGGTGGTGGTCAAACCCACGCGGGGCGAGCAGGGCAAAGGCATCACGGTGGGCATCACCGTCGACGACGGTCGCGACGAGCTGTCGGCCGCGGTGGCGCGCGCCCGGGCGGAGTTCCCCGAGGTGCTCATCGAGCAGCGGGTGAATGGCGACGACCTTCGACTGGTGGTTATCAACGGGCAGGTGGTCGCCGCGGCCCTGCGGATGCCGCCCGAGATCATCGGAACCGGCGAGCACTCGGTGCGGGATTTGATTATCGCGGAGAGCCGTCGGCGCTCTGCGGCTACCGGCGGTGAGTCCCGTATCCCGCTCGACGAGCTCACCGAGGCGACTGTCGTCGAAGCCGGTTGGCAACTGGATAATATTCTCCCGCAAGGAAATCGGCTACGCGTCCGCCATACCGCCAACCTGCATCAGGGCGGCACCATTCACGACGTCACGCCCGAGGTGAATTCAGAGTTGTGCAAGGTCGCGGTGGCCGCCGCCGAGGCGATCGGCATACCGGTGACCGGGATCGACCTCCTTGTTCCCGACATCACCGGCGAGGACTACGCCTTCATCGAAGCCAACGAGCGACCGGGTCTGGCCAATCATGAGCCACAGCCCACCGCGGCGGCTTTCATCGATTTCCTGTTTCCCGGCCAGCCCGGCCAGCCCTTGGCGTGGACTCCCGAAGAATCTCCGCGGGTAAACTGATTCACCACGGCGACGGTACGCCGGCGCGGATCCGGGCGACCTCCGAGCGGGCGAAGCGCACCCGGTCGGTGTCGGTGCCACGCGCTGTGGCTAGTTCGTCGGCGAGCGCGTAGGCGGCATTGAGAATGTAGCGTGCGCGCCTGCGTTCGTGACGACTGCGGCCGGCTTTACGGTAAGCCTTGCGGGCCTTACGGTTACCGGCCATCGCGTCCAGTTCGACCGGAGTGATGACGTCACGGGCCTGTTCGGGAGCCATCACGTCGCGGACGAAGTCGCGTTCCCTGGATACGGTCAACTTGTAAACCCGCGCAACGATGATCAGCGCGATGACGACGGTCCCGACCAGCAGTCCGATCAGCGCTAGCACGTTGGGGCCGGCGGTGGTGGCCACCGAGTCCCAGGTCCCGTGCAACAGCATCGGTATCGCGATGAGAAGCAGGCCCCGACCGATCTTGCGCGGCTCAGCCGGCCGGCCGAAAAGGTAGACGACGCCGGCGCAGAAGATTGCGCTGTAGAGGATGTGAGCGGCCACCCCACTGACCATCCGAAGAACGATGGTCCCCACCGATGCCCCAATCTGGTTGGCGCCGAACTGGGTTCCGGCCGACGTCATGGCATAGGTGATGTCCTCGACAATCTGAAAGCCCAGGCCGATGAACGCGCCAAGGATGAACCCGTCGAACGCAGTCCGGATGTGCCGTCGCGCCAACGCGATGAGCAACAGCAGTCCCGATCCTTTGGCCAGTTCTTCGGTGAACGGGGCGGCGAGCCCGGCCCCCCAGTTCAGCGCCCAGACCTGACCGAAGGTCTTTGCGTACAGGGCGAGGATCGCGTCGTTGGCATTGGCGGCCATCGTGCCGGTGGCCGCGAACCCGCCCCACAGGAACGCGACGGCCATCAGCTTGTGCGGCAGTTTGGCGTAGTGGTCGATGCGGTCGGTGAACCACCAGAACAGAGCGGCGTAGATGGCGAATGACGTGACCGCCAGCCCGATCGCCTCGCCGTAGGCGTTGTATTCGCGGGCCAGTGTGGAAAAGAACGTGAGAACGCCGATCCCGACCAGTGCCAGATATCCCCAGAATGCAAAGTTGCGCGGCTGATAAAAGACGAACCGCCTGCCCCAGCCGGAAAGGTCGAGGGCGACCTCGCGGGCACGATCGAGTTCGGTGAGTGTCGTCGTCATTGCTTTTCCTGCCCGGATTCGCTGATGCTGCCGATCATCCGCAGCACCGCGGCGCTCGGTTCGGAACCGGCGTCGGTCGGTCCGGTCGCCACCGCTTCGACTCCGCGTCCGTTGAATACGAACGCGGCAATCAGGCCCGCGGTGTGCGGCCCGGTGACTCGAACTGTCGCGCCCTGTTTGCCCTGAGTGGTGACGATGTTGGCGGGGGCGCCGGTGATGTGGACGCCGCGGCCTTGGTTGAGCGCGTCGGAGGTCGCCTCGATCTGATCGAGCAGTTGATCGGCGTCGCCGTGGAACGATCCGGTGCGGACGGTGAACTTCAGCGCCCCGTCTTCGACAGTCGCCTTCGCGGGGTATTGGCCGGATATCGGGCCGTGCCCGGCCCGAACACCGGAAGTGATGCCCCAGCCGGCTTCCGGGATGAACGTCACCTGGCCCTCGAGCTCAACGACATCGCCGGCTCTGACGATGTCGTGATAGGGCACGGTTGCATTGATGACCGGCAACACCACCGACATGATGAAGACCAGCGCGAACACCGCCAGCGTCGGGCGTAGCGTACGCCGATCCAGACCGAGCCGCCGCTCATCGGCCGGCACCCAGCCCTCGTCGGGTTCGAATCTCGGTGCTGAGGCCGGTGGGGATACTTCGATCATGGTCTCACTTCCTCGTTGGCTCGATGAATTGTGGCATCCGGTTGCGCGGCACGAACGTCGACATGGTGGGAAATTTTCCGCGGTATCGCTCAACGACTCGACGCTCGTCGAACCATCTAAGCTGTGAACCCATGACTATCGACCGTTTGGCGCTGGCGGCAGGCAGCATCCGACTTACCTCGGGCATCTCGTTCCTCGTCGATCCGCTGCGGGCGAACCGGCTGTGGGGCGATCCGGAGCAGCCCACGCCGACCGCGCAACTCCTGCTGCGGTCGATGGGATATCGCGACGCGTTGATCGGTGGGCTGCTGGCAGTTGCGGCGTTGCGCGGCAAAAACACCCGCGGATGGTTCCTGGCCTCCGCCGGTGCGGACGCTGCCGACCTGCTCGGCGGAATGAGCGTCCATCATCAGATGAAGCGCTCACAACAACTGATTGGCATGGGCGGCGCCGCCATCGGTGTCGGGACTGGGCTGTGGGGCGCGGCGCGCCGGACTGCCAGAGGTATCGAGACGCCCGCTTCGGCTACCGGCAAAGCTCGGTAAGTCCTTGTGCGTCAGTCGACGTGACGCATCAGGGTGTCGGCGAGTGCGTTGACTGCGGGTTCACAGGGAGGACGGGCGCATGCGGGCTCTGCGTTTCACCGAGTTTGGCGACCCGAACGTTTTGCACGTGGCGGATGTACCGGATCCCACCGGGACGGCACGAGAAGCGGTGATTCGAGTGGACGCCGCATCAGTCAACCCGTCCGACGTGAAAAACGTTGCCGGGGCGATGGATTGGACAGTGCTGCCGCGCACGCCCGGGCGTGATTTCGCCGGCGTGGTGGTCAGCGGCCCAGCGGAGTGGGAAGGAACCCCGGTCTGGGGCACCGGGGGAGACGTCGGGTTCACCCGCGACGGTTCGCACGCGGAGTTGATGTCGGTGCCACTGGAAGCTCTGGTACGCAAACCCGAACGATTCAGCTTCGACGAAGCCTCCACCGTCGGCGTCAACTTCGTCGTGGCGTGGTACGGGACGGTGGAAACCGCGCAGCTGGCGGCCGGTGAAACCGTAGCTGTGTTCGGCGTATCCGGTGGTGTGGGAGGCGCAGTGGCACAAATCGCTCATGCGCTCGGCGCCAACGTGATTGGCGTAGACCGGCGCCCACCCGGGTCTGACACTCCCGCAGCGGCGGTCATCGATCACTTCATCACCTTCGACCCGGTCGCCGACGTTGGCGCAGCGATCACAGAGCTGACTGACGGCGAGGGCGCTGACGTGGTGTACGACGCGGTGGGCGGTGTGACCACGCCGTCGGCCCTGTCCGCGCTGACCCACCGGGGCCGGCTGGTCGTGATCAGCGCCGTCGGCTCGCCTAACGTAGAAATCAACCTGCGCGACCTGTATCACAACGAAACCCGCATTCTCGGTACGGACAGCGGACGCCTGAGCGTCACCGACTCGGCGCGACGGCTCGCGCAGATGGCACCGTTCTTCGAATCCGGCGCGTTCCGACCGCTGCCCATTGCCGGCAGCTACTCGCTCGACGACGCCAGTGCCGCGTACCGGGCCGTCGCCGACCACACTGTCGGCCGGGTTGTGATCCGGCCCTGATGCTCCGATCGCACAGAAAGGAAAGGCATTGTCATCCGACTTGAACGAACACACGATCACCGGGGCCGTCCAGCGGACCTTCGACGGCGCGACCGATGATCGCTTCCGGCAAGTGCTCGTCTGCCTGGTGCAGCATCTGCATGACTTCGCGCGTGAGGTGCAGCTGACCGGTGAGGAATGGTTCACCGCAATGGATTTCCTGGAACGAGTCGGCAAGATATCGACCCCTACGCGTCAGGAGGTGATGTTGCTATCTGACATTCTAGGGTTCAGCATGCTGGTGGACGGGATCAACCAGCGCAGCGGGTCATCGGTCACCGCCTCGGCTTTGCTCGGCCCGTTTTACGTCCAGGGCCGTCCGACGGCCAACAATGGGGACGACATCTCCGACGGCGTGGCGGGTACGCCGATGTTCGTCACCGGTCGGGTCGTCGACGAGCGGGGCAGGCCGGTTGCCGGCGCCCATGTGGACACCTGGCATAGCGATGGTGATGGCTTCTATGACGTTCAGCAGGCCGAGAAGCTGCACGACGAGTTCGCCATGCGGGCACTGCTGACCACTGATGACGACGGACGGTTCTGGTACCGATCCGTCACGCCCCACTACTACCCGGCGCCCACCGACGGCCCGTGCGGGGAAATCATGCGTGCCGCAAACCGATCCGTCATGCGCCCGCAGCATGTGCACTTCTGGTTCCGCGCGGACGGCTACCAACCGCTGATCACCCAACTGTTCTACCGAGACGATCCGTACATCGGCCGCGACGCGGTCTTCGCGGACGTGGAATCGCTGCAGGCGGATTACGTGCGCCACGAGCCCGGGGTTGCCCCAGACGGCACGACGGTCGAGGAGCCCTTCGTAACTCTGGACTGGACCTTCACCCTCGCCGCCGACACCGAATAGCAAAGGGACGAAGCCAATGTCACGGATACCGCTCGCCGGAGTCGAACAACAACCCGAACCCATCCGCGATTTCATGGCACGCCGCGGTGCACTCAACGCGTTCCGACTACTCGCCAACGCCCCCAACGTGTTCGTCGGCTGGTCGCAGATGGTCGACGAGTTGTTCGACAGCCCCACCTACAGTCTGAGGATGCGGGAAGTGGTCATCCTGCGGGTGGCCCGACTGCAGAACTCACGCTACGAACTCGGCCAGCACATCGAGATCGGCCGTGAGGCCGGCCTGACCGAACAGCAGATCAGTGCGATCGTCGAGACCGAAGACCTCGACGCGGCCGGCTTCAGCCGCACCGAGCGCCTGGTATTGGACGTGGTCACCGAATTGTGCAGCACGCACCGTCTCAGCGATGACTCATTCGCCACCGCCCGTGCCGAATTGGGTGACGGGGGACTGACCGAGTTGCTGATGATCGTCAGTTGTTACTACGGGCTGGCCTTGGTGCTCAACGCAGTTGACCTCGATGCCGACACCGACGCCAGATTCCAGGCCCGAGGAGGACAAACCCAATGACCCGGATCGCCTACCGTGAACCGGAAGAGATGACGCCGCAGGCCCGCGAATTGACAAGAGCACGTGGCAATCTCAACGTCTACCGGGCATTGGCAAATGCCGAGAAGGTGTTCACCGGCTGGATGTTGGCCGGGAACGCCGCGCTGACCAGCCCGGTACTGCCGACCAGGCTGCGTGAACTCGTCGTGCTGCGCACGGCCTATCTGATGGACTGCCCCTATGAGCTTGGTCAGCACCGCGACGTGGCCCGCACCGCTGGTGTGGACAGCGACGAGATCGGCGCGGTCCTGTGCGAATCCGACTGGGGAACAAGTTCTTTCAATGCGGCCGAGCACGCGGTGCTGCAGTTGACATCGGAGTTGCTGACCACGCGGACCGTTTCGGCCGGGACCTTCGATGGCGTGCACCAGGAACTCGGCTCGGAGGCCACCGTCGAGGTGCTGATGGTGATCAACCGCTACGCCGGGCTGGCGCTGATGCTCAATGCCCTCGACGTCGACCTCGATGAAAGTGCCCGACTGCCGATCCCCGCGAGGCAGGATCGCACCGATGGCGTCACATTTTGATCGCCGGTATCAGCCTGTTGAGATTCCAGAGTTGATCCCGCCGTGCCGACAGGCACGAGATAGCCAGCGCGACAGCCGATATCGCGAACATCACGATAACCGCCTGCCATAGGCGGCCGTCGATCCCACCCAGTATGAGCTGGCGCAGCCCGTTGACGCCATAGGTCATCGGGTCGAAGCGGTGCAGGACCTGGAACGGCTTTGATGTGGTTTCCACCGGGTACATCCCGCCCGCGCTGACCAGTTGAAGCATGAGCAAGGCCATGATCAAGACTCGGCCCACCGCCGGGCCGACGAGCGCATTGATCGCCTGCGTCGCAGCTACGAACGCACAGGCGATGAGGATCATGAATGCCAGCATCGAGACGGGGTGCACCACGTGCATCCCGAGGGCGAACCGCACCACGCAGTACAGGATGACCGCCTGGAACATCGCGATCACCGCCGCGGGCAGATAGCTGGCCAACACCACGCGGATGGCGAGCACCTCCGCGGCGATCGCGCGACTCTGCAAGGGCCGCAGTACCATCCACAGCACCAGCGCGCCGAAGAACAGGGCCAGGGTGACGAAGAACGGCGCCATGCCGGTACCGAAGTTGGGGGCGGCATTCTCATGTGAGGTCTCGAGTTGTACTGGCCCGCCGATGGTGTCGGCGACCGCATCCTTCTGTTGCGTTGTCCAGTTGGGCACCTGGCTGGCTCCGTCGCGGAGTTTGGTCGCCAGCTCGGCCGAACCGGATTTGAGCTGCTGTGCGCCGTCGTCGAGTTTGGCTATCCCGCTTGCCAACTGGGTGTTACCCGCGGCGACTTGCGTGGCACCGTCGCGCAGTTGGGTGAGTTTGTTCGTCAGCTCCTGGCCTTTGCTACCGACTTGGTCGAGGGCCGACCCCAGTGGGCTGCCCGGTGCCCGCAGCCCCGACGTCATGGCGATCGCGGCGTTTTGCGCATCGGTGAGGCGTTGCCGGATTTGAGGCGTGAACTGATGTGCTCGGAGCTGATCCTGCACACCGCGCAGCGTGTTCGCCAACGGATCCTGTCTCGCGGACAGCTGGTCGATCACCGACGAAAGTGCACCGGCGGCATTGTCCTGAGCCGTGGCGATGCCGCCGATCTGATCATTGGCCTGCTGTAGCGCGGTCGCCCCCTGTTGCAGTTGGTCGGTGTTGCCGCCGATCAGGGACAGTGCTTTGGTCACCGCCAGCAGCGGCTCGGTGGACGAATTGATCCCGTCGGACAGCTGCTGCGCGCCGGTGGCAAGCGTCGCCGAGCCGGACCGGGCGGTGTCCAGACCGGCCGCCAGCTGACTGGTGCCGTCGGCGAGTTGGCCGGCCCCTTCGGCGGCCTGCTTGATGCCGGATCCCGACGAAACCACCACGGACAGCATCTGATTGACCGCCTGCCCGGAGATCCGGGACGAGACTGCGTTGAGTACCTGGCCGATCGCGGTGCGGCCGATGCTCGTCGAGATGTAGTTGTTGGCGTCGTTGTACACGGCGATCAGGTTGGCCTTTTTCGGCTGTCCGGTCACCGGCGATGCGATCGCCGCGCTGAAATCCGGTGGCAACTCGAGCATGAAGTAGTACTTGCCGTGTTCGACTCCGCGGTGCGCGTCCTCGGGGCTCACCACGTGCCAGTCGAGGCTGCGGTCGGCGGTCAGGCTCTTGGCGATCTCGGCGCCGGCGTTGAACCGCTGCCCGGACACCACCGCGCCGCGGTCGGAGTTGACCAGTGCGACAGGCATTTTGTTGACGTGGCCGAATGGATCCCAAAACGCCCACAGGTACAGCGCGCCGTACACCAGTGGCAACAGCATCAGCACGACGATTGCTGCCCGGGTCAGTCGGCTGCGGCCGAAACGTTTGATTTCCGAGCCGAATGCAAGTCCAGCCAGCATCGTCAGTCCCTCCCGGTCAGGATGCGGTGATCGTGTAGTTGGTGGTCCGGTGCGTCGGCACCGAGTGGATTGGTCACTCCGACAACGACGGTGCGCTGCGTCGCGAGCGCACCCAGCCGGTCCACCGCGATCGCACGGCGGGAGTTGTCGCGTACCTGCTCCAGGTCGCCGACCACCAGAATCGGCCGGTTCGACATTGTCGCGAGAGTGATCCGGAGCAAGAACAACTCCAGATCCGACAATTCGACGATGTAGGTCTCGGGAGACGGCGCAGGAGTCTCGCCGAACACCTCGGTCAGCTCGGTCCGGCCGGCCTGGCGAGGCACCGGCGAATACCACGGTGCCAGCCAGCGCCGCTGCTCGGCGAGCACGGTCTGTACCGTCACCGATTCCTCGAGCTCGTCGATGTCGGGAAAGGCCGCGATCGCGCAGTGTCGGCGGATTGCGCGCGGTTTGGTATCGCCGAGGACCGTCAGGGTGCCGTGGGCGGCTTTGAAGCGGCCCGCCAGTGTCAGCAACAGGGTGGTCTGTCCTGGTCCACCAGGCATCTGAATGGCGTGAAAGCCCGCCGTAAGCGCCACGTCGATATCGGAGAACAGCGGCCCGTGCTCGCCGTCCACGCCAAGTCCGGTTGCCGTGATCAGCGCAGGCACGTCGTTGTCGTCTTGTGTGTCCATCTCTTGCTCTTTTCGAAATGTCTAATCGCGTTGAACCGCAACAGGTTCCAGGAGGACGTTGATCAGATGCGCCAGCAGGTCCGCGTCGATGGTTCCCGGGCGGAGGATTTCCTCCATCGCGATCCCCAAGTTGATGGTGACCACGAGCTGAGCGAGGTCGGCCAACTGCGGGCCGGACGGTACGGTGGCGGTCGTTTCGGCGATGTGGTGTGCCTGGTCAGCGGCCGCCGCACGGCGTCGCGCGATCAGGCGCTCACGCAGCTCTGGGTCACGCACGGCGCGTAGCCAGTACTCGGCGAACAAGGTGTAGTACTCGGCATTGGCGTGAACCCCATCGAGCACCGACCGGCTCAACGCCCGCGCCGCCGCGGCGGTGTCGCTACCGCTTTCCAGCGCTGTCGCGATCTGCGCGCCACGAAGCTCAAATTCGCGGTCGAGCAGGGCCAGAAACAGTTCGTCTTTGGATTCGAAGTTCGAGTAGACCGCGCCTTTGGTGAAGCCCGCGGCCTGACCGATCGCATCGATGGTGGCACCGGCGAACCCGTGGGCGGCGAAGACCGTGGCGGCGGCGTCCAGGATCCGGTCCCGCACTTCGCCGCGGGTAGGGCGGGTCCGCGGCGGCTTGACGGGCGACATGGGCGAAAGCATACCCTTCGGTATCTAGTAGATACTACTCAGTATCGAAGGATTGGTGTCGACGGCGAGCTACGAGCAGTCAGGTGACCGACGCGGCGTAGATTTCGTCGATGTTCGACTTGAGCTTCTGGTCGAATTCGGCATCGGTCTGGTCGACGGTGAGGCCCTCGGTCAGGGCCCGCGAGAAGCTCGCTATCAGCCCGTGGTTGCGGGCCAGGGTCGCGGCGCTCTGCGCCAGGCTGTAGCCGCCGGACAGGGCGACCACCCGCAGCACTCTGGGATGGTCGATGAGGGGCGCATAGAGGTCTTGCTCGTCAGGCAACGTCAGCTTGAGCATGACCTGCCGGTCATTAGGAAGCTCATCGAGCTTCGCCTGCACCGCGTTTACCAACAGCCGATCCGCGGCCGGCTTATCGGGGCATTTAATGCTGACCTCGGGTTCGATGATCGGCATGAGTCCGTGCGGCGCGATCGCCTCGGCGGCCTCGAACTGCTGGTCGACGATCGCTCTGATCCCGCCGTCGTTCGGCTCCTGGATGAACGAGCGCATCTTGGTGCCGAAGACGCCCTTTTCGACGGCACGCTCGAGCAGCGAATCGAGTTTCGTCATCGGCTTCATGAGCTGGACGCCGTACTGCACATCGGCGAGCCCCTGGTCGACCTTGACGAACGGCACGATGTGTTTCTGCTTCCACAGAAACGCGACGGTGTCCTCGCCGTTGATAGTGCGATCCATCGTCTGCTCAAAAAGAATGGTTGCCAGGATCTTGTCGCCGGTGAAGCTGGGACTGTCGATCAGCCGCGCGCGCGCCTCGTGGATGAGGTCGAACATCTGCCCCTCGTTGCCGTACGCGTGCTCGGGAATTCCATAGAGCTTCAGCGCTTTGGGGGTGCTGCCACCGCTTTGATCCAGCGCGGCAATGAAGCCACGGCGTGACGCCATCTCGTTGCGTTGCTCTTCGTTCACTGCGATCCCTCCACCTTCGGCGTTGTCGAGCCGGTGCATTCAGCATCGCGCAACATCAGCACTGCGGCTACCACTTCTGACAGGCCCGCAAACCACGCCAGCGCGGCCGCGAAGGCGATCGCTACGGTTAGCAAAGACGGGAGAGGATCCGATGGGGCAGCGCGACCTTGATTCGACCGAAAATCTCTTGCAAGAACTGCTGTGGACGTATGGGCCGGGCGGCCAAGAGGACGCGGTGCGAGCGATATGTGCCCGCGAACTAGAACCCCTGGTCGACGACATGTGGACCGACGACGCGGGCAACCTGGTCGGCTACATCGGCGCCGAAGCGAGCACCACGGACTCGTCCGGCCATCGCCAGCGAACGAGCTCGATTTCCGGTGGGTCGGCAACACGGGTGATGGCCCACATGGATGAGCTGTCCATGCTGGTCAAACGAGTGGAATCCGATGGTTCGCTGCACATGACCCAACTCGGCACGATGTATCCGGGCAATTTCGGATTCGGCCCGGTCGCCGTGCTCGGCGATCATCAGACGCTGACCGGTGTGCTCACGCAGGGTTCCGAGCACACCACCAAGGAGAGCCCGCGGATCTGGGAGACCAAACCCGACAAGGGCGATCGCGCGCTGGATTGGCAGCACGTCTACGTCTTCACGGGGCGAACACCCGAGGATCTCGAGGCCTCCGGCGTGCGCGCCGGCACGCGGGTGTGCGTGGACCGCAGTAAAAGAGACCTCGTCGAGTTCGGCGACTATGTGGGCTGCTACTTCCTGGATGACCGCGCCGCGATTACCGCGCTGCTGCGCGCCGCGCGCACGCTGCACGAGCATGGTCAACGGCCGAGCGAGGACGTGTATCTCGTCTTCACCACCAACGAGGAGATCGGCGGAGTGGGGGGCACCTACGCGAGCGGCACGCTGCCCGGCACCCTCACCATCGCTCTGGAGGTCGGGCCCACCGAGCAGGAATACGGGACCACCGTCACCGGCGGTCCGATCATCGGATATAGCGACGCGTTGTGCGTCTATGACAAGGACGTGGCCGATCGACTGATGAAGACTGCCACCGAGCGCGGATTGTCGCCCCAGGCTGCCGCGCTGGGCGCGTTCGAGTCGGACGCCTCGCATTCGAAGGCGAGCGGCCTGACTCCGCGTGCGGCGCTGCTGTGTCTGCCCACGCTGAGCACCCACGGCTTCGAAGTCATCCGGCGAGCCGCGATCGATGACATGGCCGGCATCGTCGCGGATTTCCTACGGTGAGCTGCGGGCGCAATCAACGAGCTACGGGTGGCAGGAACTTGCGGTCGATGAGTGACTGCAGCGCGTCGCGGAATGCGTCTTGGCTGTCAACGACTTTGGTGAAGCCGGCCTGGCGCAACTTGATCGTGCTGACAAAAGCGCGGGGCCCTTCCGGGGCGCCGTAGGCGAAAGCGAAATCGGCGTGCTGGTCACCGTGACCGACCAATTCGCGCAGACTCAGCGACCGAAGGTCGTACTTGGTGACAATGCGATCCCACAGTCCGGAATTGTCGGCGAGGTAGGCGGCCAAACTCATCGGGCTATCCGGTCCGGTTTCGACGCCGAGGGTTGTCGCGAGTGCAGGCCAGACATTCCGCCACTCAAAAACGTCACCGTTGGTGATATTGAAGGCCTCGTTGGCTGCGCGAGGTGAATCCGCAGCCCAGACCATCACGTCGGCAACAAGGTCGGCGTCGGCTGCTTCCCAGACGAACGACGGGCCACCGGGGAAGCCAAACGGCTCGCCCTTTTCGCGTTGGATCGCGGCGTAGACACCGATCGCGGGAAGCACGTTCAATGCACCGGGCGTGCGGCCGGTGACCAGTTGCGGGCGCAGTGCCGTGTAAGTGAAGCCATGTTTGGCGCCCATTTCACGGACATAGTCTTCTTGATCCAAGAAGAAGTTGTCATGCGGGTCACGCGGATCGCTTTCCCGCGCCGGGATGGGAATCGGGTGCAGATGCATGCCGTAGACCTTCGTTCCCTGCAGGATGCTGATGTGTTGAAAGTCGTTGGTGCTGCCTAAGATCGGTTCCACCACGTTGCGCAACATGGCGTTGTTGGTTTCGATCTGGTCTTTGCTCGACCAGCCCGTGCGCCGCACCTGGGTGGTGTGGCCGGCGGAGTCCCGGCGGCGCGATGTCGGCCGTCTGATTGCGTCGTTTCAGCCACCCGAGGGAATCTGACTCAACAGCGCGCTGAGCCCGAACTCGAACACGGCGTCGTAGTCAGTGGGGGACTGGAGCGCCTGCACCAGTTCCTGATCGGGCCAATCGTCATCCCACAGCGAGGGATCCTCTTCCTCGTGTTTGGCCCCGCGAACCGCCGAGAACTGCATCACCGCAGACGATATGACGTGAACTTGCACCGCACGCAGCACCAGTGCGGCCTCGGACCCGCTGACGCCCAACTCCGCGAGCAAGGCGGCCAGCCTTTGCTGAATCGGCAGAAACAGCGTCGGCGTCCGGTCGCGTTCGTGTGCGATGGCCAGCAGGTGTTGTCGGTGGATCAGGATCCGGCGTTGCGAGCGGGCAAGAGACGCAATACGTTCCACCGGGGTCCCGCCGTCGACGGGCAGATGTGCCATCTGGCTGAGCAAACGGTCGACCAGGCTGTCGAAGAGTTTGTCGCGCCCGCCCACATGCCAATAGATCGAGGTGACGGCAACTCCGAGTTCTTCGGCGAGGTTCCGCATGGTGAAGGCGTCCACGCCCTGGCGCTCGATCAAGCCCGCGGCGGTATCGAGGATCGTTTCCGCGTTAACTGGTTGCGTCACCGGCCTCACCCCCCGTGACCCGTTCTGGCTCAGGCAAGTCGAGATAACGTTCGAGATTGCGGTGCATGTTGATTACACGTCGCTCTTCGTTGGAAAGCGTCAGGTGTGTGAAGCCGGGCTGGTGCAAACCGCGCTGGAGCCCGCCCAGCACCGAGATATCCTGTGTCAGAACCAGGCCCGGCTCGGCCTCATCCGCGGTCAGCCGAACGTCGGCGGGTTTGCAGCGCCCGGCGCCGGGCGGAATGCGCGTCCACAACATCATCACCAGTTCGCCGTGGTCAGGATCGGGCCCTGGGTGCGACGTCATCACGGTGAGGTGATCGGCATTGGCCAGCAATGTCATATTGGGAAAGATGTTGTACTGGTATAGCCGCATCACCTGGTCGGTGCTTGCCCAGCTCAAGTCGACACCGCGTCCGGCCGCGAAAGCTCTTGTACGCTTGGCGATTACCTCCGCGACCGACTCACCAGGCTGACGTTGGTCCGCCGGGAACGGAGTGCCATCTGCGGCACCCATCAGCGCACCCTGAGTGCAGACATAGGCGTCCCACACCTCAGCATCGCTCAGCGGGTGCTTGAGATGCGGACTCGGCACACCGTAGATCTGTTCGGACTTGCCAGTGTGCCCCCAAATCACCTGCGGCGCATAGATATCGTCCATGCACCTGTGCAGCTCCGGATGCAACGTCTGAATGTGGTACGTCTCGCTGAATCCGTCGGCGATCGTCTTCCAATTAGCGTCGATCTCGACGGTCATGGTTGCGTAGCAACGGAAGTCGCCGAGGCCAAGCCAGGCGATGTCGTTTGGCACCGCCTCGAGATAATCGCCAAGCGGCGGCGAGTCGAGATCGAGATTGACGAAGACCAGTCTCTCCCACGTGTCGACGCGGACCGCGAACAACGGAAGCTCGGCCATCGGCAGCGTTCCGAACCCCTTGCGGTTCGGGACCCGTTTGAGTGTGCCGGCAAGATCCCACGTCCAGCCGTGATAGCCGCAACGCAGTTCGCCCAAACCCGAACCCGCGCCGGCGCACAGCGAGTTGCCGCGGTGACGGCACACGTTCTGAAAGGCGCGCAGCGTGCCGTCGTCACCGCGAACAATGAGTACCGAGTAAGGCCCGCAACGGTATTCGAAGTAGTCGCCGGGCTCGGCGACATGGTCGACCGTGCACGCGACCTGCCAGACTTTGGGCCACATCCGCTCGACTTCGAGCTGTGCGAACGCCGGCGAGTAGTAGCGCTCCGCGGGCACCAGGGTCGGCCGTTGCGGCGGCGTGCCGATTGCATCTTCGCGCCGGACGTCAGGCGCTGCATGGGTCATATGCGCCGCTCCTCTCCCCCGGAAGCGGGAGGTGCCCGCACTGAGCACTCCCGAAGCCTCTGTAACGGTGTTACATTGTCCACTGTAGCGGGCGGCGGCGCAGACATAGGGAGTAACCGTGTTCGACCTCAAAATCACCGGGGGCACCGTCGTGGACGGCACCGGTGCGGACCGATTCGATGCCGACATCGCCGTCAAAGGCGGCAAGATCGTCGAGATTCGGCGTCGCGGTGCGGGCAGTCCGCCGCTGGAAGGCGATGCCGCCGAGACCATCGACGCAACCGGAAAGTTCGTCGCGCCCGGATTTGTCGACATCCACACCCACTACGACGGCCAGGTCAGCTGGGATGCCCTGCTGGAGCCGTCCAGCGGTCACGGGGTGACAACGGTCGTCACTGGTAACTGCGGTGTCGGGTTCGCGCCAGTGCGGCCGGGTACAGAGGACTGGCTGATCGGCCTGATGGAAGGTGTCGAGGACATTCCCGGCGCCGCGCTCACCGAGGGCATCTCCTGGGGCTGGGAAAGCTACCCCGAGTACCTCAATGTCATCGGACGAAAGGAATTCGCCGTCGATGTGGGCAGCCAGGTAGCCCACGGGGCGGTCCGCGCCTATGCGATGGGCGAGCGCGGGGCCCGCAACGAGCCCGCCTCGCCCGACGACATTGCGGCGATGGCGCGTCTCGTGCAGGAGGCGATTGAAGCCGGCGCGCTGGGCTTCTCGACCTCCCGCACCATCGGTCACCGGGCCATCGACGGCGAGCCGGTTCCCGGAACCTATGCCGCAGAGGACGAGCTGTTCGGGCTCGGCCGGGCCATGGCGGCCGGCGGCCAGGCGGTCTTCGAGCTGGCCCCTCAGGGCGTAGCCGGCGAGGACATCATCGCACCCAAGAAGGAACTGGACTGGATGCGGCGTCTGGGCGCTGACATCGACCGGCCGATTTCGTTCGGCATGATTCAGGTCGACGCGGCCCCGGATCTGTGGCGCGAACAACTGGACATCTCGGCAGCCGCGCATGCTGCGGGCAGCAGGTTGTACCCCCAGATCGCCGCACGCCCGTTCGGCATGTTGTTCGGCTTCGACGGGCATCACGCATTCACCCACCGTCCGACCTTTCGCCGGCTGAAAGCCGAATGCGACCGCGACGAGCTCGCGCAGCGTTTGGCCGATCCTGCCGTCAAGGCCGCGATCCTTGCCGAAGACGATTTGCCGCCGGACCCAACTCTGTTGTTCGACAACATGTTTGCCCTCGTGCAATATGGCCTCGGCCGCATCTATGCGCTGGGCGATCCGCCCGACTACGAGCCCACCGACGAGCGCACGGTGGAGAAGATCGCCGCCGGACGTGGCGAGGATCCGCTCTCGACGCTGTACGACCTGATGCTCGAGCACGACGCGACGTCGATGCTGATGCTGCCGTTCTACAACTACGCCTACGGCAACCATGACGCGATTCGCGAAATGCTCACCCACCCGGCCGGCGTCGTGGGATTGTCCGACGGTGGCGCGCACTGCGGGATGATCTGCGACGCGTCGTTCCCAACCTTCCTGCTCACCCACTGGGCACGCGATCGTCACCGCGGAGAGAAGCTGCCGCTGGAGTACGTCATCCGCAAGCAGTCCTACGACACCGCGCAGCTTTTCGGGCTGTCCGACCGCGGCGTCGTCGAGATCGGAAAACGCGCCGACGTCAACGTGATCGACATGGATGCGATCACCTTGCATCGGCCCCAAATGGCCTATGACCTGCCGGCAGGCGGCAAGCGGCTGATCCAGGGCGCCTCCGGCTACGACGCCACGATCGTCAACGGGGTGGTGACTCGCCGCGACGGCGTCGACACCGGTGCACGGCCCGGCCGATTGGTGCGCGGCGCGCGCTAGCCGACCGCGCGGTCGATCAGCGCCTCGGCCGCCCTGCTCCACTACCGCAGTCATATTCGGGAAGTGTTGGTAGAGAGTGCGTTTGGAGACCGATGACTCGGCCGCGACTCGTTCGATGCCGGTCGCGTTGATGCCTCACGATGCTTTGATGTACCTGCGAACTAAGTCGTCTTCGCTGAACATGTTTGCGTGTTCGGAGCCTCTGTCGTCGCGGCCGAAGAACGTCCATCGCCGTGGACTTGTCTGGGGGACGCTGATCAGCTTGACGGTGTAGCGCAGGCTACTTTCGCGCAGCGACCCGATGATGTCGCCGACGCGGACCTGCGACGGGTGAATCTCAGGTGCGTCACACCAATTCTGTACGGACACTATTTCCTTTACGGTTGTCTACCACTGTACCCGCGATCGGTGCACGGGCCGACGCTTTGTGCCGGTCTAGTGAATCCCTGGGTTACCAAGCAACCGTTTGGTGGCGTAACGTCAGCTGTGAGCCGTTTCGTTGTCAGCGGTGGTGCACCGTAGCGCACGCGGATCGCATTCACCGGCAATGGGATTCCTCCGCTTCCCTGCGCTGGCGGGCAAGCGACCCCAGCCATGAAGGAATTCCCTTGAATAGTTTCGCTTTTACCGTAGACCGATTTGTCGGCGGATGACCGATCGGCGCTCGGCCAATCCCGTCCGGCTCTCGGTTGCACACGAGTTGGGCGGGGACATTGACGGGGCATGGTGGCCGCGCGTGGACCGCATGACCAATGAATTACCCAACCTCGTTTCAGCTCTGACCCCGCTGCTGGGCGAGATCACCTCCATCAACGTCAACTGGCCGCCACTGCAACGACCACCGGACTTCAATTGGCCTGGATGGGAACACAAACCCCAGCATGTGATGACCGTCAACGGCGGAGATGCCCGGGTCAATCTGCTGATCATCCCGTACACGACATTCAGTGGCCTTGCCCTGATGGTGCTACGCCGCGCCGCCAACTTGCCCGTCAATCCTGCCGACCGCGACAAACCCGCATTTGTGACCGCCGGCACGATCCTTCAGGCCGCCCTCAGACAGCGCGCCACCAGTCTCGACGCTTAGGTGCCGCAGAAGGTCCGGTAGTCGCCGAAGTCTTCCGGCGCGGGCGCGGCGTAGCGCTCGAAACCGGGTCGCTTGTCGTAGGGAGCGGTCACCGCAGCGAGCAGCTGCTGGAACGGGTCGAGGTCGCCGGCTGTCGCCGCGGAGAGTGCCTCCTCGACGAGATGGTTTCGCGGGATGTAGATCGGGTTGCTTCGTTCCATCGCTTCGGCATCCGGACTCAGCGCTCGCCAGCGCGGGAGCCATCCGTCGATACCGGCCAGGTTGATGAACAGTCCGCGGGTGGGCTCGGCGTCGCCGCGGCATGCCTGACTGAGTCCGTGGAAGAACGACGTGTAGTCCACGTGGCTCTCTTTTAACAGCGCGAGCAAGTCGCCGACCAACGAAGTGACCGCCGTTGGGTCGACGTCTGCGGACAAGCCGAGCTTGGCCCGCATCCCGGACGTCCATGTCTCGTCGTACTGGGCGCGGAAGACCCCGAACGCGTTCTCGGCGAGCGCGACGCCCTCGTCGACGTTGTCGGCAAGAAGCGGGAGAAGCGCCTCGGCGAACCGGGCGAGGTTCCACGCGGCGACGGCGGGCTGGTTGCCGTAGGCGTATCGGCCCCGGTGGTCGATCGAGCTGAACGCCGTGTCGGGGTCGTAGGCCTCCATGAAGGCGCACGGCCCGTAGTCGATGGTCTCCCCGGAGATCGTCATGTTGTCGGTGTTCATCACGCCGTGGATGAAGCCGATCAGCATCCACCGGGCGACCAGCGATGCCTGGACGGCGGCGACCGATTCGAACAGCGCGAGGTACGAGTGGTCGGTCAGTGCGGCGCCGGGGTAGTGGCGCGCGATCGCGTGGTCAGCCAGTCGTCGAAGCAAGTCGAGATCGGCTGTGGCCGAGGCATATTGGAAGCTGCCCACCCGCAGGTGGCTGGCGGCGACGCGGGTCAACACGGCGCCGGGCAGCAGCGTCTCGCGTTGCACTGGACGTCCCGTGGCCACCACGGCCAGCGATCGCGTCGTCGGAACACCCAGCGCGTGCATCGCTTCGCTGATCACGTATTCGCGCAGCATCGGTCCCACCGCCGCGAGGCCGTCGCCGCCGCGGGCGAATGGCGTGGGCCCCGACCCTTTGAGGTGGATGTCGCGGAGGCGCCCGTCGGGGTCGGCAAGCTCGCCGAGCAGCAGCGCGCGACCGTCACCCAGCCGCGGGACGTAGCCGCCGAACTGGTGTCCCGCGTAGGCCTGCGCGACCGGCGCGGCATCGCCGGGAACCAGGTTGCCTACCAGGAAGCGCAGCCCGTCCGGACTCTGAAGCCAGGCCCGGTCCAGACCGAGCTCGCCGGCCAGCGGCGCGTTGACGGCCAGCGGTCGCAGGTCGGGAAAAGTCTGAGCCTGCCAGCGGACGGCCATCTCGGGCAGGTCGCGCGCGAAGCGGTTCTGCAGAGCAACGGTGGTATCCGGTGCGACGCTCACAGCACCCACCCTACGGACGGTGGGGCCGGTGAGCTGTGTCCCGTCGTGACCAGCGTGACTACCATCGACGAGGCGAACCATCCCCGATAGGAGCCGTCACCGGAATGCTGGAGCCGCACGAGGTCGACAACCTCTTTCCCGCCGACCTGCCCGCACCGGGTGAGTGGGAACAACGCTATCCACCCCGTGACCTGCCCGCCGATGCCCACGTGACTCGGTTAGCCCCATCGCCGACCGGCTTCATTCACCTCGGCGGCATCTACGCCGCGATGATCGACCGCGCGGTCGCGCACCAGAGCGGCGGCCGCTACTTCGTGCGGATCGAGGACACCGACCAATCGCGGGAGGTGGCCGGAGCGTACGAACAATTCGACCGTGCCTTCGCCTACTTTCGGGTCAGGCCCGACGAGGGGGTCGGCGGCGGCGACTACGGGCCGTACCGCCAGTCGGAGCGGGCGAAGATCTACCTGACTTTCGCGCGAGAGATGTTGCGCTCGGGCAAGGCATACTTGTGCTTCGCCACCTCCGAGGAGCTCGCCGGGATCCGCACGCGCCAGCAACAACTCAAGCGGCCGACCGGCTACTACGGCGAATGGGCGATTTGGCGCGACGCCGATGTCACGGCCGTTCGTGAGCAGTTGGAGAAGGGGAGGCCATACGTGCTGCGTTTCCGTTCGCCCGGCCGGACCGGGGGGCGGGCCTCCTTCACCGACGCCATTCGGGGCGAACTGTCCATGGAGGACAACTACAACGACGTGGTCATCCTCAAGTCGTCGGCAGCCGTGCAGTTGCCGACATACCACTTCGCCCACGCCGTCGACGATCACCTGATGCGCTGCAACCTGGTGATCCGGGGCGAGGAGTGGCTGTCGTCGACGGCGTTGCATCTTCAGTTGTTCGAGGCGCTGGGTTTCGAGCCGCCCACCTACGCCCATATCGCGCTGTTGATGAAGCAGATCCCGGGCGGCAAACGCAAGCTGTCCAAACGCAAAGACGCCGAAGCCGACGTCGACTTCTATATCGGATCGGGCTACCCCGCCGACGCGGTGCTGTATTACCTGCGCGGCCTGGCCAATGGACGCCTTGCCGAAATTCCGTTGCCCGAAGCGCTCGCCGCGCCGATCTCACTGGCCGAATGCGGAGGCGCCGGCCCACTGGTCGATTTGGTGAAACTGGAAGACATCAGCGCCGACTACATCGCGACGCTGAGCGGGCCGGAAATTTATGCGGCGGTGACGGCGTGGGCCGCGGAATACGATCCCGACCTGCAGCGCGTCATCGAAGCCCATCCGGACCAGACACTGGCCGCCCTGGCCGTCGAGCGCGACGGCGTCGCCAACCCGCGCAAAGACCTGCGCAAATGGTCGGATTTTCGCGCCGCGTACGGGTTCTTCTTCGCCGAGCTGTTCACGCCGGCCGGTTCGGACGACTCGCAGCTGGGGCTACCGACCGACCTGGTCCGATCGTTCGCGGGTGCCTTCGTCGCGGATTATCGGGATCTCGACGACCCGGTGCAGTGGTTCCAACAGGTGCGCGACCTGGCCGAGAAGTTCGGCTTTGCCGGTAACGCCAAGGAATACAAGAAGAACCCGGATGCTTATCCTGGCTCGATCCGGGAGGCCTCGCAGCTGATCAGAGTCGCCTTGACCGGGTCGACCAAGAGCCCCGACCTGTTTCAGATTGCGCGCACCCTTGGCCGCGACGAGGTCGTCCGTCGGGTCGGCAGCCTGACCGGCTAGCGCTGTCAGCCGAGCCCGTGTTGAATCAAGTCGCGGGCGCGGTCGAGCATTGACGCGAACGGCCCAACCGCGAAGTTCAATCTCGCCGATTCCACGCCGGCGTGCGGACGGGTCGGCGCGATGGCTTCGGCGGCCCGCACCGCTGTCGTCAGCCGCTTGGACTCGTCGTCGTCGAGTTCCTGCTGCAACTTCGGAAATTCGTAAGTTTCCTCGTGCTGGGCGTGGTCCAGCACCGCATCCCGAAGCTTGGTGAGTTCCTCGATGAACTGCTTCGAGCTGATGTCGATCTTCTCGATGCTCGACAGCAACTCCTTGGCATCGTGCTCCTCTTCGAGCCGAGCATCGACGATCGAGTCGGTTGCCTCCGCCGCGTGGCGGGCCCGGGGATGTACCACCATCTCCTCGGCGGTCTCGTGCACGGCCAGCAATTGGCGCAAGTGCACAAAAGGCTTCTCTCGGGCCTTCGGGTCCGTCGCGTGCAGTACTTGGTCGAACATGTCCTCGATGAGGTTGTGCTGTGCTTTCAGGAATGCGATCACTTCGTCGGGCGATTGGATGATCATCTCGGACATGCCACATACCTCCAGTGTTCGAAAAGTCGGCGAAGACGGGCAGTTGGCCGGCCGACCCGTTCTGGACCGGCGTACCCCCTGCAGGGATGCGAGTAAACGCCGCGGAACTGGGCGCTAGTCTGCATTCGGCACCAAGTCGAGGAGACGGGCCTGTGGTGCCGCGCCGACGGCGAGCAGAGCAACAGAGCGATGTGGGGGCACCTCCCGCTTGCGGGGGAGAGGAGCGGCGCATTGAACCCTGCGGATCGCGACGTCGCTGACATCGACTTCGACGATCTGACGTCGCCCCAGCTGACCGAAGTCCAGCGTCAGATTCTCGAGTTCACCGAAGCCAGACCTGTCGAATTCGACATCGACCAGATGCTGACAGAGGCGATCGACCAGGCCGCGGTGGGTGATGACCTGGACGACACCGATGGCTTCAGCGAGCGGCTGAGCACGCACGTCGCCGCGATCGAAGCCGACGAAGGCCTGACCCAGCTCGCCAGATCCTCGCTGCGGCAACGAGTCGTTCGCCTGTTGCGCAATCGCCTGTCGCTGACCGAGCTCGTCAAGCGATATCCCGAAATCGAGTCGATCCCGATCGAGAAGCCGTTCATCGTCGTCGGGATGCCGCGGTCGGGGACCACGCATCTGGTGAACCTCATCGCCGCCGATCCGCGTCGCCGGGCCTTGCCGTATTGGGAGAGCCAAGACCCGATTCCTGCCGTCGGTCATGGCCCTGACAGCTTCGGGGTCGATCCCCGCTATGCACGGGCGAAGGCCGAGCATGACGCGCTGATGGCCAGCGCCCCTCTGGTCGCCGCGATGCATGACCGCTTCCCGGAAGCGATCGAAGAGGAAGTCGAGCTGCTCGACCTGGATCTGGCCGGCTATGTTCTGGAATGGCATGCGCGGGTGCCGGATTGGCGCGACTACTACCTGAGCCTCGATCAGCACCGACACTACGCATACATGAAGAAGGTATTGCAGGCGCTGACGTTTCTGCGTGGTCCGCGAACCTGGATCCTGAAGAGCCCGCAGCACTGCGAGCAACTCGGACCGCTGGTCGCGACCTTCCCCGATGCGACAGTGGCCTTCACCCACCGCGATCCGGTCGCGGTCATCCAGTCGGCGATCACATTGATGGCCTATTCCGATCGACTGCGCCGAACGAGTATCGACCCGGGCTGGCTACTGGACTATTGGAGTGATCGCGTACACCGGCTACTGGGTGCGTGCGTGCGCGACCGCGAGCTGGTGCCGGCCGACCGCAGCATCGACATCAGCTTCCACCACCTCAACGGCAATGAAATGCCGTTGCTCGACGAGCTTTATCGTTGTGGCGGGGCGGAATTGACACCGAAGGTGCGCGGACTTTTCCAGCGGTATCTGGACGGCAATCCGCGGGGAAAGCACGGCACCATCCGCTACGATCTGCAGCGGCATTTCGGCATATCGGCCGACGAGTTGCGGCAGCGGTTCGACTTTTATTTCGACAGGTTCGACGTCCGGCCCGAATGAAGGAGTCAACAGCGATGTTCGAGCCGATCTATCGCACCCGGCCGGGCGCCGACGCCTTGCGTCCGGCTTCCGCCGAGGAAGCCGAGCAGCTCGCCCCGGGCTTGTGGTGCTCGCCGGGTCTGTCGAATTCCTACCTGCTGACCACTGATGAAGGCCGGGTCATCGTGAACACCGGCATGGGCTTCGAGGGTCCGGTGCACCGGGCCAACTTCGACGCCGTCGATTCCTCGCCGGTGCGCTACATCATCTTCACGCAGGGCCACGTCGATCACGTCGGCGGGTTGGACAGCGTGCGAGATCCCGACACAACGGTTGTCGCACAGGCGAACTGGAAGCTGTGGCGCGATGATAACGAGCGGCTCATCCCGTACCGGGCGAGCCGCAGCGCGTTCGCGTTCAAAGACATCCTGGCGACCGGCATTCAAGCGATCCAACGCCGACTTGGCACCAAGCGTCTGGCGGGACAGAGTGTTCCGACCGTCGACCTCGACTTCGAGGACACCCTCACGCTGGAGGTGGGCGGCCGCCGGATGGAGCTCGTCGCGGTGCCAGGCGGGGAAACCAACGACTCGCTGGTGGTGTGGCTGCCCGAGGAACGCATCTGTTTGTGCGGGAATACCTTCGGCCCGATCTTCGGCCACATTCCCAACCTGGTCACGATGCGCGGCGACCGTTACCGGGACGCGCTGACCGCGATCGCCTCGGTCGAGCGGGTGCGGAAACTGCAGCCCGGGCTGCTGGTGACCGGCCACTTCGCGCCGATCGCCGGCGCGGAACGCATCAGTGCCGAGCTGACCCGGTTGCGTGACGCGATCCAGTACGTTCACGACCAGACGGTGGCAGGCATGAACGCGGGCAAGGATGTCCGAACGTTGATGCGCGAAGTCAGCCTGCCGCCGGAATACGAAGTGGGACAAGGCTATGGCAAGGTGGCTTGGGATGTGCGGGCCGTCTGGGAGAACTACTCGGGCTGGTTTCACCACGGCTCCACCACCGAGCTGTACCCGGTCGCGTTCGACGACGTAGCTGTCGACGTGGTCGAGCTGGCCGGCGCCGACGCGCTGGTGCAGCGGGCGCGAGAACACTTGGCCGCCGGTCGCCCCTTGCACGCTATCCACCTGGCCGAGCTGCCGGCCGGCGAGCATTCGGGAGCGCGCGACGTGCTCAGGCAGGCTCACGAAAATCTGCTGGGTGAGACCACGAACTTCTGGGAACGGGCCTGGCTCACTGAGCAAATAGCGAGAAACACATGACGGGGCAGGTCAGTTTCGACTTCACCGGGACCACGGTGCTGATCACCGGCGGCACCAGCGGGATCGGGCACGCAACAGCGTCACTATTCAGAGATGCCGGGGCGCACGTCACCATCACCGGTACCAAGCCGGCCGCGGCGGACTACGCCGCGGATCTGTGCGGCATGGCCTATCACCAGCTGAAAATCACTGATCACGATTCGGTGGATGCGTTGGCCGGTAACTTCAGCCAGCTCGATGTCTTGGTCAACAATGCCGGTGCGAATTTCCCCGGCGGACTTGACGAGTCGAAGCCGGATGGGTTCGAAGCATCGGTAGCACTCAACCTGACCGGTCCGTACCGCCTCACCGTCGGGCTGTATCGCGCGCTCAGGACGTCAACGGCGACCGGGGGTGCCAGTGTGGTCAATTTGGCGTCGATGTCGGCGTTGCGTTCCGTTCCGATGGTGCCCGGCTACAGCGCCGCCAAGTCCGGCATCATCAACGTCACCCGAAATCTCGCGGTCAAATGGGCGGACAAGGGAATTCGGGTCAACGCTGTGGCGCCGGGCGCGATCGACACCCCGATGACCGCGCCGATGCACGGCGCGGCCGAGTTGGTGGAATCCGAGCTCGCTCACATCCCGCTGGGGCGGTTCGGATCGGTCACGGAGATCGCGCCCACTGTCGCGTTCCTGTGCACTGAGCAATGCAGCTACACCAGCGGAGCAGTCTTCGTCGTCGACGGCGCATCGGATTGCGTCTGAAAATTTAAGGAAACCAATGACATTCGCACTCAAACCCGAGGACTACTATCACACCGGCATCGTCGTGCCCGATCTCCAAGCCGCGATGGACCGGCTCAGCGCGCTCGCCGGCTACCAGTGGATCACGCCGCTGACGTATACCCTGCCGTTTCGCACCGTGAACGGAACCCGCGAACTCACCTCGACGTTCGTCTACTCGCTGCAGAGCCCGCATGTGGAACTCATCCAGCAGGTCCCGGAGAGTCCGTGGACGGCCGCCGCCGGCAACTCGGTGCACCATCTGGGCTACTTTGTCGATGACCTTGCCGAAACCGCCCGGGCGCTGGAGGCCAACGGCTTTGCCTTCGAAGCGACTGCCGATGTCTCGCCACCGGATTTGGCGCTGTTCGCCTACTACGTCGACGCGTTCGGCACCCGTATCGAGATCGTCGACCGCAAGCTGTTCCCCGACTTTCCCGCGTTCCTGCAATCGGCCGCGCCGCCGGCCGACGCCTGACCGGAGTGCCGAACATGGTGCTGCCGGTGCTGCGCTTCAACTTTGCGTCGCCGCAGGGGGAGCCGCGGACCCAAAGCGAATTGATCCGGGCTGCACTCGAGTTGGCGCAATGGGGCGAGTCGCGCGGCATCATCACCGTGAGTGTCGACGAGCACCACGCCACCGGACAGGGTTGGAGCTGCAACCCGATTCTGGCCGCCGGGATGTTTCTGGCACGGACGTCGACGCTGATCGCCAGCGTGGACTGCGCTTTGGGGCCGTTGTGGAATCCGGTCCGGCTCGCCGAAGACATCGCCTTGGTCGACAACATGAGCCGCGGCCGGCTGCACACCACGGTGGGCCTGGGTTACCGGACCGTCGAATATGACGCGCTCGGAGTCGATTTCGGCCAACGCGGACAATTGATGGACAGCCTGATCGAGCGAATGCTGTCCGTATGGTCGGAGACCGGGTCGTGGACACGGCCGCATCCACCGTTGTATGTCGGCGGCGGTGCCCGGGTTACCGCGCGGCGGGCTGCGCGGTTTCGGCTGCCGCTCAGCCTTGCCGACCATCTGCCCGACGTCGCCGCCTACTACCGCGAGCTGTGCGCGGAGGCGGAAATGGCGCCGCTGGTGATCATGCCCGGGCCGATCAACCGGGGAATGATTTACCTGCACGAAGACCCTGACCGGGCGTGGGCCGAGCTTGGTGAGCACATCCTGTGGGAGGCAGTCACTTACGGCGGATGGTCGGAAGACCAGCGCTCGCTGATGCACCTGCCAGGGGTCCGGACGCTCGACGAGGTACGTGCGTCGGGACGCTACCGTTTCCTGACTCCCGACCAACTGATCACAGAAATCCGCGCCTCGCCCGACTTCGGGCCGGTCGTGCTGCATCCCCTGGTGGGCGGCATGCCGGTCGACGAGGCGTGGAAGTCGGTGCAGCTGTTCGTCGACAGCGTCCTGCCCGCGCTGACTTGACGGCGCTACCCGGTCGAACCGAGGAGACTCAATGGACTGCGGATCGTCCCTCCGGAATCCCCGCGGCCACACCCGCACCGCAAGGAACTGCAGGGCAGCGAATCGCTCGACGAGTTGCGCAAGCTGATGAAGCGCGGCGTCGTGACGCTGGTGACCGCCACTCGGGACGTGGAAGGCAGCCAAGCCGCGGTGTTGGCGGCGCTACTGCGTGCGCACTGATCAATAGTCGTGGCGGGCCAACCGCGTATCACCGTGGCGGTGCGGCCCGGCGATGGTCACCACCGCAGGGACCATCTCACTGGTCACCAAGCCATGGTCTGCGGTCAACTCGTGAACGATCTCGAAGCTGCGCGCGATCCATTCAGGCGTGTCGATGATGATCGTGACCACGGGCATGCGTCGTGTCAGCTGAAAGAGCTTGTCGCCGTGAGGTTGATGATCTCCGTGAAATCCCCAGATGCCACGCAGCACGGTTGCGCCGCGGGCCATTCCCGATTCCAGCAGCCGATGGATGAGCGCGCGGTGAATCGGCACACCGCGGTGGCCGGTGGCTTCGCTGGTGTGCACCATCAGCTTCTGCCAGAGTGGCCGACGCTGGCCGTCGGTATCCGGCAGCCGATGCGGTCGCGCAAACAATTCGCCACCGCGCTTGCACAACCGCACCCGTTCGACTGTCAGCAACGGGTTGGGCACGACGGCGCTTAGGTCGGCGACCACCGCCGAAACCTGCGCCGCGGTGCCGACGGCGATGATCATCAGCGGAACGTTGACATTGCGGCTGAAGAAGGTGGCCCGGTAACGCTCGCCGTGCGCGGTGCCGTCGACGCCCAAAAAGACTGCGCCGCCTGAGAATCCGCGCCGGTACAGCAGATCGCACACCGCGCGGTATGCGGGCAGCCCAGCGATGCGCTCCTGGCGACCCACGTAGACCGTGAGCTTGACGGCGTCGTCGCCGCCGGTCTCGAACGCATCACCGCCACCGACCAAGCGTGCCCGTTCCAGCGTCACCAGACCCCGGCCAGTCATCGCGACCACGTCGTCGACCAGGCTGCGGATCTTCGATTCGACGTCGACGGCGGCGATCGCCACCGGCGGATCCTCGGATAGGCTCAACGACTCGTCGGTGCGCAACACATGCCGCGGACCGAAACTCGCGATGCCGCGCAGCATCACGCTGGTCGCGGTTTCGCGGGTATCGAACAAGTTCAACATCGCGTCGGCCAAAAAGCCGGGCCGGCGGACGTCGGCGATGGCGCGCTGGCGTTCGCCGAAGTACGTGGTCAGCTTCAAGCATGGCTCGTTCACAGGCGGCCCGCGATCCACTGCCCGAGCAGTGCAGCGCCGATACCCAGCACGATGCTGACGACAATATTGGCGACGGCATTTCGGACCTGCCGCTCTTCGCTGAGCCGCTGCGTTTCCAGCATCCAGGTGGAGAAGGTGGTGTACGAGCCGACGAAGGCGGTGCCGGCGAGCAGCGCGGTGTGTCGACTCAACGCCAAGCCGCCGAGCAGCCCGAGTAGGGCGGCGCCGCTGAGGTTGACCACCAGCGTTCCGCAGGGCAGGCCTACGAAGGGCAGCGACCGCGCCGCCCGGTGAGCGACCGCGCGATCCACCAGAAAACGCAGGACTGCCCCGACGCCGCCGGCGAGCACCACACCAACCCAGAGCATTCAGCGCACCGGCACCCGACGGACCAGGGCAGTGGCCAGATACACCGCTAGCAACCCCAAAACGATGCTGGCGCAGGTATATTCAGCTGCCAAGCCGTAGCGGTGATGTTCGATCATCTGCAGCGTTTCGACCTGCATGGTCGAGAAGGTGGTCAGACCACCGCACAGCCCCGTTCCGAGCAGGGGACGGCGGTAACTCGACAACGGCAACCGCTCCAACAACCGGGTAGTGAAATAACCGACCAGGAACGCGCCGACGATGTTGACCGCGAACGTCGGCCAGGGCCAGCGCACCGGGTCGGCGGCCACCAGAAGGCTCAGGCCCGTGCGCGCCACGGTGCCCAGCGCGCCGCCAGCGAACACCGCGGCCAACTCCCGGTAGTCGCGGGGGAACGAAGAGTTTGCCACTCGTCGAAATCCCTTTCCTTGCAGGGCGTGCTCCCGCAGCTTATTCGGCACAATTGGGGCTATGGTGGCCAACCCGCGTGCCGGTCAGCCGGCCCAGCCCGAAGACCTCGTCGATCTGCCTCATCTGGTCACGTCCTACTACTCGATCGAACCGGATCCCGACGACGTCGCCCAACAGGTGGCGTTCGGAACGTCGGGGCATCGCGGCTCGGCACTCAACGGCGCGTTCAACGAAGCTCACATCCTGGCGATCACCCAGGCCATCGTGGAATACCGCGCCGCGCACGCCACCACCGGACCACTGTTCATCGGCCGCGACACCCACGGCCTCTCGGAGCCGGCGTGGGTGTCGGCGCTCGAGGTGCTTGCCGCCAACGACGTCGTCACGGCCGTCGACTCGGCCGACCGGTACACGCCGACCCCGGCGGTCAGCCACGCGATCCTCACCTACAACCGCGGCCGCAGCGACGGACTGGCCGACGGGATCGTGGTGACGCCGTCACACAACCCGCCCTATGACGGCGGCTTCAAATACAACCCGCCCAACGGCGGCCCGGCTGACACCGACGCGACCAACGCAATTGCCAAGCGCGCCAACGCGATTCTCCGAGGCGGCGAGGTGGTGAAGCGGGTGCCGCTGGCCCGCGCGCTTCAGGCCGTCGAGCACCACGACTACCTGGACGGCTACGTCGATGACCTGCCCAACGTGGTCGACGTCGACATCATCCGCAAGGCCGGGATCCGGATCGGCGCCGATCCGCTCGGTGGGGCCAGCGTCGACTACTGGGCCGCGATCGCCGAGCGGCACAACCTCGAGCTGACCGTCGTCAACCCGCTGGTCGACGCGACGTGGCGATTTATGACGCTCGATCACGACGGCAAGATCCGGATGGACTGCAGCTCGGCGGACGCGATGGCGGGGCTCATCGCGAACCGCGACCGCTACCAGATCGCCACCGGCAACGACGCCGACTCAGACCGGCACGGCGTCGTCACCCCCGACGCCGGGCTGATGAACCCGAACCACTACCTGGCGGCGACCATCGACTACCTGTACACGCATCGGCCGTCGTGGCCCGACGGTGTCGCGGTCGGTAAGACCGCGGTCAGCTCGTCGATCATCGACCGCGCTGTCGCCGGGATCGGACGCAACCTCGTCGAGGTGCCGGTCGGGTTCAAGTGGTTCGTCGACGGTCTGATCGGCGGGACCATCGGCTTCGGGGGTGAGGAATCGGCGGGGGCATCGTTCCTGCGCCGCGACGGATCGGTGTGGACCACCGACAAGGACGGCATCATCCTGGCGTTGCTGGCCAGCGAGATCCTCGCCGTCACGGGCGTCACGCCGTCGCAGCGCTATCAGGAGCTGACCGAGAAATACGGCGCCCCGACGTATGCGCGCCTCGACGCGCCCGCCGACCGCGAGCAGAAGGCCCGGTTGGCGAAGTTGTCGCCAGACCAGGTCAGCGCCACCGAGCTGGCCGGAGAGCAGATCACCGCAAAGCTGACCACGGCGCCCGGCAACGGCGCACCGCTGGGCGGTTTGAAGGTGACCACGGCCAATGCCTGGTTCGCCGCGCGGCCGTCGGGCACCGAAGACGTCTACAAGATCTACGCCGAATCATTCCGCGGACCCGAGCACTTGGCCGAGGTCCAGCGAGCGGCGCAAGAGGTTGTGGATAAAGTCATCGGGTGACCCTCGTCTCTCAACGCGCCCGCTTCGTCGCGTGGCGTCGCGAGAAGACGGTCCTGCCGCGCGAAGCCTGGGTGCTGATCGCGGCGAACGCGGTGGCCGCGCTTGGCTACGGCGTCGTGTCGCCGGTGCTGCCGGCCTTCGCCCGAACGTTCGGGGTGAGCCTCGGAGCGGTGACCTTCTCGATCACGATTTTTTCGGTGATGCGGCTCTTCTCCGCTCCACCCACCGGACTGCTGGTGCAGCGGCTGGGGGAGCGGCAGGTCTACGTGGCCGGGTTGCTGATCGTTTCGGTGTCGACCGCAGTATGCGCGTTCGCCCAAACCTATTGGCAGCTATTGGTATTCCGCGCGATCGGCGGAATCGGGTCGACGTTGTTCTTCATCTCCGCGTTGGGTCTGATGATCCGAATCAGCCCGGCCGACGCGCGCGGGCGGGTCGCGGGCCTGTTCGTAACCTCGTTTCTCATCGGCTCGGTCGCCGGCCCGCTGGTGGGCAGTCTGACCGCAGGTTTGGGGCTCAAAGCACCGTTTCTCATCTACGGAGTTTCGGTGCTGATCACCGCGATCGTCGTGTCCTACAGCCTGCGCCGGTCGACGCTGGGCGCACCGGCCGAACACGCCGAGCCGGCGGTGACGGTGCGTGTCGCGCTTCGGCACCGCGCGTACCGCGCGTCGCTGGTGTCGAACTTCGCGACAGGCTGGGCGGTGTTCGGATTGCGAATGGCCATCGTGCCGCTGTTCGTGTCGGACGTGTTGGGCCGTGGGCCCCGCATGACGGGTTTGGTGCTGGGGATGTTCGCGCTCGGCAACCTGGTCGTGGTGTGGCCCAGCGGCTACCTGTCGGACCGCATCGGCCGGCGCACCCTGGTGATCGGCGGGCTCCTCGCCTCCGGGGTGGCGACCATCTGGTTGGGCGCGTCGTCGTCGGTGCTCGTCTTCCTCGTTGCGGCGTGCGTGGGGGGCGCGACCTCGGGCGTGTTCTCCTCGCCGCAGCAAGCCGCGATCGCCGATATCCTGGGCAGCACCGCACGCACAGGCACGGCGGTTTCGACGTTTCAGATGATGGTTGATCTGGGCGCCATCGTCGGTTCGTTGTCGGTCGCTCAGATCGCTGAACACCTCAGCTACGGATGGGGATTTACGCTCAGCGGCATCGTGCTGCTGGCAGCCGGGGTCGGCTGGATGTTTGCACCGGAAACGCGGGTAGCGGGCCACACGCCGCCGCCCGGTGAATGGGAGACCGGGGCCGCGTCGGAACTGGCCTGAGCAGCGTCGACGGCATTAAGCGCGGATCCGCGCCACCATGGACGTCGACAGCGTCGCTCGGGAGGTTCTTGATGGCTGACATCCACCGGATTCGACCGCGATCAGCGATCGTAGTGGGTGCCGGCATCGTCGGGTTGTCCACGGCGTGGTTTCTGCAAGAGCGCGGTGTGTCCGTGACGGTGGTCGACCGCACTGGTGTCGCGGCCGGTGCCTCGTGGGGTAACGCCGGATGGATCGCTCCGGCGCTGAGTATCCCGCTCAACGACCCGCGAACGCTGCGATACGCTTTGCGCTCATTGCCGAATCGTGCTGCGCCGGTGCGGATTCCGCTGAGCACCGATCCGACTCTGTGGAGATTCTTGATCCGGTTCGCGGCGAACTGCCGGGAGTCGTCGTGGACGCGCGCGGTGCGGGCGAACCTGACGCTCAACCACGAGTGCATGGCGGCGTACGACGAGCTGGTCTCCAACGGGGTGGACGCGCCGGTCACCGCCGCGCCGATCACCGCGTTGTTCCGCAGTTCGGCAGACGCCGAACACCTGCTGGAGCAGCTGCAACGTCTACACGACGCCGGGCAGCCCAGCTCCACCACGGAATTGACCGGTGCGGAGTTGCGCGCGCAGGTGCCGCTGGCTTCGAGCGAAGTAGCCGTCGGGGTCCGGATCAACGGTCAGCGGTTCGTCGACCCGGGTCGGTTCGTGCAGTCGCTGGCGAGCTCAGTCGTCGAACGGGGTGCGGCATTGGACACCATGGATGTCGCCGACGTGCGGCCCTCGGGGCACGGCGTCGCGGTGCAGCCCCGCACTGGTACCGCTTTGACGGCCGATGTGGCGGTGATCGCGACCGGCGCATGGTTGCCGAAATTGGTAAGCCGCTGGGTTCGGGTTCCGGTGCAGGCCGGGCGTGGCTACTCCTTCACGGTGCCGGTGCAGCGTCAAGTTCTCGGGCCGATCTATCTGCCGGATGTGCGGGTGGCGTGCACGCCGTTGAACGGGAAGCTGCGGGTCACCAGCATGATGGAGTTGCGTCGTCCCGATGCCCCCGTGTCCGCTGCCGTCGTCGACGCGATTGTCGATGCGGCGGGCGGTTTCTTCGACGGGGTTCGCTGGGCGGAACGCGACGAGATATGGGTTGGGCCGCGCCCGTTGAGTCCCGACGGGCGTCCGCTGGTCGGACCGGTGCTCGATAACCGCATCTTCGTCGCGGGTGGGCACGGCATGTGGGGCATGAAGCAGGGCCCGGCGACGGGTCGGCTGTTGGCCGAGCAGATCACCGCCGGCAAGCAGCCGGCAGGCCTGCGCGAATTCGACCCGCTGCGCTAGCGCGATCGCCCGATCCCTCGTGATCAGCGACTTTGAAGGCAGGTGGGCCGTGGTGTAGCTTCGATGAGCACATCACTTGGGGCTATGGCGCAGCTGGTAGCGCACCACACTGGCAGTGTGGGGGTCAGGGGTTCGAGTCCCCTTAGCTCCACTCTTTCGACTATCCCTCACGGGGGTGATGGTAGGCGAGCCGCTGTGAGACTGTGTGGCGGCGCCGGGGAAGTAGTCAGGTCGATGTGGCCGAGGCCATATTTTGTCGCAGTAGTCCCAGCCGCCGTTTGTATTCGTCGTCGTCGATGTCCCCACGCGCGTAGCGTTCGGCGAGCACTTGCTCTGCGTTGCTCGCACCCGTGGCGTGGGTAGTGCCGGTGGTCCGCTGCGACAACGACAGCAGATATCGCGCGAGCAGCACCACGGCGGTGATTACCAGCGCCCAGAACACCACCGTTGTTAGGGTCGTGAGGATCCAGCTGCCCCATCCCCAGTGACGGTCGTCCATCATCATCATCATCGAGACCACCTTTCCAGATTGACTATGCTCCAACGCCTTCGGCGGTGAGGACGCTGCGATTAGTCCTACTCCGTTTGAGTTGGCGTTTGCATGCATGCCCGGACCCCACACATGAGAACGCAAGATGCAGTCGGCCACGGCGATCAGGGGCCCGGCGGCCATGACGGCAATGACGCTCGCTAAGGCAGCGCGAGTTTTGACTTTCACCGACTCCTGTGACGGCGTCGCGAGCCGTTCGGCTCGCGCCAGCACGGCCAAATCGGCCGCCGCAAGCGCTTCAGCGGGGGCCGACGTAGACAGCGTGATCAGCCCCGATAGCAACGCACGGCTGCTATGCCGACGCGCCGCAACGTCATCGGCGCACATCTCCAATAAGCGTGAAACCTGTTGCGCCCCTTCGGTAATTAGGCTCAGGCGAGGAAATACTGCGGCCAGAGCGCGCAGCGCGCTGACGATCGCCGCGTGGTGCCCGGCCAGGTGGGCGCGTTCGTGAGCGAGCACCGCGGCCAGTTGGCGATCGTCGAGTGCAGCTCGGGCCGCGCTGGTCACGACAATGGCCGGCGGTCGGCCCGCGACACAGTACGCGGCAGCTTTGCTGGCCTCGACCATCACCACGTCAGCCTCGCTCGTGCGATGACCGACCAACCGCACAGCCCGAGCGTGCTGGTGCGCGCGAGCACGCATTCCCAGCACGGCGGTGGCCAGCCGCGCTCCGGTGATCGCGGCCACCAACGTGGCCGCCGCAGCGATCACGACCAGCGTGATCTGCGGCGCGATCCCGGCATCTCCGCTGATCGTGCGCTGCAGGCGGGCCAGGCAGGATGCGGCGACCGTGCGGGGATGAGTCCAGTGGCTTATCACTTCGACGATGATCAGCACGGCGGTCGCCAGCCAGGACCCCATCACAGTGCCGATCGCGCTCAACCATGTCGCCACCCCAAGGCGGGGAGCGTTTCCGCTGTAGGTCAGTGCCCGCAGTAGCGGAGGGGCGGCGACCAGCATCGCGATGCTGTAGAGGAGAAGTCCAACCACAACGCTGATCACGGGTTCGTTCCTTTGGGCAGCCGTCGCAGAACAGAGCGCAGGCGCTCGGATTCTTCGGCGCCGATTTGTTCGACGAAATGCTGCAGTACTAATTCGGGGCTGCCGCCGCCGTCGAGGGCCTCGTGCATCAACCGCGCGCTGTGCTGCTCACGCGACAAGGTGGGCCAATACCGATAGGCCTTGCCGTCGCGTTCCCGCGCCAGCCAGCCCTTGGTGTGCAGGTTGTCCATGGTGGACATCACGGTGGTGTAGGCGATGCTGCGCTCGGTGGCAAGTTCATCGAAGAGCTCACGCACGGTGGTTGGTATTGCGGAGTCGCGGCTCCACATGCGGTCCATGATGACCGCCTCGAGTTCGCCGAATCCTCGGATCCGCACTGCTGATCTCCTGGTTACCCCAAAGCCGCTTGGCTTGGTCGCGAGGGTTGAAACTGCGACAGATCGGACACGCACTCTCCTAACATCTACGTACCAAGATAGTAGACCATGATGGCAGGACGCGAGCCAACTGCAGGCGCTCAGCGCCGAGCCGATCCGCCGTCCGTAGCCGCCTCAAAGCTCTGGTTGCCGGTCCTCGCAACTCGCGTCTAGGATCTACGTAGCTAGATAGTAGAACAAGGGAGGTGCCTCCCCGCGATGTCATCTGGTTGTGGAGGCGCCTCTTCACCCCGACCGAGAGGAATCGACGATGGGATTTTTTGGCGAGTTGGGTAGCGATCTTCGCGAGCGCAAGCGTCTGATCGCTGCCGTCTTCGCTTCCGCCTGTATCGCGGTGGCGACCTTCTTA
>NZ_DASXEP010000073.1:0-5759 GCF_036490025.1 Mycobacterium sp. | reverse complement strand
CGCCGTCGTGCTCAAGGCGCTGGCCAAGAATCCCGAGAACCGCTACCAGACCGCCGCCGAGATGCTCGCCTACCTGATTCGGGTGCACAACGGCGAGCCGCCGGAGGCGCCCAAGATTCTCACCGATGCGGACCGCTCGTCGTTGATGGCAGCGCCGCATTCGTCGGATTCGTCAGGAACGCAGACCAATCCGCTGCCCCGTCAGCAGCTCGACTTCATCCGCGAGCGCGGTCCCGGTTCGGTGAGCCGCTGGGTGATCGCCGTCGCGGCGCTGGCGGTGCTGACGGTTGTCGTGACGGTCCTGATCAACACGTTCGGCGGCGGCATGCGCAACGTGCAGATCCCCGATGTCCGCAATCAGGCGTCGGCTGACGCGATCGCGGCGCTGCAGAACCACGGCTTCAAGACCCGCACCCAGCAGAAGCCCGACTCGACCGTCCCGCCCGACCATGTCATCGGCACCGATCCCGGCGCCAACACCAAAGTTGGTGCCGGCGAGCTGATTACGGTCAACGTGTCTACCGGGCCCGAGCAGCGCGAAGTGCCCGACGTGTCGTCGCTGAGCTATGCCGCCGCGATCAAGAAGCTCAAAGCCGCCGGCTTCGGCCGCTTCAGGCAGGTCAACTCGCCGTCGACGCCGGAGACCAAAGACAAGGTCATCGGCACCAATCCGCCGGCCAATCAGACGTCGGCGATCACCAATGAGATCGCCGTGATCATCGGCTCCGGTCCGTCGACCAAGCAGGTTCCCGAGGTCGTTGGGCAGACCGCCGACGAGGCGCAGAAGAATCTCACGGTGTACGGCTTTTCCAAGTTCGCTCAGGCCTCGGTGGACAGTCCCCGCCCGGCCGGCGCCGTGATCGGTACCAATCCGCCTGCGGGAGCCAGTGTTCCGGTCGACACGGTGATCGAGTTGCAGGTGTCCAAAGGCAACCAGTTCGTGATGCCCGATGTAACCGGAATGTTCTGGACCGACGTAGAACCGCGGTTACGCACGCTGGGCTGGACCGGGATCCTGGACCGGGGCCCCGACGTCGATGCCGGTGGCTCCCAACACAATCGGGTGGTGTATCAGAGCCCGTCAGCCGGCCAGGGTGCGAACAAGGACGGCAGCATCACGCTGAAGTTCGGTCAGTAGCCACTGGGTTCATCTCGGCGGAGTGGCGCACCGTGGCCAGGCTGTCCACCAGCTCGCTCTCCAGCTTCCGCACCAGACTGTCGTCACGGACCCGGCCGCAGTCGGCCAGCCAATTTGCCAGCATCCGGTGCCCGCCTTCGGTGAGGATCGACTCCGGGTGGAACTGCACGCCGTGAATCGGCAACTCCGCGTGCCGCACCCCCATGATCACGCCGCTGCGGGTGCGGGCGGTCACCTCCAGCTCGGCGGGCAACGTCTCGGGCATTATGGTCAACGAGTGGTACCGGGTCGCGGTGAAGGGATCTGGAAGGCCTTGCAGCACACCGGCATTCGTGTGGTACACACTGCTGGTCTTGCCGTGCAGCAATTCGGGAGCCCGGTCCACGGTGGCGCCGAAGGCCACGCCGATGGCCTGATGGCCGAGGCACACACCCAGCAGCGGGGTACGTGCGCCCGCGCAGGCACGCACCAGGTCGATCGATGCGCCGGCCCGTTCCGGGGTGCCCGGACCAGGGCTCAGCAAGATCCCGTCGACCTCGGCGGCGACGGCGGCGGGATCGGCCAACCGCGCGTCGTCGTTGCGCCAGACCTGGGCCTCGACACCCAACTGGCCGAGGTATTGCACCAGGTTGAACACGAAGCTGTCGTAGTTGTCGACGACCAAGATCTGCATCGTGTCAGGCTACCGTTGCGCCAATCGCCGGTCTGGCTCCGGACGTCGCAGGTGAGCTCAGTAACTCACCGGGCCGGCGGGCTGAGCGAAGTGCATCCGCACCGGATCGGTGTGCCCCACCACCCGGGCATCGGGAGTCCCTTGCTCGGCGTAGCCGAGGCCGAATCGCACTACGTACTGCTTGTAGAGGATCACCAACGGAGCCGCGGCCAGCGCCGCCTGCATGGCCGTGGTGTCGCCGATCGCGGTGATCCGGTACGGCGGGCTGTAGGTTCGCCCGTTGAGCAGCAATGTATTGCCCACGCACCGGGGTGCCGAGGTGGCGATGATGCGCTGATCCTGCATCTGGATCGCCTCCGCGCCGGCGCCCCACAACGCGTTGACCACGGCCTGGATGTCCTGCTGGTGCACGACGAGATCGTCCGGGGATGCGTCGCGGGGAAAGCGGCCGTTGGCGTCGCGCTGCGCGTCGTTGAGCGTGACTATCAGACCGGGTCCGTGGACGGGGTCCAGGCCGGCATCACCGGCCAGTTCGGCGGACCGCCGCAGCATCGCGGCAAGGGCGGTGTCGGTGAAGCGGCCGTGCGTCGAGTCGATGGCGTTGGACAGCCGGTCCCGTTCGGCCGTCAGGCGGGCGACCGCGGACTGCTCGCTGCGCACCAGATCCACCAGCCGTGGCGCATCGCTGCGACGGATCTCGCCCCCGCGCGATACCCCGTGGGTGGCACCGAGCAGCAGCCCCGCCGCCAGACACACCACCGGAACGGCTATCCGCCACGGTGACGGAGGGGTTCCCCCCTGGCGGCGATGCGGGCCGCGCACCGGCCGGGGGATGCGTCTGGCCATCGGCTCTCCGTCCGCTGCTGGTGAGTGCGTTACGCTCGTCGTTGCACTTGCCCTGAAATACCGTAGCTCCGAGGCAGCCCCGAGGTCGAAATGCCCAAGTCCAAAGTCCGCAAGAAGACCGACTTCACCGTCAGCGCGGTGAGCCGCACCCCGGTCAAGGTCAAGGCCGGCCCGTCCAGCGTGTGGTTCGTAGTGCTGTTCTGCGGCTTGATGCTGCTCGGCCTGGTGTGGCTGATGGTATTCCAGTTGGCCGCGACGGGCCCGGATGCGCCGTCGCTGCTCAACTGGATGGCAGAACTGGGCCCGTGGAACTACGCCGTCGCGTTTGCTTTCATGATCACTGGCTTGTTGCTCACGATGCGGTGGCGGTAGGCGCAGTCGCCGCCGACACGCGGTTGTTTCGGCTCCGCGGCGTTGCTGGGCTGGCAACCATGCGGAGATCGGATCACACGCGTGTTATTCATCCCCATTGTTGATAGCGCTTGTGGATAACCCCATCGGCAGTGGCTAGACCCCCTAGGAACGTCGTGCAGCAAACGCAGTGGGCGCCATCTTCTGCCGGAATTGCTGCTTGTGGCCTCGTCGGCATTGTGATGGCTATCTCATGTGTGACCGTTGTCACAGACCCCCCCGGCCGTCTCCTGCTCGGTATTTCCGGGGCCGGGCTGATCTTGTTTGCCGGCGGCACTTGGCGCGCGCGCCCGAAGCTGGCAATCACCACCGACGGCCTGCAGGTCGGCGGGTGGACCGGACCTCAGCACCTGCGCCCACCCGACATCAAGATCATCCGGATCACCGAGTTCCGCCGGCTCGGGCGCAGAATGCGACTGCTCGAGATCGACGCCACCGACGGTCGGCTGTTCGTCTTGTCCCGCTGGGACCTCGGTACCGACCCACTCGACGTGCTGGACGCGCTGACTGCCGCCGGTTACGCCGGGACCTGACTTCGCGCCGCGACGGCGTCAGGAAATCGTGATCGACTCGATGACGACAGGCTCGGTCGGGCGGTCGCCGGGACCGGTGGCGGTGGTGGCGATGGTGTCGACTACGTGCTGCGAGTCCGGGTCCACGACCTCGCCGAAGATGGTGTGCTTGCGGTTCAGGTGCGGGGTCTTGCCGACAGTGACGAAGAACTGCGAGCCGTTGGTTCCCGGGCCCGCATTGGCCATCGCCAGCAGGTAGGGCTTGTCGAATCCCAACTCCGGGTGAAACTCGTCGGCGAACTTGTAGCCGGGGCCGCCTCGGCCCGTGCCGGTGGGGTCGCCACCCTGGATCATGAACCCGCTGATCACCCGGTGGAAGACCGTCCCGTCGTAGAACGGACCGGAGCTACCCCCGGAAGCGTTCTCGGTCGAATACTCCTTGGTGCCTTGGGCCAGGCCCACGAAGTTGGCGACGGTCTTGGGTGCGTGGTTTCCGAACAACGCGACCTTGATGTCGCCGCGGTTGGTGTGCAGTGTGGCAGTGGCGGTCTGAATGGGGCTGGTAGTCACGGGATCACAGTCTGCCATCACGGTCCGCCCCGCCGGACGTCCGGTGCCCCGACGCCGTGTGGCACTGTAGGGCGTAGTCCGAAGGCGGTCTTGCAAAAGGGCCGGGAAAGGCGAGAGATGCGCGCAGAAAACCCCGCCCGGCTGACCCCGCGGGAACGCCTGAACCGCGGTCTGACATACACCGCGGTCGGGCCGGTTGACCTGACCCGTGGCGTGGTTGGCCTTGGCGTGCACTCCGCGCAGGCCGGCGCGTCGAACCTGCGTCGTCGCTACCGCGCGGGCCGGCTGGCCCGCGAGTTACGCAGCGCCCAAGAGGCTTTGGCGCACGAGCTGGCGGGCGCCCAAGAAGTGGTCGCCGCTTTGCCGGAAGCGCTTCAGCAGGCCCGGCGGGCTCGGTGCCGCGGGCCGCGGCCATGGGTGCTCGCCGGGGCCGCCGCGGTGGTGCTCGCCGCCGGCGCGGCCGTGTTCTCGATCGTGCGTCGCTCGTCGCATCAGGAGCCCTCGCAGCTGCCGCCGAGCGTGGAGGTGGAACCGCGGCTCTAGCCGGGTCGGATTATGTGGAGCCTAGGGGATTCGAACCCCTGACTTCTGCCTTGCAAAGGCAGCGCTCTACCAACTGAGCTAAGGCCCCTCGCGTCGATCATCGATCTGGTCGGCCGCCATGTGCCAGACCTCGACTTCGCGTTGAGATCGGATCGCCACCGCCAGCACCGCGATCGCGGCCAGCGGCAACACCAGTCTCACGAAACGTCTTGGCGAACACATGGTTGTGGGCCTAGGAGGACTCGAACCTCCGACCTCTTCGTTATCAGCGAAGCGCTCTAACCACCTGAGCTATAGGCCCGCACGCGCACACGGACGAGCGACGAGATTACCGCACCGGAGCGTCTGCGCCCAAAACGCTAGTCCCGGTCGGCCAGTGTCACCTCGACGCCGCCGATCAAGTCGGTTGTCAGGTTGTAGATGAAAGCACCTATCGTCGCCGCGGCGGTGAGCAGGACGATGTTCACCAACCCGATCAGCACCGCACCGCCGAAGATGGTGCCGCCGGACACCAGCTCGGCGCTGCCGCTGGTGTTGTTGAGCAGATCCCCGACGTTGCTGTTGAGCTTGCTCCACACGCCCATGCCGCCGAGTACCAGGTACAGGAATGCGACGGCGATCATCCAGACGAAGAACAACGCCACCGAGAGCACCGCCGACACCTTCAGGGTGCTCCACGGGTCTACTCGCCGGATCTGCATGCTGGCCCGCAGCGGTCCGCGGGGCCGCGAGGACACCTGGATGCGGCCTTCCGGCCGAACCGGCGCGGTCGGCGTATCGGCCGGGCGCTCATCGGCCGATTTGCGTTGTCCCGTACGGGGTATCGGCCCGGAAAGGTCGGGCAACTCGCTGACATAGGTGTCGCTTTGCCCGGGAGCCGGTGCCGGGTCGGCCTCGGCTGGTGGTGGCGTCCTGGCCGGACCCGGCGCAGCCGTGCCGGAGATGAACCGGTTCAAGCGAGCCTCGGCGGCCGGGCTCGCGGTGCCGCGGCCAGCCGGGCGCTGTTGGGGCTGCGAGGGGCGGGCGGCGGGCCGCTTACGCGGCGTCGCGGCGGCCTCAGAGCCCG
>NZ_DASXEP010000184.1:0-4000 GCF_036490025.1 Mycobacterium sp. | reverse complement strand
TCGATGACGTGGGCCGCCATCAGGTCGGCGAACGTGGTTTCGGCCGACCTCCGCAGCGTCTCCGGCCGTTGTTGGGGGACAACGTCATCGGCGTCGATGAAGAACGACCGCACCGTGCCGCCGCCGATCACCGTTCCGCGGTAGGTCAGCGTGCAGATCCCCAGCGATGTCGCGCCCAGCGGCCCGAAGGCGTGCGCGGTGGCCAGCACGGGACCGTCGAGGTCGCCGACGCCGTCGACGGCAAGGTCCATCGACAACTCGCTGGATACCGTCCACTGCCCGGGCAGCCGCCGGTAATGGTTGACGATGCCGGCGGCCGCGTCGACGAGAACGGCCAACGGCCCGACCGTCGAGGCGCCGGTGAAGGGATTGCGAAATCGCTCCATCGGCATGCTCAGCGCGGCAACGGCTTCGGCCGGGCGTGACTCGACGTAGGAGATGCCGAACCGAACCTGGATGGAATCGGGCGTCTCGAGATCGTGCTCGTTGGTTCGGTTGTCGACTTCGGTCATTCGAGAAGGTCGACGACAGTGGACAATTCGGACCCTGACAGGACGAACTCCTCTGCCTTCTGGAGATGGCGCTTCCAGAGCTGGCCGGCCTTCTCGGCGTCGCCGTCCTTGATCATGTCCAGCACCATCCGGTGGGTCTTCGCCGACCGGCGGACCGCCTGCTCGGCACGGGTGCCCTTGGTGGGTTGAAGCGAGCGGTTGGCCTTTTCGATGATGTGATGCAACATGTCGCTGACGATCTGCAGGGTGCTGTTGCCGGACAGCCGCGCGATTGCGGCGTGAAAGTCGGTGAGTTGATCGACGGCTTCGCTGCCGGGGTTCAGTTGCGACTCGCGTTCGACGATCTGCTCGAGTTCGGCGATCACCTTGGGGCTGCGGTCCTTGGCCAACTGCTCGACCATCGGCACCTCGAGGGTTACTCGCGCGTCGTAGACGTCTTTGACCGTGACACCCTCGTACTCCAGGATCAGGCCCGCGTAGCGGGCCAGCGTCTCGCGACGTGGGCGGGTTACCCGCGCGCCGCCGCGTACCCCGCGTTGCACCTGGATCAGCGACTCCGATTCGAGCACCCGAAACGCTTCCCGCAGCGTCGGCCGGGACACCCCGAAGCGCTCCATCAGCTCGGACTCCGGTGGCAGCATGGTGCCTTCGGTGATCTCGCCGCGGATGAACATCCGACGCAGCACCGTGGCCACCCGATCGGCCATCTTCGGTTCCCGAAGACTGGTGACCTCCATTGCAACCTCCACCGTTATGCGAAAAAACGCGAATTAACTAACCATTTAGCAGGTTATCCGAATCGGCGGGTCGAGCCCGGGATTGGCGACCGCCAGTTAGCAACGTCACCATCAATACCCCATAGCGCGGCCCATGAGGTCCTTCATGATCTCGGTGGTGCCGGCGTAAAGCCGCTGCACCCGAGAATCGCGCCACAGCCGAGCCACTTCGTACTCGTTGATATAGCCGTAGCCGCCGTACATCTGAAGACAGCGGTCGATGATCTCCCACTGAACTTCTGAGGTCCACCACTTCAGGCCGGCAGCATCCTGATCCGACAATGTGCCGTCGTTGACCGAGAGCACGCACTGGTCCAGGTACGTCTGCGCCGCGTCTAGTTTGGTCTGCATCTCGGCGAGGAAGTGCCGGTTGACCTGGAATTTGCCGATCGGCTGGCCGAACGCGGTGCGCTCCAACGCGTAGGCCTTGGTCAGGTCCAGGGCTCGACGAGCGGCGGGTAACGCATAACAGGCCACGCCGACCCGTTCACTGGGCAGGTTGGACACCAGATGGTAGAAGCCGCGGTTGAGTTCGCCGACCAGGTTCTCCTTGGGCACCTTGACATCTTCGAAGAACAGCTCGGCGGTGTCGGCAGAGAACTGGCCGATCTTGTCGAGCTTGCGGCCGCGGGTGAACCCGTCCATGCCGTCCTCGATCATCAGCAGGCTGATGCCCTTGTGTCGGGCCGTCGGGTCGGTTTTCACGGCGGTGAGCACCAGCTTGGACAGCAGGCCGTTGCTGATGAATGTCTTCTGGCCGTTGACCACCCAGTGGTCGCCCTCGTCACGGGCAGTCGTCTTGATGCCGGCGAGATCGGATCCGGCCGCGGGTTCCGACATCGCGATGGAGCCGATGTATTCCCCGGAGACGAATTTGGGCAGCCAGCGCTCCTTTTGCTCCTCGGTGGTGAGGTTGTTCATATAGGGCATCAGGATGTCGTTTTGGACGCCGAGGCCGATGCCGACCGATCCGGTCAGGAACATCTCCTCGGAAATAATCTGGTTGAAGCGGAAGTCCTTGACGCCCAGGCCGCCGTACTTCTCGTCGAACTCCCACCCGATCAGGCCATGTTGGCCGGCAGCCAGCCACGCCTCGCGGCTGACCTTGCCGTCTCGTTCCCACTTCTCGACGTTGGGCACGCACTCCCGCTCGAAGAACTCGCGGGCGGTGGCTCGAAAGTCATCGTGGATCTCGTCGAAGATGTTGCGGCGCATGGACTTCCCTCTACTCGGCCCAGGTGACGATGGCGGGCAGCGCACGGCCCGGAGCGTAGATCTCGAAGAGCCGCTCACCGAGCAGCGCTTCGAGCAGATCGTGCGACCCGCAGAGCGCGTCGACCTGAAAGCCGCGTGTGACATAACGGTGCAGGTCGTGCTCGGCGGTCAGGCCGATCGCGCCGCATACCTGCAGCGCCACGTCGCTGACCGCGCGGTGCGCGCGCCCGGCCGCGGCCTTGGCGGTCACCGCCGACAGCCGGCCGCCGTAGCGCCACGACTCGCCGAGCAGCGCCCGCGCGCCGGCCAGCGACGCCGACGCATCGGCCAGCGCGTGACGCGGTGACTGGAACGACCCGATCGGGGCGCCGAATTGCACACGCACGCTGACGTGTTCGACCGCGATGCGCAGCGCCTGCTCGGCCAGTGCGACCAATTCGGTGGCCAGCGCCCGGTGGGCCGCGGCCATCGCCCGGCTCCACTCGGTGGACGCCTCGACCAGGGTGGCGTCCAGCGGACCGCTCACCCGAGTCCAGAACGCCGACGCGTCGAAGGTGTCCATCCGCTCGCCGTCGAGCCGTGACGCGTCGACCACACCGACCGATACCGTTCCCATCGGCCCCGACACCGGGACGACCAACCGACCCTCGAGTGGACCGAGCACGATGCCCGACACCCGGTCGTCGTCGGAGCCCGGGATATGTCCAGGGGTCAGGCCGGGTAGCAGGACGTGGTCGGCGGGTTCGTCGAGCAGTCCGGCGAGCTCGGCCAACATGACGCGATCCAGGCAGTCGGTCAGGGTCAGCGACCGGCCCTGGGCGCGGAACAACAGCTCGCAGGCCTCAACGGGATACTCGGCTTCGATGTCCGACCAACCCAGCTCGGCCAGACGCGGACCGATCGCCACGTGTTCCGCCGAGCCCGATGTCGCCGCCGGGGCGGTTCCGTTGCCGGACTTGCCGGCCAGCTCCTCGAAGAGACGGAACACCGCCTCCTCGACCATCGGCCACGACTCGTCGATCGGCTGAGCTGGCGTGCTCATGGGCGCTTCTCCTTGGGCAACCCGAGGAGGTGGTCGGCGATGATGCCGCGCTGCACTTCGGCGGTGCCGCCCATGATCGTGGCGGCCCGCGAATACCACCACTCGGCCCGGGCGGTGCTCAATGCCGCACCGCCGCGACCGGTCCCGGCGATCATCTGCTCCCGGCCGATCTCGAGGACCAGGTCGTTCACTTCCTTTTCGGCGCGGCCGAACAGCAGCTTGTCGATGCTGCTGTCCGCGCCGACCGATTCGCCCGCGGCCAGCCGCCGCACGGTGGTGGCGGTCCGGGCCTGGGCGGCGACCACGTCGACGTAGACCCGGGCGAAGCGCCGGCGCTGCGCGTCGGTGGCGCCGGCGATCACCATGTCTTCCCGCAGCCGGCTCAGCTCGGTGAGCACCTTGTTCAGCACGGCGTAGCCGTACATGCCGCGTTCGTACTGCATGAGGTGCATCGC
>NZ_DASXEP010000182.1:0-49104 GCF_036490025.1 Mycobacterium sp. | reverse complement strand
TTCCCCGGCTGATTTCGAGGTACCGGTTGCCGATCAAGTCCTGGTAGCGGATCTGCGCGGTCGTCGACTGGTAGAGCTGCACCGTGCGGTCGACGGAGAACTCGACGCGTATCCGCTTGTCCCCCTCGACCAGCTCCACCTTCTTGACCTTGCCCACTTCCACGCCTGAGGCGCGGACGAACTGGCCGGCGCGCAAGCCACTGGCATTACTGAACTCCGCGGAATAGCTGTCGGTGCGGTCGAAGCGCACTTGACCGAACACCACGACGATGACGGCGGTGAGCAACAATTGGACGGACACGACCGTCGCGAGCCGCACGACTGTACCGGTGATTCTCATGGGTTGATCGTGTTCTCCCCGTACTGGCGCCCCCACACGTATTCGTTGGCCAGCGGCTGGCCCAGCTCGAAGTGGTTGTAGGGCGCGATGCTGTTGCCGGAGTCCATCACCAGATACGGCGCGGGCCACAGATCGCGGGTGATCGGCGCCCAGCAACCCGGCTTGCCGCCGGGTCCGCCGCGCCCGTTGATCCTGGGCAGATTATCCGGATACACGTACGGGTTCTCCGTGCCCGCGATCGCCACCCCGAGTTGGGCCGCGTAGTGGTTGCCGCTCTCCAGTGCGGCGACTTTCGGCGCAACCTCGGCGAAGTTGCGGATGGTGCAGAACACCTCCGGGCTGTAGGTGTCGAGCAGATGGGCAGTCGGCAGCAGGTCGGCGGTGAGGCGTTCCAGATACGGCCGGCTGCGGGTGAAGATGTCGTTTCCGGTGTTGGCGAAGCCGATTGCTGCCAGCAGCGCCGCGTCGAGTTCGGCCTGATGCCGATTGAGCGTTCGCGCTGTGGTCACGGCATTCTCAAGCGCATCAAAGAGATCCGGCGCGGCTTTCGCGTAGACATCGCCGAGCGCGGCGAGCTGTTGAATGTCGTGGCGGATAGTCGGCATCCGGGGATTCACGTCGTCGAGGATCTTGTTGCCGTTGACGATCGACTGCCCGAACTTGTCGCCCAATCCCGTCAACGCCTGGGCGGCGGCACCCAGCGTGAGGTTCACCTTCACGGGGTCGACATTCTCGGAAAGCTCGACGAGCGTCTCGAACACGGTGTTGAACTCTGTCGTAACCGATGTCGCATCGATGACGGTCGACGATGTAATCCGCTGTGGTGTCGGCTCATTGGGTGATGTCAGCGATACGTACTTGTTGCCGAAGACGGTGGTCGCCTGAATCTTGGCGACGACATTGACCGGTATCAAGTCGACGTATTGCGGGTCGACGTCGAGAGCGAACCGGGCCGCCGGTTTGCCGCGATGTTCGACTTCGGAGATGCCGGCTACCCGGCCGATGCTCACACCGTTATAGGTGACTTTCGAGCCCTGATCCATCACCAGACCGGCCCGCGCGGCCAGCATGGTCAGCTCGGTCTTGGGCGTGAAGTCGCCACGAAACTGCGCGTATATCAACGTAAGTAGCAGCGCACACGCCAGGAACAGGCCCGCACCCGCAGCGGTGTCCGGCCAGGTCCGGGTCTTTCGCTCCTTCGCCTTTTTCACGGGGATTGTCATCGCGGCTACACCGTCAGGTTGAAGTTCGGGTCGACGCCGTAGAGCGCAAGGGAGGTCAGCAGGACGACGATCACCGTGGACACCAACGAGAAACGCATCGAACGGCCGACGGCCTCACCCACTCCGACCGGCCCCCCGCTGGCGTTGTAGCCGTAGTAGCAGTGGGTGATCATCACGATCACCGCCATGACGATGACCTCCCCGCCGGACCAGAACACGTCCTCGGTGCGCAGGAAGGTTCGGAAGTAGTGCTCGTAGGTGCCCTCCGACTGGCCGTAGAACAGCGTGGTGACGACCTGCCCGGACAGAAACGACATGACCAGCGCCATCGCGTACAACGGGACGACCACCACCAGCCCGGCCATCAGTCGGGTCGACACCAGAAATGCCACCGACTTGATGCCCATCACCTCGAGGGCGTCGATCTCCTCGCTGATTCGCATCGCGCCCAGTTCGGCCGTCGCACCCGCTCCGACCGTGGCGGCCAGCGCGACCCCGGTCACCACCGCGGTGACGACACGCACGTTGGCAAGCGCGGCGAAGAACCCGGTGAACGCCTCCACGCCGATGTTGCCCAGCGACGCGAATCCCTGGATCGCGATCAGCGAGCCGCCGGACAGCGTCACGAAACCCACGATTGCCGCGGTGCCGCCGACCACGGCCATGGCGCCGGTGCCCATGCCGATCTGAGCGATCAGCCGCAACGTCTCCCGGCGGTAGCGGCGCAACGCCCAACCGGTCGACCAGCCACCGATGATCGCGAACCGGGTGAGGTGTCCGGCCTTGTTGAGCCCCCGTACCGCGCCGCCGGCGTAGTAGTTGAGGTTGGCGACCGTGCGCGGGTAACGCGCACGAATCACAGCCGTGGTCGACATGTCAGCGGCCCGTCCCGAACCGGACGCCGATGGTGGTCAGCACCACGTTGACGGCGAACAGCGCGATCACGCACAGCACCAGCGTCTCGTTGACCGCGACGCCGACACCTTTGGGACCACCCTTGGTGGTCAGGCCGCGATAGCAGCCGACCAGGCCGGCGATCGTGCCGAAGATCGCGGCCTTGATCGTCGCGATGACTACCTCAGGCAAGCCGGTGACTAAGGTCAACGTGGCGAGATAGGCGCCGCCCGAGACGTTTTGGAGGTGGACGCCGAACAGGAACCCGCCGACCAAACCAATGGTGATGACGGTTCCGTTGAGCAGCGTTGCGACGACCGTCGCCGCCACCACCCGTGGTACCACCAGCCGGTGGATGGGATCGATGCCCAGGACTTCCATCGCATCGATCTCTTCGCGGATGGTGCGCGCGCCCAAGTCGGCACAGATGGCCGTCGAGCCGGCGCCGGCCACCACCAGCACGGTGGTCAGCGGACCCAGTTGCGTCACCGCTCCGAGCGCGGCACCGGCTCCGGAGATGTCGGCGGCGCCGAAGGCGGCCAGCAAGGTGTTGAGCGTGAAGACGATCAACACGGTCAGCGGTATCGAGACCGCGATCGTCGGCAACAACGCGACCCTGGTGATGAACCACGTTTGAACAATGAATTCGTTCCAGTGAAAAGGCCGTCGGAACAACGCTTTTCCGGCAAGCACGCACATCCGGGCGAAGCCACCGACTGTCGCCAACGGCGGCGTGAGTTGGTCACGCAGGTAGCCGGTGAGCCCGCCGGGCGTGGTAGCGGTCATCGCTGCCCGACCGCCGAAAGCGGGCAGCCATGGACCAGCGCAGGGTGGCGTGCTTCAGTGCGGTGCCTGCACGCAATCACCATGCGTCACACTATGTAACAGAAATCACTTCAGTTACATGAGACACGCGGGGAATCCGGCGTAGGAAGTTAAGCGTGATTCCGCTTCACTCGGCGGGCGCGGCCTTGCTGTTTCGCCTAGCGTTCTTCATGTCGGCCCAGAACCGGGCCGCCTCCCGAATGGACTGCTCGACCGGCCGTGGCTCCCAACCCAATTCGCGGGTGGCCTTGCCGTGGTCGACCGGGGCTTCGGCCCGCATCATCCGTACCGACGCCATGCTGAGCTCGGCGTCTTTGCCCGTCAACCGGGCTCGCAGGCTCCCGATCGCAGCCATTGCGTACAGCACCGGCACCGAGATCGACCGCCGCGGCGGCGGCACGCCTGCCTCGTCGGCCGCGATCTTGACCACGTTTTTCAGCGGAATCATCCGCTCCGAAACCAGGTAGCGCTCGCCGGTACGGCCCCGTTCAGCCGCCAGCAACAGGGCCTGCGCCGCGTCGTCGACACCGACGACCTCCAACTGGATCCCGTTCATCAGGAACGGCAGCTTGCCGAAGACCGCTCCCGCGATGAAGGCACCGTGCGGGGTGCGGCCCCAGTCGCCGCTGCCGTAGGTCGTCGAGACGCACATGGCGACCGCGGGCAGGCCGGCGTCGGCCGCGTACCGCAACACCATGTCCTCGGCCTGGACCCTCGATTCGACATACGGCGTGAGGCTGCGGCGGTCGATGGGGTCGTCCTCGGTCGCCACGTGGCCATGACGACGGCCCACCGTCGCGTACGTGCTGGTGAACACGAACCGCGTCAACGTAGCCGAAATAGGTTCTGCCGCAGCAATGTCCAGGACATTGCGGAGCCCGTCGACGTTGGTGTGAAACAGCGGTGACGGGTCTTGCAGCCAGGCCCGCGTGTCGACCACGCAGTAGTACACCTCGTCGCAGCCCTCCATCGCCGCGCGCACGGTGGCCGTATCGAAGACGTCACCGTGAAAACGGGTGACGTCCAGATCGTCGATGCTGCGGGTGTTGGCGGTCGGGCGAACCATTACCCGCACGTCGGCGCCCGCGGCGACGAGCTGGCGGGTGACATGCGAACCGAGAAAGCCGTTGGCCCCGATGACCAGCTTGGCGGGGCTCACTGTGGTCCTCCGTATGTCTGTAGCCAACGTGCTGCGTCATCGTCGAGCGTGCCCAGCGCCTCCGCCTTTTTGCACCACTTGATGCCCGCCTGCAGAAAGCGCAGCGGGTTGTAGATGTCCTCTTGCCGGGACCACTGACCGTCACCGGCGTAGGTGACGATCGAGATGTTCGTCGCGCTGATGATGGTGCCGTCGCCGGGGTCGACCATCGGGTTGTCCAGTTCGCAGATGATCCGCCCAGTCGGCTCGTCGATCACCGACCACAGCGAGGGAAAGGCCGTCATGTGGCTGCCCGGAAACGTCGTCATCGTCTTGCTGATCCAGGTGAGCACCTGCTCGCGGCCCTTCATGGTGCCGGCGGCGTGCTCGATGTAGTCGACATCCGGGGTGTAGTGCTGCACCCACTCGTCCCAGTTCTTGGTCTCGGCCGCGTGAGCCACGGTCTGCTCGAACGTGTCGAACGCGGCGGCGAGCTCGTCGCCGCTAAAAACCTGCTTCACGCAAGGAACTAGAACACGTTCTACCGCGGTTTGTCGAGCACGTGGATAATCGCGGAGATGACGGACTACAACAAGGCAATACTGGCCGGCGGCTGCTTCTGGGGCATGCAAGACTTGATCCGCAAGCAGCCCGGAGTGGTCTCGACCAGAGTCGGCTACACCGGCGACCCACACGTCCGCAACGCGACTTATCGCAACCACGGAACCCACGCCGAAGCCATCGAGATCACCTACGACCCGGCAGTCACCGACTTCCGCGCAATCCTGGAGTTCTTCTTCCAGATCCACGACCCGACCACCAAGAACCGGCAGGGCAACGACGTCGGACCCAGCTACCGCTCCGCGATCTTCTATACCGACGACGATCAGAAGCGCGTTGCGCTGGACACCATCGCCGACGTCGAGGCCTCAGGTCTGTGGCCGGGCAACGTGGTCACCGAAGTCAGCCCGGCCAGCGACTTCTGGGAGGCCGAGCCGGAGCACCAGGACTACCTGGAGCACTTCCCCAACGGGTACACCTGCCACTTCATCAGGCCGGACTGGAAGTTGCCGCGACGGGCAAACGCCGAGCGCTAGGCGCAACAGGCCGCGAGACAGCAGCTAGGGCTGTTGTTTTGGCCCAAATCACAACCCTCAGCGCGATTTCGCGGGACGGGAAGGCATAGCCGCAGATCTTAACGCCGACGGACCACGATCTTTCCGCCGCCCTTCGGGGTGTAGGCGACACCACGGGAATGCAGCTTCTCCCCGGGGGCGTTCGTGGTGTCGATAGTGAAGTGGCGCAACACTGTTCGCAGCACCACGTCCATCTCCATGTTGGCGAACGCGGCCCCCACACAGCGTCGGGAACCGCCACCGTATGCGAGCCAGGCGAAGCTGGGCGGCTTGGCTCCGACGTAACGCTGTGGGTCGAACCGGTCGGGATCGGGGAACAACTCCGGGTCGGCGTGCAGCTTCGCAATGCTGACGATGATGGTGTGCCCGCGCGGGATCGCCCATTCGCCGAGCTCGAACGCCGGCGCGTAGACGTGCCGGCCGGCGGCATCGATGACCGTTCGGCTTCGCTGCACCTCGAGGATCGTCGCTTGCCGCAACTCGTTGTCGTGGGTCTCGGCCTCGGCGACCAACGCGGTCAGCACTTCAGGATGTCGGCTGAGCCGTTCGAATGCAAAACCGAGCGTTGACGCGGTCGTCTCGTGCCCGGCCGCGAGCAGAGTGAGCAATTCATCGCCAATGTCTTTGCGCGACATGGCCGAACCGTCTTCGTAGGTGCTGCGCAGCATCATCGCCAGCACATCGGTCCGATGCTCGAAGTTCGGGTCTGACCGCTCGTCGGCGATGAGCTTGTCGACAACGGCGTCGTAGCGGTGTCGGTATTCCGCCAGCCGGCCCCACGGTGAGTAGCGACCGTAGGTTCGGGAGGGTTTGGGCAGCGTGGCCAGCCGCGAACCCAACGTCACCCACGGCGGCAGGATCCGCCGGAGCTCGTCGAGCTCCGCGCCCTCGGCGCCGAACACCGCCCGCAGGATCACGTTGAGCGTGATGCGCATCGTGGACGGCAGGGTGGCGAACGCCGTCCCCTGCGGCCAGTCGGCGATCTCGCGCAGCGTCTCCTCTTCGATGATCGACTCGTAGTTCTTGATGCTCTTGCCGTGAAAGGGCGGCGCGAGCAATCGGCGGCGCTGCCGGTGATCGTCGTTGTCCAGCGCAAACACCGAACCCGACCCGAGCAACCGGCTCAGGTTGGGCTGGATGTTGCCGAGCACTTCTGGGCTGGCGGTGAAGACCTGCTTGGCCAACTGCGGACTTGCCGCCACCACCATCGGGCCGTACACCGGCAGGTGCAGCGAGAATACATCGCCGTAGCGGCGCGCCATCTCGTGCATGAAGCGTCGCCGGACGAACGCGAAGGCGACCCCCTGCAACGCTTTTGGAATTCGTGGCCCAGGGGGCAACTTGCCGGTCGCCGTCGTCGAACCCGCGTGGGTGCCGATGGTGCTCATCGCGGTGCACTCCCAACATCGGTGTGGTACTGCGCCGTACCACTACTCATTCCGGTACGGTACCGTGTGGTACCAGGTGCGGGCAAGGGTTGAAACGACGTGGATTCCGCAGAAGGAGGCGCCGTGGCGACGACCGTCGCTGAGGCTGCGGCTTCGGCCGAACCCACCAGCATCGACCCGTTTCGGCAACGCCTGCTCGACGGCCTCGCGGCCTCCATCGCCGAGCGCGGCTACCGTGCCAGCACCGTCGCCGATATCGTCCGGCACGCCCGCACGTCGAAACGCACGTTCTACGGCCAATTCCCCAGCAAGGAGCAGTGCTTCCTCGAACTGCTGCACGCCGACGTCGAAAAATTGGGCGAGGACATTCGCCACGCCGTCGATCCCGACGCCGACTGGCAGACCCAGATCCGTCGGGCCGTCGAGGCCTACGTCGACCACATCGAGTCCCGACCGGAGCTGACGCTGAGCTGGATTCGCGAGCTGCCGTCGCTGGACGCGGCCGCGCGACCATTCCAGCGTCGCGGGATGCGGCTGCTGACCACTCTGCTGGTCAACCTCAGCGAAAGCCTGGGCTTTCAGAACGCCGACCTGCCGCCCCTGACCCGGCCGAAAGCGGTGATCCTGGTGGGCGGCCTACGCGAACTGACGGCTCTGGCGGTCGAAGACGGACTCAGTGTGCGCGAGATTGTCGAGCCCGCGGTGCAGGCCTCGGTGGCGATGCTCGGCTATCGGCACTGATCAGATCTTGAAAGGCCCGCTGCCGGTCAGGCAGCGACCAGCTCGCGTTCTTTCGGCTTGGTGTCGCTGCGGTCCTGCGGCGGGACGGCCAGCTTGACGATCTTGCGCACGACGGTGCCGAACTGCTTCGACAGCGAGCCCGAGTTGTACGGAATCCCGTAGCGCCGGCAGATTTCCTGCACCTCCGCCGCGATCTCCGAGTACCGGCGGGCCGGCAGGTCCGGAAACAAGTGGTGCTCGATCTGGTGCGACAGGTTGCCGGACAGCAGGTGGAAGAGCTTGCCACCGGTCAAGTTCGCCGAACCCAGAATCTGGCGGAAATACCACATACCGCGCGATTCGCCCTGGGTTTCTTCGACGGTGAATTCCTGTGTGCCGTCCGGGAAGTGGCCGCAGAAGATGATCATGTAGGACCAGACGTTGCGCATCAGGTTGGCGGTCAGGTTACCGGTGAACACGAACGGGGCGAACGGTCCGGCCAGCAGTGGGAAGGCGACATAGTCCTTCAGCACCTGCTTGCGGGTCTTGCGCCAAATCTCCTGCAGGACCTCGCGTTTGTCCGCCAGCCGGATCTCGCCGGAGGTGATGCGCTCGCTTTCCATTTCGTGCAGCGCGACGCCGTACTGGAACAGCACCATCAGCAGGAAGGCGTAGACCGGATTGCCGAGGAAGTAGGGCTTCCACGGTTGGTCCTCGCTCATCCGCAGGATGCCGTAGCCGATGTCGCGGTCCATGCCGACGATGTTGGTGTGGGTGTGGTGCATGTAGTTGTGCGAGTGCCGCCATTGGTCGGCCGGGCACGCGGTGTCCCATTCGAAGTCGCGGCCGCGAATCGACGGGTCGCGCATCCAGTCGTACTGGCCGTGCATGATGTTGTGGCCGATCTCCATGTTGTCCAGGATCTTTGAGATCCCGAGCATCGCGGTTCCCGCCAGCCAGGCCGGCGGCAGGATTCCGGCGAACAGCAGGGCGCGGCCGCTCACTTCGAGTGCGCGCTGCGTCTTGATGACGCGACGGATGTAGTCGGCGTCGCGCTGGCCGAGGTCGGCCATTACGCGTTCCTTGATGGCGTCGAGTTCAGCGCCGAACGCATCGGCCTGCTCGGGCGTCAGGGTGATCTTGGGCTGCGACATGATGAAACCTTCCGAAGTCTCTAGGGGGCTTTAAAGGGCAATGTCGACGTCGCCGACCGGAACGGACACGCAGATCTGCACGTCCTCGTCGGGCGCAGTCGACACCGCGCCGGTGGTCAGGTTGCGCACGACACCGCCGGTCTTGCGGCGTGTGCAGGTGTGGCAGATGCCCATCCGGCATCCGCTCGCCGGGCTCAGGCCGGCCGATTCGGCTTGCTCGAGCAGTGGGCGGCCATCGTCGGCAATCTCAATACCGCTGTCCGCGAAACTGACTCGTCCACCGGACGCTTGCGCGGGCAGGTCTAGCACAGGCGCCACGAAGCTTTCTGAATGCACGTTTGGGCAGTGCCCGCGGACGGCGTCCACCAAAGCGGCTGGGCCACAGACAAAGACGGCGTCGGGATTCGGCATGGCCGCAGCCAGGTGGTCGGGACTGAACCTACCTTCGAGGTCGCCGCCGGCCGATCGGGTATAGCCGTGCAGCACCAGTACACCCGGCATCGCGGCAAGGTCGTCGTGGTAGCAGGCCTCGGCGCGGCTGCGCGCATAGTGCACGAATGCGATATCGCCGGCATGTCCTTCGTTGACCAGCGTGCGCAGCATCGCCATGACGGGGGTGATCCCGCTGCCGCCGGAGACGAACAGAATGCGACGGGGTCGCTGCGCCGGCAGGACGAAGTCACCGCCGAGGCCGCTGAGCCCGACCACCATCCCACGGCGCGCGCGCTCGTACAGATGTGTCGAGACCAGGCCGCCGTCGTGATGACCGATGGTCAGCTCGAGGCGCGAGGAGCCCTCGGCGTTGGCCGGCGAGTAGCACCGGGTGTGCCGGCGTCCGTCGATCTCGACGCTGAGGTTGACATACTGCCCGGCGCGAAAGGCCCGGCCGCTGCCGGTGAACGCCTCGTTGGGTGCCAGCACGAGCGTGACGCTGCGCGGGGTGTCCCGACGCACGTCGACGACCTTCGCGCGGCCCTCGGCCAACGTCCACGTCGGATCGACCAGCTCGGTGTACCGCTCGACGCCGTGCGGGCCGGTCAGTAGGTTGACTAGGTCAGAACCGAGCACCCGCGCCTTCAACGTTTGAGTGGATTTCTCAGTGAACATATGTATACCGTGCGACGGCATACCCCAGTTCGTCAAGGGTTTCCGCAGGCCTGTGGTACGGTTCACACGGTGAACAGTCGTTCGCCCAGCTCACGTACGCATCGGTCGGGGCGCGCGCGCAGCCGCGAAGGTCCGTCCCGCGAGGAACGCAAAGAAGCGACTCGTCGGGCCATTGTCGCGGCGGCACTCAAACTGCTCGACGCGCGCAGTTTCAGCGGACTGAGCCTGCGTGAGGTGACCCGAGAAGCAGGGATCGTCCCTGGAGCGTTCTATCGCCATTTCGAATCGATGGAGGCCCTTGGGCTGGTCTTGATCGACGAGTCGTTTCGAACCTTGCGCGACATGCTGCGCGGCGCCCGCGCCGGCAAGCTGGACCCCAACCGGGTGATCGAGTCGTCGGTCGAGATCGTGGTGGCAAGCATCACCGAACGTCGCGAGCACTGGCGCTTCATCGGAAGGGAGCGCTCCAGCGGCGTCACGGTTTTGCGCTACGCCATTCGCACCGAATTCCGGCTTCTCACCTCGGAGCTGGCCACCGACCTCGCCCGGTTCCCGGGCCTGAATGCGTGGAGCACCGAGGACCTCAACGTGCTGGCGACACTGTTCGTCAACTCGATGATCGTCATCGCCGAAGCGCTCGAAGACGTCCAGGGCGCCGAGGCGATCGAGGAGATCCGGATAACCGCGGTCAAACAACTACGGATGATCGTGGTCGGCGTCACCGGCTGGCACAGCAGCCCCTAAGCACCTTCAGTCCTTTCCAGGTTTTTAGCGCAACTAGTCAGGACCTCGGCGACGCTTCGCCGGTCATGTGACGAAATCCCGTGCAGCATCTCGGCTTCGACGCCGAACACCGCGTCATGAGCTGCGCTCAGCCGGCGCGATCCGAGGCGAGTCAACGCCAGCGATCGGGATCGCCCGCGCGGTGGCGCGGCGGCAGTCTCGACCAGGCGATCAGCCCGTAAGCCGGCCAACACGTCCTGCAGCGACTGCCTGGTCACGAAACACAGCCGGGCCAGCTCCGCGGCCGAGGCATCCGGATGCTCGTGCAGCGCTCGCAACGTCGAGTACTGGGCCATCGACAGGCCGGTCGGCTTCAGCGCGCTGTCACATCGGCGCCGCAGGCCCTGCTGAACCCGTTTGACCAGATACCCGACCGAGCGTTCGGCCTCCGACGGTTGCATGACAGGAACCTTACACCGGTGCTATGGTTTCGTCAGGAACCTGACAAAGGAGAGAATCATGTCGACCATTACCGCACACGCCGACCACGCAACGCTGATCAACGTGTTCACCGTGCAACCCAAGCGGGCGAGACAACTCGCCGATCTGCTGACGGCGGCCACCGAGGACGTCATGCAGCACATCGACGGCTTCATCTCGGCGAACATTCATCTGAGCACCGACGGCACCCGCGTGGTCAACTACGCGCAGTGGCGCAGCGTGGAGGCAATGCAGGCGATGCGGGAGAACCCCAGTGCGCGCGAACACATGGCGCAGTGCGCCGGCCTGGCCGACGGATTCGAACCGCTTCTTTACACCGTCGAGTCGGTGCATGCCGCGTCATGATGGAGTGATGGCCACCCGAATGCGAGACCTGCTCGGCGGCGCGCTGGGATCGCTGCGCTACGAGCCCACCGAGAAGCGTCTTCGGATTGACCTGGACGGCGGGCCGGTCGCGGACACGATCAACGGGCTGCTGGTGTGGGAACCGCGGCGGTTGGTCCCGACCTACGCCGTGCCGGAGGCCGACGTGACGGCCGAGCTGGAATCGGCGGGCCGGATCGACGATCTCGTCGATGAATCGCTGCTGTTCCCGACCAACCCGTTCGCCGTGCACAGCTGCACTGGCGAGATGTTCGACGTGGTCGTCGACGGCGTGCGACACCCGTCGGCGGCTTTCCGGCCCGATGACCCCGACCTTTCCGGCTATCTGACGTTCGATTTCAGCGCGTTCGAGTGGCACGAAGAAAACGAGCCGATCGTGGCCCATCCGCACGACCCGTTCAAACGCGTCGACATCCTGGCAAGCACCCGGCAGGTACGTATCGAGTGGGAGGGTCGACTGCTGGCCCAGTCGTCACGGCCACTGTTGCTGTTCGAAACCCTGTTGCCCGTGCGGTTCTATCTTCCGCGTGCGGACGTCGTCGCCGACCTCGATCCGAGCGAAACAATCAGCTATTGCGCGTACAAGGGCCGGGCATCGTATTTGTCGGTGCCCGATGGACCCGCCGACGTGGCGTGGACCTATCCCGCACCGCTCCGCGAAGCCGAACCCGTGCGGGACTACGTCGCGTTCTTCAACGAGCGGGTCGACATCATCGTCGACGGCCAATGCCGAGAACGGCCCGTGACGCACTGGTCGGACTGACGGCCATGGCGGACGCTCGCCGCATCGAGGGCAAGCTGGCGGACATCACCGGGCCGGGCATCACTGGTCGGTGGGGCGTGACGTGCACCGACCTGGGCGCGTCGGTGACCGCACCCAACGGGACGCTGGTCTCGGTATTCGGAGACACCTTCTCCGGCAATCGCGTTGGGCACGGCGAGTGGCGTTCGCCGGTGATCCTCATCGGTAAAGGCGACGCCGGTCACGCAATCACCTACCACCGCGCCGGCGGCGCCGATCCTGAATTCGCGCAACAACTTTGGCACTACGCCCATCGCACCTGCAGCCGACCGCGCCGCGGTATCAGCACGGTGATTCCGTCCGACCTGCTGCGGGTAGGCGACACGCTCTACCTGCACGCGATCGTGAACCGAGGCTTCGGCAACGTGGTGTGGACCGAGATCTGGCGCTCCGACGACAGCGGCATCTCTTGGCGCCACCTGGGTGGCAACACCAGGTTTCCCGCCGGACTGCACGGTGGCCATGCGCAGTGCTGGTCCTGGGACTACGACCCGGTTGACGGCTGGATTTACGTGGTGTCCACGGGCTTTCAGCGCGACAAAGGCATCATCCTGAAGCGGGTCCGCCCCGAACACATCGGCGATCCGCGTCAGTACTCCGGCTGGGGACGCGCCCGCGCCCTCTGGTCATGGGGCAGAGAGCCGACGCCGCTGACTCCCCTCGGAGAGACCTGGGGTGAACTGTCGCTGCGCCGGCTCGCGGACGGTAAATGGATTCTCGGCGGGTTCCTGTCGTCGGAATACGCGCTTGGGTATCGGGTGATGAAATCCCCCACGGCCGTGCGCGCCACCCCGCTGCAGCGCCCGATACTCGGATCCGGGTGGGACGGTGAAGACCACGCCAAAAGCCGGGTGGCGCAACTGTACGGCGGATACCTACTGCCGGGATCGACGCTCGATGTTGTCGGCGGTGTCGGCCTGGTGGTATCGCAGTGGAACACCACACTCGGATGGCCTTACCGGGCAATGCAATTCCGTGCGACGCTGCGCGCCTCTACTAAGACGTCACCGATCGACGTTGAATAGCGAGTCGCCATCCTCGGGAGTTCCGTCGATCTGGCCACGATGGACGCGAGCCGGCCGCTCGGCAGGGGGTCCTGGTTCGGGCACTACATCGGGTTCCTCGGCGCTGAGTTTGTCGTCGAGGGCCTCGCCCTCCTCCTCTTCGCGCGCCGTCATCCCGAACTTGTCGGCCTCGCTCCAATCGTCGGGAGGGTCGACGACGATGTCGCCGTCGTCGTTGCGCACCTCGTCGGAGTCGGTCGACTCGCTTGGGTCCAAGGTGTCGTCATCAGCCATGTCCACTCGGTTGCCCTCAGCGTCGGGCAGCTAAACACCCGGAACTACCGCGGCGCCCGCCACATCGGCCACAGCGTCGGACCGCCGTCGGGGATGACGATCTCGCCGGTCACCTCGAAACCGAACCGCTGGTAATACGGCACGTTCTCTTCCTTGCTGGACTCGAGATACGCCGGGGCGTGCTCGGCGTCGACTCGATCGAGGCGTGAGCGCATCAGCGCCTGCCCATAGCCTTTGCCGCGAACGGACGTGTCGCTGCCGATCACCGCCAGATACCAGTGCGGCTCCTCGGGGTGTTGCCGCTTCATCCTGGCGAACAGATCGCCCAACTTGCGGCCGAGCGACAGCCGCGGTCCGAATCCGAGAATGAACGACGGCAGCATCATCAGTTGTTCGCGCCCCGACTGCTGCCACCGGCCCGGCGGATCCCAGAGCGCTGCCGCGCCGATCGTGGACTCGTCGCTGGCCACCTCCACACCACCACCGGCCAGATGGTGGTGGCGGGTGACGGTTGCGAAGAACTTCCGCAAGTGCGCGGCCCGGGCTTGGTCGTCGGGCATGATCCAGACCGACACCGGGTCGTCGTAGAAGGCGCGGCCGAGGGCGTGCGAGAGCTCGGTGACGTCAGCTTTGCGCGCCGGACGCGTATGGATTGTCATTAGCGGACAGAGTAGTAGCGTCGGAAATCGTGTGGGACTTCGAAACCGACCCCGAATACCAGGAAAAACTGGACTGGGTCGAAGAATTCATGGTCAACGAGCTCGAGCCACTCGACCTGGTGGCGCTGGACCCGTATGACAAAAAGAATCCCGAGACCATGGCGACCTTGCGGCCCCTGCAGCAGCAGGTCAGGGATCACGGCCTGTGGGCCGCTCACCTGAAACCCGAACTCGGCGGTCAGGGCTATGGCCAGGTCAAGCTCGCGCTGCTCAACGAGATCCTGGGCCGGTCTCGCTGGGCGCCGTCCGTGTTCGGCTCGCAGGCACCCGACTCCGGCAACGCCGAGATCCTCGCCCTGTTCGGCACCCCCGAGCAGAAAACGCACTACTTGCAGCCGCTGCTGGACGGCGATATCACCTCGTGCTATTCGATGACCGAGCCGCAAGGCGGTTCGGATCCGGGCCTGTTCGTGACCAGCGCCGAGCGCGACGGCGACAGCTGGGTCATCAACGGCGAGAAATGGTTTTCCACCAACGCCCGGCATGCGAGCTTTTTCATCGTCATGGCGGTCACCAATCCCGACGCGCGCACCCGCGACAAGATGTCGTTGTTCATCGTCCCCGCCGGGACGCCAGGCCTCGAGATCATCCGCAACGTCGGGGTCGGCACGGAATCACACGCCACCCACGGCTACGTTCGCTACGCCGACGTCCGGGTGCCCGCCGACCACATCCTCGGCGGCGAGGGACAAGCCTTCGCCATCGCGCAGACCCGGCTGGGTGGCGGTCGCATCCATCACGCCATGCGCACCATTGCGTTGGCCCGGCGGGCCTTCGACATGATGTGTGAGCGGGCGGTATCGCGCCAAACCCGGATGGGCCCGCTGTCGAATTTCCAGATGACACAGGAGAAGATCGCCGACAGCTGGATCCAGATCGAGCAGTTCCGGCTGCTGGTGCTGCGCACGGCATGGCTGATCGACAAGCATCACGACTACCAGAAGGTGCGCCGCGACATCGCCGCGGTCAAGGTCGCGATGCCTACAGTGCTGCACGACGTCGTGCAGCGCGCTTTACACCTGCACGGCGCGCTCGGGGTGTCCAACGAAATGCCGTTCATCAAGATGATGATCGCCGCGGAGTCGTTGGGCATCGCCGACGGTGCCACCGAGCTACACAAGATGACGGTGGCCCGCCGGACCTTGCGTGAATACGAGCCGGTCACAACGCCTTTCCCGTCGCAGCATCTGCCCACTCGGCGCGCCGAGGCGCAGGCCCGGGTGGCCGAACGGCTGGAGCACGCGGTCGCCGAGTTCTAGCTTCCGCCGGTGACGCGGTCGATGTGGGCGAGAAAGTGTGTCAGCACCGCCTCGGGAGCCTCCAGTTGCGGCCAGTGCCCGATGTCGTCGGCGAGCATCACCACGTCGGGGCTGGGGATCACCTCAGCGTAGCGGCGTGCCATGTGTGCGCCGGAGTTGGGGTCGACGGGCCCGTCGATGAGCCGCATCGGAATGTCGGTCTCCCGCATGGCCCGAACCCATCGATTGCGGTGCGTGTAGCGGTTTCCGATGAAGCGGCCGACCTTGTGCAGCACACGGCGGCCGTCGTTGTAGCCCAAAATCTGGCTGAACACATCCATCATGTGCGGCGTCGGTTTGGTGTTCGGGCCGAACATTTCCCGCAGCGTCGACTCCAGCAGTCGACGAGGCAGCGGCGTGTTCTGCACGCGACTGACGATGCCGCCCAACGGAGTTCCCGACATCAGCTTCTGTGCGGCCCGCGGCGTGTAGGTCTCGACGAACATGCCGCCGTTGAGCCAGGTGATCGAGTCGATGCGCAGCGTGCCGTAGGCAGACTGCCCAAATTCGTGACGCGCCAACAACTCCTGACCCACCGAGTCGCCGATGTCATGAGCGAGGATGTGCGCGTTACCGATGCCCAGGTGGGCCAGTAGTGCCTCGTGCATGTCAGCGTGATCGTGCACCGAGTATTCGTAAGCGACGGGCTTGGCGGAGAAGCCCATGCCCATCATATCCGGCGCGATCACGGTGAACCGCTGCGTCAGCGTCGGCCAGATCGGCGCCCAGTCAAAGGAATTGAATGGGTAGCCGTGAATCAGCAACAACGGCGGGCCACTGCCCTGGATCCGGTAGAAGATGTCGAAACCGAGATAGTCGAAGTACCGTCCGGCATCCAGCCAAGAAGCCAGGTCAGCGTCCATGAGTCCGCCTTCCTACGAGATGTAGCGAACGACGCTCTCGGCCACACATGCCGGTTTGTCCGAGCCCTCGACCTCCACCGTGGTCGACACGATCGCCTGCACCGCGCCATTACCCAGGTCCTCGACGTTGACCAACGAGCTCTGCGCGCGAACCCGGGAGCCGACCGGTACCGGCGCCGGGAAGCGAACCTTGTTGAGGCCGTAGTTGATTGCGAGTTTGATGCCGTTGACCGTGTAGATCTGGTGCTGCAGCCGCGGCAGCAGCGCCAGCGTCATGAAACCGTGCGCAATCGTCTTGCCGAACGGACCCTTGGCCGCCCTTTCCGGGTCGACGTGGATCCACTGGTGATCGCCCGTCGCGTCGGCGAAGAGATTGACGTCTTCCTGACTGATGGCCACCCAGTCGCTCTGTCCGATGCTTTCACCCTTGATTGCGGCAAGATCGGCGACTGATTCGAAGGTGCGCATAGCGTTTCTCTCCTTTGAGTCGGCCCGACGTCGATGCGGGCGGCGCTGCTAAGTATCGTGCCACTCGGTGTTTCGGCAGCCTGCGCCACCCCGGGTCGATGTTTCGCCGCGATTCGCGACCGGGTACCCACGTCAGATCCAGCGAGGCACCCGGAAGGAGCCCAATGCTTGGCCGCAAAGGCCACAAGGCCGAAGAGGACGTCGAGACCGAACGCCACCAGACGGAGGCCCGCGACGGGCGCGAAGACGACGGAAGCTATGTCGGACGGACTTCCGCCGACGACGCTATCGACGCCGGCGAGACCGGGGCGGAAGCGCGCAGCACCGACCAATAGCCGCCGTACCAGGTGCAAGATGGCTCCGTGAGACTGCTGCTGCTCGCCGACACCCACGTTCCGCGACGCGCCCGCGATCTGCCGGCACGAGTGTGGGACGAGGTCGCTCAGGCAGACATCGTTGTGCATGCCGGCGACTGGGTGGTACCCGAGTTGCTCGACGAGTTGTCGGCCAAGGCCCCGCGACTGGTGGCGTGTTGGGGCAACAACGACGGTCCGGCCCTGCGTTCGCGGTTGCCGGAACGCGCAGACGTGGTCGTGGACGGGCTGCGATTCACGGTGGTACATGAGACGGGTGCCACCGCGGGCCGGGAAACCCGCATGTCGCGTCTTTACCCCGACACCGATGTACTGGTGTTCGGCCACAGCCACATCCCGTGGGACACCACGACCAGCACCGGCTTGCGATTGCTGAACCCGGGCTCGCCGACCGATCGCCGCAGACAACCGTTCTGCACCTATATGACTGCGCAGATCGAGGGCGGCGCGCTCGCGGACGTCGTGTTGCATCGCCTGGGGCGCTACTGATCGGTACGTGCTGGTCGTGGCGACGGTGCTCGGAATCGCCACTGTCTCAACGCTTTTGCGACGCTCAGTTGTGTAGGTCACGAATCTATAACGCCCCCTGCTGAATTCGATTCGGCGGGGCGTTCAACTGACGTCGGTAGCCCCGTTTCACGATCGTTATCTTGAAGTAACGCTCTGAGCCCCAATCGTTAGCGAACCGCGATCCCACACCCCGGGGCGAGTAACACGCGTGTGACTCCCGTCGTGTTTGACTGCCACAGACAGCTATTCGACCGCAAATTGCGGCAGATGAAAGTTGGGATGTGTAGGAGCTATGAAGTTCGTTGAGAAGTTCCGCGGTGCGGCGACACAGTTGCCGCGCCGACTGGCAATCGCGGCTATCGGGGCGGCGCTGCTGTCCGGCGTCGTCGGTGCTATCGGCGGCTCGGCGACCGTGGGGGCGTTCTCCAAGAAGGGCCTGCCGGTCGAGTATCTGGACGTACCGTCGGCGGCAATGGGCCACAACATCAAGGTGCAATTCCAGGGCGGGGGACCGCACGCCGTCTACCTGCTCGACGGGCTGCGCGCCCAGGACGACTTCAACGGCTGGGACATCAACACTCCCGCGTTCGAGGAGTACTACCAGTCTGGCCTGTCGGTGATCATGCCGGTCGGTGGACAGTCCAGCTTCTACAGCGACTGGTACCAGCCGGCATGCGGCAAGAGCGGCTGCCAGACCTACAAATGGGAAACGTTCGTGACCAGGGAGCTTCCGGCGTACCTGCAGGCCAACCGGGGTATCTCCCCGAATGGTAATGCGGCGGTGGGTCTTTCGATGTCGGGCGGTTCCGCGATGATCCTGGCCGCGTACTACCCGCAGCAATTCTCCTATGCCGCATCGCTGTCCGGCTTCCTGAACCCCTCTGAGGGCTGGTGGCCGACACTGATCGGTCTGGCGATGGGCGATGCGGGCGGCTACAACGCCACCAACATGTGGGGCCCGACGAGTGACCCGGCGTGGAAACGCAACGACGCGATGGTCCAGATCCCTCGGCTGGTGCAAAACAACACCCGCATCTGGGTGTACTGCGGTAACGGCACTCCGAACGACCTGGGCGGCGACAGCATGCCGGCCAAGTTCTTGGAGCAGTTCACGCTGCGCACCAACGAGCAGTTCCGCGACAACTACACGGCCGCGGGCGGCCGCAACGGGACGTTCAACTTCCCGCCCAACGGAACGCATGACTGGGGTTACTGGAACCAGCAACTGGTTGCCATGAAGCCCGACATTCAGCGGACCCTGAGCGGTGGTCCAGCCGCCACCTGACGTCTCCACCCACGCATCGGCAGCAGCGCTCCCCCAGCGCTGCTGCCGATGTACATGTGGGTGAAGCTAATTCAGCAGGGCGCGGCGGTCCTGATGACAGTACGTATAGGCGGTGGTCAACGTGCACACCGCCGAGGCGACCACCAGCATCCCTGTCCCGTTGACGAACAAGCTGATCACCCCGCCCACCGTGGCGCCGAAGATGAAGCTGGCGAACAGCAGTAAGTAGCCGAGCCAATCCGAGAGATTTCCGCCGGCGATGTGCCGTTCGATGCCCTGGCCCATCTTCACCAGCGTGCCGGTGACGTAGCTCAACGACACCGAGACCTCGCCGTCTTTGACGAATGACGTGTTCAGGGCACCAATGCCGAAGGCCAGCAACATAATCGGGGGGAAATCGAGCTGGTTCTCTTCCCAGCCTTCGTCCAAGACGTCCACCACCGTGGCCGCCAACAGGCTGAAGGTAGCCAACATCGTCGATCCGTGCGGATGCGCGACCCAAAAATGCCGCCGGCACACCGAGGCAACCACCACGCCGGCGACGAAGCTCATCAGCAGCAGACTTGCCGTCACGGACAACAGAACGTCGTCGCGAAAATATCCCAGCACGGCGCGCTGCGCGTTCCCGGTCATGAACGTGACGAAGTACCCGGCGGAGTGGGCAAAGGCCGTTGCGCCGAGCACTCCGGCAAGCGCGGCCAGCACCCACGACAAACGCGCTTCACTGTCGAACATCTCCCGCAACATAAAACTATGCTTTCAAAGGAGCGACGCCGTGTGCACGGCGGGCACGGCCATTCAGGTGAGACTCACATCAATCTGCTACAAACTTGGCGATCGACCGTAGCGGAATCGGCAGCCAACCGGGGCGGTGCCGGGACTCGTAACCGGCCTCGTAAACCGCCTTGTCCAGCTCGTACGCCGCCAAGATCAGCGCCGAATCCCGCGGGTCGACGCCGGATGCCGTGGCGTAACCATCGCAAAACGCTGTTCGGTTGCGCTGCACCCACTCTCGCGCACGCGCGGCGAGTTGCTTGTCGCCCGACTGATCGACCAAGGGACCGTAGGCGGCATATTCGAAAGAACGCAACACGCCCGCGACGTCGCGCAACGGGGAGTCCGGTGCGCGACGCTCTTCCAGCGGCTGACCCGGCTCACCTTCGAAGTCGATCAGCAACCAGGACTCCGGTGTCCGCAGCACCTGACCCAAGTGCAGGTCGCCGTGCACCCGCTGCGCCGTAATCGTCTGCCCCGCCAATTTCTGGAAGCGCTGCTCGATCGCCGGCGCGTAGTGCTCGAGTTCGGACACCGACCCGGCCGCCGACGACAACCGCGCCAGCATGGTCTCGACCGGAAACGGGGCCTTCGACGTGCCGAGGGTTTCGGCGAGCCCGGCATGTACCGAAGCCACGGCTTCACCCAACCGGTAAGACTCGCCGGCGAAATCGCCGCCGACCTCGTGGGCGTACAGATCGCCCTCCGCGAACAGATCGCGCACGCTGGCAGTGGCCATCGCCCAGCCTTCGGCGGCGTTGGCTTCATACTCGGTCACCATGCCGAGCGGCCAGCTGGCGTCGGCGTCCGGGCCGGTCAGCTCGTAGGTGCCCAACAGGCGCGCAACATGCGGATTTCCCGCCCGGCCCAGGACCCGATTGAGCTCGATATCGGGATTGACGCCCGGGCTGACCCGACGAAACACTTTGAAGATGGCGTCGCGATCGAAGATCACGCTGGTATTGCTCTGCTCGGCCTCCGAGACCCGCGGATAGGCCTCCCCCGGCAGGGTCACACCGGGCTCCTTGCCGAACGAGACGCCTTCGCGGGTGGCCGAGGTGCCGACCAAGGACAGCAGAAATGCTGCCGCCGTCGGGTCGTAGAGTGCGTCGTAGCCGGTCCGATCAACGTCGGCGCCGATGGTTGCGACGGTGTTGTACTCGGCAGGCAGCTCGGAATTCCAGCCGACGATCACCTGATACCGCTCGGCCGAGCCGTCGGTGTAGGTCACGTTCAGCAGTACCAGATCCAGATCGTCGCCCAGCCCGACCACGAGGTCCGGCTCGGCGGCAGCCAGCTCGCGGCCGCGGCCGGCGTACCAGCGCTGCTGCGGGAGCCACTCTGACCACGGCAAGTTCATTGCGACTCCTCAGACCCGCACAACTGGAACCAATAGAAACCGTGCCCCGGCAGTGTCAGCAGATACGGCAGGTGACCGATGCGCGGAAACTCGACGTGGCCGGTGAGCTCGATCGGCGTATAGCCGCTCCAATCCTGCAGGTTCAGCTCGAGGGGCTGCGGGAAACGCGACAGATTGTTGACGCAGAGCACCGTGTCACCGTCGTCCGGCACTTGGCGCAGGAACGCCAACACCGAGGGGTTGGACCCGCCCAGCTCGGCGAAGTTTCCGATCGCGAAAGCTTCGTGTCTGCGACGCACCGCCAGCATCATGCGAGTGAAGTTGAGCAGTGACGTCGAGGTGTCGCGTTGGGCCTCGACGTTGACGGCCTGGTACCCGTAGACCGAGTCCTGGCTGGGCGGCAGATACAGCCGACCGGGGTTGGCTTTGGAGAACCCCGCGTTGCGGTCCGGGGTCCACTGCATCGGGGTCCGCACCCCGTCGCGGTCACCCAGCCAGATCACGTCGCCCATTCCGATCTCGTCGCCGTAGTACAGCACCGGGGATCCGGGCAGCGACAGCAGCAAAGCGGTGAACAGTTCGATCTGGTTGCGGTCGTTGTCCAGCAGCGGCGCCAGCCGGCGGCGGATCCCGACGTTGGCCTTCATCCGCGGATCTTTGGCGTACTCGGAGTACATGTAGTCACGTTCTTCGTCGGAGACCATCTCCAGCGTCAACTCGTCGTGGTTGCGCAGGAAGATTCCCCATTGCGCGATGTCCGGAATCTGGGGCGTCTGCGCCAGGATCTCCGAGATCGGGAACCGCGACTCACGTCGCACCGCCATGAAGATGCGCGGCATCAGCGGGAAATGGAACGCCATGTGGCATTCGTCGCCCCCGGTGCTGGCATCGCCGAAGTATTCGACGACATCGCTGGGCCACTGGTTGGCCTCGGCCAGCAGCACCCGCCCCGGGAATTCGTCGTCGACGACCTTGCGCACGCGTTTGAGGAACGCATGGGTTTCGGGCAGGTTCTCGCAGTTGGTGCCTTCCCGCTCGAATAGGTACGGCACGGCGTCCAGCCGGAACCCGTCGATACCGAGGTCCAGCCAGAACCGAAGGACGTCGATCATGGCTTCCTGAACCGCCGGGTTGTCGTAGTTCAGGTCGGGCTGGTGAGAGAAGAACCGGTGCCAGTAAAACTGTCGGCGCACCGGATCAAAGGTCCAGTTCGACTCCTCGGTGTCAATGAAGATGACCCGGGCGTCGGTGTACTTCTCGCTGGTGTCGCTCCACACGTAGAAGTCGCCATAGGGCCCGTCGGGGTCGTGGCGCGATTCCTGGAACCACGGGTGCGATTCGGAGGTGTGGTTCATCACCAAGTCGGTGATGACGCGGATCCCCCGCTCGTGGGCAGCGTCGAGCAACGCAACGAAATCCTCGACGGCGCCGAATTCAGACAGCACCTTGTAGAAGTCCCGGATGTCGTAGCCACCGTCGCGCAGCGGCGAGTCGTAGAACGGCGGCAACCAGATGCAGTCGATTCCCAGCCACTGCAGATAGTCCAGCCGCTGCAGCAGCCCACGTAGGTCACCGGACCCATCGGCGTCATCGTCCAGGAAAGCCCGGACCAGCACCTCGTAGAAGACCGCGTGCTTGAACCACGTCGGATCGGCGGGCAGTGACTTGGCCTCGGTGAACTCGTCGGCGCTGGGGTGCTCGACCACGCCGCCTTCGACGTGACTTCCCTCCGCGGGATCATGCTCGGACGTGTGTTCTCTGTCCCTGATCAAGTCCACGAGACTACACGTACCCGGGGGCCGGTATCGAAAACTTTATGCGCCAAACGAATTGAGCACGCACGACTGGGCGTCGGATCAGCCCGGCGGGCCGTCCGCCAGCGTCACATTGGTGCCCCGATCTTGCAGTCCCACACTGACGCTGTCGCCGGGGTGGTGCTGATCGAGAATGTTTGTCAGCGTGGTGGCCGAGTTGACCGGCTGGCCGTTGATCGAGGTGATCACGTCGCCCGTGTTGATCCCGGCACCTGCGGCAGGACCGGTCGGAATCACCTGGCGGACGATCGCGCCCGCGCCACCGGACGCGTCGTTGACGCCGACGCCGAGGAACGCGGTCGGCCCGATGTGCACGGTCGGCGACGAGGCGCCGGACCGGATCTGGCCCGCGACGGCCAACGCCGCATTGATCGGGATCGCGAAACCCTGACCGCGGCCCAAATGGAAGTTCTGCGAGGCGGCGGTGTTCAGGCCGATCACCTGGTTCGCCTCGTTGACCGTCGGTCCGCCGGAGTCGCCGGGTCGGATGTCGGCGTCGAGCTGCATCAACCCGTCCAGCGTCTCGGTGCTGCCGGTCAGCGCATCGTTGGCCGACACCGTCTGGTTCAGCGCGGCCACGCGTCCTTCCACTGCGCTGGGCGCTCCGCCGACGCCACCGGCATTGCCGATCGCAACGATCTGCTCGCCGACGGTCACCGTGTCCGAGTTGCCGGTGTTGGCCGTAGGCAGCCCGCCCCCGGCGAGTTGCAACACCGCGATGTCGTGTTGGCGGTCGAAGCCGATCACCGAGGCCGGGTAGGTCTGTCCGTTGCCGATGGACCTCGCGGTGAGGTTGGTGGCACCGGCAATCACGTGGTTGTTCGTGAGTACCACGCCGCCCCCGTCGATGACGATGCCGGTTCCGGCGCCGATCGCGCTCTGATATCCCAGCTTGGCGTCGATATCGACGATTCCGGGACCCACCTGCCCGATGGCTGCCGCCACGTCTTGCGGCGCCGGGGGCGTCAGGGGTGACGCCTGGACGGGCGCTGTTGCCAGGCCCAGCGCCGTTGCTGCCAGCAGACTGAGCAAGCGCAGCGACCCCCGCGGTCCGCGGCGGTGCGATCCGCCCATCCCGTCACCTCCCGGATAAGTTCCGCCCCGAATCGGGGGCGGAAGTGCACAACGTTTCGATGTCGACGGCACAACTTTGTCCATCTAACCGTAGCTTGCGTTGTTCAAACAGGCATATCAACGTCGGGATCCTCCGCCGCATCAACTCTTGGGTAGCTTCATAGCTTCGGGCCGGACGGCCACTCGACAGCAAAGGTGTTCATCGCATGGGCGTGCTTGATTCATTCCGGATGGACGACAAAGTTGTGGTCGTCACCGGCGCCTCGTCGGGGCTGGGTGTGTCATTCGCCCAGGCATTCGCCGAGGCCGGTGCCGACGTCGTATTGGGCGCGCGCCGCGTCGACCGGTTGGCCGAGACGGCCGCCCTCGTCGAGGCCGGCGGCCGCCGGGCGCTGACGGTCGCCACCGATGTCAGCGTGCCCGGGCAATGCCGGGCGCTGGTGGACGCTGCGATGCAGACTTTCGGCCGGGTCGACGTCTTGATCAACAACGCCGGTGTGGGGACCGCGCACCCGGCGACCCGGGAGACACCGGACCAGTTCCGCTCGGTGATCGACATCAACCTCAACGGCGCGTACTGGGTGGCACAAGCCTGCGGGCGGGTCATGCAGCCCGGAAGTTCGGTCATCAACATCGCCAGCGTCCTGGGGATCACCACCGCGGGCCTGCCGCAGGCCGCCTACAGCGCGAGCAAGGCCGCGATCATCGGACTCACCCGCGATCTGGCCCAACAGTGGGGTGCGCGCAAGGGCATTCGCGTCAACGCGTTGGCCCCGGGATTCTTCAAAACCGAGATGACCGACGAGTACCAGCCCGGATATCTGGAAAGCCAGGCGCATCGGCTGATCCTGGGCCGCTTGGGTGATGCACGCGAACTCGCTGCCACCGCGATCTGGCTGGCATCAGCGGCCGGCGGCTACGTCACGGGCCAGACCATCATCGTCGACGGCGGCCTCACGATTACGTAATCGCCTGCCGGGCCCTAGGCTCAGCGACGTGGTCGACTTCGACCCCAAGACCCGCTTCGCGCGGGCACCGGTAGCCCGGCTCGCGACCGTCGCCCCCGACGGCCGTCCGCACCTGGTGCCCGTGGTGTTCGCGCTGCACGACGAGATCATCTACACCGCCGTCGACGCCAAACCCAAGACCACGCAACGGCTGCGGCGGCTGACCAACATCGAGCGCAACCCGCAGGTGAGTGTGCTGGTTGACCACTACGCCGAGGACTGGGCGCAGCTGTGGTGGGTCCGGGCCGACGGTGCCGCCACGATCCATCTCGACGGCGACGCGATGCAGGCCGGACGCGATCTCCTGCGCGCGAAATACGGCCAATATCAATCGGTTTCGCTGGATGGTCCGGTGATCTCCGTCGCGGTCCGGCGCTGGAACAGCTGGCACGGCTGAACGCGGCGCTGCCCAGTTCTGCCGTCGCCGCCCGTTCACCCTTGTATTGCGCGGGCGCTAGGAGAAAAGTGACGTGCACCACGATGACGCGGGACACGAGGAGTGACGTCATGGCAGACAAGTCCCACAATTCTCACGGCGCAGGAGCAGCTCCCGCCGTAGACGATCCGGCCGCCGTCCGAAACGTGGTGCTGGTAGGCCCGTCCGGCGGCGGCAAGACCACTCTGGTCGACGCGCTTCTGGTCGCCTCCGGGGTGTTGTCCAGACCCGGCTGCATCGCCGACGGGACCACGGTCTGCGATCACGACGAGGCCGAGATCCGTCAGCAGCGGTCGGTCAGCCTCGCCCTGGCCTCGCTGGCGCATGACGGCGTCAAGGTCAACCTCGTCGACACTCCCGGCTACGCCGACTTCGTCGGCGAACTGCGTGCCGGGTTGCGTGCCGCGGACTGCGCTCTCTTCGTGATCGCCGCCAACGAGGACATCGACGAGCCGACGAAGTCCCTCTGGCAGGAGTGCAGCCAGGTCGGGATGCCGCGGGCCGTGGTGATCACCAAACTCGACCACGCCAGGGCCGACTATCAGAACGCGCTTACAGCAGCACAGAATGCGTTCGGCGACAAGGTTTTACCGCTCTACCTCCCGTCCGGCGACGGAGTGATCGGGCTGTTGTCGCAGACGCACTACGAGTACACGGACAACAAGCGGACCACGCACGCCCCGGATGGCTCCTACGCCGATCAAATCGAGGAAGCCCGCGGCACCCTGATCGAGGGGATCATCGAGGAGTCCGAAGACGAATCGCTGATGGAGCGTTATCTGGGCGGCGAGAAGATCGATGAAGCGGTGTTGATCGACGATTTGGAGAAAGCAGTCGCTCGTGGCTCGTTCTTCCCGGTCATCCCGGTCTGCAGCAGCACCGGCGTCGGCACCCTGGAACTACTCGAGGTTGCCACCCGCGGGTTCCCGTCACCGCGGGAACATCCGCTGCCGGAAGTCTTTACGCCGCAAGGCACCACCTTCACCAAGGTGACGTGCGGCTCGGATTCACCACTGCTGGCCGAGGTGGTGAAGACGACGTCAGACCCCTACGTCGGCAGGCTCAGCCTGGTCCGGGTGTTCTCCGGGACCATCAGGCCCGACACGACCGTTCATGTGTCGGGCCATTTCTCGTCCTTCTTCGGCTCATCGAATGGCGACAGCAACGGGGCCGGCCCCGATTCCCTGGCCAGCCACGTTGACCACGACGAAGACGAACGCATCGGTGCGCTGTCCTTCCCGCTGGGCAAGCAGCAGCGGCCCGCATCGGTCGTGCTGCCCGGCGACATGTGCGCGATAGGGCGACTGAGCCGAGCAGAAACCGGAGACACCCTCTCCGATAAGGCGCAGCCGCTGGTGCTCAAGCCATGGATGATGCCGGAATCGCTACTGCCGGTGGCTATTCAGGCACACGCAAAAGCCGACGAGGACAAGTTGTCGGTCGGGCTGGGGCGGTTGACCGCCGAGGATCCGACGCTTCGGATCGAACAGAATCCGGAAACGCATCAGACCGTGCTGTGGTGCATGGGCGAAGCGCATGCCGGTGTGGTGCTTGACGCACTGGCCAACCGGTACAGCGTCAGCGTGGACACTGTTGAGCTGCGGGTACCGCTGCGAGAAACTTTCGGCAGCAAGGCGAAAGGCCACGGCCGCCACGTCAAGCAATCCGGCGGACACGGCCAGTACGCGGTGTGCGAGATCGAGGTGGAGCCACTACCGGAAGGCTCAGGGTTCGAGTTCTGCGACAAGGTGGTCGGCGGCTCGGTCCCTCGGCAGTTCATCCCCAGCGTGGAAAAGGGCGTGCGCGCTCAGATGGAAAAGGGCGTGCACGCCGGGTATCCCGTGGTCGATATCCGGGTCACCCTGCTCGACGGCAAGGCGCATAGCGTGGACTCCTCGGATTTCGCCTTTCAGATGGCCGGCGCGCTGGCGTTGAAAGAGGCCGCTGCAGCGGCGAAGGCGACGCTGCTCGAGCCGATCGACGAAATCTCGGTGCTGATACCCGACGATCTCGTCGGCGCGGTGATGAGCGACCTGTCCGGCCGTCGTGGCCGGGTATTGGGGACCGACACCGCCGGCAATGACCGCACATTGGTGAAATCCGAAGTGCCGCAGGTCGAGTTGACCCGCTACGCCATCGATTTGCGCTCGCTCGCACACGGAGCGGCCTCGTTCACCCGCTCCTTTGCCCGATATGAACCCATGCCGGAATCCGCTGCGACGCGGGTGAAGTCCGCGGACTGAGCCCCACACAGCCGCCGCATAGGCGGGCCGATTAGCGCTTGCCGAATCAGCCCGGCGCAGCGACCTCGATATCACGCTTCAGCCGCTATTAGTGCCGCGAGCTGTGATGATAGCTGGGTGCCCAACGCGGCGGTCCCGACTTATGCATCAATGATCCGTTTGCTGTGCGCGATAGGGCATATTGGAGATACGGAATGTGAGCGCTTCGGGCTTACATCGTCTCGGAGGGTGGACACCGTGGGTAGAGCGATTCGAACCGGGTGGCACGCGGTCCTGATCGCAGTGCTGGCCGTCGCGGGATCGAGCGCCACGAGCACGGCGGCGATCGCACCGACAGACCCGACCGCCGCCGTCGCCTCCATCCAGCCGGCCAACGGCACGGTGGTCGGCGTAGCCCACCCGGTCATCGTCACGTTCACCGGCCCGGTCACCAGTCGGGCAGCGGCCGAGCGGGCCATCAAGATCACCGCCCCGAACCACATCACCGGGCGGTTCGAGTGGCTCGACACCAACGTGGTCCAGTGGAAGCCGGACGGCTACTGGCCTGCCCACAGCCACCTCAGCGTCCAAGTGCACGCCCTGTCAACGGGTTTCGACACCGGCGACCAGGTGACAGCGGTCGCCAGCATCTCCGAGCACACGTTCACGGTCAGCGTCAACGGTGAGGTGATGCGCACGATGCCGGCGTCGATGGGTAAGCCCAGTCGTCCGACCCCGATCGGCAACTACTCGGCGCTGTCCAAAGAGCGCACGGTCGTGATGGATTCGCGCACCATCGGCATTCCACTCGACTCATCGGAGGGATACAAGATCACCGCCTCGTACGCCGTTCGCGTCACTTGGAGCGGTGTCTATGTGCATTCGGCTCCGTGGTCGGTGGATTCGCAGGGCTATGCCAACGTCAGCCACGGTTGCATCAACCTCAGCCCGGACAACGCCGCGTGGTACTTCGACACCGTTCACATCGGTGACCCCATCAACGTGGTGGCCTAGCGTCCTGGTATGACGACGGTCACACCGGGCGTCGGAAGACATCGGCAGGCCGCTGAGTTGGGCCTACAGACGGCTGCAGACAAGGGACGGATGATGGGTTACTCGATGTGGGTAACTGGAGTCGCCGTCGCTCACTCGAAGTTGTTGCAGCCCAGAGTATTTCACAACGACGGATAGGAAATCACGATGGCAGCTGCAAAAGCGCGAGCGGTCCGCTTCGATCAGTACGGCGGGCGTGATGTGTTGTATGTGGCCGAGATCGATCGGCCGGTCCCCGGTGCGGCCGAGGTTCTCGTCGAGGTTCGCGCGGCCGGAATCAATCCCGGTGAGGCGGGTATCCGCAGTGGTGCGCTGCATGAGCAGTTTCCCACGACATTTCCGTCCGGTGAGGGCAGCGACCTCGCCGGCGTCGTCGTCGAGGTCGGCGACGGTGTCAGCGACTTCGCCGCTGGGGACGAGGTGCTGGGTTTCAGCTTTCAGCGGTCGAGCCACGCCACTCACACCGTCGTCCCGGTCGACCAGCTGATTCACAAACCAGCCCAGCTTAGCTGGGAGGTCGCGGGTTCGTTGTACGTCGTCGGCGTCACGGCGTACGCCGCCGTTCGCGCGGTAGCGCCGCAGCCGGGTGACACCGTCGCGGTCTCGGCGGCGGCCGGCGGCGTCGGCAGCCTGGTGGCGCAGTTGTTGGCATTGCGTGACGTGCGGGTATTGGGTATCGCGTCATCCGGTAATGCGGAGTGGCTTCGCGCTCACGGTGTTGTGCCGGTGGAATACGGCGACGGGTTGGCCGACCGCCTGCGACAGGCCGCGCCGGACGGCATCGATGCGTTCATCGACCTGTTCGGACCGGACTATGTTCAGCTCGCGGTCGACCTCGGCGTGCCCGCCGAGCGGATCAACACCATCATCTCGTTTCAAAAGGCCGCCGAGGTGGGCGCGAAAAGCGAAGGTAGCGCGGAGGCCTCGACTCCTGCGGTGTTGAGCGAAATCGCCGATCTGGTTGCTTCCGGCGCGATCGACTTCGATGTCGCCGCGACCTATCCGCTCGACCGGGTCGTCGACGCGTTCGAAGAACTCGAGCAGCGGCACACTCACGGCAAGATCGTGCTGCTGCCGTAGCCGGCTGGAGTTCAATCGGCACGTTCGCGCGGCTAGTCTCGACAGATGGCCACCACATTGCAGGATCCTCGAGTCGCAGAAGCTCTTGACCGGATGTATGCCGAGTCGCGGCAACAGATGGCTCAGCTGCGCGGCATGCGAAACGACATATCGGCCGCGCGGACCGCTCAGGAACGTGCCGACGCGATGAGCGCCTTCTACATTCCGGTGACACCGGAGGCCGGCCGACTGCTGTACTCGTTGGTGCGGGCGACCCGGCCCACCACCATCGTGGAATTCGGTATGTCGTTTGGCATTTCGGCGCTGCACCTGGCATCGGCGGTGCGCGACAACGGCAGCGGACAGGTGGTGACCACCGAGCTCAGCGAGACCAAGATCGCGGAGGCGAAAAAGACATTCACCCAGACCGGGCTCGACGACGTGATCACTGTCCTTGGCGGAGACGCACTTTCCACGCTGGAGACCTTGGATGGACCGGTTGATTTCGTGCTGCTCGACGGCTGGAAGGAGCTGTACCTGCCGGTGATCAAGCTGGTCGAGCCGCGGCTGTCCCCCGGGGCTCTGGTCGTCGCCGACAACACCGAGATGGCCGACGCGAAGCCCTACCTCGACTACGTTCGCGACAGCGAGAACGGCTATGTCAGTGTCAATTTCGCTGCGCGGGAGAGCGACAGTATGGAGATCAGCTGCCACGCCGGGGTTTAGTCAGCGCGGCCGCAGCGATTCCTCGAGCCAGGGCGTCAACCAGTGCACGCCTTCCTCGGTCAGGTGTACGCCATCGCTGCGCACCTGGATGCCGTCGACTTTGGCCGTGTACGTCCCTTCCGGGCACAGTTTCTTTTTGAGGTCCAGTATCCGCACGCCTGGACGATTGCCAATGGTCTTGCCCAGCATGGTGTTCCATTCGTCCGCCCGCTCAGGCTGATCTTCGGGATATAAGCTGCCGTCCGGCCGTTCACCGCGCCTGCTGTACGGCAGGTTCGCCACTGTCAACGGCGCACCGCTGAAGCTGAGCAGGTCCACCGCACGTCGTAGCTCACCGCTGATGTAGGAGTCGAAGGCCGGATCACCGATGTGGGTCCAGGTTCCCTCGTTGACCCGGTCCACGGTCTCCCAGCGGCCGATGATCAGCAGGACGGCGTCGGGCCGGTCAGCGGCGATCTGTGATGTCCATCTGCCCGGCCACGATTCGCATTCACTTTTTTGATCAAGAGTTTGGCCCAGGTAGCGGTAGGGGCCTCCGCGTACCAGGCTGCAGCCGATCACGGTGTGGTCGACGAACTGAAATCCCGGCGTCGCCGGGAGGAAGTGCATCATCGTCCACCCGATCGAGTCGCCGAACACCGACACGGTGAACGGCCGGCGCGGGTCTCGCTGCGCGACGGCCCGCGCCGGCCTGACCCCCTGCGGAGGAGATGACGAAACGACCGCGACCGACGACACACCGGGCGGAAGACTGGCGTCGAGTGCGCTGGTGCCGGACCTGGGCACCACCGGAACCACCAGCAGCGTCACCGCCGCGGCGGTTGCCGCGGTCGCTCCGGCCAGCGGCAGAAGCGGCACCTGCACCGGGCGCCATTTACGGACGGGCTGTTCGATCGCCCACCACGACACCACCGATACCGCCAGCGTGGCGGCGCACCGAACACCGAATAACGAGAGTCCGGACCATCCGGTCCGCTCACCGTTGAGGACGAGAAAGATCGGCCAGTGCCACAGGTAGACGCCGTAGGAGATGGTGCCCAGCCACGCCAGCGGACCCCAGGCCAGCACGGTGGCGACCGGTCCCTGCTGGTCCAACGCCACCGGGGCGATCAGCAACACCGCCGCGATGGCGACTGCAATCAGCAGACCGCCGCGGAATTCGCGGGCGCTGCCGGTGGCATAGTGAGCGGCGGCCCCCAACAGCACCAAGCCGATCACCGGCAGCACCCTGGCGATCCACCTGCCCCAGCGAGACCGGATCAGCGACCACCCGCGATTCAGCGATGACCAGTCGCCGACCAGCAAAGCCGAGGCCGCCGCGCCGACGAGCAGCGCCTGGGCCCGGGTGTCGGTGCCGAAGTAGACCCGATCCCGGGTCGCGTCGGACGCCAGCAGGATCGCGGTCGCGGCGGACCCCAGCGCTCCGGCCGTGGCCAGCAGGAACACCGTCAAACGGGCCCCGCCGAGGGTGGCCCGGGTGTTCCGGCGGCGGGATCGCGCGGCCAGGACCACAGCAACCGCAACGAGCAGCAGCGGCCAGACGATGTAGTACTGCTCCTCCACACCGAGCGACCAGGCGTGTTGCAGTGGCGACGGCGGTGCGCCCTGCGCGAAATAGCCGGTCTTGTCGGCCACGAACATCCAGTTCGCAACCCAGAGGAACGCCGCGACGGCGTCGTCGCGCAATCCGACGATCGCCTCGGGTGAGAAGAATTGACGCCCAATGGCCACGGCCAGCACCATCAGCACCAGGGCCGGCAGCAACCGGCGGGCCCGCCGAATCCAGAAGTTGGCCAGGTCAATACGGCCGCTGCGGCCCAGTTCGTCGAGCAGCAGCGAGGTGATCAGGAAACCACTGAGCACGAAAAACACGTCGACGCCCAGGAACCCGCCGGCCATGCCAGGTATGCCACCGTGATCGGCGAGCACCAGCGCGACCGCGAGCCCTCGCACGCCATCCAGCGCGCGGATACCAGGACGGCGCGTCGGGCCGTCACCATCGTCGCCGGCTCTGGTGGTGGTCAGCCGGCTTACCGAGGGCGGCGCGACCCATCGAGGCCGCCGAGCACAGCGAACCGGCGCGGGGTATGCCCCGGCCGGTTCCATGGTCACCTCTCCAGCGCGCCGACCGTTTACCCGGTCGGTGGCTTTGTTGCCGCCGATACTTCGGTGCCCCTCCCTGTGCTGATGCAGGCGTCAGTTTAGGTGCGCGCACAGCGCATCAGCGGCAGACACGACGCGGCGGCAACCGAAATATTCACCTGCCCCGTAGCAGGTTGATGCACAAAGCAATTCGACTCAAAAGCCGAATGCTGTCTTGCCGGAGTGATCGAATCTTGTCTCGGCTGGGCAGTGACGTCTACGGGTCACGCGCTTACTGATGGCTCGACACAGAGCGCCAGCCACGACCGCTGATCAGCGCGTGGAGACGGTGCCGATGGTGGGTATCGTCTCGCCATGGGAACGAAGGCCGAACGCCGGGCCGCGAGGGAAGCCGTGGCCGGCTACCACGAGGCGAGGTTGGGTGAGCTCATCGGACACATTGCGGTAGCGATCGACCGCTACCGCGCCGGCGAGATCGACGCCTTCACCGTCGACGAGACGATCCACCACTACCATCGGGCAGCCCGTGAGCTGTGGAAGTTCTGCTGGTCAGGCGGTGGAGCGCACATCGAGATGATTGCTCACCTCCTCGATGGGATGACCACCGACGGTGAAACCATCGACTGGTGGGAACGGGCCTCGCCGCGACAGCGGGGCTGATTTTTCAAGTGCGCAGCCCGTGCCGATTGCGTTCGGATGCAATCAGGCTGCGGTGTGGTCGCCGTTGTCCAGCTTTTCGGCGATCCACACCTTGATGAGCGACTGGCGGGTGACTCCGAGACGGGTGGCCTCGCGGTCCAGTTCAACGACCATCCATGCCGGGAAGTCGACGTTAACGCGCCGGTCTTCCTCGCCGGGCCGGCGCGCCCGTGCCGTATCCAAAGCGGCGGCCATGTCCTCGCCGGCGTCGAACCTTTCGTCGAACTCTTTAGCCTTCATAGATCGCCACCTCGCTTTCCCGTGAGCGGCGCACCGAGATGATCCAAATGGACTGCGCCGCAGCGAAGTCGATGCCGTGCTTGACCAGGTTTGCCGCGCTCTTGGCGGCGTAAAACTCAAACTCAAGCATGTATAGAAACGGTATCGTAGTTACTCACCCGAGGGGGCACATGCTGCCTCGGCGTCGGTGCCCATCCCCAGTTCTTCGAGCACCTCCGCGGTGTCGGCACCCAATTGCGGAGCAGGGCCGGCCACTCGCCCCGCGGTCCGGGAGAACCAGGTGGGCACACCGGGGAAGCGCACCGGCCCGTCTGGAGTGTTCAGTGTCTCGAAAAATCCGACCTCGTTCAGGTGGGGATTGTCGAACAGCTCGGCAGGTGTCTGCAGCGGGGCCGCGGGGATCTCCAGTTGGCGAAACAGCGTCAACCACTCGTTGGTCGTTCGCTCCTTGAGCGTCTCTGCGACCAGGGCATACACCGTGTCGATCTGAGGCGCTCGCCGCTCGAGCGTGGAATACCGGTCGCTCGCCCACGGGGGTTGCACGGCTTTGACAAAGGCCGACCAATGCCTGTCGTTGTAGATCAATGCGGCGATGAAGCCGTCGCTGGTGCGGTACGGCCGGCGATTGGGCGCGACGGTCCGTGGGTAGATCGCCGGCCCCAACGGGGGGTCGAACATGGCGCCGTTGGCATGCTCGACCAACATGAACGATGCCATGGTTTCGAACATCGCGACCTCAACTTCTTGACCTTCGCCGGTTCGTTCGCGGTGGAACAGCGCCATCGTCGTGGCGTACAGCGCGGTCAGGCCGGCGACCTTGTCGGCCATGATGGTGCCCACGTAGTTGGCTTCGCCGGTCAGCAGTTCCTGAACGGCGGGCAGTCCGCACTCGGCCTGAATCGTGTCGTCGTAGGCGGGCAAATCGCGGTGAGGTCCGCGGTGGCCGTATCCGTAGCAGTTGGTGTAGACAATCGCCGGGTTGATCGCGGCCACCTCGTCGTAGCTGAAGCCCAGTCGGGCAACCGCCTTGGCGCGCATCGAGTGAATGAACACGTCGGCCGTCTCGATCAGCGACCGCAGCGCAGCCTTGCCGGCATCGGAGCGCAAGTCCAACACGACGCTGCGCTTACCCCGGTTCACGTTGACGAACACACCGCTCATCCCGGCTGTCGGTCCGACCGAAATATAGCGGGTGTCATCACCTTCCGGTGACTCGATCTTGATCACGTCGGCGCCCATGTCGGCCATGATCTGGGTGCAGTACGGGCCCATCACCATCGCAGTGAGGTCGACCACCCGAACCCCGGCCAGTGGGCCGGAGTACCGGTTCGAATTGGATTCAGCGCCGTTGACCATCGCGGTCCCCTTCCCGCTCGGCCATAGCGAAGCTGTACCGCAGGTGTTCAGCATGCCCGTCGGGCACGACAGGAAACACCAAGGGCGCATTGATATCCCGGACGTCATCCAGGTTCTCACCGACCTGCTCGATCGACCATGACGGACGAAATACTCCCGGCGATTCGGCGACCACGACCTTGGCCACCCGGCCGGCGACCGCTACCAGGATCTCCCCGGTGATCGAACAGGATTGGTGCGCCAGCCAGCCCACCACCGGCGCGACCTGGTCAGGGCACATCGGCGGATAGGCCGAAGTATCCAGTCCCTCAGCCATTCTGGTCACCGCCGACGGAACGACGACGTTGCACTTCACGTCCTCGGCGGCACCTTCGAGCGCAACGACGTTGGACAACCCGATGACGCCCGCCTTGGCCGCGGCATAGTTGGCGACGTCATGGTTGCCGTAGAGGCCACCGATCGACGACGTCAGGACGATTCGTCCGTAATGGTTGGCGCGCATAAACGGGAATGCCGGGCGTACGACGTGGAACGCGCCGCGCAGGTGAACATCGAGCACTGCGTCGAAGTCGTCGTAGCTCATCTCCGTCAAGGATGCGCGGCGCACTGTTCCGGCGTTGTGGACGAGGACGTCGATGGTGCCGTAGTGGTCGAGCGCCGCCTGGATGATCGCCTTGCCGCCGGCGGCTGTCGCGACCGACTCGGTGCAGGCGACCGCGTGCCCGCCGGCGGCGCGGATCTCGCGCACCACTTCGTCGGCCGGCCCGGTATCGGCGCCGTCCCCGGTCAGGCTGGTGCCGGTGTCGTTGACGACGACTTTGGCTCCCCGCGATGCCAGCAGCAGCGCATAGGAACGGCCGAGTCCCCGGCCCGCGCCGGTGACCACGGCGACCCGATCGTCGAACCTCAGTTCAGTCATTCATGTCCCAGCACTAGCCCGTCCATATCGCCTTTGTCCCGCCATTCGGCCAACAAATCCCCGAACGCGTAGAAGCCCGGCCCGTACGGCTCACCGAGGTGTGACCGGATGCCTTCTCCCCCGCCACCGCCTTCGTTGTTGTAATAGCCTGGCGTGCACTGGGAATCGAACGCGGAGTTGTCGATGGCACTTTCTTTGATGGTGTTACACCAGTCGTCCTGGGCGTGCTGGCTGGGTTCAACGGTTGTCGCACCACGCGCCATCGCCTCGGCAATGATGTAGGCGATGTGCTCGCCCTGTAGCTCGTAGTTGGCGGCGATGTTGGCCGAGATACCCACCTGGGTGAAGCCGGTGAAGAACTGGTTGGGAAAACCGTGGCTGGTCATCCCGTGCAAGGTCTGGTAACCGTCGGCCCAGTAATCGAAAAGTGCGAGTTCGTCGCGGCCTTCGATCGCGTCGATGGAGTATCGGCGGCTGAGTTCGGTGGTGATTTCGAATCCGCTGGCATAGATGATGCAGTCGACTTCATATTCGACATCGTTGGCGAAAAGGCCCTTTTCGGTCGCCCGCTGCACACCCTTGGTCGCAGAGACATCGATCAGCGAGACATTGGGCCGGTTGAACGTCGCCAGGTAATCGTCGTTGGAACATGGTCGCTTGCAAAGGAACCGGTAATACGGCTTGAGGGTCTCAGCCGTGCCCTCGTCCTCCACGATGCTTTCGACGCGGCGGCGTAGCCGCTCCATGACTTTGTAGTCTTCTTCCTCGCGGATGGCCATGAATTGCTCCGGGCTCAGCGCCGCAGGATCCTCCAGCGCGAGTACTCGCGCGGCAGTGTTGCGGCCGAGTTCAGTCCAGAAGTCACAGACCAGGTCAGGCTGGCCCAGCGCCATCCCTTCGAATGTCCACGAGTGAAAGTTGCGCTGCCGTTCCTTCTGCCAGCCCGGTTGCAGCGATTTCACCCATTCGGGATCGGTCGGGGTGTTGTTCCGGACGTCGACAGTCGACGGGGTGCGCTGAAAGACATAGAGGTGCTTGGCATGACGTGCGATGAATGGTGTTACCTGAATACCGGTCGCGCCGGTCCCGACTAGTGCGACCCGCTTGTCGGCCAGCTTGTCCAGCCCGCCGTTGCTGTCCCCGCCGGTGTAGGAGTAGTCCCAGCGGGATGTGTGGAAGCTGTGCCCTTTGAAGTCCTTGATGCCGGGTATACCCGGCAGTTTGGGGCGGTGGAACGGCCCGGACGCCATGACCACAAACCGCGCCCGGATGTCGTCGTCGCGGTCTGTGCTGATCCGCCAGCGCTTGATCACGTCATCCCACCGCAGGTCCTCTACCTGGGTGGACAGGATTGCGGAATCGTAAAGGCCGAAATGCTTTCCGATTTGCCGGCAGTGCTCATAGATCTCCGAGCCGTCGGCGAATTTCCTGCTCGGCATGAAGTCGAGCTCTTCGAGTAGCGGTATGTAGCAATAGGATTCGTTGTCGCACTGAATCCCCGGGTAGCGGTTCCAGTACCACACGCCGCCGAAGTCGCCGCCCAGCTCGATGATCCGGACGTCCTCGACGCCGGCCTTCTTCAGGTGCGCGGCGCACAGCAGCCCGGCGAAGCCACCGCCGACGACCGCGACGTCGATGTCCTCGTCGATCGGGGTGCGCACGAGCGGCGGAGAGTGCGGGTCGGTTTCGTAGTACCCGGCGAAGTCGTCCTCGACCTCCACGTATTGCTTGGAACCCTCGGAGCGCAACCGCTTTTCACGCTCTTGCCGATACTTCTCCCGCAGGGCCGCGATATCGACGTCGTCGGGTGTTTGCGTCGGCTGCTCGCAGTCCGTCATATGGCGCCGCTCCTCCTCATCGCTTCGCTCTGCATCGTCGACGGCGCGTCATATGGCGCCGCTCCTCCTCATCACTTCGCTCTGCATCGTCGACGGCGCGTCATGCCAGCGCGTTCTCCGGCAGCGCGGCGCGGTGCAGCGGCGCCGCCATTTTGTGCGTCGCAGGCAGCACCTCTTTGGCGAACAGTTCGGTGCTGGCCATTGCCTCCTCATACGGCATGGTGCCGAACTGCGGGACAATGGTGAGCTCCTCGAACGAGCAGGCTTCCTGGGCAGCCTTGATCCGGTTGAAGATCTCCTCCGGCGTGCCGATCAAGAGGTTCGACGCGTGGTATCCGGCGGTCTTCGGCTTACCCTTCTGGTCGCCGGTCACCGCGGACGCCAGCACGGCCGTCGCGGTGGCTTCCCTGGCCGCGTAGGCCTCGTAGCCCTTGACGCCTTGGAAATTGGAGGCATCGGCGAATCCGTAGTGCACGGTGACATCGCGGTTGGCCGTCCAGATCCACTCCTCACTCTTGGCGGCGCCGTCGGCGTCAGGGGTGCAATACATGAACATGACGTTCTTTGGCTGACACGGCGCCAGTCCCTCCTCCTGACGGAAGGTGTTCACCTTCTGCACTTCCCGGCCGGCCTCCTCGATCGGCTTGTTGCCGACGAACAGTGGCACCATTCCGCGCCGGGCGAGGATCTCCAGCGACTCGGCGGTCGACGATGAGCTGTAGATGCGCGAGAACAGATCGCGGCTCAGCGGCTCCGGGCGAAGCGACATTTCCGGAACCTTGAAGATCTCCCCGTCATAGCAGAACCGCTCGCCGGAAAAGGCGAGCTCCAAGATGTCCAGTGTCTCGTTGAACCGCTGCCTGCTTTCCTCCCGCGGTATCCCGACGGCGTCGAACTCGCCCTTCGACACCCCGCGGCCGATCCCGATCGTGGTGTATCGACCTTTGGAAATGATGTCGAGGTACGCGATTTGGTGTGCCAGCCGGATCGGGTGCCACCACGGCGCCACGGCAACGAAGGTCCCCAGGCCGACCCGTTCGGTGCGTCCGGCGAAGTAACTCAGCGCCTGAATCGGGTTGGGCGTCATGCCGTACGGCGTCCCGCAGTGCTCGGGCATCCAGATGCCGTCGAACCCGAGCGGTTCGGCCAGATCCGCTATCGCGAGCGTGCCCTGCACACATTCCCAGTCCGGTGTTGCGGGCGGCTGGCTGAAATCGCCGGCCAGGACGCGGTCCCAGTCGTGCGAGTTGTGCGACCCGAAACCGAGGTTGACTTTCATTGTTGGCGACTCCTTCTAATCCTTTGCCAGTTCGCGCGGCGCACCGGTGCCCATGTATTCGGCGAGGTTGCGGTGCAGGTTGACGGTGCTGCGTTCCATGTAGGGGTTGGGCTTGGTGCCTTGGAAACCAAGCGATTTCATGCCTTGCTGTACGGCGGCCATATTCGAGAAGTCCTGTGGGAACACGGTGCGCCAGTTGGGATCGTCGGCCTCCATGTGCACCCATGCGGTCTGCGGCTCTTTGCCCTCGGGGTACAGCTCGTAGCAGGACGCTTCGAAGATGCAGCTGTTGGGGTCGTAGCCGTTGGGCCGCGCGCTGTAGCACAGCGCCGTCGTCAAACCCTGGCCGATTTGGAAGTTCGGAAAGATCTGCCAGGCGGTACCGCTTTTGGCCAAGTGCTCGGGATCGATGATCGGCCAGATCACGCCGCGGGCAGCATCGTCGCTTCGGGCCGCGGAAAGCCAATGACTGAGCACCTGGTCGGCCGGGGTGTCCTCCGGGAGTTCATCGACCAGTCGTCGCGCGGCGTCCACCAAAGTTTTCGTGGTGGTGGCGTTGGTTTCTTCCAGCGTGTAGACCTGCATCTCCGCCGTCGAGATCCGCGGGTCTCCCGAGCCGAGCCGGATCTTCGACTTGGTCTCCGTGAGGTCTTTGGGCGCGTCGTAACCGATGTTGCTGTGCTTTCCTTGCGCCTTTGCCCAGCCGCGGAACGTACTGAACTTGTTGAACTGTGGGTGCGTAGTGGCGACGTGGTAGGTCTCATTGAACGCCTCCATCGCCACCTTCCAATTGCATTGGAAATGCAGCCACTTACGCCATTTGCACCGCATGTTCTGCAAACCGAACGGATCGAGCATGGTCGCGGCCGGCTCGAGATAGTCACGCAGCGGTTCGCAGTCGGAATCCAGGTTGATCCAGATCCAGCCGCCCCAGGTGTCGACGTGAACCGGGGCCAGGTGGGTGTTCTGCGGTGTCAGTGAGCCTTGCCAGTCCTGCTGTTCGGGGATGTGCGTGCAGCTGCCGTCCAGGTCGTAGGTCCAGCCGTGGAACCCGCACACAAACGACTTCTTGTGCCCGCATGCGCTTTTCGCGCGGTCCGGGACATCTACCAGGCGCCGGCCGCGGTGTACACATACGTTGTGGTGCGCTTTCAGGGTGTCCGGACCGGTACGCACGACGACGACGGAGTCGTCGAGGATCTGGTATGTCAGGAAGCTGCCGGTTTTCGGCAGGTCTTCGACCCGGCCGACTTGCTGCCACACTTTGCGCCACAGCTTGTCGCGCTCGGCCCGGGCGTAGGCCTCGGACAGATAGGCCTCGACGCCTATCGTCGCCGGCGCGGAAAGCTGTTCGGCCGCTTCGACTTCGGTGTTGGTCATCAGGTGCTCCTGATCGCTGCTCGGAAGGAGTCGTCCTTGAGGAAGAGCGAGGTGTTGTCGGCGTCCAGGTGCGTCCATTTGAGGTCCAGGCCACCGTCCACCAGGAGGGTCTGGCCGGTGATGTAGCTGGACAGGTCGGACAACAGGAACAGGATGGCGCCGGCGATCTCCTCGGGTCGGCCGCGCCGGCCCATCGCGATGGCACGGCGATCGCGCTCGGCGTCCTCGCCGACGTAGGTGAGCGAGGCCGGTGTCGCGGTTACCCCGGGCGCCACGGCGTTTACCCGTATTTCGTCGGCGGCCAGTTCGACGGCCATGGTGCGGGTCATCGCCGCGACCGCCGCCTTGGCCGTCCCGTAGGCGATGTGGAACGGCGCGGTATTCATCCCGCTGATCGAGGAGATCGACACGATCGACCCGTGCCGTTTGCTTGCCTTGAGTTCTGCGGCTACCGCCTGGCTCATGAAAAACGCGGTTTCCAGGTTCTGGGTGAACAAGTCGCGCCAATCGTTGCGGGTCACCCGGGTGGACGGCATCCAGGTTTCCGGCGCGGCGCCCCCGGCCACATTGACCAGCCCGTGCAGTTCGCCGTCGGCGTGCAGCGCCGGCTCGATGGCGGCGGCAACGCCGTCCTCGGTTGCGACGTCGGCGGCGACCGGCACGATCGACAGTCCGCGCTCGATCAGCGGCGCGATGTGGTCGTCGAGGTTTTCTTTGGACCGGCTCACCGCGATGACCGTCGCGCCCGCCTCGGCGACCATGCGGGTCACGGTGGTGCCGATACCGCCGCCCGCCGCGCCGGCCACCACGACCACGCGACGTTCGAGACCGATCGGGTTATCGACCACTGCGAAGATTCATCCGGTGTTTGTCCGGACAAGATAGCAAGATGCGCATAATTGAGAATATGATTCTCTGCAAATGGCTGAGCGTCAAGTGGCCTGCACCGAGGCCTCTCTACCTATTGTCTGGACCAAGCTCGGTTGCTAACGTGACCGGCTGGAACCGCCGCGAAACAACGGCCCCGGGAGTCATCACCGATGTTGCTGCAAGATGGTCGCTCCGGCGCAGGGGTATCACCGACCCTCGCCGGCGACTGGCGCATGGAGCGACTCACCCCGCCCAGTCGGCTGTTCGGCGCCAACGGACTGCGAACCGGTCCGGATGGCCGAATCTACATCGCCCAGGTGACCGGCAGCCAGGTCAGCGCGCTGGATATCGGCAACGGGCAGTTGGAGACCATCAGCCCCAAGGGCGGCGACATCATCGCGCCGGACGATGTGGCCTTCGGTCCGCGCGGCGAGCTTATTGCCACCGAGGTGATGGACGGTCGGGTCAGCGTGCGCGACGCCGGCGGCCATACCCGGGTGCTGCGCGGGGATGTCCCGTCCGCGAACGGTATTACGGTCCACCAGGGCCGGCTGTTCATCGGCGAATGCCGGGACGGCGGAAGGCTTCTCGAGCTCGATCTCGATGGTGGCGAGCCGCGGGTGCTGCTGGACAATGTTCCGTCGCCCAACGCGATGGAGGTCGGCCCCGACGGCTTGCTGTACTTCCCGGTGATGGGCGCCAACGAAATCTGGCGCGTCGACCTCGACGGTGGTGTAGCCGAAACGGTCGCCGCCGGTCTGGGCGTGCCCGATTCGGTGAAGTTCGACTCGGCCGGGCGCATTGTCTCGACGCAGGTACACAGCGGCCAGGTGCTGCGCATCGATCCTCGCAACGGCGAGCAGACGGTGCTCGCCGACCTCAACCCCGGCCTGGACAACCTGACCTTTGTGGGAGATCGGCTGTTCGTTTCGAACTTCACCGGAGAGATCACCGAGATCCTCGCCGGCCGCGCGACCCGGACCGTGTTGGCCGGCGGGTTGAACTGGCCGCTGGATCTGGCCGTCGGCTCGGACGGCAACCTGTACATCGCCGACGGCACCTACTTTTACGTCCTGCTTCCCGATCACACCCTGCAGACCGTGGGCATGCTGTTCACCGCGGGCTACCCGGGGTTCGTGCGCGGTGTGGCTCCGGCCGGACCGGGTGAGTTCGTCGTCACCACCTCCGGTGGGCAGGTGTCGCGTTACCGGCCGGCCAGCGGCGAAAGCGATGTGCTGGCCGACGGATTCGACCAGCTCTACGGGGTGGCGATCGCCGACGACGGTAGGGTCGCGGCAGCCGAACTCGGGACCGGGCGTGTGCTCTCCATCCAGAGCGGACGGGTGGAGGTGATCGCCTCCGGGTTGAATGACCCGATCGGGGTGGCGATCGCACCGGACGGCGGTTGGCTGGTGTCGGAAGCCGGCGCCGGCCGGGTGGTCAAGCTCACCGGATCCGGCGCCCACCCCGTCGTAGCCGAATTAGGCCGTCCGCAAGGCATTTTGGTTGACGGCCGACAATTGTTTATCGTCGACGCCGGCGCCAGGGCACTGGTCGCCTTGGATCTGGAGGACTCGACCCGGCGCACCATCGCCGCCGGGTTGCCACTCGGCGCCGCGCCCGGTGTGGTTCCCAAGCCGCTGAAGGGAATGCCGCCGTTCTCCGGACCGCAAGGGCCGTTCGCCGGCATTGCCGCGGCGTCCGACGGCACCCTGTACGTTTCGGCCGACGCGGACGGCAGCGTGCTGGCATTCCGGCGGGAACACCGCGATGGCTGACACCCAACCAACCGATCACCGCTACCTGCAGGTGGCGCGCACGTTACGGAAGGAGATTGTCGACGGGGTGTACCCGGTGGGCTCACAGCTGCCCACCGAACATCAGCTGTGCGAACGCTTTTCGGTCAGCCGGTACACCGTGCGGGAGGCGCTGCGGCGTCTGCGTGACGACAACCTCGTCGCGTCGCGGCCACGGGCCGGCACGCTCGTCGTTCCGCGTCCGGCCTCGGACTCCTACGTCCAGGACGTCGTCTCGATCAACGACCTGCTGGCCTTCGCCACCGGGGCCCAATTCGCGATCGAGTCCACCGGGATGGTCCTGATCGACGACGAGCTGGCCAGCCGCACCGGGCTCAGCGGTGGTGAAGAATGGCTGGCCGTCAAAGGTTTTCGCCGGATGGATGGTGCAGAGTTTCCGGTCTGCCGCACCGAGTACTACATCAACCGGGCATTCGCCGGGGTCGGCCGGCTGCTGCCGCGTCACACCGGCCCGATATTTCCGCTGATCGAAGACATCTTCGGGTTGAGCATCGTCGAGGTTCGCCAGGAGATCGCGGCGGTGCTGATCTCTTCGACGCTGGCCGCCCAACTCAGCGTCGAGGCCGGCAGCCCGGCGCTCGAAGTGCACCGCACCTACGCGACCTCGGATGGCGAAGTTGCCCAGCTGACCATCAATACGCACCCGGCGTCCCGTTTCCGTCACTCGATGACGATGCGACGGGTCCGCGGCTAATCTCACATTCGGCGATGTCGAACACCAAACTGATCGGTGGACGGACGGTCCGCTGGGACGACGAGCGGGCCGCCGAAGCCTATGCCCACCGGTGGTGGGTGCGCGACACCCTGGCCGATTCGCTGGCCGACGCCGCACGGCGCACGCCGCAGCGAGTGGTCCTGATCGACGGCGACTGTCGCCTGGACTGTCAAAGCCTCTACGACCAGGCGACGGCACTGGCGCAGACGTTGCTGGAGCGGATGCCGGCCGGCAGCGTCGTATCGTTCATGCTGCCTAATTGGCATGAGGCTGCGGTCATTTACCTGGCGGCGACGATGGCCGGGATGGTAGTGAACCCCATCCTGCCCTCACTGCGGGATCGCGAACTGCTTTTCATTCTCCGGGACGCGGACACCCGAATGATATTCGTGCCTTCGGCTTTCGGACGCCAGGATTACGCGTCGATGCTCTCGCGGGTGGTCGCCCAGCTGGAGACGCCTCCCGAAGTCGTGGCCGTGCGCGATCAGGCTGCCCACACGTCTTACCTGTCGTTGCTGCAGCGCCGGCCTGCCGCGACCGGGTTCCCGAGGCTGGATCCCGATGCGGTGCGGATGATCCTCTACACGTCGGGGACAACCGGCCGACCCAAAGGCGTTCTGCACAGTCATAACTCGATGCATGCTCTGATCTGCCAACTCCGTGGCCACTGGCAGGTGCAGCCCGGCGACCGGTTCCTCGTTCCGTCGCCCATCGCACATATCGGTGGCTCCATCTACGCGTTCGAATGTCCGCTACTGCTGGGCACATCCGCCGTGCTGATGGACCGATGGAATGCCGATGAGGCGGTCGAGTTGATCCAGGACACTCGCTGCACTCACCTTGCCGGGGCGACGCCGTTCCTCGAGCAACTGCTCGCGTCGTCGGAGCGCGCGGGCACCCGGTTGCCGGAGCTGACGCTGTTCGTCTGCGGTGGGGCATCGGTGTCCCCGTCATTGATACGCAGGGCGGCTGGCTATTTCGAGCGGGCCGTCGTCACCCGTGTGTATGGTTCGACAGAAGTTCCGGTGACGACAGTCGGTGCCCTGTTCGACCCCGACCACGCCGCGGACACCGACGGACGGGCCGGATTCGCGCGAATCTCCCTGCACGACCCCAGTGGTGAGATTCATGCCCGCGGCCCGCAGATGCTGGTCGGCTACCTGCACCCTGAGGACGAAGCCGAATCGTTCGATGTCGACGGGTATTTCCGCACCGGCGACCTGGCCCGCTGGGTCGACGGCGACTACCTGGTCGTCACCGGGCGAGCCAAAGATCTGATCATCCGCAACGGCGAGAACATCGCCCCTAAAGAGATCGAGGATATTCTCATCGGCCATCCCGGTGTCGCGGAGATCGCCATCGTCGGGCTGCCCGACGTCCGCACCGGAGAACGAGCGTGCGCTGTCATCGTCCCTGCCGGCCCAACACCACCCGACGTGGCGAACCTGCGCGAATTCCTGCAGTCCCGCGGCGTCGCCACCTTCAAAGCGCCTGAGCAGGTGGTCATCTGGGAGGCGCTACCGAGAAACGACGCCGGAAAGGTGCTCAAGCACCAGATCCAGGCGGCCCTGACAACGACGGACGGATGAGATGCAAGTAGCGATCGTGACCGGCGCGACCGGCGGTATCGGATTCGGATGTGCGACCAAGCTGGCCGAGATGGGGATGGCCGTGCTGGCCACCGGCCGCAATCAACAGCGGCTGGACGAATTGGCGGCCGCGATCGGTGATCCGGACCGGGTCGCGACCGTGGCGGTCGATCTGACCGGCGACGATGGGCCCGCCCGCGTCGTCGCGGCCGCCGTCGAGCGGTGGAGCCGCATCGACTTCCTGATCAACAACGCCGGGGTGGGCAACCCGACGCCGCTGCACGGAACCGACGACGAAACCCTCGACCACTTCCTCAACGTGATGTTGCGGGCCCCGTTCCGGCTGGCGCGAGACGTGTTGCCGCACATGCAACCCGGTTCGGCCATCATCAACATCACGTCGACCTTCGCCGTCGTGGGTGGGCTCCGCGGTGGCCCGTACTCCGCGGCCAAAGGAGGTCTGACAGCGCTGACAACCCACATCGCCTGCCAATACGGAGCGCACGGTATCCGCTGCAACGCCGTCGCTCCCGGCGTGATCCAGACGCCGATGACCCAGGACCGCCTGCAGGACCCTAGGTTTCGCCGGATCAACACCGAGATGACCCCACACCAGCGACTCGGGACCGTGGAGGATGTGGCTAGCACCGTCGCGTTTTTGTGTTCGCCGGGCGGCAGTTTCATCAACGGGCAAACCATCGTGGTCGACGGTGGATGGAGCTCCACGAAATACCTGTCGAAGTTTGCGTTGACGTCGGAGTGGACGGAGCGGTGAGGCTCTAACCGCGTTCGAAGTGGGTGCGGATGCCGGCCAACATCGCAATGTGCGCGTTGACCCCTTCGCGGTGGGTCATCGCGGCGAGCGGGCGGGGGGCCGCGATCGTCAGCCGTTCGGTCAGCCGGGTCCCCGAGCCGATGGGTTCAAATGCCACGATCCCGTTCAGCCGCACCCCCGGGAACTGACGGGCTTCGGTGATCACGTCTCCGTGCGTCGGGACCTCCACTCGCGCCCAGTAGCTGATTCGGATCGCCAACGGCCCGAATGGAATACGGTCGCGGACTCGATAGGTCTGCTGGTAGCCATCAGGAGTTTGGCGGTGCTCTGTGGTTTGCACCGAAACCACCAGAGGGTGCACGACTTTGATGTTGTCGAGATCGACGTAGAAGTCGCGGACCTCATCTGGTGGCGCGGGTATTTCCTCACTCAGCGTCCGCGTGGTCCGGGTGATCCAAAAGCTCACAGTCGTCGACCTCAGCGGCCGCGGTTCAAGGACTCGAGAAATCCGTCGATGCGGTCCCGGGTTTCCTCCGAGATCCAGCTGGCCCGGACCTTGGCATCCGTTGTGGCACCGGCATCGATCGCGGCACGAGTCGGCCGGTGTAGCTGCCGTTTGGTGTCTGCGTAGGCGGCCGCGGAGTACTGACCGAGTTCACCCGCGGTCGCCAGTGCCTGAGTGAGCAACTCGTCCTTCGGAACCACCGCGTCGATCCATCCGCGGACCAATGCGGTGTCCGCGTCGATTGTCTTGGCCTGCAGCGCCGCACGCGCTGCGGATATCCCCATGGCGTCGCGACATATCTCGAGTGCGGCCACCGGGAATGGCACACCGACGGCCAGTTCGGTGAGACCGATCGTCCCACCCGACATCAGCCGCACGTCGGCGCACATGGCCAGTACGCATCCGCCGGCAATCGCGTGCCCGTTGATCGCCGCGACCACCGGCGCCGGGTGATCGAAGATCGCGAGAAAAGCCTCCGACAGCGCGGCCACGAAGCGCTCGGCATAGTCGGCGCCGCCGTCGATGAGGCGGTGCAGGTCGACACCTGCCGAGAAGCTCCGGCCGGCCCCGGTGATGACGACCGGTCCCTCGACGCTTCGCATCGAGGCGATGATGACCTCCAGCGAGTCCAAGTCGAGAGCATTCACCGGCGGATTGTCGAACCGGACGACCGTCACACCATTGCCTGTCTCGAGATCTGTCACGTACCCTCCTCGCCGCGAGCCAGCTGCCACGGTCGTGACTTTGCGATTCTTACAGCCCGGGCTTCTGCTTCGACGCAGAAGACCCGAAACCGGCGATTTCGGGCCGGCCATTGACAATTTCGACGAGCCGCTGTGATAGTGATCGAGACCTAAGTGAAAATGCGGTTCTCAGTTAAGGCGCACATATGCAGGCAGATGTGGTGACGATGTGAGCGTATGACGAGCCCACGTACGCGGCGACGAAGCAAGCTTGCCCCGAACCCCGACGTGCGCCGCGCGATCGTGACGGCCGCCTCAGAAGTGCTGCGCGAGCAGGGAGTTCGGCGATTGAACGTCGCTGCCGTCCTCGATCGCGCCGAGTTGAGCACCCGTGCGTTCTACCGGCATTTCGAATCCAAGGACCAGGTAGTGGCTGCGGTCTTTCTCGAGATGGCCGGCGCCGAGAAGCGGAGGCTGCAAAGGAAAATGGCGCAGGTCGGCAACCCTGTCGAGGCGGTCGCGGCGTGGATCGACGGTCGCCTTGACTTGGCGTTCGACGAAACCATCAAATCCGATCTGCGCCGTCTGTCGTTGGAGGCGCAGTCGCAGATGTTCGCCGCGCCCGAGCTGATTCAGCCCGCCTACGAAGAGATGCTCAAACCGCTGATTGACCAGCTGGACGACGGGCTAAGCCGTGGCGTGTTCCACGACGTTGATCCGATGACCGAAGCACCCTCAATTCAGGGTGTGGTGTGGGCGATTACCGAAAGACACTGGGCCGCGGGAGATTGCGGCCGATCCGACATTCGGCGACGAGTTCTCCGTTTCTGCTTGCGCGGGCTTGGGGTGAAGCCCGAAACGATCGCTGACATCGCCGCGCGCGACTAACTGTAAGGAGCAGCAATGGACCTGGGTTTGGCCGGATCGACAGCCGTCGTCACTGGCGGCAGTAAGGGTATGGGGCTGGCGATCGCGCAAACTCTGGCAGCCGAAGGGGCCAGTGTCGCCGTGATGGCCCGGGGCAGAACAGCTCTGGACGCCGCGGTCGAAGCGCTCCGAGCGGCCGGCGCACCCGACGCCGTCGGGATCAGGGTGGACATGACCGATGCCACGTCGATCCTGAGCGGCTTCAACGAGGTGGCCGACCGCTGGGGGCGGCTGAACAGCCTGGTTCACACGATCGGTCCAGGTGACGGGTACTTCGAGCAGATGGACGACGCCGAGTGGGACGCCGCGTTCGCGCTGGGCACCATGTCGGGCGTCCGTTCTGTTCGCGCTGCGCTGCCGATGCTGCGCGCCGCGGACTGGGCCCGCATCGTCACCTTGTCCGCGCATTCCATCCAGCGGCAGAATCCGCGTATCGTCGCCTACACCGCGTCGAAGGCGGCACTGGCCAGCGTCACCAAAAACCTGTCGAAAAGCCTTGCCGGGGACGGGATTCTGGTGAACTGCGTGTGCCCGGGGACCATTGTGACCGCGAGCTTCACCGAAAACCTCAAGGACGTCCTCGCCGCCGACGGCCTCGACGCGTCCAACCCGCACGATGTGATGACTTGGATCGACAACAATTTCCACCAGCCATGCGATCTCGGGCGCGCTGGGCTTCCCGAGGAGATCGCCTCGATCACCGCTTACCTGGCCTCTAGGCGCAATGGCTACGT
>NZ_DASXEP010000074.1:0-15728 GCF_036490025.1 Mycobacterium sp. | reverse complement strand
TGCGATTCTCTGTCTGCTCACCAGAGATTCAGTACCGCCATTGCGGCGTTGTGACCGCCGATGCCGGAGACCGCTCCGCCGCGGCGAGCGCCTGCGCCGCACAGCAGAATTCGCTCGTGTGCGGTGGCGACACCCCACTGTCGTGCCGGAGTATCCAGCTGGTCGTCGTCTTCGGCGAACGGCCAGCGTAAGGCACCGTGAAAGATGTTGCCGCCGGTCATGCCGAGCCGCTGTTCCAGGTCCAGGGTGGTCGTCGTCTCGATGCAGGGCAACCCGTTCGCGTCGTTTATTAGCACGTCGTGAATCGGTTCGGCCAGAACGGAATTCAATGAGGTCAGCACGGCTTCGGTGAGCGCCTCACGCTCGGCACCGAAGACTGGGTGCGGGGTGTGCAGACCGAACGCCGTCAACGTCGCAGCGCCCGATTCGCGCAGTGCGGGCAACAGGATGCTGGGGTCGGTCAGCGAATGGCAGTAGATCTCGCAGGGCAGTGGGTCCGGCAGCGCGCCGGCAGCTGCCCGCGCATACGCCGCGTCCAGCTGCGACCAGGTTTCGTTGACATGCAGCGTTCCTCCGAAGGCCTGCTCGGGTGTCACGCTGTCATCGCGCAGTCGCGGCAGCCGCCGCAGCACCATGTTCACCTTGACCTGGGCGCCGGTAGCGGTCGTCGACGCCGGTTCGCCGAGCAGCCCGGCCAGTGTCGCCGGCGTGACGCCCGCCAATACGAATCGGCCGCGGACGACGTGCTCGTCGTCGTCGCGGCGGTAGCGCACCTCGCCGCTCGGGTCGATCGCGTAAACCTCTGCGCCGGTGATGATTTCGACACCGTGGGCCGACGCTGCGGCAGCCAGCGCCGCGCTCACCGCACCCATGCCGCCGACCGGGACGTGCCAGTCCCCGGTGCCGCCGCCGAGCAGGTGATACAGGAAGCAGACGTTCTGCTGCAGCGACGGATCGTCGAGCCTGGCGAAGGTGCCGATCAGCGCGTCGGTCGCGACCACGCCGCGCACCAGATCATTGCCGAGCGCATGAGTGATCGCGGCGCTGATCGGTCGTTCGACCAGGGCCCGCCACGCCGCGGCCGCTTCGGGATCACCGTCGGCGACCGTTGCCCGGGCCTGCGCGCGAGTCCGCAGCGGCTCCAGCAGCGTCGGCCATAGGCGCCCGGTCACCCGTCGGCAGCGCCGGTAGAACGCGGCGAAGGCCCACTCGTCATCGTGGGCACCGATGGCGTCGAACGTGCAGTGCGGACCGACCAGCAGACCGGTACGTCCGGCGGTGGCCGGATCGGGGGTGTACGACGAATAGCGCCGACGGGCCAACCGCACCGTCGCGCCCAGGTCGTCGAGGATGCGTGTCGGCAGCAGGCTCACCAGATACGCGTACCGCGACAGGCGAGCTTCGACGCCATCGAAGATCTGCGACGACACCGCGGCACCGCCGACGTGCGGCAGCCGTTCCAGCAGCCGCACCCGCAGGCCGGCCCGGGCCAGGTATGCGGCGGCGACCAGACCGTTGTGCCCGCCACCCACGATGACCGCGTCGACGTCCCGCGCAGCCATCTGCTCAGCCCAGGTAGCCCTCGACCTCGTCGGCGGGACGTACCGCGGCGTCGCTGGGATCGCCACCGGTCTCGCGTAGGGCGCGGCGCTGCCGGAGCAAATCCCAGCACTGGTCGAGGTCGATCTCGAGTTGGCGCAGTCGCTTGTGCTCCTCGGACTCGCTGATTTCGCCGTGCCGCAACTGCTCTCGAAGCGCCTTCTCTTCGGCGACCAGCTCGTTGATGCGCGACAGGGCATTGTTGTCTGGGTTGTCGGTCATGTTCGGTCCGCTTCCACGAGTCAAGTGTGCCCGACTAGGGTCGATCGCGTGTCAAGCAAACCTGAGATTGAATTTCCCAGCGGCCCCGCGCCTGCCCAACTGGCCATCCAGGACCTCGTGGTCGGCGATGGACCCGAGGCCGTACCGGGCGGCACCCTCGAGGTGCACTACGTCGGCGTCGACTACGACTCCGGCGAAGAATTCGACAGCTCGTGGGGTCGCGGCCAATCGATCTCGTTCCCGCTGCAAGGACTCATCCAGGGTTGGCAGGACGGTATCCCGGGAATGAAGGTCGGCGGCCGGCGTCAGCTGGTGATCCCGCCGGAACAGGCGTACGGGCCGACCGGCTCGGGGCATCAGCTGTCGGGCAAGACACTGATCTTCGTCATCGATCTACTCAGTACCCGCTGAGAGCGGTCAGCTCGGCGGCGGCAGCCGCAACAACAAGCGTGCTCCGCCGAGCGGGCTTTCCTCCAGCGATGCCATGCCCCCGTGCAGATGCGCCTGCTGTGCCACCAGAGCCAGACCGAGTCCGGAGCCGGAGTGCGACGCGGTCGAGCCGCGGGAGAACCGGTCGAACACGACCTGGCGCTCCTCCTCGGGCAGCCCACTGCCGTTGTCGTCGATGGCGATCTCCACCCCGGCCCGCGAGCTGACCGCGGACAGCTGAACTTGGGTGGCGCCGCCGTGTTTGACGGCGTTGGCGATCGCGTTGTCCACGGCCAGGCGGAGGCCGGCGGGCAGACCGACGATGATGCACGTCGGCGAGGGCGCGAGGGATACGTCGAGGTCAGGGTAGATCCGCATGGCGTCGTGTGCTGCGCGGTCGAGCAGCTCGGTGATGTCGACCGGGACATGATCCTCGGACGTCGACAGCTCACCCTGCGCGAGCCGTTCCAGCGCGGAAAGCGTTGCCTCGATTCGTGATTGGGTGCGAATGACGTCGCTGAGCACCTCTTTGCGCTGCTCGTCGGGAAGGTCGAGGGTGGCCAGCACCTCGAGGTTGGTGCGCATTGCGGTCAGTGGTGTGCGCAACTCGTGTGAGGACACCGCGGCGAAGTCGCGGGCCGAGGCCAGGGCTTCCATTGTGCGGTTCTGCTCGTCCCAGATCCGTTGCAGCATGCCCCGCAGGGCTTCGGCGATCTCGACGGCCTCGCTGGCGCCTCGCACCTGGACTTGCGGACTTTCGTCGCCTGCGTTGATGGACCGCGTCTGTTGCGCCAACCGTTTGAACGGGCGTACCGCGAAAGTGGCCAGCAGCCAGGCGAATACGGCCGCGGCGGCGATCGAGAACGCAGCGATCAAGATCACCCGGCGATGCAGGTTGTTGGTGTCGGCGACGGTGGCGTCATAGGTGGCGCCGACTTCCACCGACATCGGGTGCGGCCCCGGGATGTTCACGGTGCGCACTCGGTAGCGCACCCCGTTGACGTAGGTGTCAGCGTAACCGGCCGGTAGCTGGGGCAGCGTGACGGTGGTGTTCGACGTGACCGCGCCATTGACGTGGCGCACGGTGATGACCGCGTTCTGATCACTGGGGGACTTGGGAATCTGGCCGAGCCCGCGGGGCAGGAACGGGATCGCGAAACCGGCGGCCTCGTCGAGACGGCGGTCCAGCCTCTCATGGCGGTCCTTGGTGACGCCGAACCACACCACCGTGCAGGTGATCATCACCGGGATCGCTGCACCGATGATGGTCGCCACCACCACGCGGGCGCGCAGCGACGGCGTGCGGGTCAGGATTCTCGACAAGAAATTCATGTTCGGTCCCGTCACTGCATGCGCAGTACGAATCCCACGCCCCGGACGGTGTGCAGCAGCCGCGGGCCGCCGCCGGCTTCCAGCTTGCGGCGCAGGTATCCGATGAACACGTCGACGACGTTGGTGTCGGCGGCGAAGTCGTAACCCCACACTAGTTCCAGCAGCTGTGCGCGCGACAACACCGCGGTCTTGTGCTCGGCCAGCACCGCCAGCAGATCGAACTCACGCTTGGTCAGGTCGACGTCGACGCCGTTGACCCGGGCCCGGCGGCCCGGGATGTCGACCTCCAGCGGGCCCACCGTGATGGTTTCCGAGGACGACGTCGCCGTGGATCCGCGACGGCGCAGCAGCGCCCGCACCCGCGCCACCAACTCCGCCAGCACGAACGGCTTGACCAGGTAGTCGTCGGCGCCGGCCTCCAGCCCGGCTACCCGGTCGTCGACCGAGCTGCGCGCGCTCAGGACACACACCGGCACGTCGTTGTCCATGGCCCGCAGCGCGGTCACCACGCTGACGCCGTCGAGCACCGGCATGTTGATGTCGAGCACGATCGCATCGGGCCTGGTCTCGGTGGCGCTTCGCAGCGCCTCGGCGCCGTCTACCGCGGTCGCCACCTCGAAGCCGGACAACCGCAATCCGCGCTCCAGGGAGGCAAGCACGTCGGAGTCGTCGTCGACAACCAAAACCCGTGGTGAGGTCGCGCTAGTGTCCATGCCGCCCATGATGCCTGATTGTCCCCCTTAGCTGTGGGAACAGCAGTCCGGGCCCGTCCGGCGCGGCGGGAATCGTCGGGCGCCGGGTTCCATTGGCAGCCGCAACGAGTTCACCAGGTAACTGACGGTGCGGTAGGTGCCGGCGAGCATGAGCAGTTCCAGCAGTGCCTCGGCCGAGTGATGGGCGGTGAGCTCGGCCCAGAGCTCGTCGTCGACCGTGCAGTTCTCCTGCAGGCTGTCGCACAACCGAATCAGCGGCCGATCGGCGTCGGTCCAGCAGGGGTCGTCGGGTCCGCCAACCGTCAGGGACGTGGTTTGTGCTTCTGTCAGACCGGCTTTGGCCGCGAAGACGTTGACGTGCACGCCCCACTCGTACTCGGCGCCGCAGGATGCCGCCACCCGGTCGATGACGATCTCGCGTTGCCGGATGGACAGATGACCCCGGTCGAGCAGTCCGGAGTTGAAAAACTTGAAAAACAGCCGGCGATCGCGCGCCAACGTGGTGAACAACACCAGCGGCGGCTGGCCGCCCATGATCGCGTCGATGGCTTGCCGGACGTCGTCGGGCAGCGGTTCGGCGGCCGGAGCGATGCGGCCGCTATCATTTTTATAGCGTGTCATGGTGGCGACGCTAGCCCGGGTGCTACAAAATGTAAAGCATGAATTCACCTGGCATCGGATCGTCGGCTCGTGGATCACGTTCGGGGCGGCCGATCATGGTGGCCCTCGACGCGCTGGGGCGCCGCGGCGCGCTCCGGCTGCTCTGGGAGTTGCGCGATGGCCCGCTGACCTTCCGGGCACTGCAAACCGCCTGCGACACCAACCCCGGTTCGCTGAACACCCGGTTGAAAGAGCTCCGACAGCTACACATCGTCGACCATGGGGACGGGGGTTATTTCCTTACACCACATGGCTATTCGCTGATGGCGGCGCTTGAGCCACTACAACGCTGGGCGCACGGCTGGGCGGCCGACGCGCTCGATTCAGCGGTAGACCAAACCCGATAGCCGCCAGGCCAGTCGGCTGCGAACCGCTGGGATCTGTGCGGCCACTCGCATCAACCCGTTGCGAGCCGGGCGCATCGCCCTGGGCAAGGTCGCCAGTCGGGTCAACCGGCCGGTCGCGGCCAGTACTTCCCGCGCGATCGGACGACGGCTCGCGCTATAGACGTCCAGCGCGGCGACCGACCCGCCTGGTAGCGCGTCGCGCAGGGCGTCGGCCAACGCGACGGCGTCCTGGATGCCCAGGTTCATGCCCTGGCCGCCGGCGGGGCTATGGACGTGGGCGGCGTCGCCGGCCAGCAACAGGCGTCCGGCCCGATACGTATCGGCAACCCGGTGCTGGATGCGGAATCGCGATCCCCAGACCAGCTCGGTGACAACGCTGTGTCCCGGGCCGAAGCCGCGAGTGTCCATGATGTCCTGGACGAACTCCGCCGACGGCACCTCTGGCGCGTCAGCGCTCGGCGCGACGATGCGATGAATGCCGCCGGGTAAGGGCGCCAGCACATTCAAGCCGTTCATCGCGTAGAACAGGATGACTTCATCGTCGGGCGCCTCGCCGGCGAGTCGGACGTCGGCGAGCGTGAACGATTCGGCGTACTCGCCGCCGGCGAAGCCGATCCCGGCCTGTTCGCGCACGGTGCTGTGCGCTCCGTCGCAGCCCACCACAAAGCGCGCCCGGATGGTGTCCCCGTCGTCGAAAGTGGCTGTCACGCCGTCGCGGTCCTGCGACAATCGGGTCAGCGCTTTTGGCCGGAGCACGTCGCCGCCGAGCTCGGCCAGCCGCTCGACAAGCAGCGCTTCGGTAGTGGCCTGCGAAATCATCAACGTGTAGGGGTAATTGGTGGGAAGCGCCGAAAAATCGATCGGGATCAGCGTGCGCGCCCCCTGCCGCATGGTGAACCGCGGGGCAATGAGCCCCGACTTGACCATTCGTCTCGAAACGTCGACGTCTTCGAGCACCTCGAGCGTGCGGGCGTTGACCGCGGCCGCACGCGAGGTGTTCGCGCCGACGGTCAGCCGGTCGACGACGATGACATCCGCATCGCGACGCAGCAGCGATGCGGCCAGCGTGAGTCCAGTCGGGCCAGCGCCCACAACGAGGACGTCGGTGTCCATCATGATGATCCTCCATCCGTGAAAGTCAACGCTTGTTGGCATTCACCATCGTGCGCCGGGTAGCGACCTATGTCAACACTTGTTGGCCTACAATCGTTGACATGAGACGAACGTCGCAGGAGACGAAGGCCGCCATATTGACCGCGGCCCGAGAGCGATTCGGTGCTAACGGCTTCCAGGCCGCCACCATCCGGGCCATTGCCGCCGACGCCGGCATCGACCCGTCGATGGTGATGCGGTACTTCGGTAGCAAGGACAAGCTGTTCGCCGCTGCGGCGGAGTTTGACCTGAAGTTTCCCGACCTCACCGAACTGGATCAGGCAGCGGTGGGCCGGTCGCTGGTCAGCCACTTTCTCCAACGCTGGGAAGGTGACGAGGCGCTAGTAATCCTGTTGCGGTCCAGCGCCACCAACGCCGATGCCGCGCAGCGCATGCAGCACATCTTCACCAAACAGCTGCAACCGCTGGTGGCAACCCTGGTTCCGGCCTCCGAAGCTCGCTGGCGGGCTGGGCTGATCGCCACTCAGATCTTGGGTGTGGCCTGGTGCCGCTTCGTGTTGCGGTTGCCGGCGGTGGTCAAGATGACCCGAGCCGAAATCGTCGACTGGGTCGGACCGACGATCCAGTGTTACCTCGGGTTGCCGGACAGCTAGGGCAGCCCGATATTGCGGTAGCGCCGCAACCGCGCCGCCATCCGGTCGGAGGCCGGCATGCCGCGCAGTGCGTGCAGTTCGACGGCGATCGTCGCCGACAGCCGGGTGGAGAACTCGAGGGGTTCATCGGCGGCGTCGGGGTGCTCCGGCACAACGGTGTCGACGATCCCGGACGCCAGCAAGTCGACCGACCGAATGCCCTGCGCGGAGGACAGCTCGGGGGCGTGCGCCATGTCGCGGAAGACGATCGCGCTGGCGCCCTCCGGCGGCAGCGGCGCCAGCCAGCCGTGCAGCGCAGACAACACCCGGTCGGCGGGCACCATCGCCAGGGCAGGGCCGCCGCTGCCCTGACCGAGCAGCACCGACACCGTCGGGGTGTCCAGGGTGACCAGCTCGGCCAGGCAGTGCGCGATCTCGCCGGCCAGCCCACCCTGTTCGGCTTCGGTCGACAGTGCAGGCCCGGCGGTGTCGATGACCAGCACCAGCGGCAGCCGCAGACCCGCGGCCAGCGTCATGCCGCGGCGGGCTTCGCGCAGCGAGGCCGGCCCGACCAGCCCGCCGACCACGCGTTGCTGGCCGAGCACCACCGCGGGCTGGCCGGCGAAGCGGGCCAGCGCCAGCAGCATGGTTGCGGCCTCGCCCTGTCCGGTCCCCGACAACAGCACCTGGTCGGTGCAGCCGTATCGCAGCAGATGTCGGGCGCCGGGCCGGTCCGGTCGCCGTGACGCCAGCACCGAGTCCCACGCCGGGATGTCGGGCAGCGTCTCCGGCTGCGTCGGATCCGGCGCCGGACCTGGGTCGTCGGCGACCACTCGCAGTGCCCGGTCGAGGATGCCGCGCAGCTCACCGAGGGGCACGACGGCGTCGATCACCCCGTGCCGTTGCAGGTTCTCGGCGGTTTGGACGCCGGACGGGAACGGCTCGCCGTAGAGCTGCTCGTAGACCCGTGGCCCCAGAAAGCCGATCAGCGCGCCAGGCTCGGCGATGGTGACGTGGCCCAGTGAACCCCACGACGCGAACACCCCGCCGGTGGTCGGGTGACGCAGGTACACCAGGTAGGGCAGGTGTGCCCGCTTGTGCAAGGTGACGGCCGCGGCGATTTTGACCATCTGCAGAAACGCAACGGTGCCTTCTTGCATCCGGGTGCCACCCGAGCTCGGCGACGCCAGCAGCGGCAGCCGCTCGTCGGTGGCGCGTTGCACCGCGGTGGTGATCCGCTCGGCGGCGGCCACCCCGATCGAGCCGCCGAGGAAGTCGAACTCGCAGACCACGACGGCCACTCGCCGCCCGAACACCCGGCCCTCACCGGTCAGCAGCGATTCGTCGTGGCCGCTGGCGGCTCGTGCCTCGGCCAGCTCGTCGGCATACGACTCACTCGTCGGTATCTCCACCGGCGGGCTGTCCCAGCTGGTGAACGATCCTTCATCGAGCACCGCGTCGCGCAGTTGGTCGGTCCCGATCCGGCTCACCGGACGAGGCTACCTAGCCACCGGCCCGTCAACCCTGCGCGAGAGTCTGCTGATCGACGTCGAAAAGCGATATGGGATCCAGGATGACGCCGGTGTCCTCGACGTAGCGGTCCCAGAGCGCCAGTAGCTCGGTCAGCTTGTCGGGCCGCGAGGCGGCGAGGTCGTCGATTTCGCCAGGGTCGGCGGCGAGGTCGTAGAGCTGCCAGTCGCCCGAGCCGTACGGCTCGGGCAGGTGGAGCGCCTTCCAGTCGCCCTGGCGAATCGCGCGACGGCCGAACAATTCCCATCCGGTACTTGCTGCGGTGTCGTGTACCGCTGCGGTCTCGCCGGATAAATACGGCAACAGCGACCGGCCGCGCATGGGTGCCACCTCGCGTCCCCGATATTCGGTGCCCGGGTGCGCGACGCCCGCGAGTTCGAGGACGGTCGGGGCGATGTCCATGACGGTGCTGAACGCGGTGCCGATCTGGTGCTGGCGGTCGAACCCCGGCCAGGTGACGAACCCGACTACTCGGATGCCGCCCTCGGTGGTGAACGCCTTGTGTAGACGCGACGGCGCGGTGGCGGCCTGCGCCCAGCGCGGGCCATACCAGATGAATGAGTTGGAGGCGCCGAGGTTGTCGAGGCTGTTGTCCCAGTTCCGTTCGATCTCGGCGGCGATCACCCCACCGAGGATCGGCATCGCCTCGACGATCGCGCCCTCCGCGCCGTTGTCGGACAGGAAGATCACGACCGTGTTGTCCAGTTCGCCGGTCTCGGTGAGGTAGTCGATCACTTTGCCGATGTTCTGATCCATCCGGTCGACCATGGCGGCGTAGACTTCCATGCTGCGCGCCGACTTGGCCTGCTCGTCGTCGCTCAGGTCGGACCACTCCGGTTCCCGGTCGGCCACGACCGGGTGTGCGGCGATGTCGGGTGGGCACAGCCCGAGCCGCTTGAGCGCTTCCAGTCGCGCCTCGCGCAGCGCGTCCGGGCCGGCGTCGTAGCGGCCGCGATATTTCGCGATGGTCTCCTCGGGCGCCTGCAGGGGCCAGTGCGGCGCCTGGAAGGGCAGGTACGCGAAGAACGGCCGGTCGTCCTCGTCGGTGCGCTCCCGGAAATAGCGCAGCAGCGTGTCGGCGTAGAAGTCCGACGAATAGAAGTCATCGTCGACCGAGACGAATTGGTCATCCTCCGTGTATCGCGAAAGCGCCGGCAAGAAGTCGCCGGGAACGTCGCCGTAATGGCTTGCGCCACCAGGCAATAGCGCAAACGACCGCTCGAATCCGCGGGCCCACGGCGTCCGGTCGATGGTGTTGCCGAGATGCCACTTGCCCGCCATCAGCGTCAGGTACCCGGCGTCGCGCAGTAGCTCGGGCAACGCGACGACCCGGTCGTTCAGATAGCCCTCGTAGCCGGGTGGGCCCTGGAAACCCGGGGGCGTGACCTCGAGCATGGTGCCGATGCCGGCGATGTGGTGATCCGTTCCGGTCAACAGCATCGACCGGGTCGGCGAACAGGCCGGCGCCGAATGGAAGCCGGTGAACCGGACCCCGGCGTGGGCCAGCCGGTCCAGGTTGGGGGTGCTGATCTCGCTGCCGAAGGCGCCGATATCGGAGAACCCGAGGTCGTCTGCCACTATCACCAGGAAGTTGGGCCGTTTCACGGTGATGCATCCTGTCAGGTCCGCCAGCCGAATGGAACGGTCTCGCTAGCGCTGATTCTCCTCAGGCCGTGCCGGCCTGCATCGTCGCCACTCAGGCTGGATTGGTTCGGCTTCTCCTCAGGCCGTGCGGGCCTGCATCGTCGCCAAACTAAGCTTGGCGGCATGATCCGCGCCAACGACGATGTAAAGCGAAGCGACGAAGAGGAGTGGCGCACATGATCGGTGTCACCCGCGCCGAGGACGTCTTGACCATTGAGTTGCAGCGTCCCGCGCGGCGCAATGCGCTCAACTCCGAGCTGGTCGAGGAGTTGCGCGAGGCCGTGGAGAAAGCCGCAGGTGAAGACGTCCGTGTCGTCGTGCTGACCGGGCAGGGCACCGTCTTCTGCGCCGGCGCCGACCTGAGCGGCGACGCGTTCGCCGCGGACTATCCCGACCGCCTCATCGAACTGCACAAGGTTTTGGACGCAGCGCCGATTCCGGTCATCGGTGCGATCAACGGGCCCGCGATCGGTGCGGGTCTGCAGCTGGCGATGCAGTGCGATCTGCGAGTGGTCGCGCCCGAGGCCTTTTTCCAGTTTCCGACATCGAAATATGGCCTGGCACTGGACAACTGGAGTATCCACCGGCTCTCGTCGCTGGTCGGGCATGGCCGGGCGCGGGCGATGTTGCTGACGGCGGAGAAGCTGACCGCCGAGACCGCGCTGCAGACCGGGATGGCGAACCGGATCGGGACGCTGGCCGATGCGCAGGCCTGGGCCGCCGAAATCGCCGGCCTGGCGCCGCTGGCGCTGCAGCATGCCAAGCGGGTGCTCAATGACGACGGCTCCATCGAAGAGCCCTCGCCGCTGCAAAAGGAACTCTTCGACAAGGCGTGGGGCAGTCAGGACGTGATCGAAGCGCAGGTCGCGCGGATGGAGAAGCGGCCGCCGAAATTCCAGGGGGCCTGATCGGATGCTGCGTGGGGCATTGCGACTGACGGTGGGCACGGTCTCGCTCGCGACGGGCGGGTGGGTGCTGCGTGCGCTGCATGGTGCGCCGGCCGCGCTCGGGGCTCAACCGTCCGAGATTCGCGGGGTAGCCGAGCGCTCACCGAATTTCCGCGACGGTGTGTTCGTCAACCTGGAACCGGCTTCGTTCAAGATCGACAACGAGGAACAGCGAAACATCCTGTGGGAGCTGATCAGTGGCCGCGTGACAGCCCGGCCCGCCACGGAGATCCCGCTGATCACTCCCGAGCCGCGAGCCTTCGAGGCGCCGGCCGGTCGAATCGCGGTCAGCTGGTTCGGTCATTCGACTGCGCTGCTGGAGATCGACGGCTACCGCGTGCTCACCGACCCGGTGTGGAGTGAACGATGCTCACCTTCGGATGTCATCGGCCCGGGGCGCATGCATCCACCGCCGGTGTCGCTGGATGCGCTGCCGGCACTGGACGCGATCGTCGTCAGCCACGACCACTACGACCATCTCGACATCGACACCATCATCGCGTTGGCTCGAACTCAGCGGGCTCCATTCGTCGTTCCGCTCGGCGTCGGGGCGCACCTGCGTGACTGGGGCATTCCCGACGCCCGCATCGTCGAACTCGACTGGAACGAGCGCGCGCAGATCGACGAGCTCACTTTGATCTGCACGCCGGCCCGGCACTTCTCCGGCCGGTTCCTGAACCGCAACTCCACGCTGTGGGCGTCGTGGGCGATCATCGGTCCGGCGCACCGCGCCTACTTCGCCGGCGACACCGGGTACACCAAGAGTTTCGCGGAGATCGGCGCCGAGCACGGACCGTTCGACGTGACGCTGATGCCGGTCGGCGCATACAACAAGATGTGGCCGGACATTCACATGAACCCCGAGGAGGCGGTTCAGGCGCATGTGGACGTTCAGGGCGGTCTGTTGGTGCCGATCCACTGGTGCACGTTCCGGCTGGCGCCGCACCCGTGGGCCGAGCCGATCGAGCGACTGTTGGTCGCTGCAGAGGCTGCGCACGTCTCGGTAGCGGTGCCGAAACCGGGCGGACACGTCGACCCAACGGCGACTGCGGAATTCGGGCCATGGTGGCGGTCCGCGGAACCGTCGTGATACGTCTAGTCAGCAACTCCTACGGAAGAGGGACGCAACATGGGATTCCTGGACAAGGCCAAGGACCTGTTGGCGCAGAATGCCGACACGGTCGGCTCCGCGATCGATAAGGCGGGCGAGTTCGTCGACTCCAAGACCGACGGCAAGTACAAAGACGCGGTCGGCAAGGCGCAGGAGGCGGCGAAGAACGCGTTGGACGATGGCAACAAGGACGATCAGTAGAAGCAGGCCATGGCAAAGCTTTCCGGATCCATCGACGTCCCACTGCCGCCCGAAAAGGCTTGGCAGGACGCGTCGAACCTATCCCGCTTCAAGGAGTGGCTGACCATCCACCGGGTATGGCGGAGCAAGCTGCCCGAGCAGTTGGCGAAGGGCACGGTCATCGAGTCGATCGTCGAAGTCAAGGGCATGCCCAACCGCATCAAATGGACGATCGTGCATTACAAACCGCCGGAGGCGATGACGCTCAACGGTGTCGGCGTCGGCGGGGTCAAGGTCAAACTGATCGCGAAGGTCAAACCGAAGGGCCCCGACAGCCACGAGTCGGTTGTCAGCTTCGACGTGCACCTCGGGGGCCCGGCGTTGTTCGGGCCCATCGGCATGATCGTCGCCGCCGCGTTGCGCAGCGACATCAACGAGTCGTTGCACAAGTTCGCCACGGTGTTCGCGCCGGCCTGAGAAGAGCTAGCGGCTACTGTCGCACTATGCCCCGCGTACGCCCCGGTTGGATGGTCGCGCTGTTCGCCGCGATGGTGTCGGTGAGCGCGTGGCTACCGTGGTTGACCACGGCCGCGGGCGGCGGCGGCTGGGCAAACGCGATCGGTGGCAGCATCGGCAGCCTGCATCTGCCGCAGGGGTTCGGGCCGGGCCAGCTGATCGTGTTGCTGTCCTCGGTGCTACTGGTGGCCGGCGCGATGGTCGGCAGGGACTTGTCGGCGAAGCCGGCATCGGTTGCCGCGCTGGCGATCTCGCTGGTCGTCATTGCGCTGATGGTGCGGTACTACCACGTCAACGTCAAGCCGCCGGTATCGGCGGCGTACGGCCTGTACGTCGGGGGCGTTGCCGCGTCCGCTGCGATGCTGTGCTCGATGTGGGCGCTGGCGGCCTCGTTACGCGGCCGCCGCTAGTCCACGCTGACCTGTGTGCCCTTCAGTGGCTGAGCGCATTGATCGCAGCTCAGTTGCGCGGTGAACGCCTTGCCGCAGCCCAGATGAGTGATCGCCACCGCCGGGCCTTCCGGCGCGCGGAACCAATGCTGTCCGCACTGCAGCGCGGCGATGATCACCGGGAAGAACGCCCGACCTTTCTCGGTGAGCCGGTAGTGAACGCGCGCCGATCCGGTTTGCCGCGATACACACAACACACCGTTGGCGCAGAATGTCTGAAGCCGCTCAGTCAGCAACGACGGCGGTGCTCCAAGCTGGGTTTGAAAGTCGGTGAAGCGGCTGGCTCCGAGGAACGCGCACACCAACATCGCAGCCGCCCAACGGTTTCCGAACACGCTCATCGTCTCCGGGAACAGGCCGGCCTCGGCGCGGTTGCCGTCGGCAGTCGATCTGCGACGGGTGACCGCTTCGGGTACCGAGCGCGGCCACGAACCACTGGGGCCCCAGCGCGCCGCTACCTCTTTCTCGGTCACCGTCTCACCGCATGACCGGCAGGCCAGTGTCGGCGCGAAGTCGTTGTCGCACAACGTGTGGTGCATTCCCGGCAGCCGGTGCACATGGTCGGGCACCCACCGTCGTTCCCACTCCCAGATGGACAACAGCACCGGCCAGAAGGCCCGCCCGCGCTGGGTGATCAGATACTCGGCGCGCACCGGCCGGGTCTGGTATGTCGCGCGGATCAGTAATCCGTTATCCGTCAACGCCCGTAACCGGTTTGCCAACACCGAATTCGATATCGGCAGCCGTGCCATGAACTCGCCGTATCGGGTCGCGCCCAGTAACGCCTGCTGGATGATCAGCAGCGTCCACTCGTCGCCGAGCAGACCCAGGATCCGGCCGACCGCATTGGTGCCACCCGGACTCAGCAACGTCGGCTTAGCCGCCTTGGATGTCGAGGCCATTCACAGCCCGATCGTGCCGGCGGGAGAGTCGACGTCATGCCAGCGACGCAACTGCGGGCCCGGTGCCCAGGTAGCGTGAGTGCCGCTGGAGATCCGTTCGGGCAGTGCAAGTTTGCACACCGGTCCATCACCGAACCGGGCGGCGTCGAAGATCACGCAGTAGGAGGCATCGGCAGCCATGTCGGTGGTCAGCGTGATCAGGTAGCCATCGTCTTCGCCGGTCGAGTTGGAGCGCGGGGCCATGGCGGCCTCGCTTCCATATACCCCATCGGCGAACTGGTAGTGCTGTTCACCACCGCTGCGCAGGTCGTGCTTGACCAGTCCGTCGAACAGGAACCAACCCGGTTTGCCGGTGGCGGCATAGGTGTAGCGGTAGTTACCGGCGGCGTAGTCAGGGTTGATCGTGCCGAATTCGGTGATGGACTCCGACAGTTGCTCCTCTTTCACCGCGCCGGTGACCATGTTGAACCGCCACCGGTGCAGCCGGGCTTGCAGGCGATCCAGTGCCAGAAAGCGAAAGAGCGTGTCCCACTTACCTCCTAGGGCGTCAAGCGTGCCGCCGGTGTCCAGTGGCTGCGGTGCGCCTTCGTAAAATCCGTCGAGTACAATTTCGTCGCCGTCCTCGTAGGCATTGGTGAAGTGCAGCACGAACGTCGGGTCGGCCTCGAACCAGCGGACATCGCTACTAATGCCGCGGCGCGGCACCACCGCGAAGCGGGACGGCATGTCGGGGTAGAACCGGGGTAGGTGTACGTCGTGCTGGAGTAATTTCGGATCCCAGAACAGCGGGAAATCGTTGAGGATCACATAGTTTTCGGTGAAGGCCATGTCATGCGGCAGCCGCGGACCGGGCAGCGGAATGTCGATATAGGGCGCCAGATCATTGTTCTCGTCGACGACCCCGTAGTGCATGTACGGCGCCTGCTTGCTGTAGTTGAAGAACAGCAGCTCACCGGTTTTCGGGTCGACCTTCGGATGGGCGGACACTCCCCACTCGACCGGGAAGTTCCCGTTCCAGGTCTCCTTGCCCAGCGTGTTGGCCGAGAACGGGTCGACGCGATACAGGTCGCCGCACTGATAGAAGCTTGTCAGCGCGATCCCACGGTGGACGATGACATCGGTGCTCGAGGCGTCCTTCATCCGGGTGCGGGCGCCGCAGCCGCCCTCGCGCTTGGCCAGCTGAACCGGCTCCGCCAAGCCCGGCCACAGCGGCTCGCCCGCCTCGTTCTCGGCGAGAAAGCCGTCGGTGCGGACAAAACGGTTGCGGTAGAACGCTTTCCCATCGCGGAATCCGACGATGTGCAGCATGCCGTCGCCGTCGAACGGATGATAGGTCTTCAGCGCCGGGTGCAGCGGGTTCTCGGTGTTGCGCAGGTAGACACCGTCGAGATCGCGGGGAATT
>NZ_DASXEP010000167.1:0-144000 GCF_036490025.1 Mycobacterium sp. | reverse complement strand
GGCATATCGAGTGTGGCGACGTTCGCGTAGTCGGGAGCGACGTCGAAGCCAGCCGCATGGAGGTACAGATCTGCAGCGGCGTCCGCATACGCTGGATTGTCGACCGGGATGATGACGAGTGCTTCATCGACCAATTTGTAGTCGTAGTGACGAACATTGTTCGTTGGTGGCAGAAAAACGGACCCTGCGAGGATTGATGGTGCGGCAAGAAGTGTCGTGAAGGCTGCTTTTTTCATTGAGTTACGCTCCGGTTTCTTGAAGCGTCGGGACGGACCGATACATTGGGCGCTTCCAATCTTGAGCTGAAAGTCTCTTGTCCTCGGGGCGAGCGGTACTGCTTGACGTTCGAGCCAGACGTGGGGCCGAATACCAGCTGGACTCTAGTTGTCGTCGATCCGCCCAGCCACCCGACGCGCACCCGCACGAACTGATACACGTGGTGCGGAATTGCGGCGATACCTTTTCCCGACCTTGGGCGCGCGGAAGTCAGTCGCAGACGACAACGAGGCAGACGCTAGCTTGTTCCGGCCAAATTTTTCGGCCGTCTGAGAAATTCATAGGTTCGGCCCAATGGCCGTGCGACGCGAGCTCCGGCCGGCTATCCGTTCACCGCGTACGGGACCGGGCGGAGGGCGTCCGGTGTGAGGTCCTTGCGGGACGGATATCCGTCCACGGCCATGATCAGATCCGCTTCTGCCAGCATCGATCTCAGGACATGCACAACGCCCTCGACACCGCCGATCGCCAGCGCGTAGGCGTAGGGACGGCCGATTCCCACCGCAGTGGCGCCCATCGCGAGCGCCTTGATGATGTCTGCGCCACTGCGGACACCTGAGTCGAACAGCACCGGCAAACCATCGGCCGCGTCCACAACATCGGGCAAACAATCCAGGCACGGCAGTCCGCCATTGGCTTGTCGTCCGCCGTGGTTCGACACATACATGGCGTCGACACCATGATCTTTGGCGCGGCGCACATCGTCGGGATGGCATATGCCTTTGAGCATCAAGGGCAGCTTTGTCTGCGACCGCAGCCAGTCCAGGTCGTCCCACCGAAACGGCCCACCGAAAAGCGGAAGTTTGCGCACCGCCGCCTCGGTCGCGTCCTCACCCGGTTGCAGCCCCTCGCGGAAGACGGGATCAGTGGTGTAGTTGGCCAAGCAGCCGCTGGGCACATCCGGATAGTTCCCATCGGCCAGGTCGCGCGGCCGCCACCCGGTGACCCAGGTGTCCAGGGTGACGGCGATGCCCTTGAAACCAGCTGCTTCGGCCCGCTTGACCAGGCTTGCCGCCAACTCGCGATCCGGCGGCGTGTAGAGCTGAAAAAAACCGGGGGTGTTGCCGAGGATGGCCGCGACATCTTCCAGCGGGTCGGCCGACAATGTGCCGGCGAAGAACGGGACGCCGGTGCGCACTGAAGCTTTCGCGCACGCCAGGTCGCCGTGACCGTCCTGCGCGCACACTCCCAGCACACCGATGGGCGCCATGAACACCGCCCCGGGCAGGTGCACCCCGAACAGGTCGACGGCCAGGTCGCGCTCGTCGGGGGCGACGAGCATGCGTGGGTATAGGCCCCATCGTTTGAACGCTTCACAATTGGCGCGCTGGGTGTGCTCGTCGCCGGCGCCGCCGACGACATATCCCCGTACTTTAGGGGGCATCGCCGCGATCGCCTTGGCCTCCAGTTCCTCGAACTGGATGGGCAATTGCGGCGGGTGACCGCTTCGCGATTGGTTGTAGAGCTCGGTTTGGTAGTCGGCGAAAGCCATGGTTGGCGTCTACCCGGGGACCGGTGGCTCAAACAACTTCCACTGTCGGAGGGCGGGCGATCGTGATCGCCTTTACTCGATCTTGACCGGGTGTTGAATCGGCTCCCCCACGATGGGGTTATGAGTACGCTTCAGCGGGTGGAGCTGGGGGTTTTGGGACCTCTTCAGGTCCGGCGCGGCGGCGTCCCGGTCTCGATCCCGGGCGCCAAACCCCGCGCGATCCTCACCATGCTCGGGCTACACGGCGGTTCGGTCGTCTCGGCCGACACGCTGCTGGAGCTGCTCTGGGGCAACGATCCGCCGCGCACCGCCGCCAAAGCCCTGCAGACTCACATCTCCTCGCTGCGTCGCACCCTGGGTGACGGCTTCGTTTTAACCGAGGGGACGGGCTGGATCCTCAGCCCATCCGAGACTGATGCTTCGCGCTACCGGGCGGTCACCAGGAAGGCCCGCGATGCCGCGGCCGCTGGCGACACCGGTCAAGCGGTGGCGCGGTTCGAGGAGGCGCTCACGCTCTGGCGCGGCATCCCGGAGCTGCCTGATACCCGACGGGGAATCTCCGAGAAGACCCGCTGGATCGAAGGCCACGCCGCGCTGGTCGAGGATCGGGCTGACGCGCTGCTGTCGACGGGCCGGGCCGCGGAAGTCATCGGTGAACTCGAAGCCGCGGTTGCGGACGCGCCGCTACGCGAGAGGCGTTGGGGCCAGCTGATGCTCGCCCTCTACCGCGCCGGCCGGCAGGGCGAAGCCCTGGCCGCCTATCAGCGGGCGCGGTCGCTGCTGGCCGACGAACTCGGCGTCGATCCCGGGCCGGAGCTCCGTCGGCTCGAGGCCGCCGTTGTTGCGCAGGACCCGGGATTGGAAACGCCTGTCACACAACAGCTTCCGGCGGTGATGCGGGCGGTGACTTTTTTGCTCACCGACATCGAAGGATCGACCGCCGCGTGGGAAGCAAACGCCGAGGCGATGGCGCTGGCGCTGGCACGCCACGACGAATTGGTCGAGCAAGTCATCACGTCGCGCGCAGGACGGCTGATCAAGACGCGCGGCGAGGGCGATGCGACGTTTTCGGTCTTCGATCGGCCGTCGGGTGCGGCCGCCGCCGCCATGGAGCTGCAAGACGCAATCGTCCATGAGCCGTGGGCACTGTTGGAGCCCATGCGTATTCGTGTCGCCCTGCATACCGGAGAGGCCGAGTTTCGCGACGGTGACTATTTCGGGCGGGCGGTCAACCGTGCCGCTCGGCTGCGGTCGCTGGCGGCGGGCGGCCAGATCCTGTGCTCGGGTGCTACCGCCGAACTCGTCATCGACGCACTGCCCGACGACGTTGTGCTCACCGACCTGGGCATGCGGCACCTCAAGAACCTGGCGCGCCCGGAGCACGTTTTCGAGCTCCGCCTTGATACCGCCACGCGTGAAGAAGCACCGGCGACAAGCGATGTGCCACTGGACCGTCCCGCTTTACCCGCGGTGCTGATCGGGCCCGGACCATTCGTCGGGCGTGGCAGTGAACTCGAGCGGCTGCTGTCAGCGTGGCAGGCCACGCTCGCCGCTGGTGCGCGCACCATATTCATCGCCGGCGAACCAGGCGTCGGCAAGACGCGCCTGGCCGGTGAGTGGTCCCAGCGGGCCTATGAGCAAGGCGCGATTGTGTTGTACGGCCGTTGCGACGAGGATCTCGGTGCGCCGTACCAGCCCTTCGCCGAGGCCCTACGTGCGCTGATGCCCTGCATCAGCGAACGCCGCCTGCGCGGGTTGCGGGGTATCGAAGCACTGCTTCCACTCGCGCCCGGGCTGACCGATACCTTGCCCGATCTTGCCAGCGCGGCTCGTGCGGACCCCGACACGGAACGGTATGCACTCTTCGACGCCGTCGTCACGCTCCTGGAACTCGCATCGGCAAGCGCGCCGATGGTCTTGATACTCGACGACCTGCACTGGGCAGCGAAGCCGACACTGCTGCTGTTGCGGCATCTGCTGCGCTTCGGCGACCGCGCCCGCGTGCAGATCGTCGGCACCTACCGCAGCACCGACCTTGACCGCTCCCACCCGCTGGCGGCGATGCTCGCCGACCTGCACCGCGACGGCACGGCCGACCGCCTCGCTCTCGGCGGCCTCGACGAGGGTGACGTGACGGCCTATGTAGCCGAAGCAGGCTACGACGACGAGGAACTCGCCAACGCATTGGCGTCAGTGACGGGCGGTAATCCATTCTTCCTGATCGAGGCTTTGCGGCACGTCGATGAGAGCGGCGGCGTCTGGGATCCGAGCACCCTGCCCCAGGGCGTACGAGAAGCCGTGAGCCGCAGACTGTCTCGGCTGCCGGCAGAGACGAACAAGGCTTTGGCCGCAGCCGCGGTCGTTGGCAGCCGGTTCGCGTTAGACCTGGTCGAGCACGTGGTCGGAACCGACCTCATCGACGCGTTCGACGAGGCTTCGAAGGCGGGCATCGTCATCGAAGAACCCGGCGGTCACTACCGGTTCAATCACGCCCTGGTCCGACAGTCGCTGCTCGCCGAGCTGGCGTCAGTACGGCGCATGCGGCTGCACCAGCGCATCGCTACAACGTTGGAGACACAACCCGGCGCCGGCGACGAGTTGCTCGCCGAATTGGCTCACCACTATTTCGAATGTGCGTGGGCGGGAAACGCGGCCAAGGCCGTCGAATACTGCCGGCGGGCAGCCGATCAGGCGATGGCTCGCCTCGCCTACGAAGGTGCCGCCGACTTCTTTGACCGGGCCCTGCACGCGCTGGAGGAAATCGACAACGAGCTGCCCGACCGCGACGAGCAGGCCGCGGAACTACTGATCGCCCGCTGCGAAGCCCTGCTGGCCGCGGGTGACGTGGCTTCGGCGACGGGAGCGGTATCGCAATTACAGTCAGCGTCAGTCGATTCGGCTCGACTGGCGGCCTGGGCGGCATGCTTCGACGGACAACTTTCGATGCTGATTCACCCTGAGCAATTGGACGAGGCCGAAACCGCCGTGGGCGCTGCCGCCGCCAAGCTGGCCGAGCTGGACGACGCCGCTGGAGAAGCCAAGGCGCACACCGTGCATGCCACATGCCTCGCCCGTCTCGGGCGAATCGCCGACTGCGAAGTCGCACTGGATGACGCGCTTACGGCGGCGCGACGCGCGCGCGATCACGGTCGAGTGAACGCCGTGCTGGCGAACGCGCCGCTGGCGGCGTTGTGGGGGCCCAACCCGGTTCCCCGCGCGGGCGGTCGGTGTCTCGACGTGGTGCGGTTGCTGCGGATCACGACCGATTCGCCTGCGGTGGAAGCGACGTCGACGCGCTGCCAAGCCGTGTTGGAGGCGTTCCGCGGGCGGGCCGCCGCAGCCCGACGGATGATCGACTCGGCCCGGCGCGCGGTCACCGAACTCGGCTTACGTCATTCGCTGCTCGAAGTTGAGCAGTTCGCCGGCATCGTCGAGCTCATTGCAGATGATCCCGCTGCGGCCGAGCCGCATCTACGTAAGGCCTACACCGGTTTTCGTCGTATGGGTCTGGACGCCGACACCGCCGAAACCGCCGCGCTGCTCGGTCGCGCTTGTCTCACACTCGAGCGAGAGGCAGAGGCCGACGAATTATGTACGGAGAGTGAACGTCTCGCCGGGCATGCGCTGAAAGCGTCGATCGCCTGGCGCACGCTTCGAGCGCGGTTGCTCTCGATTGCCAACGATCACGGCGAGGCGCGCCGAGTCGCCGAGGCTGCCGTCGCGTTGGCCGAGCGCACCGACGCATTGGTCGATCACGGCGACGCGTGTCTGACATTGGCGATGGTTTTGGAGCGTGCCGGCGATGCCTCGGGGGCGCGGGCCGCCGCTGAGCGAGCAGTCGGGTTGTACGAACGGAAAGGTGCTGCCGCGCTGGCGGAAAAGGCCCAGCTAATTCTCGGCGAGCGCGTCGAGCCGACGTCCCCGGCTCCACCTGAAGTGCCGGCCATCGAGCTGGACAACGAAGCCGTGCGCGTGGGCGAACGCGTGATGGCTGCTCTTCATCGCGAAGCATGGGACGAATTGGAGCGGCTGTTCGCACCCGACGCCTCGATCGAGAGTCGCCGGAAGATCGTCGGCCTTGCGCTCCCATCGGCCGCAGTGCGACGTGAGGCGAGGCGCGGTCTCGAGACGGGCGCCGTACGGATCGACCATGTCATGATCGCCGCGCGTGGCGAGCGGCTGGCTCTCTCTCGATTGATGATGGGCACTGCCGACGCGACCCCTGGAGCGCCGCACGACGAATTTCTTCAGCTATACGGCATCGACGAGGAGGGTCGGGTCGCGTTGCAGATCTGGTTCGACGTCGACGACATCGACGCCGCGATGGCTGAGCTCGAAGCGCTGCATGCACGGTTCGAGGAAGAACGCCCGCGGACGCGAAGATTGGAAAACGCGGCAACGCGCGTATTCGAGAAGGAATGGTCGCATTATGCGGCCCGCGACTGGGACGCCCTGGCTGAAACCGTGGCCGACTGTTATTCCGGCATCGACCACCGACGAGTCGTGAATGCCGAGAATCAACATGGTCGAGATGCCGTGGTCAAAGATTTGCAGGTGGCCGCCGACGTTGGCTTCACGATATCGATGGTGGGGGTCATCGCGATTCGTGGCGAGTATCTCGCCCTCACACGTGTGCGCGCCGCGGGCCGCGACCCCGAGGCGATTCAAAACGATGCCCTCAACGTCGTCGAGATCGATGCGGACGAGCGGATTCTGGCGGCCGTCACGTTCGACCTCGAATACATCGACGCGGCCTTTGCGGAGCTCGATGCTCGGTACCTAGCGGGCGAAGCTGCGCCGTACGCGCACACGTGGTCGGTGATCGCGGGGGCGTATGCCGCGCTTAACCGACATGAGATCGCCGCAACGACACCGGACTTCGCGAGCATCGACCACCGTCGGGGGACAACGTTCGCACCCGGTGATCTGATCGCGTATGTCCGTGCCACCTGGGATCTCGCACAAGACGGCAGTACCTACATCGAGGCTGTGCATCGGCTGAACAACCTCGGAGCGGTCGTCACGCACCTGACGTACGGAAGCTCGCCAGAAGGCTTCGACGCCGAGTGGCGGGAAGTTTTCCTCATCACGGCGGAAGGCGACCTACTCAGCCGCTGCGAGCTGTTCGACGAGGCAGGCCTAGACGCTGCGCTCGCGAGGTTTGAACAGCTCAGCCGACCCGCGCCGCGGCTGGAAAACGCGGCAAGCCAAGTGGCCGAGCGCTTCTTGTTGTATTTCGCTTCCTGCAAGTGGGACGCGATGGCCCAGCTACAGGCTGATGACATTTCCACCGACGATCGCCGCCGAGTCGTGAACGCGGGGATCCGACGTGGCCGGGCGGCCGCGGTCCAAGATGCGCGCGCCAACGCAGACGTAGGGGCCATGAAAGTAGCGTCGGCCGTTATCGCGACACGCGGCGAGCGCCTCGTCCTTTGCCGTGCCCGATACTCTGGTAGCGCCGAGCCGCCCGAGACGTTTCACGTCGATACCCTCAGCATCTACGAGATCAACGCCGACGGGCAGATCGCGGCGGTGGTCACGTTTGACCCCGACGACTTCGACGCCGCCATCGCCGAGCTCGATGCCCGCTACCTCGCCGGCGAAGCGGCGGCCCATGCGCACGCATGGTCCGTCATCGCCGGTGGCTTCGCAGCGCTGAGGCGAAGCGAGCTACCGCTAACCACGCCCGAGTGTGTAAGTATCGACCACCGACGGACAGCCGCGTTCGCGCCGGGCGAGCTGAACGCCTACACCCGTGCCGCGTTCGAGCTCACGGCAGACCACCAGATCTACGTCGAGGCGGTGCACGACCTGAACGACGCCGGAGCGGTTTGCACCCATGTGACACATGGCGTTTCGCACGAAGGCTTCGACGCCGAGTGGCGAGAGGTCGCCTTTTTGGGGGTCGAAGGCGACGCGGTCAATCGCTGCGAAATCTTCGACGAGGCAGACCTCGACGCCGCGCTCGCGAGGTTCGACGAGCTCAGCCAGCCGGCACGCCGCGTGGAAAACGCGGCGAGCCAAGTGACCGAACGCTTCCTGGCGTGCTTCGCCACCGGCGAGTGGGACGCCATGCCGGGCATATTGGCCGACAACTTTGGCTACGACGATCGCCGTCGCGTAGTTGGTGCGGGAGTCCGCGGTGGTCGAAACACCTACATCGCAGACATGCGGGCAGCGGCCGACCTGTGGGCGGCAAACGTACCTACCGTCATGGCGACCCGCGGGGAGCGCCTTGCCCTCGCGCGTCTTCGCTTCTCGGGCCGCGACCAAGAGCCCGAGGCATTTGTCACCGATGTGCTCGGCATCGCCGAGATCAACACCGACGAGCGGATCGTCGCGGTTGTGTCGTTCGATCCCAACGACTTCGACTCCGCAATCGCCGAGCTCGATGCCCGCTACCTCGCCGGCGAAGCGGCACCGTACGCGCGCACATGGGCGGTCGTCTCAGGGAGCTATGCCGCGCTCAACCGGCGCGAACTGCCATCGACCACACCGGATTGCGTCAACGTCGATCACCGACACGAGGCAGCGTTCGGTCCCGGTGACTTGACCGCATACATCGAAGCCGGGTGGGACTTCGAGCAAGACATCAAGATCTATATCGAGCAAGTGCACGGGCTGAGCGACACCGGAGCAGTCGTCACTTACGCAGCGCAGGAGACTTCGCGAGAGGGGCTTGACGCCGAGTGGCGCGGGATCGCAGTCTTCACAGTCGAAGGCGACACGATAAGCCGCACCGAGGTTTTCGACGAGGCAGAACTGGACGCCGCACTCACTCGCTTTGACGAGCTGCACCCGCAAAAGCAAAGGTTAGAGAATGCTGCGAGCCGAGCAGACGACCGATTCTTTGCCCACGCCCGGGCCCGTAACTGGGCGGCGATGGCCGAGATCCTGGCCGACAACAGTTCTGTCGAGGATCGCCGCCACGTGGTGAACATCGGTGTTTGGAAGGGGCGCGATGTCCTGATCGCAAATTTTCGAGCTCTGGGCGAAGCTGTGGCCGATGCAACGTCGACCCCAATTGCAATCCGCGGGGAGCACCTCACCCTGAGCCGTATCTGTGCCCCGAACCGCGACCTGCAGCAAGGGGATTTTAGCGTCGAAATGCTCGGCATCGCCCAGCTCGACACCGACAATCGGATCGCGGCGCACGTCTTATTCGATCCCGGCGACATCGACGCCGCCTTCGAGGAACTCGACGCGAGATACCTCGCCGGCGAAGCCGCCGCCCACGCCCAGACGTGGTCCGTCGTCGCGAAGTCCTATGCCTCGATCAATCGGGACGAGTTCTCAGCCACAACAGCGGATTTCATCAGTCTCGACCACCGCCGTACTGCCGCATTCGCGCCCGGCGACGTGATCGCATACTTCGACGCCGGGCGGGATCTCGATCAGCACATCAGCACCTATGTCGAGGCCGTGCATCGGCTGAGCAACCTGGGCGCGGTCATCACCTTTGCGGGACACGGGACCTCGCGAGAGGGCTTCGACGCCGAGTGGCGGGGACTCGAGATCTGTACGGTCGACGGCCAAGCGTTCGGCCGCGTCGAGCTGTTCGAGGAGGAAGACCTCGATGCCGCGATAGCGAAGTTCGAACAGCTAAGCCATCCGGTACCTCGCTTGGAGAACACGGCTGTTGAAGTGAGCGCGCAATTCCTGCGGCACTTCGCAGCTCGCGACTGGGTCGCCATAGCGGAAAAGCTGTCCGAGGACTACCTCGTGGACGATCGGCGGCGAACCGTGAACGCGGGAGTGCGACGTGGTCGGGATGACGGGGTCAAGGATTGGCAGGCGGCCGCCGACGTCGGCTTTACGACAGGGACATTCAGCGTCGTCGCCACCCGGGGCCGGCGCCTAGCCCTTACGCGCGCCCGTTACTCGCGCTGCGACCAGCGACCGGAAGCGTTTGAGGCCGAGACCGTCCATATCGTCGAGACCGACACCAACGGCAAAATGACAGCGGCTTTCGTGTTCGACCCCGACGACATCGACGCCGCCTTCGCGGAACTCGACGCCCGCTACCTCGCCGGTGAAGCGGCCACCCACTCTCGCATATGGTCAGTGGTCATGCAGGCCCAGGCCTCGTGGAACCGACACGAAGTCTTTCCGTCGACCAAAGACTGGGTGAACCTCGATCACCGTCGGGGTAGAGCGTTCGCGCCCGGCGAACTGATTCCTTTCCTGCGCGCCACGTGGAACGTCGCCCCGGACGTCAAGCTCCAGAACGAGGCGGTGCACCGGCTGAGCGAACTTGGAACCGTCGTCACAGTGGTGGCGATGGGAACCTCACACGAGGGCTTTGAAGCCGAGTGGCGCGAGATCGGCCTTTTGACATTCGACGGCAACCAAATCAGCCGATGCGAACTATTCGACGAGGCCGACCTCGAGGCCGCACTTGCCCGTTTTGAAGAACTGCATACGCCTGCCCGGCGGTTGGAGAATTCGGCAAGCCAAGCAGGTGAGCGCTTTCTTGCCCTTTTCGCGGCAAACGAGTGGGGCCAGATGGCAGAGATGCTGGCCGAAGACTTCTCAAACGATGATCGCCGTCAAGTTGTCGGTGCAGGAGTCCAACATGGCCGGGACGCCCAAATAGCGGACATGCGTACGGTCGCCGAGCTGTGGACCACGAACGTGACTCCGTCCGTCATAGCGACTCGCGGCGGGCGTCTCGCCCTCATGCGTCTTCAGTTCTCGGATCGTGATCACGGGTCCGAAGCTTTTCTCACGGAAGTGCTTGGAGTCATCGAAATCAACGCTGACGAGCGGATCGCCGCCGTTGTCTTTGTCGAACCCGACAAAATCGATGCCGCGTTCGAAGAGCTCGATGCTCGGTACCTCGCCGGCGAAGCGGCCGCCGAGGCGCAGACGTGGTACCTCGTCGCAGACGCCTGCTCCGCGATGAACCGGCACGAGCTTCCGGCGACAACGCAAGATTGTGTCAACATCGATCACCGCCGGGGACTAGCGTTCGCGCCCGGGGATGTGACGGAATACATCCGCGCCGTTGTGGAGATAACGCCGGACTTCGGCCACCACATCGAAGTTGTTCATCAGCTGAGTAACCGCGCAGCGGTCGCCACCTACATGGCGCATGGCACCTCGCAGGACGGTTTCGCCGCCGAGTGGCGGGTGATCAACGTTTTAATTTTCGAGGGCAACGCGATAAGCCGGTTGGAGATGTTCGACGAAGAAGACCTCCCCACCGCGCTGGCCCGCTTCGCCGAACTCCAGCCGAAGTAGTCGTCAGGCAACCCTCGCTACGCGTATCGCCTGCAGCGCTCGACGAGAATCTCGGCCAGCCGTTTTGGCTCGGTGACCATCGCGCGCAGTGACAGGTATCCATTTTGACGAGCGTCTGCACCCCCGCCCACCGCTTCAATGTATTTGCGCTGCAACTCTTTCGAGAGGGCACGATCCTGCAGGGTCACATTCTCAGTGAGGATGCGAACTGACTCCGCATGCAGCTTGCCGGACATGAATCGGCGGCGATGCGAGGGACTCCGTTCAAGCAGCCGCCCAAGATTGTTCTCAACATTGTTGGCGGACAGCGCGTCGCGTTGGGCCCTGCTCTTCATTCGCCTCTCCGGCGTAGGATCCCGATATGAGAAGGACTTTCGTCGTTGCATTCGCGGCCGGGTTGATCGTCGCAGTGTTCGGTCTGATTTGGGCGCTCCAGGGATTCGGAGTGCTTGGTGGTAGCCCGATGACCAACACCACGACCTGGTCCATCATTGGTCCGATCACCGTGTTGATCGGCATCGTGGTTGCGGTATTCAGTTGGCGGAAACTCTCGTCGAAATAGTGCTTCACAACTCCGCCACGGTGAAGTCCACCGTGTGCCAGCCGGTGGCGCCGTCGGGGACGCTACCGACCCGATCTTCAGTTTGGGCAGCTCCGGTGTTGTCGGTGGCGCGCACGGTGATGGTGTGTTTCCCAGTGCTTTTCGCCTGGCAGGGGAAGCTCCACAACCGCCACGTCTCGTTGGAATAGCTCGCACCCAGTTCAGCGGGCTGCCACACGCCATCGTCGATGCGGACCTCCACGGCCCGCACGCCACGATTCTGTGCCCACGCGACACCGCCGAACACCACGGGCTCCATCGGCACCTTCTGACCACCTTTCGGCACGTCGATCCGCGACTCGGTCTTGATGGGTGCACGCGGTGCCCAGCCCTGCCGCGTCCAGTACGCCTCCGCTCTGTCGAAGCGGGTCAGCTCCATCTCGACGACCCACTTGGTGGCCGACACATACCCGTAGAGCCCGGGTACTACCAGCCGGGCCGGGTAGCCATGCTCGATCGGCAGCGGCTGACCGTTGAGGCCGACCGCCAGAAGCGCGTCGCGGCCATCGGTGAGAGCCTCCACTGGCGTGCCGGCGGTGAACCCGTCGATCGACGTCGAGAGCATCATGTCGGCGTCCGCGTGCACACCGGCCACCGCCAGCAGGTCAGCCACCCGGTAGCCTGTCCAGACGCCCGTCGAAATCAGGGTGCCTCCAACGGGATTCGACACGCACGTTAGCGTCGTCACCATTTCGACGACGTCGAAGTCGGCGAGGTCGTCGAAGCTGTAGGTGGTTTCGCGGTCCACCATGCCATGGATGCGCAGCCGCCAGTCGCCGTGGCTGAGTTGGGGAACACTGAGTGCAGTGTCCACCCGGTAAAAGTCGGCGCTGGCGGTGATAAAGCTCGGTAGCGCAACGCCGCTCGGTTGCACATCAGCAGGTATTGGTGGCGCCGATATGCGTGGTCGGGGAAGTGTGAAGCTGTTCCGGTCAGCGGCCACCGAATGCACCAACCGCGTGATGACCCCACCCGCCACGCCACTCACTACTCCGAATCCGAGCAATCCGAACATGACCAACCTGCGCCTGCCGGCATCCGGCTCGTCGTGGTCGGTTCTATCTGCCGGATCTCCCCGGCCGGGCCAGAACCGATGGATGAGCAAGCGTAGGGCGGCCACCCCGCAGGCGGTACCCGCGACGGTGGGGATCGTGTCCAGTGCTGTCGCACCCTGCCGCGACAGCACTGCTACGCATCCGAGGATGCCCGCCGCGGCGATCACGGCGCTGCCGACCGGGCGGCGCTGAGTCTCGAGGCTCCCGGCGATTGCGGCGATCGCGGCGATCACCACGAGCACGACGAAGGCCAAGAAGAGTTTGTCCAGAGAGCCCAGCGTCTGAATAGCCCACTCTTTGATGGGCCCCGGCGTCAGATCGACGACCGCTGAGCCGATCGCGCCACGCGCGTCGGCCCGCGCGCCGAATAGGATGCCCACCAGCTGGGCCACCCCGAGCGAGACGGACGCAGCTGCAACCCCGGCAACCATCCGCTCATTCGACGGGGCGACAGCCATCGGAACTACTGTACTCGCGTCCCGCTGAGCGACAGCAAAACCCTTGCCGCGCCGGCGAACCGGCGATATCGGCGGTGATCTTACCGCACTGGCGGCAGGTCCCTCCGGGAGATTGTGCTGGCATAACCGGCATCTAAGAAGTGGTGCGTCTCATCAGCGGAACGGACTGAGAAATGACATCTGGCTGAAGTTTCCCGGCCGCGTACGTCACCGGGGACTTATCGTCACTGGGTGAGGCGTCGAACGGTGCTAACGCTCCCAGTGTTACTGGCGGCGGGCCCGACGCTGACCCCGGCGCCCCGCGCCGCCGCTGAGCAAAGCCCATGGTCGCCCGATCGCGCCAACCGCTGGTATCAGGCGCAAGGTTGGCCCGTCGGCGTCAACTACATCACCTCGAACGCCATCAACCAGCTCGAGATGTTTCAGGCCGACACCTTCGACCCCCGGCGCATCGATACCGAGCTCGGCTGGGCCCAGTTGCACGGGCTCAACACGGTGCGGGTCTTCCTCCACGATCAGCTCTGGGCCCAAGACCATCGCGGCTTTCAGAGTCGTCTCGCGCAGTTTGTCAGCATTGCCGCCCGCCACCACATCAAACCAATGTTTGTCTTCTTCGACTCATGTTGGGATCCGTTCCCCAAACCGGGACGGCAGCGCGCCCCCAAGCCTGGGGTCCACAACTCCGGCTGGGTGCAAAGCCCGGGCGCGAAACACCTCGATGACCTCGACTACCGTCGCACTCTGCTCGACTATGTCACGGGCGTGCTGAGCCAATTCCGCACCGACGACCGTGTTTTGGCTTGGGACATCTGGAATGAGCCCGACAATCCCGCGCGCGAGTATCGCAAGGTCGAGAGGAAAGACAAGCTGGAGCGTGTCGCCGACCTGCTCGCGCTGGCGTTCGGGTGGGCCCGTTCGGTTGATCCGAGTCAACCGTTAACGAGTGCGGTGTGGGACGGCGTGTGGGGAGATCCCCTGGGGCGTAGCGAAATCGCGGACATCCAACTGGACAACTCCGATGTGATCACCTTCCACTGCTACGACAAACCAGCAGCCTTCGAGGCCCGGATCGCCGAACTGTCGCCGTTGGGGCGGCCGATCCTCTGCACCGAGTACCTGGCCCGGTCCCTGGGCAGTACCGTTGACGGGGTCCTGCCAGTTGCCAAGCGGCACAACGTTGGTGCGATCAATTGGGGGCTGGTCGCTGGAAAGACCCAAACCTACTTACCGTGGGACTCCTGGGATCACCCATACACGACGCCTCCGAAGCTCTGGTTTGCAGACCTGCTCCAACCCGATGGACGGCCCTACCGAGACACCGAAATTCAAACGATCAGCAAGCTGACCCGGCTCTAACGCCACCGCCATCTATTCTCGAAAATGCTTGCCACACAACAGATATAGGATTCTCTCCCGTTTCGGGAGTGCTGACCGATTTCGCCCGGCGCGGATCGCCTCCGTGCTGGTCCTTGTTCGTTCAGCCATCCATCACCTCCCCTTGCCCACGACCGGCTTCAGTTGCTTGAACAGCCATGCACGCGATCCAGCCACGGTGAGTCCACGCTCGAGGAGTTCCTGCACCATCGGCTCGGTCCGAGCGGCCGGCAGGTCGGCGGCGGTGTACTCAACAACCCGGGCGTCGTTGCCAGTCCAGGCCGTGACAGCGGTGGCAAGCTCGTTCACCTGACGCGCCCACACGGTCTCAGGCGTATCACTCTCCCTTACCAAAAACAGATCTACGTCGCTGTCCGCGGTCATCGTGCCCCGCACGCTTGACCCGAAAACCGCGGCGTACACCGGCGGGTACTCCCACCCGCTGAAGTGTTGCTCAAGCCGACTCAAGAACTTATTGAAGAGCTTCGCCAGCGCCACAATGGGCTCCGCCGCCAGGTGGGCGGTGTTCAATCGGTATGCATAGGTATTACCGACGCGATCTGCCAGTACCACGCCCTGCACGACCAATCTGGCAAGGACCTTGCGGATGCCCTCCTCTGAGAAGGCGTTCAGGACGCGGTGAATCTGGCCCGTAGTGAAAGTGACATCGTGCGTTGCCAGGACAGCAAGGACGTCGCCGTCACGCACCCGGGGTTCGGCATACCGGTCAGGAGCGGACCACGGAGCCGCCGTGGACGCGACGTACGTCTGGCATACTGCTGGGCGGAGGGGAGTATTCCTTCGTCGCGGCGTCGTCATCACGTCGACCGTCATCGGACGACCGGCACCGCGGGCCGCTATGCGGCGGAAGAGACCTCCGGCGTTGTCACGACAGCCGGAGGATTCTCATGCAGAAAATCTTGCCGCTGCGTGCGGTCGAAATGGGAATCCGAGCAACTTCCGCGTTCGTTGACGCAGCGGTGCACCGTGCGACAACCGCCGCGGGGGCCATTGGCTCTGCAGCGGAAGCCGGCCTCGATATCGCCGCCATGCCGCTCCGGGAAGGCGGCAAAGTGCTATCCGGCGAGACCTCCGTCTCGACGCTGACCCGACGTTGTTGGCGCGGTGAGGGCCGCGCGTGGATTGAGGTGCGCGGACTGGGCGGTCCCGACGAGACCGAGCGTGGGCACGCGGTGGCCGAGGCATTGCGAGCCACGCCCGGCGTGACTTCGGTCAGCCTGAACCGTCCGCTGTCGCGGGTGGTCGTCGAGACCGACGGTGATCAGACATCGCTGAGCCAGCTGTGCTCAGTGGTCGCGGACGCCGAGCAGCGCTGCCGCCAGCTCAACGGCTGCGACGCGGCGAACGAGTCCGTCGGGGCAGGCAGCCTGCCGGGGGACGGTCTGTTGCTGGCGGTTCGGGGAGCGATGGTTGGCGTCAATGCCACCGCGCTGGTCATTGCGGTCGCGGGTCGGACGCTGCGGTGGCCGGCGGCGCCGGTCGCTGTCAGCGCGGTCGCCTCGCTGGCGAACTACCAGCCCTGGGTGCGTCACCTGCTGGAGGATCGCATCGGCGCCGGCGCGACCGACACCGTGCTGTCGCTGGTCAGCACCGCCGCACACGTTGCCACGCTGTCACCGGCAACCCTGTCGGTGGATCTGACCATGCAGGGCCTCAAAGCCGCCGAGTGCCGCGCCGCGTCGGAGGCGTGGAGCCGCCACGAACCCGAACTGGCGCGCTTCGCCGACCAGGGCGGCGTGCACCACCGCTCACGCCCGGTGCCTCCACCGGTCGGATCCGTCGAACGCCACGGCAAGCGCATGGCATTCGTGCAGGCGATCGGCGCCGGCCTGGTCGGCGCCGCCACCCGCAACGTCGCGATGGCGTCGACCGCGGCCACGGTGGCCGCCCCCAAAGCCATGCGCACCACAAAAGAGTCGTTCGCAGCGACACTGGGGCGGGGCCTGGCCGACCAACACGCGGTGCTGCCGCTGCGACCGGAGGCCTTACGGCGCCTCGACCAGGTCGACGCGCTGCTGGTTGATCCCCGAGTGCTGTGCGGCGAGAAGTTGCGGGTAGTCACCGTCCGCGGGGCCAGCGACGACCGGCTGGCCGCGGCCTGGGAAAAGGCACAGAATCTGCTCGACAAACCCGGGCTGAGCCCGGGCTGGCACCGGATTCCCCGGGTGCCGGTGGGGCGGTCCGGTCACAAGGGGCCGGTGGAGGCGCTGATCGAGCCTGCGCACCACCCGTTGGCATCTGCGGTGCTGGCCGAAGCACGCGCATCCGGGGCCGCAATCGTCTCGGTCGACGTCGACATCCTCGGCGAGCTGCGGACCGCGTTCGACGACGTCCGACCCGTGCCGGAATACCACGACCGGGCGGTCGACGGTGCACTCGCCAGCGCGCTGGCTGAGCTGCAACAATCCGGTAGCACCGTCGCGGTGCTGTCATCAACCGCCGCGCAAGCGCTGTGCTCCGCCGACGTGGCGCTGGGCGTCATGCCGACCGCCGACGGCGCGCCGCCCTGGGATGCAGATCTGCTGCTGGCCGACTTGGCCGGCGCGTGGCAGGTGCTGCGGGCGCTGCCGGCGGCCCGAGAGGCAAGTCAGCGTGGCATCACGCTGTCCGCCAGCGCATCGGCGTTGGGCGCGGTGCTGATGGTGCCCGGCATCCGGCTCCGGCAGGGGCGTGGGCCGGGGCCCGTGACCATCGGCGCTGCTGCCGGGTTGCTCTCCGGATACCTGCTGGCGCGCCGGGTCGTGCGCACGGCCGCGCCGAGCCCGGCACCCGCCTACGAGTGGCACGCCATGTCCGTCCAGCAGGTCCGCGAGGTGTTACCGCCGCCGGAGGCCGATGCGGGTGCACTGGCTGCGACGGGCGATGCGGAATCCCCCAACGCGATCTGGCAGTTCGCCAAGGCGGTCCGCGCGGAGCTGTCGGATCCGCTGACCCCCATCATGGCGGTCGGTTCCGCGGCGACAGCGATACTGGGTTCACCGATCGACGCGGTGATGGTCGGTGTCGTCTTGATCGGAAATGCCATGCTCTCGGCCGGCCAACAGATGCGGGCCGAGAGCCGGCTGAATGTGCTGCTGGCGCAGCAGACCCCGCTGGCACGCAGAGTCGCAACCGACGATACGTCGGCGTACAGCGAGGTGGATGCCGAGCAGTTGCAACCCGGCGACGTGATCGAGGTCCGCAGCAACGAGGTGGTGCCGGCCGACGCCCGGATCATCGAGGCCACCGACCTCGAGGTCGACGAATCCTCGCTCACCGGTGAGTCGCTGTCGGTGGACAAGCAGACCGCGGCGACGCCGGGGGCCGAACTGGCCGAGCGACACTGCATGCTCTACGCGGGCACCACGGTGGTGGCGGGGACGGCGGTCGCGCTGATCACCGCTGTCGGCGCCGACACCCAGACGCGCCGGGCGGCCGAACTGGCCTCCGGCGACCTGCCCGTCGTCGGCCTGCAGCATCAGCTCAGCAAGGTCATGTACCGCGCCTTCCCGGTCAGTGGCGGCGGGGGCGTGCTGGTCGGTGCGCTCGGGCTGCTCCGCGGCGGGGGCCTTCGCCAAGCGTTGGGTGACGCGATCGCGATCGCCGTGGCGGCGGTGCCGGAAGGGATGCCACTGATGGCGACGCTGGCGCAGTACGCGTCGGCGCGACGTCTGAGCGGTACCGGTGCGCTGGTGCGCGTGCCGCGATCGGTTGAGGCGCTCGGCCGTCTCGATGTGGTCTGCTTCGACAAGACCGGCACGCTGAGCGAGAACCGCCTGCGGGTGGTTCGGGTGCATCCGGTGTCGGGGCATTCGGACGACGACGTGGTGCGCTGTGCCGCTTATGCCGCGCCGGCGCCGAACGGGGCCGCGCACGCACACGCCACCGACCAAGCGGTCATCGAAGCGGCGGCCCACCTGGCTGAAGGCAGCGCCGCAACCCGGGCACCGGACGCGTTCCTGCCGTTCCGTTCCGGTCGGGCGTTCTCGGCGGCGGTGTCGGGCAGTGAGCTGATGATCAAGGGCGCACCGGAAGTGGTGCTGGCAGCGTGTGACGACGTCAGCGCCGGCAGCGGCGACACCGTGGCCGAACTGGCGGCGCAGGGTCTGCGGGTGATCGCGGTGGCCCAGCGCCGGTTAACGGCGCAGCAGGCGAAGTCGATCCAGGGTGACCCCGACAAGATCGTCGACTTGTGTAGTGCCGGTTTGTCGCTGACCGGGTTGCTCGGGATCGCCGACACCCCGCGAGCAGAAGCACCACAGCTGCTGGCCGACCTGGCCGAGCGGGGCGTGGCCATCCGGCTGATCACCGGTGATCACCCCATCACCGCCTCGGCGATCGCCGCGGAGTTGGGCGTGTCGGTCACAGCAGATCGGGTCATCACCGGGTCCGAGTGGAATGCGTTGTCGCGCAATGACCAGGAACGGGTGGTGTGCGAGCGGATGATATTCGCCCGGATGTCGCCGGAGAACAAGGTGCAGATCGTCCAGACGCTCGAACGCGCCGGGCAGGTGTGCGCCATGGTGGGCGACGGCGCCAACGATGCCGCCGCGATCCGGGTCGCCACCGTCGGGGTCGGTGTGGTGGCGCGCGGTAGCGACTCGGCGCACACCGTAGCCGATGTGGTGCTGACCGACGGCCGCATCGGTGCTCTGACCGACGCCATCGACGAGGGCCGCCGACTGTGGCGCGGGGTGCAGGCGGCGGTCTCCGGCCTGCTCGGCGGCAATGCCGGCGAGGTGATCTTCGCCGTCATCGGTACCGCCCTGACCGGGGTCTCGCCGCTGAACACCCGCCAGTTGCTGCTGATGAACACGTTGACCGACGCGCTGCCGGCCACCGCGGTTGCGGTCAGCACGCCGAGGGGCCCGGTGCAGCGCGTCGGGCACGGCCTCGACGAGCGCGGGCTGTGGCGTGCAGTGGCGTTTCGCGGCGGGATCACCGCGGCCGCCGGCACCGCGGCGTGGGCGATGGCCTCGATCACCGGGCGGTCGCAACGGGCGGCCACGGTGGCGTTAATCGCGTTGGTGTCCGTTGAGCTGGGCCAGACCCTGGTCGACTCGCACGCCCCGCTAGTGGTGCTCACTGCGGCGGGCTCGTTTGCCGCATTCGCGTTGATGGTGAATACACCAGGGATCAGTCAGTTGCTCGGGTGTACGCCCGTTGGCCCGCTGGGCTGGGCGCAGGCGCTGGGATCCGCTGCGGCCGCCACGGCCGCGGTGGCCGCCACGACTCGCCTGTCGGATGGTCGGCGGGGCTCGGAGCCAGCCGCGACGGGTGCCCACCCGGTGCCCGATCAGCGGGCGCCGGATTCGTCTCCAGGAGCTCCAGGACGCCGGCGCGCCAGAGCAGGGCATACAAGTCCGACGTCGGCACGGTCAACAACCGCCCCGTCGCTGAAATTAGTAGATCGTCCGGCCCACCTGTCGTCCACATAGCTCTCACAGTGCTGGTAGCGCCCGGCAACAAACGATCGCGACCGCCGCCGCCTACATACTGAGTCCGCGGCCGGTGCGGCGACCAGGCGCTCAAGGTTGGCGTCCAAAGAGTTGAACTCGCGCAGCAGCTCTCGAAACTCGTTACAGATAAGACACCGGTTCATCGCGTATCCAATGCCTGCACCAGCAAGCAGAGCCCCAACAGACCGGTTACGCCCGCATCAGCATCACCGGTCAGCATCTCGCCGCGCAATTGCTGTGAGTCCTGCTGGGACCTTGCTGGAAGTCTGTCGAGTTGGGTTGGGCGCGAGGCCAACTTCGCCTAAACTTAGGAAATCTCAGTAATGCTTACGTGCCGATCGGCATCGGTGCGATCTTCGATGGGGGTCTTTATGACCATCAACGTTCACTTCTGGATCGCCGGTGTGGGTCTGGCTGGCGGGTCTGCGTTTGCCGCCGCAGTGATCGGCATGAGTGTCGCACCAGCCGCCAACGCCACTGGCGACGACAGCGTGGGCATAGCTGGCTCCGCCGTGTCTGACACGGCTTTGGCTGCCAGCTCGGGTAATCAGTTCGACCCGGCTGTGGTCCCCTACAGCCCGGACCCGTCGAACCTGTTCGCGCCCGTGTACACAGTCGCGCCGGTAGGTCCTGAGGAGGCGATCAGTACCGTCACCGACCCGAACAACTTGGACACCACAGATACCTTTGGCACCCAGGACTTCAGTCTTTCTAGCCTTGGTTTTCCGGTTGACACGTTCACCGGGAATGTCGAATACACGCCAACGCCTTTTGACGACGCAACCGGCTTATCCGGAATTTTGAGTCAGCTCGGCCAGGACTTCGGACTGCCCGGCGGCTACAGCGAGGAGATCACCACGCTCGGCGGCACCGGGACCGTCCTGCCCGACGAGCCGACCAGTTTCCTGATCTCGGAGTTCGGGTTGGGGTACGGCAACGTTTTCGAGGAGTCCATGAATAGCGCCGGGACTTCAGCCACAGTCGGGGATTTCGTGCTCACACCGTTCGGCAATGAAAACATCACCCCCATCGTTGACCTGTTTCTTCCCCCAGGCATCACCGATGCGGTCGGTGCCGTTGATCCGTCGGGATTTGCTGATCTGCTGTCCTCAATCGGGCTGTAATTTCAAGCCTGGTGACGGCACCCGCGCAAAGGACGTGCCGAACAAGCGCACACCGGCGTGTCTCGGATCTGTTGTGCCGCAGGCTGTGAGACGGTCTGCTCGTGTTCGCCGCTGGACCACATTGACGGGTACCTGCAGAACGCGGCAGGTTTGATCGCCGAATCGCGTTGGTCGCGGTTAAGCGATGACCGCTTCGCGTCGGCGGCCGCCGAGGTCTTCGGGTCGCGACGCCGGCCCGCACCGGATATCCCGCCGAATTCGCACGTGGCCGAACAGAAGAACACCTCGACAGCGAGCTGTTCTGAGTTCAGGTCAGAGCGCTGTCGCTGTGGATCGCAGGTGAATCTCTGTCAGCGGTCGCTGACACCATGCCCACTTTCGGCAAGCCGGGACTCTTCGCGAGCAGTGACGAGTCCAGCCGAGTCTTCGACGTAGCCGAATACACTCGCGCATAGGCTATCCCGGAAGCTGGGCTTGGACCGCAGCGGATGGACAACGGACCGGTGTTCATTTCTCAAGCGCTGCAACAGTTCTGCAACGGAAGGACGGGCATGGCGTATATCCCGCCGGGGACGCCGTGGAACAACGGACACATCGAGTCGTTCAACAACCGGCTACGTAAGGAGTGCCTCAACCGCAACCACTGGAACACCGTGCTCGAGGCCGCGTGGTCATCGGCGACTTCCAGGGCGAGCACAACCACCGACACCGCCACTCGGCCCTGGGCTACCGCACGCCCGCCGAGTACGCTGCAGCCTGCAGATGCACCCACACCCCAGTGGCCTGCAGCATCAACTGAATCTGAATCAAACAAACCCGACTCTAATTCCGGGTGGACTTGGTATCGGGGACTCGCCAGTTAGGCCTGTTCGCGGCTGCGGAAGGCCCGTTTGTTTCTTACCTCGCCGCGGCTGGTTCGTGCAGCGGTCTTGACCAGATCGTCGCCGATGAAAAAGCGCAGCAGGTCACCATCGACGTGGACATCGCAGCGGGCGCCGGCATGGTGGGCGCCCAGGCATACCTGCTGCCAGGCCACGCTAACTATCCCGTTGGTGGTCACCCGGCGGCTGACCCAGTCATCCCCAGTGCGGTCGTGGCGCGGGGTGGGCGCCGCCGCCGATGGAAGTGTCAGCACTGCGCCCGTGGCGAATCGTTGGGCGGGGGTGGTCATGTCCAGGGATTGGTGTGGTCGGGTGGTGTTGTAGTAGTCGACCCATTCATCCAATGCCTGCTGGGCGGTCTTGAGATTCGCGAAAGGTGTTCGGCTGCTCAGGAATTCAGCCCGCAGACTGCGATGAAACCGCTCGATCTTGCCCGTCGTGGTCGGACTGCGCGGCTGGGTCAATAAATGCTCGATCCCGTGCTCACGGCAGATCGCATCGAAGAGCACCTCCACCGGCGGATGGTTGAACCGACCGGTGAACACCTTGCCGTTATCGGTCAAGATCTGCTCGGGCGCGCCGAATCTGGCCAGCGCGGCGCGTAGCCCATCACAGACCGCGCGGGTGCGCTCACGAGCCATCACCTTCGCCGCCACGCACAACCGGGAATGGTCATCAATGCCCGTCAACGCCTTGGCGCAGCTGCCATCAGTAAGCGGGAAACCACCCACGACATCCATCTGCCACAACTCCATCGGCGCCCCGCGCTCCCAGCGTTTCCACTTGCGCGAGCGTCGATCCCGCAGACTCGGGTCGATCATCCCGGCACGAAGCAACGCCCGATACACCGCCGAAGCCGACGGCAGCCGAGCAACGTTGCGCTTGGCCAGCTCGAACACCAGCCGCCGCGGCCCCCAATACGGGCGTGAACGCCGCAACTCCAACAACAAGGCCTCCACCTCGGCGCCCATCTGATGCGGACACGACACCGGCCGATGCGACCGGTCCTTGAGCCCGTCGAGGCCCTCGGCCTCATAGCGGGCCAGCCACGCATGCAGCGTCTGGCGCGACACCCCGACCTTCTCGGCGACCTGCGAGATCGACAGGCCATCACCAATCACGGCCTGATACCTCTGCTCAGCCACGCTTAACTCCCTCATCTAGGGAGTGTCAAGGATCAACCGAAACCGCTGTAAAGGATCAGCCGAAACACTGTCAGGCATGACCCAGAACTGAAATGTCCCGCATCACCCGAGGTCATACAACAGCCGAGTGGGGCTGAGTGGGGCGGGCGGGGCTCGAACCCGCGACCAACGGATTATGAGTCCGCGGCTCTAACCAACTGAGCTACCGCCCCTGGATCAACTAGCTGCCGATATACCCTCCGGCTTGTCACGCATGCATTGCACGACCATGACAGTAGTGCCCGCCGTTATCGCGAGGGACGCCGTGGTGTGCCGCAGACCATGCGGCCCCAACCCCTCAATGCTGACCTCGGCGCAGCCTATTTTCGGGGACGTATCGGCGTCGAGAAGTGCACAATGGCGGCGGTCATTGCATTACCTCGGCCCACTCGATATGCCCCTCGAAGCCAAGGGTTTTCGCCATGTCGCGGTAGCGATCCCGGAAGTGCGCATAGGACGCGGCATCGCCGTGAGCCCTCGCCAACAGAGCCCGCAGCCGCAGCAGCCAGATCTCGCGCACTGCGAAACCACCGTCGACCTCCGCTAACCGCTCGATCGTGGCCTCCGCTAACCGCTCGATCGCAGCCTCGGCTTCGGCCAAGTCGCCTTCGGCCCCCCGCTCGATAAGTGTTTCCACCAGAACACCTGTCGCCGGAATGCTCCACCCCAGCAGGCGTCCGTCGCGGAACTGGCCGTCTGCGGCCGCACGCAGGAGCGGTATGGCGCCATCGCGATCTCCGCGTTGAGCCTGATCACGAGCCAAGCAGACCTCGACGATAGGTAATTCGGCCAGGAAGAACCCCCGATGCAAAAACACTTCACCGACCTCTGCCAGGACTTGCCGTCCCCGGTCGCGCTCCGTGTTGGTCCGACGGTGCACCAGCGCAATGCCCAGCGTCATCCGGGAGATGGCGACCGCGACATCATCACCGGATTGTTCCGCAATTCGCAGGGCATCCTCGATCTCGGCCATCGCGCGATCGTCGGGCCTCAGCATGCCCGGCGGTATTGCCGCGGAGTAGGCATAGGTGACAACGGTGGCAAAAGACATCGGGTCGGTGCTGCGGGCCATGGCGAGGCCGTGCCGCAGGTCGTCGCGCCATCCCGGAAGTCCCAGGCAATAACTGGCCGTTGCCCTCGTCGTAAAGGCAAGCGCTAACGGAGAGCCGATGATGAAGTTGCCTTTTGAGGGATCGCCGTCGGCCAGGCCGATAACCATCTGTGACCATCGCAGCGCGTCAGGCCACTCGGCGGACTTAGTTCTAGCGTAGATCGACGCTAGGGACAGGCCCACCGTCAAGGTCGGATCGTCCAGCGACTCGATGAGGGCCATCGCTTCCGATGCCAGCTGCGACGCCTCGTGCAGCCGGGCCTGGTGCAAGTGATCCATCACCTGCCCCGACATTGCGATGGCCAATGACGCCTTGTCCCCGGCCGCGGCGCACAACTCGCGCAATTCCTCAAAGCGGACGCCGGTCGCATGTTCATGGACTCGCCAGGCGATCCCGCACAACATGGTGCGAGGCGCAATGCGCATGGATGTTCGGCCGGGGTCATCGGCGGGCAGGGCGTCGGCGATCGTCCGGGCACGCTCCCAACTCCGCCATGCGGCGGCGATGTCACGGTTGGTCGCCCAGGTTGCGGCCCGCATCTGCCAGCCGTAAGCGGCGTGCCCATCACTGGCCGCCTCCAAATGCTCGGCAATCAACGCGGCATTTTCATCGCCCGCAACCGGGTTGCGCGATTCGATGGCGGCCGCGACGCGTCGGTGCAGCTCGGCGCGATCCGATTCGAGCTGCAATTCGTAGGCCACCGTGCGGATCGACGGATGGTGAAATACGTATTCCGGTTGCCGAGCAAAGCGGACCTGATCGATGAGCTGAGCGGCCAGCAGGTCATCAACGACCGGTTCAACGCCCAGCGCGCCCAGCAGGTCCAGGTCGAACCGCGCACCCAGCACTGCCGCTGCGCTCAGCGTGCGCTTCGCCATTGGGTCGAGCCGATCGATGCGGGCAGCGATGGTTGCCTGCAGCGTGACCGGCACGCTCACCTGGCCAACCTCTGCGGCCGAGCGGTATGCACCCCGCTCACCGCGAAGCACGCCGCGCCCGGCCAGTTCGCGCACGATCTCCTCGGCGAAGAACGGATTGCCGGCGGCCCGCTGAGCGATCCTCTGGCCGAGCGCGCCATTCGACGGATCCGGGCCGAGCAGCTCCGAGACCAGTCCCGCGGTTTCTGAATCACTCAGCGGCGCAAGGGCAACCGTTTGGGCACCTGCCACTCTCGTCAGCGCGCCCTGATATTCGGGCCGGTAAGTGACCAAGACCAGCGAGGGCGTCTGCAGCATGACCGTAAAGAAATCGGCCAACAGCGACTCGCTGACCTCGTCGATCCAGTGGCCGTCCTCGATGACAAAGACCGCCGGGGCCCGGCGGGCCAGCGAGGCCGCGTTTACCAACATGGTCAACCGCCGCCGACGAGCATCCGGATCGATTTTCGGCAGCTCCACATCGGGGTCGGCGATGCCCAGCAGGTCGTCATAGAGCAGCAAGTCCTCGGGCGCCGCGTCGGGAGCCTGAGCCCGGATCTGCGCCCGGGCGGCAGGTGGGTCGAGACTCTCGACGCCGGTGACTGCGCGCAACAGACGCGTCACGGCATGGAAGGGAATCTGGCTGGTGTGCGATTCGCAGAAGGCGGTGAACACGTCAACATCTTGAGCGCCTGCCATTGCCGAAACTTCGCGCACGAGACGGCTTTTGCCGATGCCAGGTGAGCCGACTACGCCGACTACCGCGCCGTGGCCATCGATTGCACGCTTCAGCAAGCCTGCAACGGCGGACATTTCCCACTGCCGACCGATCAGATCCGGCTGCGGCATCGGCGGCCGAATTGCTATCGGATCATCTTGGTCGATAACCTCGTCGAGGTCGAGCAGCGCCAGCAGGGCGGGAATCCCGGAAAGCTCGGTTACCGCATCCCGACATGTCGGGCACTCTCCCAGGTGTGCATCGAATTCGCGCCTGTCCATCTCGGACAGTGACCCCAGCACGTAGGCCGCGTCCCACTGTGCATACTTGTGGCCATCTTGTCCGTGCGGTCCGGGGACGGGTGCTCCCTGCCCCGAAAAGGCGGTCATGGTGCCACTCCCATCTCCTGCAGCGTCTGCCGCAGGGCTCGCAGCGCGTGATGCAGCCGCGCTTTCACGGTGCCTTCGGCGACTCCCAGGTCCGCGCCGATTTGTGCGGTTGTCCAGCCGTAATAGTACGCGCGTCGAACAAATGCACGATCCTCAGCAGACAGCCGCGCAAACGCGTCAGCGACTAGTGTCCGGTTGGTTTCCGGAATCTCCATGACCAGCCTTCCGGTAGTAGCACGAGTGCGGCGCCGTTTTGGTTCAAGACCGGCGCGGCCAGCCCAAAGACCGATGTCAGGTGAAGACCGTCTGGCCGTCGACATCGAGCAGATACTGCTCGGTACCGTGCTCGACCCGCGGCGCATCGCCGCCCAACGCCACCGCGACTTTGTTGCTGGCGTTGCGCATCACGTCGAGGGTCAGCTCGACGGCCTCGGCGTCGGAGAAATGCGCACGCACCCCGGCGGCCACCTCGTCGTCGATCCGGCTGGGCGACCAGATCAGCGCGTCGACGTAGCGCAACGCCGCCTTGTGCCGGTCGGTCAGCCGGGCCGATGCCTCGAACTGCTCGATGTCGCCGTACAGCGTCTCCGATCCGCCGGCGTCCAGCGCCGTCGTCTCGCGCAGCGACTTGCACAGCCGGCAGTTGTGTTGGGTGGCGCCGCGCAACCGAACCACCTCGGCCGTCAGCGCATCGAGCTGACGCAGCCGGGCCACCGTCGGCAGAAACTCGTTGAACACGGTGCCGGACGGATCAGTGGCGTGATCCCACGTGACCGGCTCGGCAACCCACCCGAGGTATTCGTTACCGACGCCGATCGCTTCCAGTCCGGCGCGCACCCGTGGTACGAAGTCGGCGATATACATCTGCACGACGATGCTGAAGGTGCTGTCGCCCAGTGCTTTCCACAGCCGCGAGCGCTGCTCGGCGCCGATCGTCGAGACGTCGATGCTGAATTGTTCGGCGAAGTCGGCGACGACGCCCTCGGCGTCCGATCCCGGGCGGCTCACCTCGACCTCGGCAGGCAGCGCGGGCAACCAGACGGTCTGGGCGCAGATGCGCCGGATCAGGGAAGTTGTGCGACCGTCGCCGGGTGACAACGCCACCAGCCGGGTCAACTCGTCGTGCAGCACCACAAGCCGATTATGTCGCTTGGCTCACCGATGACATGTGGAAGTCCGGAATCCGCAACGACGGCATCGCGACGCGAGTCACCCAATCGCCCGACTCCCGCGGCAGCGTCGGCTCGCTGACACCGGCCTGGCTGGCCCGTCGCAACAAATCCAACGGGCTCTCGTTGAATCGGAAATTGTTGACCGCCGCCGTCACCTCACCGTCTTCGACCAGGTAGACACCGTCCCGAGTCAGTCCGGTCAGCAGCAGCGAGGTGGGATCGACCTCGCGCATGTACCACAGCGTGGTCAACAGCAACCCCCGCTCGGTCTGGGCGATCAGGTCGGCGAGGTCGGTGCCATCGCCGGTCATCACCATGTTGTCGGCCGCGACGGCAACCGGGGCGCCGAATTCGGCAGCGGCGGCCCGCGGGTAGGCCAGCGCGTTGACTACCCCGTCGCGAATCCAGTCCACCCGGCCGATGTTCATCCCGTTGTCGAAAATCGACAGCGTCTCCGTCGAACTCGCGGTCGCCACGAACGGTGTGCAGCCCAGCCCGGGCACCGCGGGATCGGAATACAGCGTCAGCGGCAAGTCGGTCAACTTCTCCCCTACCCGGGTTCCGCCGCCGCGCGCGCTGAGCGCGGTGCGACCCTCTTGCGCACCGCGGCCGCTCATCGACCAAGCCAGGTAGACCATCATGTCGGCCACTGTCGACGGCGGCAGGATCGTCTCGTAGCGTGCCGCCGGCAACTCGAGCCTGCGCTGTGCCCAACCCAATCGCTTCGACAGCTGCTCGAGCAACGAATCCGTTGGCACACCGACGAAATCGGGTGTTCCGACGCCCACCCAGGCACTGGCCCCGTCACGTTTGGCGTTGATCTCCACCGAGCCGGTCGGTTGGGTGTCGCGGCGCCGCAGTCCGCTCGACGTCGCAAGAAACGTCGTCTCCAGCACATGTTGCGCGAAGCCGTACAACTGGTCGGCGCCTCGGAATCCGCGAGCCAGCGGGCCGGTGATGCCGGAGAACACCTCGGGCCCGGTCACCGGGATCTGCGCCTCCCAGTCGGCCGGCACGGTGTTGCTACTCAGCAGCGGCGCGGCGTCGCGGCCCTCGGGCGCCGAGGCGGCGGCGGCCTGCGACGCGGCGACCAATCCCTCGATCGCCGACGGGTCGACCTCGGCCGAGGACAGCGTGCCCACCCGCGCGCTATCACCTTGTCGGACAATCGAAATCACTGTTGTGCTGCGAGCGGTCGACACGCCGTTGGTGGTCATCGAGTTGTTCGCCCACCGCAACGACGTCGCGACGCGGTCACCGACCAGCACGATGGTCTCGTCGGCGCCGCCGAGCCGCGCGGCAGCGTCCAGCGCGATGTCGACGACCTGCTGCGCGTTGATCATTTGCGCCACTCCTCAGCACTGGCGCCGCTCATGTGGCGCACGGTCCGCTCGCCGGCGCGGATCACCGGCCCGCCTCCACGCGGGTGTTGAGCACATTGATCCCGCGGAACAACGCCGACGGGCAGCCGTGGCTGACCGGGGCCACCTGCCCGGGCTGGGCCTTGCCGCAGTTGAACGCTCCGCCCAGCCGCCAGGTCGACGGGCCGCCCACGGCTTCCATCGAATTCCAGAAATCGGTCGTGGTGGCCTGATAGGCAACGTCGCGCAGCTGACCGTCCAGACGCCCGTTCCGGATCCGGTAAAACCGCTGTCCGGTGAATTGGAAGTTGTAGCGCTGCATGTCAATTGACCACGACCGGTCGCCGACGATGTAGATACCGTCATCGACGCGGCCGATCAGGTCGGCAGTGCTGAAGTCTTCAGATCCGGGCTGCAGCGACACATTGGCCATCCGCTGGATCGGCACGTGGTGTGGCGAATCGGCATAGGAGCAGCCATTGGACCGGGCCTGGCCGAGCCGGGGAGCGAACACCCGATCCAATTGATACCCGACGAAGATCCCGTCGCGCACCAGATACCAACTCTGGGCGGCCACCCCCTCGTCGTCGTAACCGATGCTGGCCAAACCGAATTCGACCGTGCGGTCGGCGGTCACGTTCATCATCGGCGAACCGTAGCGCAGCGTGCCGAGCATGTCGGGGGTGGCGAACGACGTTCCTGCGTATGCCGCCTCGTAGCCGATGGCGCGGTCGTATTCGGTTGCATGGCCAATGGATTCGTGGATGGTCAGCCACAGGTTTGTGGGGTCGATCACGAGATCCGTCGGGCCGGCCGCGACGCTGGGCGCCTTGATCTTCTCGGCCAGCTGCGACGGCAATTGGGCGAGCTCGTCGGTCCAGTTCCACACCTCGTCGTCGGCCAGCATTTCCCAGCCGCGACCCATCGGTGGCGCCAGGGTCCGCATCGAGTCGAATCCGCAGCCGCCGGAGTCCACAGTGACCGCCTCCAATCGAGGCTGCACCCGCACCCGCTGCTGCGTGATCGACGAGCCGGCGGTATCGGCATAGAAAGTCTGCTCTTTGACGGACTGCAGGCTGGCCGACACATGATCGACGCCGTCGGCAGCCAACAGCCTGCCGGAGTATTCGTCGAGCACCGCGATCTTCTCGGCGAGCGGCACGGTGAACGGGTCGATGCGATAACTCGACACCCAGGCGGCGTCGGCGTACACCGGCTCAGGCGCGAGCTCCACCCGGTCGGTGTTCAACGCGGCCAGCGTGCGCGCAACCGACACTGCGCGACGTGCCGTGTCCGCGGCAACTTCCGGCGACAGCTCGGCGTGCGACGCGAATCCCCAGGTGCCGCCAACGACCACCCGGACGGCCAGGCCGATCTCGCGGTTGACCACCGCGGTCTCCAGCTCGCCATCGCGCAACTGGATGACCTCATTGATCAGCCGGTGAATTCGCAGGTCGGCGTGGGTGGCGCCGGCTGCGGTGGCCGCGGACAGCGACGCATCGGCCAGTTCGTGGCGCGGCAGGCTGAGGAAGTCGGCATCGATCTCCCGGTTCGGTGTCACGTTTCCACCGTATCCACCGGCTTTATTGACGTCCCCCACCGGCTTAAGCCGGTCGGTTCCAACTCCGTCCCAGCTACGCAGCAGGAGAACAGGGTTGAGGTTCACGGTTTACAGACCGGCTAATGCCGAGGTCTCCCCGTGCTGTCACCGCAGTCAACTGGGCACATTGCTCGTTGCAACGGGGTGCCTGGCGTCCTGGCTGCCAGTGCTGCTGCTGCTCGACGGCCAGATTCCACACAAACCGGGCATGGCGACAATGCTCGGCCAATACTGGCACCTGCTCAATACTAGGAAGCAACCGAAACCTGCACACACCCGCAACATAGGCGCGGCCACCGACAAAACCCCGAAAGGAGGAACGCGGCAATTTTCTCCTCCGGCTACAGCCAGGGGTTTTCACACGCCGCAAATCCGATGAAGAACACCGGACGCAGATCGACGGCGCTGGGGTATGCCCTGCTCGCGCCGAGCCTGTTCGGGGTCGTCGCGTTTTTGCTGCTGCCGATCTTGGTGGTGGTGTGGCTGAGCCTGCATCGGTGGGACCTGCTGGGCCCGATCGAGTATGTCGGAGGCCAGAATTGGCGCTCGGTTCTCAACGACAAGGCATTCGGCAACTCCCTTTTGGTGACGTTGACGTTCGTGGCGATCGTGGTCCCGGTGCAAACCGTGCTCGGGCTGGCCGTCGGGGCGCTGCTGGCACGCGACCTGCCCGGCAGCGGTGTGTTCCGCACGATGTACGTGCTGCCGTGGATCTGTGTGCCGCTGGCGATCGCGATGTTGTGGCGCTGGATCCTGGCACCCACCGACGGCGCCATCAGCACGCTGCTCGGGCATCGCATCGAATGGCTCACCGATCCCGGGCTGGCGCTGCCAGTGGTGTCGGCGGTCGTCGTGTGGTCCAACGTCGGATATGTCGCGCTGTTTTTCCTCGCCGGGATCCTGGCCATCCCTGCCGAGATCCAGTCGGCGGCACGCATCGACGGCGCGACCTCCCTGCAGCGGTTCTGGCGCATCACGCTGCCCATGCTGCGGCCCACCATGTTCTTCGTGCTGGTCACCGGAGTCATCAGTGCCGCACAGGTTTTCGACACAGTTTACGCGCTGACCGGCGGCGGCCCCCAGCACCGTACCGATCTGGTAGCCCACCGCATCTACGCGGAGGCGTTCGGGGCCGCGGCGATCGGCCGCGCCTCGGTGATGGCGGTCGTGCTGTTCGTCATCCTGGCCGCCGTCACCATCGTCCAGCACCTGTACTTCCGTCGGCGGGTCAGCTATGACCTCACCTAAAAGACCTGCGGCGGTATTGGTTTACGCCGGCCTGCTGGCCGGTGCGTTGATCACGCTGGCACCGTTCGTGCTCGGCCTGCTGACCTCAGTCACCTCCGCCCACCAGTTCGCGACGGGCACACCGTTGGCGTGGCCGCGGCCACCGACGCTCGCGAACTACGCCGACTTGGGTGGCGCCGGATTCGGTCGGGCGCTTGCGGTGACGACGTTGATGACAGCGGTGATTCTGCTGGGCCAGCTGAGCTCCTCGGTGCTGGCCGCGTTTGCGTTCGCGCGGTTGCGGTTTCCCGGCCGGGACGCGCTTTTCTGGGTGTACCTCGCGACGTTGATGGTGCCGGGCAGCGTGACCGTGGTTCCGCTGTATCTGATGATGGCGCAACTGGGGATGCGTAACACCTTCTGGGCGTTGGTATTACCCTTCGTCTTCGGCTCGCCCTACGCTATTTTCCTTCTCCGCCAATACTTTCGCGCTATCCCCGATGACCTGATCAACGCCGCCTATCTCGACGGAGCCAACACGCTGGACGTGATCGTGCACGTGGTCATACCGTCCAGTCGGCCGGTGCTGGTGACGCTGATGCTGATCACCGTGGTATCGCAATGGCATCACTTCATGTGGCCGTTGGTGATCACCAGCGGCACCAAGTGGCAGGTGCTGACGGTGGCGACGGCGGCGCTGCAGTCGCGCTACAACGCCCAGTGGACGTTGGTCATGGCCGCGACGGCGGTGGCGATCGTGCCACTGCTGGTCTTGTTCGTGATGTTCCAGCGACACATCGTCCGCTCGATCGTCGTCACGGGGTTGAAGTGAGCCGGGCCCGGTACTCCACGCTGTTCGCCTTGGGCTTCGCGCTGATCGCCGCGCTCTTGGCCATCGCGGCCGTGCTGCTGGATGTCACGGCGCGAACGCGCGGCGATAAGATCATCGTCACCGTCCGGCTGTGGGACGAACAGGTCGCCGCCGCGTACCGAAAGTCGTTCGCGGCGTTCACCCGAGCTCATCCGGACATCGAGGTGCGGACCAACGTCGTCTCGTATTCCAACTACTTCACCACGCTGCGCACCGATGTCGCAGGCGGCAGCGCCGACGACATCTTTTGGGTCTCCAACGCCTACCTGGCCGGATACGCCGACAGCGGCCGGCTGATGGACATCGGGAAAACCCTCGGACCAAGCGCCGCGAAGGCGTGGGAACCGTCGGTGGTCGACCAGTTCACCCGCCACCAAACACTCTGGGCAGTACCGCAGCTCACCGATGCCGGCATCGCGGTGTACTACAACAGGGATTTGCTCGCCGCCGCCGGGGTCGACGTCGCCGACCTGACCGCACTGCGCTGGAGTCCGGACGGCGATGACACGCTGCGCCCCTTACTTGCCCGCCTCACCGTCGATGCCGCGGGACATAGCGCGGCCACACCGGGTTTCGATGCCGGACGGGTCCGGCAGTGGGCTTACAACGCGGCCAACGACGCGCAGGGCATCTACCTGAACTACATCGGCTCGGCCGGGGGCGCGTTCCAGAGCGCTGACCACTTCGCGTTCGACAACCCAGGCGCCATCGAGGCTTTCACCTACCTGGTCAGGCTGATCAACAACGACCACGTCGCGCCGCCGGCATCGGAGACCAACGACAACGGCGACTTCTCCCGCAACCAGTTCCTGGCCGGCAAAATGGCACTCTTCCAGTCCGGCACCTACAACTTGGCGACGGTCGCCGGGCAGGCCAACTTCCACTGGGGCGTATCGATGTTGCCCGCCGGCCCGAAGGGCCGGGTCAGCGTCACCAACGGCATTGCCGCGGCGGGCAATTCGGCATCGGTGCACCCCGACGCGGTGCGCCAGGTGCTGGCGTGGATGGGCAGCGCCGAGGGCAACCGATACATCGGCGGCCAGGGCAGCGCCATTCCCGCGGTCATCCCGGCCCAGCAGGTGTACTTCGATTACTGGCGGAGCAAGGGCGTCGATGTCGGACCGTTCTTCGCTGTCCTCGACGGCCCACGCATCGCCGCGCCCGGGGGCGCCGGGTTCGGCGCCGGGAATCAGGCCCTCAAACCCTATTTCGACGAGATGTTCCTGGGCCGTGGCGATATCGCAATGATGCTGCGACGTGCCCAGGACGCCGCCAACGCTGCCGCGCGGGGCTAGCGCCCGAGCGGAATTTCGAGCGCGATCGCGGCGGCGCACACCGCCACAGTGATCGCGAGCGCCACCCAGTCGGCCCGTTTCGGCCGAGACGGCATCGCCGAGATCTGGCCGATGCCACCGCGGGCCGTAATCGCGTCACCCATCTCGTCGGCGCGCCGCAAGGTCACCGTGAGAGCCGCCGTGAGCAAGTCGATCAGTTCCGCCTTCCAACGCCTGCGACGGGCCCTGCGGGTATCCGCGACCCGTTTGGGCCGCAGCCGGCGCGCGGCGTAGAGCGCCCGAAACTCGTCGATCAGCATGGGGAATGCGCGCAATGACAAAGCGATGGTGGCGGCCCACTCGTCGACCGGGATCCGTAACCACCGCAGGGGGCGGCCCAAAGTGGCCACGGCCGGCGCGATTTCGGCGACATTGGTTGTCCAGGACACCATCGCTCCCAGACCCAGCAGCACGAACGACAAGGTGGTGACCCGCAGGAAATTCAACAGTCCACCGAATCCGACTGAAACCCCCGCTAATTCGAGAGCCGGGCTACCGCCGGCGAACGCCGCAGACATCGCGCCGAGCGCCAACAGGATCCACAGCCAGTGCGGCACATTCGGAAGCGCGCCGCGCGGTATGTGCGCGAGCCGGACCGCCGTCAGCACCAGCGCAGCCATCAGTCCAATGGCGATCCACCCCGGATAGAACGTCAGCAGTACCGAGATGCCGCCAACCGCCAGCAGTTTGGTGCCGGCCCAGAGCTCGTGCACCACGGAGGTACCGGGCACCGGGCGCAGCAGCACGACCGAGCGAGACGGCCGGCGTTCGGATCCTTCGTCGGGTGACGCCGTGGTCACGACAATCCCCCGGCTGCCGCCGTGACCGCATGCAGCACGCCGTCACGCAGATCCAAGGTGCGCGGGCAGAGCTCTTCCAACCCGGCGAAGTCGTGCGATATCACCACGAGGGTCAGACCCTGCTCACGGCGCAGCTCCTCGAGCAATCGCACCAAACCGCTTTGGGTGACGGCATCCAGGCCGGCCAACGGCTCGTCGAGAATCAGCGCGCGCGGCGACCGTGCCAGCAGACCGGCCAGCACGACCCGGCGCATCTGGCCACCGCTGAGCTGATCGATGCGCCGCTTGGCCAACGCACTGTCCAACCCCACGACGGCGAGCGCGGTCGCCACCCGGCCCTGGTCCTCGGGCGAAAAGCCCGCCGCAGAAGCCACTTCCAAGTCGACCCGGCTGCGCATCAGCTGAAGTCGGGCCGCCTGGAATGACAGCGCCACCGCGCCAACCTGTTCGTGTGAGGGTCGGCCATCAAGCAGGCAGGAGCCGGTGGTCGGCACCGTCAGTCCGGCGAGGATCCACGCCAGCGTCGACTTGCCCGAACCGTTGCCACCGTGGATCAACAAGCCATCGCCCTGGTGTACCGCGAAGTTGACATCGCGCAGCGTCGCCTTGGCCCACGGTGTCCCGCTGTTGTATTCATGGCCGACGCCGATGGCCTCGAGGACTGCCGGCCCGGACTCGTGTCCCGTCGGCGGCGTGGTCACCGGCACGGCGACCGTGTCGACCATGCTGGTGTTGTCTCCCGACTCGCTGAGATTGATTGTGCTGTCGGCGGAATCGGCTTCGTTGTTGTAGTGCGTGATGTGCACGAGTGCAGTCCGGTGCCGCTGCTTCAGCCCGGACAACACCCCGAGTAGCCCCTCGCGGCCCTGCTGGTCGACCATGCTGGTGACCTCGTCGGCGATGAGCAGCGCCGGTTCGCGCGCCAGCGCCGCGGCCACCGCAAGGCGCTGCAATTCACCGCCGGACAGACTTCCGGTGTCACGTTCGGCGTGCGATTCCAGGCCGACCTCGCGAAGCAACTGGGTCACATCGGTGGTGGTCCCCGGCGGCAGACCCCACACCACATCGTCGGCGACCCGGGTGCCCAGCACCTGACTTTCCGGATGCTGCATGACCACCGCGGTGCCGCCCAACCGGCCCAGTCCCACCGCCCCGGGACGTTCGATGACGCCTGACGTCGGTTCCCGGCCGGCCAACACGAGCATCAGCGTGGTCTTACCCGAGCCGTTGGCTCCGGTGATGGCCAGATGCTCGCCGGCCCGAACCTCCAGGTTGACCGGGCGCAACGCGTCGTTGTCGGTATTCGGGTAGCGGAAGCGGACCTGATTCAGCCGCACCGGAACCGGCGCGATCGGGGCCGTGTCCAGCGTTGCATCCAGTTTGTGCACGTCGGGGATACCGCGCATCCGGTCCAGCACACGCGACAGCGCCCACCATCCGATCAAGGACACCACCACGATCGAGACGATGCCGTTGGCGAAAATCAGCCACGGCCAGTAGTGCAGCGCCTCGCCGAGGGACCATTGCAGTCCGCGGGCCGTTGCCGCGAGGCCATCCCCGATCCGTCTGCTGAGCGGGAAGGGGTGCTCAGTCACGAAGCGTCCGGTTGCCGTCAGGACGGCCGCGACGCCGTTGACGTTGGCGGTGATCGCGTCGAAGATCAAGTGCCGCAGCCGCGCGAGAAGCGCCAGCGCCCCAACCGCGACCGCGTTGAACGCCGCTCCGGCGACGAAGGACACCACGATCACCGTCCCGGTTCCCCGGTGCCGGCGTTTGACGATCCCGGTCAGTCCGCCCACATAAGCGCTGTTGGCCACCGTCAGCAAGCCGCCGAGGCCGGCGATCAAGAAGGCGATCAAGCCGGCGGCGACGGTCGCCGCGATCAGCACACGAACGCGGTAGCGATAGGCCAGCAACCCCATCGGCACGGTGCCCAGCAACGAGAGCGCGCCGGCGAAGGGAACGACGATGGAGATGATCGCGGTCGCCGCGCACAGTGCGGCCATAACCGATGACTGCGCGAGCTCGCCGGGACGCAGCGCGCGGGACCCGGGTGTCCCGGCCGCAGGACGAGTCGCGTTCATTTCATCGATTCTGCCAGCCGTCGCGGGGTGTTCCCGTGAGCAAACATAGGCGGTTCATTTGAGTTAACGGCAATGAAATTGGCCGGTTCGCGATCTAGATAGCCTAGCTATGCTAGCCATATACACATGATGTCATCCGCAACCAATGAGCGGGGCGCGGCCGAGGAGGCTGTCGCCGGTCTGGGCGCGGATCTGCTCGCCGTCGTCGCCAGGCTCAACCGCTATGCCACCCAGCGCATCCACATGCAATTGCCGGCCGCACAAGCACGGCTCCTGTCGACGATCGATGCCCAGGCTGAGGCACGTATCTGCGAGCTGGCCGCGGTGGATCACTGCTCCCAACCCACGATGACCACGCAGGTCCGACGGCTCGAAGACGCAGGCCTGGTCACCCGCACGGTAGACCCCGGCGACGCCCGGGCCGTCCGCATCCGGATCACCGCCGAGGGTTCACAGACGCTCAACCGCGTCCGGGTCGATCGCGCCCGTGCGATCGAGCCACAGCTTGGCCAGCTGAATGCCGCAGATCGCCAGACGTTGATCGACGCCGTCGCCGTGCTGCGCCAGTTGCTCGACGATTCGGCGCCGCCCGTCCCACGGCCGGGCGCGTCTCGCTAGCAGCTGCCCCGGCGGCGCCTGGCCAGCGCCGACGACCAAGGGTCGGTTCTCGGCGCATGATGGCGGCTGGATAATGGTCTGTCGACTCGAAATGATGGGCGGGAAAGGGGGTGGCTGTGTCGACGGCGGCGTTCGGCTTCCCCTTGATCGTCTGGCTCGGCCCTCGTAGGTACAGCTTTCCCCCCGGCCGAGATGTGACCGTCGGGCTCGACGGCAGCGCCGACATCCGCCTCGACGGCCTGGGCACCCGCACTGACCCGACCCTGGTGGTGCTGCATTTCAACGGCAGCCAGTGGATCGCTGTCGATCGGAGCGAAGCCGGGATTTATGTCGACGGTGTGCGGATGTCGACCGTCTTCATCCACGACGGTCGAGCGATCACGCTTGGCGATCCGCAGCACGGGCCACGCCTGGTCTTCCAGCTCGGCGCCCCGCCGCCCCCGCCGCCGCCGATCCGACGCCCGCCGCCGATCCGACCCCCTCCGCCGATCCGACCCCCTCCGCCGATGCGGCCCCCCGCGCCACCGGCCACTCGGCCGTTTCACTACGACCGGCCCCCGGTTCCGCCACCGCCGCCGCTCAGGCCGCCTCCGCCGCCGCCACCACTGCCTCCGCTGCCATCGCAAGCGACGCCACCGCCCCCGCAGTCGGCTCAACCAAAGCGGAGCGTGGTCACCGCGCGCCTCACCGGCGCAATGCAGAAGCTGTTGCCGCGGCGTCCGCAACCCCGGCCGCACGAGGCGGCCCCGACAACTCAGCTGCCCCAGCAGGACGACGAGAAGGTCGCGTCACCGTCGCCTTCACCGGAAGCGGAACCGGAACCGGAACGCATCACCGGGCCGCTGGAGGCGCGCCGGGTGCGGCTCAGCGTTGACGGCGAACAGGCCTTGGCCGATCTCTCCTTCACTGCGTCGCCGGGGACGATCACCGCGGTCGTCGGGCTGTCGGAAGCGAGCACATCTGCTCTGGTCGACGTGCTGGGCGGCGCGGTGCAACCAAGCGTCGGCAGTGTCGATTTCGGCGGCCACGACGTTGCGGCAGATGACGTACGGCCGCATGTCGGAGTGGTGCCACGCCACGACTTGCTGTATCCGCAGCTGACCATCGAGCAAGCGTTGAGCTATGCCGCCGAATTGCGTTTGCCGCCAGAGGTTTCCGCGGACCATCGCCGCGAGGTCGTGCGCGCGGTGATCGACAAGGTGGAGCTGAGCACGCTGCGCACCGTCAGGGCGGGCAATCTGACCGTCGAACAACGCAAGCGCGCATCGCTGGCGATGGAACTGCTGACCGAGCCCTCGCTGCTTGTTTTCGACGAGCCCACCGCGGGCCTTGATTCCGCGGCGCACCAACGGATGGCGACGACGTTGCGGCAACTCGCCGACGAGGGACGGGTCGTCGTGATGGCGACCACCGCGCCGACCGGCCTCGACGTCTGCGACCAGGTGTTGGTGCTGACCCCGTCGGGCATTCCGGTGTTCGCCGGAGCACCCTCGGAGATCGGTGCGGAGCTGGGCACGACCGACTGGGTAAAGATCATCGAGCGAATCCGTGCGGATCCCTATGGCGCCCACGACGCGTACCTGGCCCGTCAGCACGACGCGCCCGCCGCCGACCAGGAGCCGCGAGCCGCCATCCGGCGCGCCGCCCCTGCCAGGCGCCCAAAACTGTTGCGCCAGATCGTTGTCGCGACCCGTCGGCAAGCCTGGTTGATGGTCGCGGATCAGCGGTACTTCATCTTCCTGGCAATCCTTCCGCTGCTTTTCGGCGCGATGTCACTGCTGGTACCCGGGGACGCCGGTTTGGGCCCGGCAAGTCGGTACGGCAACAGCCCCGACGCGGCCGTCGAGATCCTCGCCGTGCTCGTCATCGGCGCCGTCACGATGGGCACGGCGTTGGGTATCCGCGACCTCTTCGGGAAACAGCGCATCTTCCGCCGCGAGCAAGCGCACGGGTTGTCAGCGACGGCATTGCTGGCCGGCAAGTTCATCGTCTACAGCCTTGCCGCCATCGTCCAGACCGCCGTCATCGCCGTCGTCGCTGCCGCCGGCAAAGGGGCGCCCACCCAAGGCGCCGTTCTACTCGGCCACAGCAAGCTCGGGGCCGACGTCGAACTGTTCATCGCGCTGGCCGCCACCGCCATCGTCTCGGCGATGGTTGCGCTGGCCTTCTCCTCGCTCGCGACGTACTCCGAGCAGATCCTGCTGACCGCCGTGCTGATCGTCCTGATCTCGCTGGTGTTCGCCGGAGCGATGTTCCCGATATCCGGCCGGATGCCCCTGGAGCAGATCGCCGCGCTGGTGCCTTCCCGGTGGGGCTTCGCCGCCGCGGCTGCCACCGTCGATGTGCACGCGGTCAATCCGCTTGCCGAGTCCGATGATTCATGGAAACACTCGGCTGGCCAGTGGCTGCTCGACATGGGATTGCTGTTGGGCTTCGGCGTAGCCGCCACGGTGGCGCTGCGCTGGCGATTGAGGCGGCCTTCGCGCCGGCGTCAATAACAGTCGAGCGTGATTCACCCGCCGTTGATCTCCGACCACAGCGCTTTGTAGCAGTGGGATGCGGCGCTGTGCGGGGCGAATGCCGTCACCGGCGACCGGTGTTCGGCCATCTGCTCGATGATCGACAGCGCCGGAATTGCGGTGGCCAGGATTCCGGCTCTTTCGGTCGACAACCGTTGCACCAGTTCGCAATGCAATCGCTTACGCCGGTCCACCATCGAGAAGAAGGCCCGCACTTGCGGTCGGCGGCCATCGAAATCGCTGACGAAGCCGGTTAATTGGTCGAATGTCCGAACCGACAACGTCGCTGGGATCATCGGCACCAGCAGGGTGTCGACGGCATGTAAGACGTTCTCCGACAACAACGAAATACTCGGAGGACAGTCGAGGAAGGTGATGTCATATTGCCCGTCGAGCGGTCGCAACAGCTGACGGATCCGGCGCGTCGGCCGCTTCCTGTCGTCGAGCTGCACATCCATGTTGCGGTAGCTGAAATCCGCCGGCAGCAGGTCAAGTCCGTCGAAATCGGTGGCCTTGATCGCGTCGTCAAGCGATCGCGTGCCGTCCACCAGAGCCCGGCCGCCGCCCTTGACCTTGGGCCGCACCCGGAACAGGTAGGTCGCCGCGCCCTGCGGGTCGAGATCCCAGAGCAGTACGCGATGGCCCCCGAGCGCGGCAAGGTGCGCCAGGTTCACCGCGGCCGAGGTCTTGCCCACGCCGCCTTTGATGTTGTACGTCGCGTAGACCTTCATCAGCGCACGAGAGCCTTCACGAGGTCGCGGTTCTGCTCAGCCAGAAACGGCTGCAGCCGGTCGGCCAGTGCCGCGCGTGCGTTCAGCTGGTGCGCGTCGAGTTGCGCGGCCATCTCCCCCATCGCCAACACTGTCGCGGGCGGGGCCGCCCCCTGCTTCATCATCGCCGCGGCGAATTCCCGGACAGCTTCCCGCTGCACTTCGCCGTCCTGAAATTCACCGAGAACGTCCTGCAGCCACTTGAGCTCTTTGAGTAGCCCACGGTGTGGTGCGTTGGCGCACACCGGCCGGAACACCTCGAGCAAATAGCGCAGCTCCTTGCACCGCTTGCGCAGCGCGTGCACCTCATCGCCTGGCGAGTCCACAGTGATTCGTCTACCGCGCCGCACCGCATTCCGATATGCCCCGGTGAGTCGCTGCCGCGCCAACATCGCGACCGTGGGCCCGCCCTTGGCGTCGGCGGCCACCTGGGCCAGTGCGCTGGGCCACTCGGTCATCAGCTGCGCGAAACGTTGCGACCTCAGCCCGCGCACCAGCCGCCGCCGCTCAACAGCCCGGTGCCGAACCAGAAATGACCGGAACGGATCGAGATCGCGGGGGTCTGCCGAGGTCAGCCGGGCGGCCGTGGTGTCCAGTTCGAGCAGGTACACATCCAGATCGCGGACCGGAGTGGTCAGATCGCCCAGCCACTTGAATTCCGGCTGGAACCGCTCCGCCAGATTGGCCGGCAGCGCGTCACCGGCGAGCTTCAGAATCGAGCGGGTCCGCCGCACCGCTACCCGTAGGTCGTGCAGGAACTCGGTGTCGATCGACACGATGGTGCCCGGCACATTCTCCTCGATGGTCGCAGCAAACCCCGCCAGCATCTGCGCAACCGCGACCGCCGCAGGCGTTTCGGATCGCAGCCGCGTCGTACTGCCGTTTCGGTCTCCGGGGCTGCGGCTCGCGTGCGTCAGCGCGAGGTTGTACGGCGTCGTCGTCATCGCCGTTAAGCCGTCGAGACGACCCAGCAGACGCGCGATCCGATCGCTCTCGGCGTCATAGCCGCGCAGCGGCTGAATCCGCAGCTGACTGGTGCCGCCGTCAACATTTTCGGTCAGCAACCGGGCGACCGTCTTCTGATCGACGTTGAGCACCCGGCTTTCCCGGACCATGCACCGAACAGCGACCACCGGCATCAGCGCACGCAACGCGATGATCGGGGCGAGCCAATCGCGGAGCCGCCCCGCCGGCAGGTCGTGCACCTCCGCGGGCCATTTCAGCCCGGCCAGCGGCGCCTGCAACCGGGCACCGTCCGGAAGCTGCAGGACCAGCGGGCCGCCGTCGATGTATTCGAGCGCGATCCCCGCGGAGTGCAGCCGCCAGTCGAAGGTATCCAGCCAGGTGTGTGCGGCCGCCTTCTCCGGGCCGGCGGCCACGGTGAATTTCGGCTGCAAGGCAGCCGCAACGGTCTCCACTTCAACCGCGCCCTCTTTGCTGAAAGCGCGGGGAGTCCCGCCCATGGCACACCTTCCCTTGGCCGCATCGCAGCGACCGCGCGACAGACTATAGACACCTTTGGTTAAGTGTCAGCCGGTCCGGCGAAGCTAATCTCGGCGTCTCAATTGTGATCGGTTACCGTCGGGTATGACCACTATTGCGGAACATCTGCGCAACTCGCTCGACGGACGTTGGCGCGACGTGAAGAACCAAGTGCGTCAGCGGCTGGCCGACGACATCTTCCGTCCGCACTACACACCGAACACGGTGATCGCCCGGGCCAAAGTGGCCGAGCAGATGCGCATCATGGCCGCCGGTGGCGCAGCCGACGACGGCTTCCGCAAAGAGCACGGCGGCCACGGCAACGTCGGGGCCGCGGTCACGATGATCGAGATGCTCGCCATGTCGGATCTGTCGCTGATGGTCAAGGCGGGCGTGCAGTGGGGCCTGTTCGGCGGGGCCGTGGAGAATCTGGGGACCGAACGCCACCACGAGGCGTACGTGAAGAAGATCATCAACCTCGACTTGCGCGGCTGTTTCGCGATGACCGAGACCGGACACGGCAGCGACGTCCAGGCACTCGAGACGACGGCGACCTATGACGCCGACAACGAAGAGTTCGTGATCCACTCCGAGACCCCGACCGCACGCAAGGACTACATCGGCGGTGCTGCCGAAACAGCCACTATTGCAGCGGCATTCGCCCAGCTGATCACCACCGAGGACGGCGAGCAGGTCAACCACGGGGTGCACTGCTTCCTGGTGCCGATCCGCGACGACGAGGGCAACGACCTGCCCGGCGTGACCACCTCGGACTGTCAATACAAGGGCGGGCTGCCGGGCGTCGACAACGGTCGCATCGTGTTCGACCACGTCCGTGTTCCGCGGGTGAACCTGCTCAACAAATTCGGCGACGTGGAAGCCGACGGCACCTACAACTCGCCCATCGAAAACCCCAACCGCCGGTTTTTCACGATGATCGGCACCCTGATCCGCGGCCGGATCTGTGTAGGAGGCAGCGCCGGCAACGCGGCGCGGGTGGCTCTGGACATCGCGACCCGATATGCCCTGCAGCGCAAGCAGTTCAGCGCGCCCGACGATGAGGGCGAGGTGCTGATCATGGATTATCTGGTCCATCAGCGCCGGTTGTTCCCGTTGATCGCGAAGTCGTACGCGTTGCAGTTCGCGCAGAACGAGTTAGTGGCCAAGTGCCATGATTTGCAAACCTCTGACGCACCTGACGCCGAAGAACAACGCGAGCTGGAGTCACGGGCCGCCGGCCTGAAAGCCGTGAACACCTGGCACGCGTCCACCGCCATCCAGGAGGCCCGCGAAGCGTGTGGCGGCGCCGGCTACATGGCCGACAACCGGCTGATCGCGCTGCGTGCCGACACCGACGTGTTCACAACGTTCGAGGGCGACAATCACGTGCTGATCCAATTGGTGGCCAAGGAACTGCTGACCGCCTACGCCGACGACATCAAGAGCATGAGCCCGGTGGAATGGGTGCGCTTCGCGGCGAACTTCGCCGGTGAGCGCGTGCTGAAACGTACTGCGGCCGAGACGATTATCCAAACTTTCATTGACGCCCGACAAGACAACGAAGAGGAAGGCAGCTTGTTCAACCGCGGCACTCAGCTGCAGATGTTCGAGGACCGCGAGGAATACATCATCGCCTCGGTGGCGCGCAGGCTGCAGTCCAAATCGAAAGAAATGTCGGCGTTCGACGCGTTCAACTCGGTACAGGATCATGTGCTGCATGCCGCCAGGGCCCACATCGACCGGGTAGTGCTGGAGGCGTTCGTCGCCGGGCTCGACGTGTGCGAGGACGACCAAGCCCGCGAGATCCTCGGGCTGGTCTGCGACCTCTACGCGCTGACCATCATCGAAGAGGACAAGGCGTGGTACGTCGAACACCGCTTCTTGTCCACCGAACGGGCCAAGGCGGTCACCCGCGGTATCAACGACCGGTGCCGGTTGCTGCGGCCGTACGCCGAAACCCTGGTCGACGGCTTCGGAATCCCCGAGTCGCTGCGCTACGCCGACATGCTGCACCCGGAGAAGTTGCCCGCGGCCGGTGCCGATGAGACAGGCGCTACCGATTCGGCACTAGTGCACGGGTGACCTCGCGGCTCGCACCGCGACCGGTCGCCGATCGTTAAAATCACCGCAAGTCTTGCGCGACCTCCACGTAGTGCGGGTTCGACCGGTGCCCGGCGGTCCAGCGCGATACGCTAGCCAGATGAATCCGAACCCGGACTACGACGCCAGCGACGAGCTGGAATACGGTATCGCGGCGTACGCCTGGCTGCTCCGCGGCGTTTATCCACCACCGTCCTACGCGCCGGACCTCGGCAACGCCGGCGGATAGCTCGGCTTCGACATCTGAGTCACTGCGGCGGCGGGGCATAGCCGCCGGCCGAATTGCGCAATTGCCACAGCTGGGCCGGGCAATAGATGTTCACCGCGTTCGATATCAGATAGTTGGCCGAGTACTCGTCGTTGGGCCGTACATCGTTTTTCACATCGCCAATGACTTGGGCGTAGCTGGCGCCGCCGGTGATCTTGTCGCAGATGCCGTGCGCATAGCTGATGGCATCCGCCGTGTTCGCGAAACTGTATTGCTTGCGCACGGTGGTGTCGTAGATGAACTCGATATCGGGGGCCGGAACGGCGTGCGCGCGCGTCGCCAGCGCGGTTGCGCCACCACCGATTGTCGCGGCGAAAATCAGGCCGGCCAGCCATATCTCGCGTTTCATCATGCCGGTTGCCCGTACACGGCGACCAACACGCTGCGGTCGAAGCTGTTCTCCGACCACACCCCGATTTGGGTGTTGGCGCAGTTCGACATGATCGCCATATAGTCGGGCCGGTAATACCAATTGCCCATGACGTCAAGGTCATTGATGGTCAGCGACTGGTTGATCGCGACAGTTTCGGCGACCGTGCCGGTATAGCCCGCCGCGCGGGCCCGATCCGGCACCGATGACCCGTCCGACCCGATATCACCGTCGAGGTTCCGGTTGTTGAGCACATCGACCGTGTGCTGCCGCGCAGCGGACACCAACTGCGGGTTGATCTTGAGGTTGGTGGTGCAACCGGCCTGCCTCTTGATCGTGTCGACGTTAACCACGATGCCATTGTTGAGCCGGTCGTTGTTTCCGGGAACCCCGGGAGCAGCCGATGCAACCGCGACCGAGCTCGATGCTGTCAACCCGGCGCCGACCGCCAACAGTATCGACGGCGCCCGTCCAAGGCGGCGAATGCGCCTGTCAGTCATGGCATCTCATTTCTCTCGAACTGCTAGCGGATGTTGGCGGCGAGATCGCCGGACATCGCGCCCAGCTGCTGTCCCCAGGTCGGCCAGTCGTTGCCGCCACCACGGCCCAAGTCGAAGTGGCCGTTCTTGCCGCCGACATCTCGATAGTGCGAGTAGAACTGCGCGTTGGTCCCTTGAGAGATATCGCCATAGCCGGCCATTGCACCCTGGTCGGTCGGCGCGCCGCTGCCGGGGCTGTAAATCCAGAGCCGTGCATCGTTGTCCACCAGCTGCTGGATGTTCTGGTTCGGCGAATGCCATTTCCAGCGCCCCAGCTGGGGCAGGCCCCACATGTGATCGCTGTCGGCGCCGCCTTGCTTCAGCGCCGCGGTGATCGTCCCGTCCACGCCGGCGCGTTCGGGGGTGAGAAATCCCGACAGTGATCCGGCATAGCGGAACCGGTCAGGATGAAAGGTGACCAGGGCCGCAGCCGCATACCCGCCCTGCGAGACGCCCACGACGCCGTGCCCGCCAGGCGCCAGGCCCTTGTTGGCAGCCAACCAGTCCGGCAGCTCTGTCGACAAGAATGTCTCCCACTGCTTGCTGCCGTCCTGCTCCCAGTTGGTGTACATGCTGTAGGCGCCGCCGGCCGGCGCTACCACCGAAACCCCTTTCCCGGCAAGGGTGTTGATCCCATTGCCCGCAGTCACCCAGTTGCTGACATCGGGTGCGGCGTTGAACCCGTCCAGCAGGTACGCCGCATGCGGACCGCCGGCCAGGAAGGCCACCGGGATGTCACGGCCCATCGACGGCGACGGCACCAGCAGGCTCTCGAAGCCGGCCGCCCTCGTGGTGCCCGCAGAGCCCGAAAGCGATGTCGCCGCACACCATCCGAGGGTCAGCGCGATGACGTAAAGCCGCCGCCAAGTCATCGACAAACTCTTCATCTCCGCCTCACTTGTCCATCGCTACACCGGGTCGAACTGCGAAATCAGCCACCGGCCATCAACTTTGTCGAGCGTGACGCGCACGCTGGACGTGCTCTGAGAGGGCGCATCGTTGTCGATAGTGGTGGTCTGATCGACGAAAACCAAGACCACCGCGTGCTTTCCGGTCGCCGAAACCGAAGCTGCCGCAGGCACGGTGGCCACCGCCGAAATGTGCTGCTGCTTGGCACCCGGCGCAACCACATCATTGACGAGATGCAGGTATTGCTGGCGGAAGCCGCTGGTAAGCCGATCAGCGGCGGCCTTCAATTCCTGGTCCACGGTGTCCGGCTGGTACGACAACATCGCGACGGTGCTGTCACTGGCGGCTCGAACCGACTGCTCTGCGGCCACTCGAGATTCCCGCGCCGTCCCGTCGAGCCACTTCAGATAGCCGACCCCGAGAGCCAGAATCAACGCCAACGCGGGAAGTAGCACAACCAGGAGCCGACCCCAAGAGAACCGAGCGCCTTGCTTGGTCGGCACCTCGTCCGCGCCATCGTCTTCGGCGACGGTTTCCTCGACGTCGAGCAGATCTGCCTCGTCAGCCGCCTCTGCCGCGTCGACCAGATCATCGCGCTCAGCCAGGTCGTCGGGCGACGACTCGTCGGCGACTGAGTCGTTGTCACCGGACATCGCGGAGTCCTCCTCCTGCGTAGTTAACGCCGTTCGGCTGCTCACGGCACGAACTCGACATTCGACACCTTGGCGCTGTCCCCAGTCTTGTCGACGGTAAGACGCATCCGCCATCTGCGGGGCTCTTGGTCGACCGGGGCTGCGGCCATCGACGTCTTGACCGCCACCGCGACGAGTACTTGCGCCTGGTCTTTGGTGTAAGACAGCAGCCCCGCCTCGGCGACGGTGCCTTCGGTTTTCGACTGCACCTTCTTGACGACCTCGACGAATGGTTGCGACCGGTTCTGGAATTCATCGTGAAAAGCACCGGTCGCCGAGTCCAGAACCCGCTTGATGTCGGCATCGACCTCGGTGTAGTTGATCGTGGTGAGATTGATCGCGGTCTGCCGCGCGACTTGCACATAGAGGTTGCGCTGCGCCTGCACCTGGCGGTCCTGGTGCACGCGGTATCCCAGCCAGCCTGCTAAGCCGACCAAAGCCACGACGATGGCGACTCCGACGGAGATCTGTCTGGGAATGCCCGAAAACCATTGCCGTGCGGGCTTTTTTGTGTCCGGGTCGGCGACCTCGTCGCTGTCGTCGTCGACGAGCTCGGGGGCGTCTACGGATTCGGCTTTTTCGGCGGCACCATCATGCTCTGCCATGTCTTACCTTTCATGCCGGCGGCGAGGTCGGATTCGCTGTATTGACGGCCGTCCGGGCCGACATAGGTTCCGGTCGCGGGATCATAAGGGATGGCGACCGGCGGCCGTACCGTCGACTCAGCGGGCGGGTGCCAATGCTCCCCCGGTGAATACGGTGCGCCGCCCTTCGGGTATTGCGGCACAGTCTGGCCGCTCAACGTGGCGTTTGGATCGCCCTTCCAGAACAGGCCGTCGTTGAGCGGGAGGTACTGCTCGTCGCTTTCGCACATCTCGACCGTCGGGGCGCGCTTGCCCGGCTTCGTCTCGCAGGGATTGTTACGTACACCACGGACGTTCATGTCGGAATCCTGCGGAATGCGGCAATACAACTCACCGTTGGTGCGGTCGGGATAATCCTCCCGGACCGGGATGCGCTGCTGCTGCACCGGTAAGAATCCCGCGTTGCATGGCGGCGGCGAATTCAGGTTCAAGTTGAAGTCGAGATAGATGCCTTTGTAGTCCTGCTTGGCAACCCTGTCCGGCACGATGATCGACGACATCACCGCGGTGCCCTGCGGGAAGAGAACCAGCAGCTCCTCGAGATCGTTGCGGTAGGACAACGCGATGTTGCCCAAACTCACCAGGTTCGCCAGTAGCACCGGCAACGTGGGAGCCAGCCGGTCGAACAGGGCGGTGCCTTCGTCGAGCGCCGGGCCGGCCGTATTGAGCAGGTCGGCGAACGAATTGTCTTGTGCCTTGAGCTGACTGGTGATCGCGTTGACCCGCCGCGCCCACGTCGCGATCGAATCCGACGTCCGCACCTGCGAGCTGGCCACCGGCGGGAACTCGTCGATCAGCCGGGAGAACGTGTCGCTGGTCTTGCCGGCGTCGATCGCCAGCGCGGTGCCACCGTCGACAAGCCGGGACAGCTCCGGCCCCAAACCGGCAACGGCTTTGGATGCCTCCTCGACGACAGTGTGCAGATTTTCCTGCGGGATCGCCTTCAACGCTTTATTGGTCGTGTCGAGCAGCGACCCGATGTCGACGGGGATCTGCGTCTTGCCGACGGCGATGACATCACCGTCACGCAATTTCGGGCCGGTGCCGGAATGCGGTGTCAATTCAAGGAACTGCTCACCGATCGCCGAGCGGCTGTGCACCGCCGCTGTCACGTTGGCGGGAATCGCGATGCCGGATTTCAGGGAGAGAATTGCCCGTACCCCGCCTTGTGTGACATCGACCGATTTCACGCTGCCGACTTCGCTACCGCGATAGTTCACCACCGACGTCGGGTACAACCCGCCGGAGGCGGGCAGGTCGACGTTCACCGTGTATCTACCAACCCCAAGCAGCGCAGGCACTTTCACGAAGCCGAACGCCATCACGGCGATTGAAATCAACGTGACCAATGCCAAGATCGACAGCTGTGTCCAGATCCGGCGGGACAGGCGCAGCGAACTTGTACGCGCCATGCTAGTAACCCCCCCAGTGGTAGGGCACGATCAGTGGATTGACCGCGGTGTACGGGCTGGGCATCTGGCCGATGGTTCGGCCCCACTGCATCTCGAGTTCGGTGAGATTTCCTTCCCACTTCGACCCGGTGAAGAAACCGCTGTCCAGGCGGCTCAAGGTCAGGTCGACGACGAGCGAGATGTTGGCGAAGTCACCCCGAAACCAATTGGGGGCGGTGCTTTTCACCCACGGAAGGGTGGACAGGAAGTCCAGACCTCTGGTGAGGGCGGGCCCGGCGTTGGCCAGCTCGCGCAGCGCCGGCGCGAGGTTGCGGAAGTGGTCGACGAGCGATTTCTTGGTCTGATTGATCGTGGCGGCAGCGACGGCACTGAACTGGCCCACCTTGTCGATCGCATCGACCAGTGTCTTCCGGGTATCTGCAAGGACTCCCAGCGCCTGCGGGATCGTCGTGAGCGCCTTGTCGACCGTTTGATCTTTCTCCGCCACCTGGCCGACCAACGAGTTGAGACTGTCGATGGCCGTGATGATGTCGTCAGTCTGGGCTTTCGTCTCGGTGACGAAGATGTCCAGTTGGGTCAACAGGCTGCGCATCTCTTTTTCACGGCCGGTCAACGCCGTCGCGAAAGTTCGGGTGATCTCTTGAAGGTGACCCAGTCCGCCGCCGTTGAGCAGAATCGCCACCGACGCGAGGGTCTGCTCGGTGGTCGGGTACGTCGCTGCTCTGGACAGCGGAATCAGCGAGCCGTTCTTGAGCTCACCGGTCGGCGTCTCGTCGGTCGGCGGCGCCAGCTCGATGTGCATGGAGCCTAGCAGGCTGGTTTGGCCGACTTTGGCGGTGCTGTTCGCCGGCAGGTGAATATTGCCGTTGATCCGCATGGTCACCAGGGCATGCCAGTCCTGAACCTCGATCTTGGTGACGTTGCCGATGTTGACGTCGGCCACCCGCACCCGGGTGTTCGGCTGAATGACGACGACATCGGGCAGTTGAGCCTGAATGGTGTACGCGCCGTCGCCCTTGCCCTCGGTCCCCGGCAGCCTGAGCGTGTTGAGACCCCTCCAGCCGCAACCCGTCAGCAAGCACAAGCACGAGAGGGCAAGCGCCGCAGCAACTGTCCGCCTCATGGCGCACCCGCCGGGGGTGCCGGTGCGGCCGCGGGCACCATCAGGCCAGGTAGTCCCGCATTGGGGTCGGTCGAATGGACGGCGGTCGGCGCCGGCGGCACGGCGCCGCCCGGCAGCGCCTGCGGCGACGTCGGCGAGGGGCCGTTGCCACCGGCGGGCAGGTCGCCAGGCGATCCCGGCGGCGGTATGTGCGGGTTGAGTTTGTCCTCGCTGTAGGTGATCTCGTTGGGGCGCGCCGATGCTCCGACGAATGGGTTGAGGCCGATCGGCGGGAAGTTGTATTGGCGGTTCTTCATAATCGGCGACAAATACTGCTCGCAGAGTCGCGCCGACTGCTTCGCCCCAACACGCCCTGCTGATTCGATTGCACCGCAGAGAAATTGGACCGTATCGGCGAAGTTCACCGGCGCCAGGATGCCGGTCACCGCACTCTGCGCCGGTTGGTAGATGTTGAGGAAGTTCTGGAACACGTCCGGCGCGACGTGCAGGGTCTGCTTGATGTCCCGGCGGCTGTCGTTCAACGCCGTGGTGATGGCGTTGAGATGGTCGAAGGTGGTACCGATGGCCTCTCGGTTCTCGGCGACGAACGGGCGCAGATCGTTGACGGCGCCGTCTAATCCCTGGATAGCCTGGCCCCACTCGTTGGGAGTGTTAGTCATCACGGTGCTGATGCTGGCCAAATTCTTGTTGAACGAGGCCAGCAGATCACTGCTTGCGGTCAGCGCGGAGACAAACTTCTCCAGGTTGCGCACCGTGCTGAAAATGTCGGTGCTGTGGTCGCCGAGCGCTGAAACCGCCTGGGAAAGCTTGATGACGGTGTCCCGCGCGGTGTCACCCTCGCCACGCAGGTTCGCGGCCGAGCTGTTGACGAATTGCCCCAGCGGGCTGGTCCCGCCCTCGGTCGTGGGCTGCAGCGAATCGGTGAGCTTCTCCAACTGCTTGCGCAGGTCGTCCCACTCGACGGGCACCGCGGTCCGCTCTTCGGGAATGGTCGCGCCGTCAGCCAGTTTCGGGCCGCCGGAGTAGACCGGGACGAGCTGGATCGCACGCGCGGTGACCAGCGACGGCGACAGGATCGCCGCTTTGACGTCGGCGGGCAACGAATACTGCGAGTCGACGGTGAACGTCACCTTCGCCGCGTCGGGCTGCGGGTCGATCTTCTCGATCGTTCCGACGGCGACGCCGAGAATCCGGATTTCGTCGCCTGTGTAGACACCGTTGGTGTTCGGGAAGTATGCGATGTAGGTGTTCCGGGTCACCTGTTTCCACCACGGCGAAACCATCATGCTGATCCCGACAAGCAGAGTCAGCACCAGGCTGATCGCGGTCCCGACCCTTGTGACGCGTCGATGGTTCTGGATCCACCCGCGGACGTTGCCGAGCCGGCTGCGAACCGTCGCACTGACATTCGCGGATACCATCAGCGACCGCCATTCGCGGGTACTTCATTGGGCGCCGGCACGTACACCGGCGTTTGCTTGGGCGGCGGCTTGAGATCCGCCGGCGGGCCGGGCGGTGGCCCACCTGGCGGCGGCGCCGGCGGCGGCGGCCGGTACGGATAGCAGGCCGGGCCGGGTAGCGGCGTGCCGGCCGGACCGCATGACTGCTGGTCCGGGTTGCCGGTGATCGCATCCGGGATCGACCGTCGCGGCTCGCCGCCCTGTCCGGTGCGCGGATAGGGCAACGGCAGCAGCGGCAGGCCTGGCTGGCCGGTGCCCGGGTCGGTAAGTTGCGATGGCAGAAGCACGTTGGGATCGAGCCCCAGATCAGAGAACGCCGCGTCGGTGAACGGCTGTATCAATTGTCCCGGCGTCAGGTTCACCAGCGAGGCCTTGAAGAACGGCCCTGACCCGAGCACTTCGCCGAACGACATCGCGTACTTCGGAAGAAGATACAAGGTGCGCTGCAGTTCCTTCTTGCGGTCGTCCAAGACCGACAGCACACTGTTGAGCTTGTCCAGTGCGGGCTTGAGCTGCGTCCGATTGTCACCGATGACAGCAGAGATCTGCCGTGCCGCGGCCCCGACGTTGGTCATCAGCGCGTCGACTGAATTGCGTTGCATCAGAAGCTCGGCCAGCAACGCATTGGCGTTGATGACCAAGCTCGCGATCTGATCGCTGCGCTTGCCCAGCACGCCGACGACCTTGTTCGCATTCGCCAGCAGGCTGCGCAATTTCGCGTCGCGATTGTCCAGCGTGCTGGAGAACTGCGCAACGCCCTCCAATGCAACCTTCAGATCGGGCGGGGTGTCCTTGAAGGTATTTGCCAACGTGGTGAGCGCCGAAGACAGCTTTGCGGTGTCCAGAGCGCTGATAGTGCTGGTCAAGTCGCCCAACGCATCCGGCAGGTCGTAAGGCGCGCGGGTGCGCTCGAGTGGAATGGGACCTTCGAGCTTGCCTTCACCGCGCGGGGTGATCTCCAGCATCTTGTTGCCGAGCACGGTCTCCGTTTTGATCGACGCCTCGGTGCGATCGCCCAGGGCGACGTCGTCGTCAACGGTGAAGCTCACCTTGACCTTCGTCCCGTCCAGTTTGACGCTGGACACCCTGCCGACCGACAGTCCTGAAACTCGCACGTCGCTATCCGGTTTGATTCCGCCTGCCTCGGTGAAATACGCGGAATAGCCGGACTTGCCGGTCAGGAACGGGATCTTTTCGTAGGAGAAGACGGCAACGACCATGGCGAGGACGATGCCGATGCCGACCAGACCGACCGTGGTCCGGTTGCGGTCCGCGAGCGGTTTGATGTCGCGTGGCTTGAGCTTGTGTTTCAGCGCGCTGAAACGGCTTGTAATCGAGGTCATTTTTTCGGCAAGCACCGCCCGGTTACCTGGCTCACCAGCTTGACGAACGTCGGTTGTCCGTTTCTGCCGTTGAGCTTGATGATCACGTCACAGATGTAGAAGCCGAAGTAATCGCCGTAAAGACCGTTGCGCGACAACACCTGATACACGTCGGGAAGGGTTTTGACCAGATCATCGAAGTAGTCGTGATCGGACTCGACCTGCCCCGCGAAGCGGTCCGTTTGCACCACGGTTTCCCTGATCGGCTGGCGCGCCGTCGTCAACAGGTCGGCAACGGATCCCGTTGCGGCATTGATGTAGGCCACGTCCTTGGCGATATCGGTCTTGCGCTCGGACAGTGCGCCGACAAGTTGGGACAGCTTGTCCAGGCCGTCTGAGAACTGTTGGTCCCGTGTGCCGAAGGTGTGCAGCACGGTGTTCAGGTTGGTGATCACCTCTCCGATGAGCTTGTCGCGGTTGGCCAGCGTGGTAGTCAGCGCGGAAGTCTCGCCGAGAACCGACGAGATGGTGGCTCCCTCACCCTGGAACACCCTGAGCAGTTGGCCGGACAGCGCGTTGACCTGATCGGGATCCAACGCGCGGAACAGTGGCCGGAAACCACCGATGAGGGCATCGACGTCGAGAGCGGGAGAGGTACGGGCCAACGGAATCGTTGCTCCCGGCGGCAATCTCCTTGGCGGGCCGGGTCCATCCTCGAGAGCGAGATAGCGGTCGCCGATCAGGTTTTCGTAGCGCACCGACGCTTTGGTGCCTTCGGTGAGCCTCAGTCCCTTGTCGATGGCGAAGTCGATGTGGACAGTGCCGTCCTTTTGAAGCTTGAGGTCATTGACCTTGCCCACTTCTACACCGGCGATACGGACGAAGTTCCCGCCTTTGAGCCCGGAAACATTAGCGAACACCGCGCTGTAGGAAGTACGGGTGTCAAACCGGAACTGCCCGAAGACGGTAACCAGGATGAACACGAAAGCAAGGGAGACAACGGTGAACGCCACCACACGCGCGATGGCGCCGGCGTTGGTTCTCATTGCGGTTCCTTACTTTTCGCGAGGCTCAGGTGACTTAGGGCGATGGCGGTGCGGGCGGGACCGGCGGTGTGGCAGCGCCGGCGTAGTCAGGCGCACCGGACGGCGGTTGTCCGGGGTAGGCGGGCGCCAGGCCCGGCGCCGGACCGCCAGGGTAGCGGATCAGCGGTGGCTGGGGCGTGCCCTTGGTGACCGGGAAGTAGTTGACGTAGCCGGGGAAACCGATGCCGGGGTTCGGCCGGATATCCAGCCCGGTGCCGAATCCGGTGTCGGTAACCAGATACTTCACCGGGAAGTTCGCGCTCGCGTCAGGCAAGGAACCACAACTCGGCTTGCCTCCGGGCCCACCCTTGGCCTGCACGATGGGCAAGTTATCGGGATAGCGGTACGGGTCGTCGCCGAAAAGCAGTCCGCCGTCGATCATGAGGGACTTGCCGTTGCCCCCCATGGCAGCTCGACCGCCGTTCTCCAGGTACCACACGGCGCCCTGGAATGTGCAGGTGTAGGTCGGTGAATATTTGTTCAGCAGCTCGAAGGTCGGCGCCACCAGGTTGATTGCGCTGACCAGGTTCTGCTCATTTCGGCCGATGGTGTTGATTCCGGCGTTCGAGAAGCCGATTGCGTCCAGCAGCAGCTCGTTGAGCGCTTTTTTGTTCTTGGTGATCGTTACGCTGGTCGTCGAGAACGAATCAAGAGTCGACAAGATATCCTGCGCCGCAACCGAATAGGCCTCGACGGTTTTGCCGAACAGCTGCCAGTCCTTCCGGATGGTCGCTTGCTTCGGGTTCACTGCCAGCAGGGCCTTGTTGCCTTCGGTGATCGCCTCACCGATGCGCTCACCCTTGCCGCGGAAACCTTCGGCCAATGCCGACAGCACACCGTTCAGCTTCGCCGGGTCGATCGAGCGGACGATCGACTGCAAGTTTTCGAACACTGTGTTGACCTCAACGGTCACGTTGCGGCTATGCAGCACAGCGCCTTTGGCCAATTCGCGATGGCTGGCGCCTTCTGCAGGGACGACGAGGTCGACATACTTCGCTCCGAACGCGGTGCTGGACCTGATCTCCGCCTCGATATTGCTGGGCAGGTAGCGGAATTCGTTCGGATAGATTTTTAGCTTCAGCTTCGAAAGGTTCGCGCCGGCCGAATCAGCGTAGGACACGACTTTTGCCACTTCACCGATCTGGACGCCGCGCAGCTTCACCTTCGCGTCGTCCTCCATGACCAGACCGGCCCGATCGGAAATCACCGTGAGCGGAACGGTCGTCCGCAAAGTTCCCTCGAACGCCATCGCGGTCAGCGTGCTGACCGCCACGACCACCAGCACCAGTACCGGTGCCCACCAGATCGGATCAATTCCCCGGCGCCGCCGGTGCTCTTGGCTCATCCCGTCACCCCGACAAGTGGAAATTGCCGGACTGTCCGTACACCGACAGCGTGATGGTCAACAGAATGAAAACGCCTGCGGTGATCGAGGACCGCACCGCACGACCGACTGCCTCGCCGACACCGGCCGGACCGCCGGTCGCGGTGTAGCCGTAATAGGTGTGCACCGCCATCACCGCAGCGGCCATCGCGAGCGCCTCGGTGAACGACCACAACAGGTCGGTCGGGTGCAGGAACGACGAGAAGTAGTGGTCGTACACGCCCCGCGACTGCCCGTAGATGATCGTGGTACCGAAACGGGTGGCCAGGAACGACATCAGCACCGCGACGGTGTAGATCGGAATGACCGCGAGCACGCCCGCCACGATGCGGGTGGACGCCAGGTAGGTGATCGGCCGGATGGCCATCGACTCCAACGCGTCGATTTCCTCGTTTATCCGCATGGCCCCGAGTTGCGCGGTTGCGCCGGCGCCGATGGTGGCAGCCAGCGCCACGCCCGCTGTCGCCGGCGCGATGAAGCGGACATTGAGGAACGCTCCCAAAAACCCTGTGAGAGCCTCGATCCCGACGTTGGACAACGTGTTGTAGCCCTGCACGGCGATCAGCGCGCCGGTGGTCAGCGTCAGAAATCCGATGATGACCACCGTGCCGCCGATGACGGCGAGCGCCCCGGTACCCATTCCCAGGACGGCGATCAGCCGCAGCACCTCACCCGGATACCGTCGGACGGCGTCGACGGTGGAACCCAGTGCGTTGCCGTAGAACACCGTCTGCTCGCCCAGGCTGCGGATCGCCTCGACAACGCGACGCAGGACCTCGCGGCCGGGTATGTACCTCTCGTCTTCTTCGGCCGTCGTCATGAAACCCGCTCCCGCCGGCCGGTCATGGTGCCACCTTCACGCCGAACGCAGTGGCCAAGATGTTGATCAGGAACAAGGCCATGAAGGCGAACACCACGGTCTCGTTGACGGCGTTGCCCACCGCGATCGGTCCGCCGCCCACGGACAAGCCCTTGTAGCACGCGATCAGACCCGCCGAAAGCCCGAAAAGCATTGCCTTGACCAGTGATACGATCACCTGCGGCAGGCCGGTCAGCAGCGTCATGCCGAAGATGAACGCCCCCGGCGTGACGTGCTGCACGTAGACCACGAAGAAATAGCTGCCGGTGAGGCCCACCACGGCAACCGCTGAATACAGCAGCAGCGCAACGAATGTCGCGGCGATGACCCGGGGCACTACCAGTGCCTGAACGGGGTTGACGCCGATGACCTTCATCGCGTCGATCTCTTCACGAATCGTTCGGGCACCCAAGTCCGCGCACATTGCGGTGGCGCCGGCGCCGGAGACCACGATTGCGGTGACCACCGGCCCCACCTGGGTGACCGAGGCCAGCGCGGCCCCGGCGCCGGACAGGTCGCCGGCGCCCACTTCGATCAGCACGATATTCAGCGTGAAGACGATCAGGACGGTGTAGGGGATCGAGAGCACGAGCGTCGGAACAATGGACACCCGGGCCACGAACCAAATCTGCTCGATGAGCTCGCGCAACGCGAAGGGGCGACGGAAGGCGGCAGCGAACGTTTCGCCGGCCAGAACCACGAAATCGCCGATTCCACTCGCGGGCTTGGACCAGTCGATTCCCGCAATCGTCGGCCCTGCAGATCTACCTGGCACCGGCTATCCGCTCCACCGAAGGTCGGACCGGCGTGACGACGACCATGACCTTACAGCTGGGCTAGTTTGCTCATCGGACCCACCGCGTCGCACCGGACGGGTCGTCCAGCCGCTCGGATATTCTGCCTTGAACAGGACTGACTCCCCTGCGATTGTTGAGGTCACGGCGATGGCAGCGGCGTTCATCGAGTTTGCTCGCTCTGCCGTCTCACGATGCACGTCATCGCGCTCCTCTGCCTAAGGGGAAGTTTTGGAATCACCCTGCAATCTGTGGGTATGCGCGCGTGCAAGCGCGCGGCATCAATGCCGCTGCCCGCCTGCACACACAGACCACGTCGTAAATTTACGGATCGACAGCCCGCGGCGGGATAGTTCGAATCAGCTAGAAGAAATGTGAACTAGCCGACGTTGGTGCCACCTTCGGCGATCCGGCGCACCGCGTTGAGGAAGACGTCGATCTCCTCGAAGGTGTTGTACAAGGCGAACGACGGGCGCACCGTCGCCTCCAGCCCCAACCGCCGCAGCGCCGGTTGCGCGCAGTGATGGCCGGCGCGCACCGCGATACCTTCGGCGTTGAGCGCCTTGCCCACCTCGAGCGGATCGTGACCCGCCAGCACGAACGACAGCACGCTGGCCTTCTCCGTCGCGGTGCCCACCAGTCGCACTCCGGGGATGTCGGCCAACCGCGGCGTCGCATATTCCAGTAGCGCATGCTCGTAGGCGGCGATCCGGTCGATTCCCAGCCGCCGCACGTAGCGCAGCGCCTCGGTGAGTCCGACCGCGTCGGCGATGTTGCCGGTACCGGCTTCGAATTTGGTCGGCGGACCCTGATAGAGCGACCGTTCCAGGGTGACGTCGGCGATCATGTGACCGCCGCCCTGCCACGGCGGCGTCTCGGTCAGCGCCTCCTCGGTGCCGTAGAGCGCACCAATTCCGGTGGGGCCGTATATCTTATGGCCGGAGAACACGAAGAAGTCCGCACCGAGTTCGGCGACGTCGACCGGGATGTGCTGGACCGACTGGGCGCCGTCGATCAGTACCCGAGCTCCGTAACGGTGACCCAGCTCGACGATCTTGTCGACTGGGACCACGGTGCCCAACGCATTCGACACCTGGCTGGCCGCAACGAGTTTCGTCCTCGGGCCCAGCAGGTCTTCGAACTCGTTCAACAACAGGTTGCCTGCATCATCGATCGGAGCCACCTTGAGGATCGCACCGGTCTTCTGCGAAATCAGCTGCCAAGGAACGATATTGGCATGATGCTCCAAATGGGTGATGACGATCTCGTCGCCGGGCTGGAGATGCTTGCCGCCCCACGCGTGTGCCACCAGGTTGATGGCCTCGGTGGTGCCGCGAACGAACACGATGTTCTCAGAGCTTGGCGCGCCGATGAATTCGGCGACGGTATCGCGAGCCTCCTCGTAGGCGTCGGTCGCCCGCGCCGCCAACTCGTGCGCGGCACGGTGGATGTTGGAGTTCTCGTGGGAGTAGAACGTCACCAGCCGATCGATCACCACGTGCGGCTTTTGAGTGGTGGCCGCGTTGTCGAACCAGATCAGTGGCTTTCCGTGGATGACCTCTTTGAGGATCGGGAAATCCGCCCGCACCGCGGTGACGTCGAACACCTCGTGCTCATCCGGTAACACCGGCACCGGGTCGGCGGCGGTCAAGAAGTGATAATTGCTCTCGTCGCCGGCCGGCGTGTCCGGGTCGGTGTGCACGCCGTCGAACCAACCCAGCTCGGGAACCGACGGCGCATCTGCCGGCCACGCCGGCGCCGATCCGCGCGGAGCCACCGGGACAGTGGGCGTCGCTGCGGCCAGCACCCCGGGCAGCGTCGGGACGATCCCTTCGGTCGGCACTGCAAACGCACTGAGATCGGCCGGCGGCAGGTAGGGATCTGCGACACCCCCGGTAGTCGCCGCGGCTGACGGCGCTGCCGTCGCATCCGGCACGGTGCCCCGCGGGGCCACCGGCACCATCTGTGGCGGCGGCTCGGGTTCCGGGGATGTCGGAGCGGGCAGGTAGACGTCGGAAACACCGAGCAGCGGAACCGGCACCGGGTACTGATCCGCCGAGCCGGCAGCCGTCTGACCTGCCGAGGCGACTGCCGTGGTGTCCGGCGCGTTACCCCTGGGGGCAACCGGCGCGGATTGCGGCGGACTGTCGAAACTCGGCCGGATACTGGCCGCGTACAACTGGCTGGCCAGCGCGGAAAGCTCGGCAGCGCTGAGGGGCAAGTCGCTTTCGGCGTCTACCGCGCGGTGCTCACTTGTACTCATGGAATCGGTCCACAGCAACGCCATCGAGAACGGCGAGCGCGTCGTCGGTGAGCACGGCCAGCGAGGTGTACAGCGTCACCAGGTAACGGGCGATCGCCGATTCGTTGATGCCGGTGAACCGCACCGACAAACCCGGAGCCTGCTCGCCGACCAGGCCGGGCTGGAACAGCCCCACCACGCCCTGCCGCTCCTCACCGGTGCGTACCAGGATGAACTTGGTCTTGCTCTTCTCCACCGGCACCTTGTCCGACGGGATGATCGGGATGCCCCGCCAGGTGATGAACTGCGCGCCGAACAGGCTGACGACCACCGGCGGCACTCCACGACGGGTGGCTTCACGCCCGAATGCCGCGACACCGAGCGGGTGGGTCAGGAAGAAACTCGGCGTCTTCCACACCTTGGTGATCAGTGCGTCAAGGTCGTCGGGCGTGGGCGGACCGGCGAGCGTCTGAATTGTCTGCTCGGGCGTGGCCTGGGCCAGCAGACCGTACTCAGGGCTGTTGACCAGCTCGAACTCTTGGCGCTCCTTGATGGTCTCGATGGTCAGCCGCAGCTGCTGGGTGACCTGGTCGTGCGGGCTGGAGTAGAGGTCGGAAACCCGGGTGTGGATATCGAGCAGCGTGGCGATCGTTCGCAGCGTGTATTCGCGCGGGTTGGTCTCGTAGTCGACGTACGTCTCGGGCAGCGGCCCTTCGGAGCCCGCACCCTCTTCGGACTTGACCGCCACCTGCTCGGGGTTGACCACCCGGTTGACGCGGTAGATGCCCGCCTCCACCGGCACCCAGCTGAGCAGATGCAGCAGCCAGCGCGGCGTAATGGTGGAAAGCTGGGGAACAGTCTTGGTCGCATTAGCCAGCTGCCTGGCAGCAAGATCGCCAAGTGCCTGTGACTCGTTCTGAGCCGACGTCATCGTGGTCCTTCCGTCGTCGAGTGCTGATCGGTGCCGGGCCGCACAGGCCGACGCGCCGAAGGCTCCGCACCGAGCCGTGGCAAGTGTAAAACTCAGCCTGATTTTTTTCCCGCCGGAGTGCGGGAATCTTCGGACGAACGGCCCGCATCAGATCATGCCCTATAGTGGCGCTATGCAACACGCCGCACCGCCGCGCTTTGTCCCGTCGCGCTGCCTCGCCGTGCACTGTTGTTGCTGTTGTTGTCGTTGATTTCCGGACGCTCTCTGACGCTGTAGAAATCCTCGCGCTTCCCCGCATCGGGGTAATGATTCCCGCCTGCTTGGCGGAATCGAATTGCGCACCGCTCCAAAGTCTTTCGGGAAGACCAAGCAACGATGACAATCTTGTTTTCAGCCCGCCGTACGGCGGCACGGGTCGCGACCAAAAGCCGCGTCGCGGTCCGGCCGGCCATCGAACTGACACCGATGACCCGCTACCGCGGCGGCACTTATTCGCACACGGTGGACAAAATCGTTTTCACCGACGGGAACTGGGCACGCACCGACCTGATTCGGCTCAATCCCAACGTGCCCGCCTACTCGCTGGACTTCACCGGCGTCGCGCCACACCACCCGTCGCGCTATCTGCCCGGGACGTGGTCGGAGCTGCCTCACCTGCGGGCGTCGGGCACAGAAGCTGAGGTCGACTGGATCCTGCGAAACTCGTTCCCGCTGCTGCCCACTACTGAGCTGAGCCAACGGGTGCGCGCGGCCGGCTATTCGATCGGGCCATCCAACATCAGCGAACACGAGGCGATCGCCGCCACCCAGGCCGCGATCTGGTACCTGACCAACGGGCTGGCCTTAGACACCCGACCGCTCAACGTGCCGGTCGCCGTGCGCCGCGCACGTGGAGCGGTCACCACCTACGAATTCGACGGCGAACCTCAGCTGGGCGGCTACTCGGTGTGGACCGAGTCCGGCGCCGCCGCCGAGCTGAGACTGCAGAAATCCGTCAATGGCGTTGTATGGCAGGATGTTTCGGGATCGCTGCTGACCACCGGCAGCGACGCAGGCAGCTACCAACGCACGCTGGGTGAGGGCAGCACGCTATCGACCAGCAGCCACGGCCGCGGCGGGCGCGGCTATCGCTATTACCGGTTGATCACCACGTCAGAGACCGGTACGCCCAAAATCGGGCGGGTCAGTTTCTGGCTGACCGGCGCCCGGCACTATCGCAACACCGACAAGGTTGTGCACCTGTACAACTATCTGCTCAACGGGGCGCACACAGTTGGTGGCACAACGCGAGGCGACGCGATTGAGAACGCACTCGTCGATGTCGACGCCGTCGCCGATTCCGAGCTCATCGGACCCTTTCGGGTGGCAACCGCGCTGACGCTGACCGCATCGGACGGGCACGATCTCGTTGACGCCGACGGTTTTTCGATTGACACCGTTGAACCGGGGACCGATTTCTACCTCCGTCGCGCGCCCGGCACGTCGGCGGCGACACTGACCGCGAAAACTCCCGGCGATCTGCGCGGACGCGTGTTGACCGGGGTGGCGTTGGACGGGGCGGCACAACGGTTTACCCCCGTTGCGCTAGCCATCCCCACCGACACGGCCATAGAGTTCGACATAAGGTGGGAGGCCGACGAACTTTGATCGACGATCGTTGGAGCGAAGGTAAATGAGCATTGCCGAAGACGTCACACAACTGATCGGAAATACACCGCTGGTCCGGTTGAACCGAGTCACCGACGGCGCGGGCGCCGACGTTGTCGCCAAGCTGGAATCCTTCAACCCGGCCAACAGCGTGAAGGACCGCCTCGGGTTGGCCCTGATCGACGCGGCCGAAGAAGCGGGCCTGATCAACCCGGACACCATCATCCTCGAGCCGACGAGCGGAAACACCGGCATCGCGCTGGCGCAGGTGGCCGCGGCACGGGGCTACCGGCTCGTGTTGACCATGCCCGAGACGATGAGCGTCGAGCGGCGGAAGTTGCTGCTCGCCTACGGTGCCGAACTCATCCTGACCCCGGGTGCCGAGGGCATGCCCGGCGCAATCGCCAAAGCCGAGGAATTGGCCAAGACCGATCAGCGGTATTTCATCCCCCAACAGTTCGAAAACCCGGCGAACGCGGCCGTCCACCGCAAAACCACCGCGGAGGAGGTCTGGCGCGACACCGAGGGGAAGATCGACATTTTCGTGGCGGGTGTCGGCACCGGTGGCACCATTACCGGTGTCGCTGAGGTGATCAAGGAACGCAAGCCCTCGGTGCAGTTCGTGGCCGTGGAGCCGGCCGCGTCGCCGGTGCTGTCCGGCGGCAAGAAGGGACCGCACCCGATCCAGGGGATCGGCGCCGGGTTCATCCCGCCGGTGCTCGACCTGGATCTGGTCGACGAGATCATCACCGTCGGCAACGACGACGCGGTCAACCTGACTCGCCGGTTGGCCCGAGAAGAGGGCCTGCTGGTCGGCATCTCCTCGGGTGCGGCCACGGTGGCGGCGCTGCAAGTGGCCCGCCGGCCCGAGAACGCAGGCAAACTCGTGGTCGTCGTCCTGCCCGACTTCGGCGAGCGGTATCTGAGCACACCGCTATTCGGTGACGCGGCCGACTAGCCATGCTCGCAGCGTTCCGGGACGACATACGGGCGGCGAAGGAACGCGATCCGGCCGCCCCCAGCACGCTGCAGGTCGTCTTCGCCTATCCCGGGGTGCACGCCATCTGGGGCCACCGGGTCAGCCATTGGCTGTGGGGACGCGGCGCCAAGGTGTCCGCCCGCACTATCGGGGAGATCACCCGCATTCTGACCGGCGTCGATATCCATCCGGGAGCCATCCTGGGCACCGGCTTGTTCATCGACCACGCAACCGGTGTGGTGATCGGGGAAACTGCGGAAGTGGGCGACGACGTCACGATCTATCACGGCGTCACCCTCGGCGGTAGCGGCAACGACACCGGAAAACGTCATCCGACCATCGGCGACCGGGTGACCATCGGCGCCGGAGCCAAAGTGCTCGGCGCGATCAAGATCGGCGACGACAGCCGGATTGGTGCGAACGCCGTCGTGGTCAAAGAAGTACCGTCCAGCGCCGTGGTCGTCGGCGTGCCCGGACAGGCCATCAGCCGCGCCAAGCCGAATGGCGGTGACGACTCGATGATGCCCGACCTGGTGGGCGTCAGCCTGCAGTCCCTACTCACCAGAGTGGCCAGGCTCGAATCCCAGGGCGACACACCGCACACCGGCCGCGTCATCCGGCCGCCCGAAGCCGGCGTGTGGCATGGCGAAGACTTCTCTATCTGATCGGCATTCCGGCGTCCTGCCACGCACCGAATCCACCGACCAGGTCGCCGACGTTCTCGAAGCCCGCGGCCCGCAGCACGCCGGCGGCCACCAGTGAGCGGTACCCGCTGGCGCAATACGTGACCACCGGCGCTGAGCGATCGAGGCTTTCGAACGAATCGGTGAGCGTCGGCAGCGGGATCTCCTGAGCCTCCGGAACGATGCCGTCCTCCGTCTCCCCCGGGTTGCGCACGTCCACCACCTGCAGAGCGGGTTCGAGGTTCAGCAGTTCGGCGAGCTGCTCGGGGGTGAAGCGTGCAGCGGTCTCGACCATATGCGGGGATCGTGCGAAAACACCTGCCAAGTCGTCCAATTGGCCGATGACGCGGTCAAGCCCCACGCGGGCCAGTCGGGTCTTGGATTCCTGCGCGAGCTCTCTGGCGCCGACAAGGATGATGTCGCGGTCGGGCGGAAATACCTGACCGGCGTTTTCCGCGAATCTTCCCTGCAGGCCGACGTTGACGGCACCGCGCAGGTGACCGCGGGCGTACTCGGCCTGCTCTCGGGTATCCAGCAGGATCGCCCCCACCGCCGCGTGCCGCCACACTCCCTCGATTCCCAGTAAGGACGGCGCGTTGCCGTCGAGCAGCGGGCGCTGCTCGCGATTGCGCACCGAGTTGAACGCGAAGTAGCGCGGTTGCGGTGACTGACCCTCGGTGATCGCGCCAACAAATGCGTCGACGTCGGGAAGTTGTAGCGCATAGTTGTCGCGGCGCTGGTCGCCGATCGTCGAACTGGTATCGCTGGATATCTGCTTGCCACACGCCGATCCGGCGCCGTGGGCAGGAAATACCCGAGTGGCATCGGGCAGCTTCAACAGTTTGTCGTGCAACGACTCGTAGAGCGATCGCGCCAATGAGTCCGCTGACAGGCCGCCGCCGGATAGCAGATCAGGACGCCCGACGTCCCCGACGAACAGCGTGTCGCCGGTGAGCACGCCGTAGGGCACCTCGTCGCCAGGGTGCTCATACACGACGATGCATATCGACTCGGGCGTGTGACCCGGTGTCGCGAGAATCTCTAAAGTGACTTCTCCCAACGAGATTCGCTGACCGTCTGGCAAAGACTCAACCGGGAACTCGAGTTCGGCGTCTTGGCTGTAGCAGATCTGCGCGCCGGTCGCGGCCGCCAACTCCAGATGCCCGGTCAGGAAGTCGGCGTGAATGTGCGTTTCGATGACCCGGTCGATCTGCAGTCCATTTTCGGCAGCTTCGGCCAGATAGGCGTCGATATCGCGGCGGGGGTCGACGACCACGGCTTTGCCGGTGCTCTCATCCCCGATCAGGTACGACCCCTGTGACAAGCAGTCCAGGTAGTGCTGCGTGAAGATCATCGAGTTCCGCTCCCAACACCTGTTGACAGTTGCCTAGAAGGAGTTTCCCGGCGGCGGCGTTTCCCGGCAATTTGAAATCACCGTGAGTTCAAGACGTGCCTGGTGGCAGGCGCGGTCACCGACCTGGCAGGTCGACTTCGTCGAACGAGGTGATCCATCGATGCGGCGGACGCGGGGAATTCGGTTCACCGGGCCGGTGGATTCCCAGCACCGACCAGCCGGCCGCGGCGGCTGCGTCAAGTTCATCGGGATGGTCGGACAGGAAGAGGATTCGATCCGATGCCACGCCGATCGTCCGGGCAATCATTGCATACGAGGAGCTTTCACGCTTGCCGCCCGCATTGGCCAGATCGAACCAGCCGCTGATCAGCGACGCCAGTTCGTCTCCGCGAGCATAGCCGAACCAATCCTGTTGATTGCGAACCGAACCCGATGAGTAGACATGCAGCCCGATACCCGCGTCATGCCAGGCCGCCAGCGCCGCCGGGACGTCGTCGAAGAATTCGCCGTGCAATACGCCGGCGCGAAAGCCCGCTGCGCAGATCAGGCCTTGTACGGTTTTCAACGGTCCGGCTTTGACGTCGGAATCCAGCCATTGACGGAGGATTTCCGCTACCTCGGCAGTCGCGGCGCCCGGCCGCCCAGCCAGTTCGCGCGTTTCGGCGATCACCGAATCCGCGGCTCCGCCGATGTTGTCAGCCAGCCACTGTCCTAGCTGTCCGCGGGTGTAGCCGTAGAGCCCGTCGCGTACCGAACTGGTCGGGCTGGTGGTGCCTTCGATGTCGATGACGACCGCTGCGATCACGTCGCAACGAGCTGATCGAGCGTCGGAAAGCTTGCTCCGATCGCATCGCCGGTGAAGTGGCCGATCCAGCCGTCCTCTTGCTCGAAAAACCGGATCGCCGCGAAGTCGGGTTCTGAGCCCATGTCGAACCAGTGCCGGGTGCCCGCCGGCACCGTCATCAGGTCGCCGCTTTCGCAGACCACCGCGAAGACTTCCGGTTCGAGATGTAGATAGAAGCAGGCGCGGCCCGCGATGAAGAAGCGCACTTCGTCTTCGGCGTGGTGATGTTCGGCAAGGAATTTCGAGCGCGCCGCGGCCGCCGTCGCGTGCCAGCCGGGGTCAGTGCGGTCGGGTTGTACCGCGGCCACGTCGATATGCCGGTAGCGGTCGTCGAAGTTGATCACCGCAACCTGGTCGGCGTGCTCGGCCAATATGCGTTCCAGCGGCTGGCTCGCGTTGAGGTCCGTCGCAATCGGCAAGCGGTCGAAAACGATGTCCCGCGTGAGCAGTTCGGCGCCGATCAGGCTGACGTCGTCGGTGCGCAGCCGTACCTGAGCGGCATTGTCGTCGGCCATCACCTGTAGCAGTGTCATTCGACCCCTATCTCGCGACGCCCGGTCAGCGTCACCAGCTCGCAGATGGCTTCCAGGCATTCGACCCGATCGCGGGCCTGCGTGAGATCGGCGCCCCACGCGGTGATTCCGTGGCCGGCGATGAACAGTACCGGCGGAGCTTCGGGATGCTCTCTCAGGTGCTGTTCGATGTCGTCGCCGATGCGTGCGACGTCGGCGTGATTGGTGAAGACCGGGACGCTGATGGTCTGCGTCGTACCCAGGCCTTTGATCAGCTCGTAGCCGCTGAACGTCAAAGTCTTTGATGCACCGACCGTTTGGGCGGTCGCGTGCGGTGCATGGACGTGCACCACGGCATCGGCGTCGGTGGCCCGGTAGATCGCGGTGTGAATGGCCGTCTCTGCCGACGGCCGGCGGCTGCCCGACACCGGTTGTGAGTCGGCGACAGTCACCGTCACCATGTCGTCGGCGGTGAGTTCGCCCTTGGACAGCCCACTGCCGGTGATCGTCGCCGTCTGCCCGGTACGTACCGAGATGTTGCCTGCCGTACCGGGCATCCAGCCGCGCGCGTATAGGCTTCGGGAGATTTCGCAAATACGCTGTCCCACAGCGTTATTCGGCTCGCCAACGGGACCGTTTTCGGTAACCACAGCGGTGATCAGGTCCGGGGGTGTGACATCGAACGCGGGATTGAAAACGTCGGTACGGTGCGGTGCGGTGGCAATGCCGCCGACATGGGTGATTTCGGCCGCCGCCCGCTCCTCGACGACGATCTCGGCTCCCGTCGCCGTCGCGATGTCACGTGTCGATTCCGGTGCGACGACGATGAATGGGATGCCGTGCCGGTGCGCAGCCACTGCCAACGCGTAAGTGCCGATCTTGTTCGCGACCGAACCATCGGCGGCGATGCGGTCTGCGCCGACCATCACGCAGTCGACCTGTCCGGTGGCCATCGCCCAGGCCGCCGCGGAGTCGATCGTCAGCCGATGCGCGATACCGGCCTCGGCCAGCTCCCACGCGGTCAGCCGGGCTCCCTGCAACAGCGGTCGTGTCTCGTCGACCAGTACCTCGGCGACCTTGCCGCGGTCGTGCAACACCCGCACCGCGCCCAGTGCGGTGCCGTAAGCAGTGGTGGCCAGCCGGCCGGTGTTGCAGTGCGTGAGCACCCGCAACGGCCGATCGGGACACAGCCGCAGCACCAGGTCGGCGGCATGGGCGGCGCAGATCCGATTGACTAGGGCGTCCTCGGCCAGCATCTGCCGCGCCTCGGCGAGCACCGCATCCGGCCCCGCCGGCAGCGTGGCCAGCGCTCGCCGTACACCCCAGGCCAGATTCACTGCGGTGGGCCGGGCCGACGCGATCCGCGCCGCTTCCGACGTTGTCGTGTCGGCATCGCCGGGATGGGTGTAGGCCGCCAGCGCCACCCCGAAGGCGCCGGCCACGCCGAGTGCGGGCGCTCCGCGGATGGCCAGGGCCTTGATCGCGTCGATGACCTCGTCGACCGTGGTGATCCGCAGCCAGCGCAGCTCCCCCGGCAACAGGCGCTGGTCAATGGCCAGCAACGCGCCGTCGGCCCAGGTGATTGAGCTTTCCGCGACCGGCTCAGATCGCGACTCCACTGTTGTCACAGACTCCATCCAACCCCCACTCCGATCCCGCGGCCAGGATTGTCGACAGGACAACCGCGCCGATCTGGCAGACAATGAGGTGATGCGACTGCCTCTTGTGCTTGCCACCGTCGCCACCATGGTCGGGCTGGCCGTGCCGGCCCAGGCCGACCCGCCCCCGCCGAGCGTGCCTGACAATCCGGCTGCGGACGCGACCTTCCTCGACTCACTCAACAACGCGGGCATGACGTACAACAACGGGTCGAGCGCCATCGCGGCCGGCCGGATGGCCTGCGACATGATGAACGCGGGTACCTCCGAACAGGACGTGATCAGCAAGTTGAGCCTGCTCAACCCGGGATTGAATTCCGGCGGCGCGATGAAATTCGCTGCACTGGCATCGAGCGCCTACTGCCCGGACTACTTGAACAAGTCGAGCACGCCGACCAAAAGTTCTTCGCCGTTCCCGGGTTTAGGTCCGAGTCGCTAGAGGGCTTGCTCCCCCGGGTGGACTCGAACCACCAACCCTTCGGTTAACAGCCGAATGCTCTGCCAATTGAGCTACAGGGGACTGCCTGGTGTCCGCGTGCACATCGGCGCGGATCGCTGGATGACTCTAGCGTACCGGCGTGCGCACGCCCAACCAGATTGAGGGCCCGCCGGCGGGCACCACCCCGCGAGTATGGGGCAGGATGGGCGCAGAAGCGCCAATCTCGGGAGGGACCGTTTTGATCCGATACGTCGTCGTGCTGGGACTGGGCTATGTGTTGGGCACGAAGGCGGGACGGCGCCGTTACGAGCAGATCGTCGGCACCTACCGCGCCCTGACCAGCAGCCCCGCCGCTAAGTCGCTGATCGAAGCGGGACGGCGCAAGGTCGCCAATCGCGTCTCGCCGGACGCGCGGATGGTGACGCTGTCCGAGATCGACGACGCGATCAGCGTGGTCGAGCCGCAGCGGCCGCAAACCGCACGCTGACGCGGCACCGTCAGGCGGTGAGGCCGTCGCCGCTGGCCTGCTCCAGCAGGCTGCGTCGATAGGCCTCCATCGCGACCAGATCGCCGAACAGCGCGTGGTACTCGTCGCCCTGCTCCACCGGCGACATCCGCTGCAATTTGGACTTGACCTCCGCGATCTGCCTGCCGACCCAGACCTCCTGCAGACGTGCCAAGACGCCGGAGATGTAGCGCGGCAGCTTCTCGTCGTCGTCGACCCGGATCGCCTCGACGCCAAGCTCGGTGACCAACCCGGCCGCAGCCGGCGACGGCGCCTTTTGCCGCACCGTGTCAAGCCATTCCGCCCCGCCGACACCGGTTGCGGCGCCGCCGGCCGCTTCGATCGACATGCACACCGCGGCGTAACCGGGATGGGTGAAGCTCTCGACGGTGAGCGCGTCGAACACCGGCCCGGCCAACGCCGGGTATTGCAGCGCCGACTTGAGCGCCTCGCGTTGCGGCCACAGCGTCGGGTCCTTGGGATCGGGGCGAGGCGCGGCCAGCGTCCGCGCTCCGGCCTCAGCCTGCGTGCTGACGGGACGACGTGATTTGTCGCGCCCTTGCGCCGTGGGGTGTTTCGCTTCTTCGCGCACCCGGCCGATGACTTGTGCGACGTCTGACCAGCCGACCCAGCCGGCCAGTTGTCGCGCATACTCGTCACGCAGGGTCGGGTCCTTGATCTGGGCGACGATCGGCACGCAACGGCGTAACGCGGACACCCGGCCCTCCGCGTTTTCCAAATCGATGTCGTTCAGTGTCGTACGAATAGCGAACTCGAACAACGGACTTCGTCGTGCCACCAGATCGCGCAGTGCGCCGTCACCGGACGCCAGCCGCAGATCACACGGGTCCATGCCGTCGGCCGCGACCGCGACGAACGACTGGCCGGCCAATTGCTGCTCGCCGGAGAACGCCTTGAGCGCGGCTGCCCGACCCGCCTCGTCGCCGTCGAACACGTAGATGAGCTCGCCGCGAAAGAAGTTGTCATCCATCATGAGTCGGCGCAGCATCGCCAGGTGTTCGTCGCCGAACGCGGTGCCGCAGGATGCCACCGCCGTCGCCACCCCGGCCAGGTGCATCGCCATCACGTCGGTGTAGCCCTCGACGACGACGGCCTGATGTCCCTTGGCGATCTCACGCTTGGCCAGATCGATACCGAACAGCACCGAAGACTTCTTGTACAGCAACGTCTCTGGCGTGTTGACGTACTTGGCTTCCATCGGATCGTCGTCGAACAGCCGTCGCGCCCCGAACCCGATCACCTCGCCGGCCGAGGACCGGATCGGCCACAGCAGCCTGCGGTGGAATCGATCCATCGGGCCACGACGGCCCTCCCGCGACAGGCCCGCAGCCTCGAGCTCTTTGAACTCAAACCCCTTGCGCAGCAGGTGCTTGGTCAGCGAATCCCAGCCCGACGGCGCAAAGCCGCAGCCGAAGTGGCGCGCGGCGTCACCGTCGAAGTTCCGCTCGGTCAAGTACTTTCGCGCAGGCTGGGCCTCCGGCGATTCCAGCGCCGCCGCATAGAACGCCAGCGCCTCGGCGTTGGCGGCGATCAGCCGGCTGCGACTCCCCCGGTCGCGCTGCACGTTGGTCGCCGCGGCTCCGGTGTAGCTGATCGTGTGCCCGATCCGGTCGGCCAACAGTTCGACGGCCTCCACGAAGCTGACGTGTTCGATCTTCTGGACGAAGGCATACACGTCGCCGCCTTCGCCGCAGCCGAAGCAGTGAAAGTGGCCGTGGTTGGGTCGCACATGGAACGACGGCGACTTCTCGTCGTGAAACGGGCACAGGCCCTTCATCGAATCCGCGCCCGCCCTGCGCAGTTGGACGTAGTCGCCGACGACGTCCTCGATGCGGACTCTTTCGCGGATGGCCGCGATATCGCGATCGGAGATACGGCCGGCCATCGGCCTAGTGTAGAGCCGCCCCCCGGCGACGATGCCCGAAGCGACCCGCCGGGATCAGCCGGTGCCGATCACGCCGCACGCGAATCGCTTCTCGGCGTCGGGACTGTGCTCAGCGCCATGCAACAACAGCGCTGTTTTGCTGCCGGCCAGCAGATCGTCCCTGGTGAACGCGTCGGTGGTGGTCACCAGGTAGGCGGCACCGTCCTGGCGCACCTCCAGCGACGTGAGATCCCCGCTCATCGGCTCGCCCGTGTGCCCGGGCGCCTGGTAATGCATGCCGGCCGACAGGAAGTCGCCGGGGGCACCGCCCATCATCGGGTCGACCGAGTTCGGCTCGCACTTGCCGACACCGTGGATGTGCATTTTGTGAAATCCCGGCGTCAGGATGTGCTCCGCGGTGGTCTTCACGGTGACGGTGGCATAGCCGTTGGCGAATTCGAAAGTGGCGGTCGCCACCGACCGACCATCGGCCGTGTGCAATTCAGTGCTCAGAGTTTGCGCGCCCGCCGCGGCACTGGTCGAGCTCGCGGTGGACGACGGCTGGTGAGAGCTGCACGCGCTGAGTGCGGCAATGGACATTGTGGCGATGACGAGCGAGGACTTGACCATGTCCACGACCCTAACCGTGGCTCAGGCCTGAGCGGTCTCGATACGTTCCACCCGTCCCTCGGTGTAGGAGGCGATCTGGTCGACGATCACCCGTAGCCGCCCGCCGTCGTCAGCGGCGGCGTTGAAGGCGGGGACGAAAACCGGGTCCAGGGTGTTGGGGGCCCCGGCCAGCAACCCGTCCGCCACCCGATGGATGCGTTCCCGTTGTCGGGCCTGGATTTCCAGGTGTCGCGGGTCGGACATGATGAACTGCAATGCCAGCGTCTTGAGCAGGGCAACCTCGGCACGTACCACCTCGGGCACGGACAGGTAGGCCTGGTAGCGGGCGAGCGGATCAGGTCCGGCGACCGCGCGAGTGGCCGCAATCGCCGCCGAAGCGAACCGGCCGACCAGCTCACTGGTCATCCGCTTGAGCGACACTGCGGCCGACAGCGTGGCATCGTATTTTCCGACCGCGGCGACCACCGGCAGCCCCGACAGCCGATGTGCGGCCGCGGCCAGGTCGTCGGCGCGGACTCCGGCGAAATCACGCTCGCCGAGCATGGCAAGCGCGGCGGCTTCGTGTTCGTCGGCGAGCACACGAAGGTCGATCCGTCCGGACACGACACCGTCCTCCACGTCGTGCACCGAATAGGCGACGTCGTCGGCCCAGTCCATCACTTGGGCCTCCAGGCAGGGCCGGTTTGCCGGAGCCCGGTCGCGCACCCAGGCGGCGGCCGCGCGGTCGACGTCGTAGAAGCCGAACTTGCGTTGATCCCGGCGTCGCTCCCAGGGATACTTGGTGACCGCATCCAGCCCCGCCCGGGTCAAATTCAGGCCGACGCTATGGCCTTGCTGGTCAAGGACTTTGGGCTCCAGGATGGTCAAGATCCGGAAGTTCTGCGCGTTTCCCTCAAAGCCACCGTGCGCCGCCGCGACCTCGTTGAGGGCCTGTTCGCCGTTGTGGCCGTAAGGCGGGTGGCCGATGTCGTGGGCCAACCCGGCCATGTCGACGAGGTCGGGATCGCAGCCCAATCCGATCGCCATGCCCCGCCCGATCTGGGCGACCTCCAGCGAATGGGTCAGCCGGGTACGCGGAGTGTCCCCTTCCCGCGGCCCGACGACTTGAGTCTTGTCCGCGAGCCGACGCAGCGCGGCGCAATGCAGAACCCTGGCACGATCCCGGGCGAAGTCGGTGCGGCGCTGAGCATCGCTGCCCGGCAATCCCGCAGTCTTCGGCGCCTCGGCCACCACCCGCTGGCGGTCGAAGTCGTCGTAGGGGCCGTGCTGGGTCATCGACGCACAGTCTGCCAGTAGCGAGCACCGGCGCCGCGCAACAGCCGGCAACCATGGGACCCGGCTCGCTGCGAGGCTAGATTGGCGAACATGACCACCCTCCGCTCGGTCGCCGTGTTCATGGTGATGCTGATTACTGCACTCATGGCAGCACCATCGGCCACGGCTCAGCCGCCGTTCCGGCTCGCCGGCTATCTCACCGACAACGCCGGGGCGTTGAATGGCTCAGCCCGCTCGGCTGTTCAGTCGGCCGCCGGCAAGCTGTACTCCGATCGCCACATCCAGCTGTGGGTGGTCTTCGTCACCGACTTCTCCGGACAACCGGCGGTGAGCTGGACGGAGAACACCCAAGCCGCAAGCGATCTGGGCGATTTCGACGCGATACTCGCCGTGGCGACCGTCGATCGTTCCTATGCGTTCCGGGTTCCGCGCCGAGTGCAGACGATCAGCGCCAGTCAGGTCGACGATTTGCGGCGCAACCAGATTGAACCCGCGCTGCGCCGCGGCGACTGGGCCGGCGCCGCGATCGCGGCGGCCAACGGGCTCGACCGGGGCCCGCAGCCACCAAGCAGCGCGCCGCTGCTGATCGGTCTGGGCGTGATCCTGGTCGCGGTGGTGGCCTTGTATGTGTTCACCCGTTATCGGCGCCGTCGCAGGCGTGCCGCCGAACTGGCCGCGGCGAAACGGGTCGACGCCACCGACCCGGATGCGTTGGCAGGGTTGTCGTTGGGTGCCCTCGACGACCTGTCGCGGTGGAAAGTCGTCGACGTCGACAACGCCGTGCGCACCAGCGCCAACGAGCTCGCGCTGACGATCGAGGAGTTCGGCGAACAGCGAACCGCGCCGTTCACCCGCGCGGTGGACAACGCCAAAGCAGCTCTGGCTCAAGCGTTCACAGTGCGTCAGCAACTCGATGATGCGATCCCCGAAACCCGGGCACAGCGGCGCGAGCTGCTGACCGAGGTCATCGTCGCCGCATCGCGGGCCGATCGAGAACTGGAGTCGCAGCGGGACGGATTCGAAGAGATGCGCGACCTGGTGGTCAACGCGCCGGCGCGCCTGGACGCCCTGACTCAACAGGTCGTCGAGCTGACCGCACGCATCGATCCCGCTGAAGAACGAATGACCGAGTTGCATAGCGAATTCGACTCTGCCGCACTGGCTTCGGTGGCCACCAACGTGGCGACTGCCAAAGACCGGCTGGCCTTCGCAGACCAGAACCTCAGCCGGGCCCGCGACCTGTCGGCCAGGCCGGTCAGCGGCGAGCAGAGCGGTCTCGTCGACGCCGTACATGCCGCGGAATCATCGCTGGGACAAGCCCGCTCGCTGCTTGACGCAGTCGACACCGCCGCCACCGACATCCGGCACGCGGTCGCCACACTGCCGACCCTGATTGCCGACATCCAGTCCGGCATCGAGCATGCCGACACCGCGGTGCAGAGCGCGCAACGAGCCAAGGCGCCGCATCTGCGCGATCTGGCCAGTGCCCGCCGCACGGCGGCCACGGCGCTCGACACCGCCCGCAGCACCGGTTCATCCGATCCACTCGGCTCGTTCACCGGATTGGCCAAGGCCAACGCCGACTTGAATCGGCTGCTGGCCACCGTCGCCGAGGAGCAGGCAGCCGCCGAGCGGCTCAACCGGACGTTGGAGCAGTCATTGTTCACCGCGCAGTCCCGCGTGCACGCCGTGTCCGAATACATCGACAACCGTCGCGGCAGCGTCGGACCCGAGGCGCGTACCCGACTGGCGGAGGCGAGTCGGCAAATCCAAGCGGCGCAGGACAAGAAGACCAGCGACCTGAACGAAGCGATCACCCATGCCAACCGCGCCGCATCGCTGGCCGCGCAGGCCCAGTCGCTGGCCGAGGCCGACGTCCAGTCCGCTCAGCGCGCGTACACGGCGCGCTACGGCAACGGCGACCACACCGGCGCAATGATGGGTGGAATCATCATCGGCGACATGCTCGGTGGCGCCATGCGAGGCGGATTCGGCGGCGGCTGGGGCCCGACGTCGTTCGGCGGCTCGGGCTCCGATGGCGGCTTCATGGGCGGCGGTGGCCGGTTCTAGAAGCAACGAGTTCTGCATAAAATGGTGGACGCGACAGCTCACCACGCCCTAGTGAGCCGTCGCGTCGACGGTCACCATGATATTGATCGTGTGACCAATAGTGTTGGAAATCGCGAAAATTTTTTCCATCGGTCGCTGCACGCTTTAGCAGCCCCGCAGCCGCGAGGCCAGATAGTCGGACACCGCATCGATGCCCACCCGCTCCTGCGTCATGGCGTCCCGAGCACGGACCGTCACGGCGTGGTCGTCGAGCGAGTCGAAATCCACCGTCACGCAATACGGTGTGCCGATCTCGTCCTGACGTCGGTAACGCCGCCCGATCGCACCGGCGTCATCGAACTCGACGTTCCAGTACTTGCGCAACTCGGCGGCCAGATCGCGTGCCTTGGGGCTCAGGTCGGCATGCCGCGACAGCGGCAGCACCGCCGCTTTCACCGGCGCCAGCCGCGGGTCGAGTCGTAACACGGTCCGTTTGTCCACGCCGCCTTTGGCGTTGGGCGCTTCGTCCTCGTGGTAGGCGTCGACCAAGAACGCCATGAACGAGCGGGTCAGCCCCGCCGCCGGTTCGATCACATAGGGCGTGTAGCGGGTGTCGTTGACTTGGTCGTAGAAAGACAGGTCGACTCCGGAATGCTTTGCATGCGTGGATAAGTCGAAGTCGGTACGGTTGGCGACCCCCTCGAGTTCACCCCACGGGTTGCCCGAGAAACCGAACTTGTACTCGATGTCGACAGTGCGGTCGGAGTAATGCGAAAGCTTGTCTTTGGGGTGCTCGAAGAGCCGTAGGTTTTCGGGGTTGATGCCGAGCTCCACATACCAGGCCAGCCGGGTGTCGATCCAGTACTGGTGCCACTCGCGTGCGGTCGCCGGCTCGACGAAGAACTCCATCTCCATCTGCTCGAACTCGCGGGTGCGGAAGATGAAGTTGCCCGGCGTGATCTCGTTGCGGAAGCTCTTGCCGATCTGACCGATACCGAACGGTGGCTTTCGGCGAGCGGTCGTCACCACATTGGCGAAGTTGACGAAGATGCCCTGCGCGGTCTCGGGCCGCAGATAGTGCAGACCCTCCTCCGTCTCGATCGGGCCGAGATATGTCTTGAGCATCATGTTGAATTCGCGCGGCTCGGTCCACTGGCCTTTGGTGCCGCAGTCGGGGCAGACGATCTCGCTCATCGGCACTGAATCTGGCTCGACGGCCGCCTCGCCTTTGCCCTTCTTGAGTGCGTAGGCCTCCTGCATGTGGTCCTGACGATGCCGGTGGTGACAGTTCAGGCACTCCACCAGCGGGTCGTGGAAAACCTCGACATGCCCGGAGGCGACCCACACCTCGCGCGGCAAGATGATCGAGGAGTCCAGGCCGACCACGTCGTCGCGGCCGGTGACCACCGTGCGCCACCACTGCCGTTTGATGTTCTCCTTGAGCTCCACGCCCAGCGGCCCGTAGTCCCACGCCGACTTGGTGCCGCCGTAGATTTCGCCGGCGGGATAGACCAGGCCACGTCGTTTGGCGAGGTTGACGACGGTGTCGATGACGGACGCCACGAGGTGATGACTCCTATGCTTCGAGCGGACAATCCGTCATCGTAACGATCGACCCGGCGTTCTTTGACATGCGTGATCATGCATGTGACAGTGGGAGCAGTATGTCTCTCTTACCTTCAACCACAGCCGGCGGCGACGAACTGGTGAGCGAACACCAGCACAGCGACTCTGCCGAGCTGCCCTCGCCGCCGCCGCGGGAGATTCTCGACGCCGCCGGTGAGCTGTTGCGCGCGCTGGCAGCCCCGGTGCGGATCGCTATCGTGCTGCAGCTACACGTGTCCCAGCGCTGCGTGCATGAGCTGGTCGATGCGCTGGGCGTCCCGCAGCCGCTGGTCAGCCAGCACTTGAAGATCCTCAAAGCCGCGGGCGTGGTTGCCGGGGAACGGTCTGGACGCGAAGTCCTTTACCGGCTGGCCGACCACCATTTGGCGCATATCGTGGTCGACGCCGTCGCCCATGCCGGCGAGGACAAGCCGTGAGCCGCGCCAGCGACGATGCAGAGCGCAGCGATGCTGAGGAGCGGCGCCGATGAGCGCGGCCGCCGACGAAACCAAGGCGGGCGTGCGCTCCACCCGGCAGCGCGCGGCGGTCGCGAGCCTGCTGGACACCCTCGACGATTTCCGCTCCGCTCAGGAGCTGCACGACGAGTTGCGGCGGCGCGGCGAGAACATCGGACTGACCACCGTTTACCGGACACTGCAGTCGATGGCCACAGCGGGCATGCTCGACACCCTGCGCAACGACACCGGCGAATCGGTGTACCGGCGCTGCTCCGAACACCATCACCACCACTTGGTGTGCCGCAGTTGTGGGTCGACGGTCGAGGTCGGTGACCATGAGGTCGAGGCATGGGCGGCCGAAGTGGCGACCAAACACGGGTTCTCCGATGTCAGCCACACCATCGAGATCTACGGCACCTGCTCGGACTGTCGCCGCTGACGCGGCGCTATGCCGTTACTGCGCGCCGGATCTCGGCGCCCTTGCCGAGCACCATCAGGGCCAGCGTGCGCAGCGCCTCGTCGCTGAGGCCATTGCCCGGAAAGTTGTAGCGCAACACCACATCTGCGGCCTTCCCGGAATTGCGTTTTGCCGGCCCGTCACCGGGCTTCTCCACCAGCGCCACCGACCCCAGCAGGGTCGCCCGCGACTGCTCGGCCACGGTGTCACGAACCTTCTTGGTCAGCACGAGATCCCACGCGACCATCTGTGTCAGCGACACCAGGTCGAGGTCGTCGGTGACGGTGACCACCCGTAACGACGCGATCGTGCCGTCGTGATGCACGGTCAGCGCTCCGTCGGATTCCTCCTCGACGTGCAGCACCTCGGAAAGCACTGAGAGCAAACGCTCCTGCAGGGAAGGCATCATGCCGTCCCGAACCGTCGATGTCGCAATGCATACTCCTCGCAGGCCGCCCACAGGTTGCGGCGGTCGTAGTCGGGCCAGAGCGTGTCCTGGAAGATGTACTCGGCGTAGGCCGCTTGCCAGAGCATGAAGTTACTCGTCCGCTGCTCACCCGAAGTTCGCAGCAACAGGTCCACGTCGGGGATGTCCGGCCGGTTCAGATGCCGCGCGACGGTCGTCTCGGTCACCCGCTCGGGGTTCAGCTTGCCCGCCGCAGCCTCACGCGCGATATCCCTTGCCGCTTCGGCAATCTCAGTACGACCACCGTAGTTGACGCAATAGTTCACCGTGATCACGTCGTTGCTCTGCGTCATGTCCTCTGCGACCGCCAACTCGTTGATCACGCTGCGCCACAGGCGTGGACGCGAGCCCACCCACCGGATCTTCACGCCCATCTCGTTGAGGCTGACTCGACGGCGGCGGACCACGTCGCGGTTGAACCCCATCAGGAACCGGACTTCGTCGGCGGACCGCTTCCAGTTCTCGGTGGAGAACGCATAGAGGCTCAACCACTTGATTCCGACTTCTATTGCGCCGCAGACGATATCGACGACGACCGCCTCGCCCATCTTGTGGCCTTCGACGCGGGGCAGACCGCGCTGGGTGGCCCAGCGGCCGTTGCCGTCCATCACGATGGCGACGTGATCGGGCAACTGGTCCGCCGCAATCCGCGGGGCGGCCGCCTTGGAGATGTGTTGGGGTGGCCGGCGGGGCCCGCCATCGGGCGACGGCGGCAACGCCGGAAAAACCACCGGCCACGTCGAGGTGTCCGGGAAGACCGGATAGTCCTCGGGCGCCGGGGCGAGCTGCGGAAAATCGGGCTTCCGCTTGCGCTCAGCCCTGCGCTCTGAGCGGCTCACCCGGCTCGTCCCCATCAGCCACATCCTGCCTGACCAGAGCTATGCGACGGTCGAGGAGGCTCTGATCGACCACATCGACACGTCGCATCCGCTCGACCAACGGCAAGGTTCGCAGCTGGCGCTCCAGATGCCATTGCAGGTGAGCGGCCACCAATCCGCTGGCGTGGCTGCGGGCCGATTGCGGTGCGTTTTCCGCGGCCTCCCAATCGCCGTCGCGCAGCGCTGACATCAGATCCAGCACACCCAGCGGTGGCGTCGTCGCACCGGCGGGGCGGCAGTACCCGCAGACGGTGCCGCCCGCGGCGACGTGAAATGCCCGGTGCGGACCCGGCGTGGCGCAGCGGGCACATTCGGTCAGCGCCGGGGCCCACCCGGCGATGCTCATCGCGCGCAGCAGATACGCGTCGAGCACCAGTTCGCGGGGCCGGCTACCGTCGGCCACCGCGCGCAGCGCACCGACGGTGAGTCGATGCAATTCCGGGGCGGGTGCCCGCTCCTCGCCGGCGAGGCGCTCGGCCGTTTCCAGCATCGCGCACGCGCTGGTGTAGCGGCCGTAGTCGCTGACGATGTCGGTGGCGAACGCGTCAAGCGAGACAACCTGCGTGACGATGTCCAGATTGCGGCCCGGATGCAGCTGTACATCGATATGCGCGAACGGCTCCAGACGCGCGCCGAACTTGCTGCGGGTGCGGCGCACACCCTTGGCCACCGCGCGGACCAGTCCGTGGTCGCGGGTGAGCATGGTGATGATCCGGTCGGCTTCGCCGAGCTTGTGCTGGCGCAGCACCACCGCCCGGTCCCGGTACAGCCGCATAGATATCAGTTTGTCACCACGTTGCGACGGCACCTCGCGCACGCGCCGATAATGTCGATACCGATGAGTAACTCCGCCTATCGCCGCTTCCCGACGCTGACCGACCAGCTCTACCAGTTAGCCAGCGGCGCGGTGACCTCTGACGAGCTGGTTCGTCGCTCCCTGCACGCCATCGACCTGAGCCAATCGACGCTGAATGCCTTCCGCGTGGTGCTCACCGAGACCGCGCTGGCCGACGCTGCCGAGGCCGACCGTAGGCGCGCCGCCGGCGATCAGGCACCGCTGCTGGGTGTGCCGATCGCAGTCAAAGACGACGTCGACGTCGCCGGGCAGCCCACCGCCTTCGGCACATCCGGGTACGTGCGGCCGGCCACCGAAGACGCCGAGGTAGTACGCCGCCTCAAGGCGGCCGGTGCCGTGATCGTCGGCAAGACCAACACCTGCGAACTGGGCCAATGGCCGTTCACCAGCGGACCCGGGTTCGGCCACACCCGCAACCCGTGGTCGCGCAAGCACACACCCGGCGGATCCTCCGGTGGCAGCGCGGCCGCGGTGGCCGCCGGCTTGGTCACCGCCGCGATCGGCTCCGATGGAGCAGGCAGCGTCCGCATCCCGGCCGCCTGGACCCACCTGGTCGGCATCAAACCCCAGCGTGGCCGCATCTCGACGTGGCCGCTGCGGGAGGCGTTCAACGGAATCACGGTCAACGGCGTGCTGGCCCGCACCGTCGCGGACGCGGCGCTGGTGCTCGACGCCGCATCCGGCAACGTCGACGGCGACCTGCACAAGCCGCAACCGGTGACGGTGTCCGACCATGTCGGCATCGCACCCGGCCCCCTGCGCATCGCGCTGTCAACTCGGTTCCCGTTCACCGCATTTCGGGCTCGCCTGCATCCAGAGATCAGGACAGCGGTCGAATCGGTGGGCGACCAACTTCGACTGCTCGGCCACAACGTCGTCTCGGGTAATCCCGATTACGGGCTGCGGTTGTCCTGGAACTTCTTGTCGCGGTCCACATCCGGGCTGCTGGAATGGGCCCAGCGGCTGGGTGACGGCGTGGAGCTGGACGACCGGACGCTGTCCAACATGCGGATGGGCCGGGTGCTGTCCGAGTCGATACTGCGTTCCGCCCGTGCCCACGAAGCGGCCGACCAGCGTCGGGTGGGCTCGATTTTCCGCATCGTGGACGTCGTGCTCGCGCCGACGACCGCGCAGCCTGCCCCGGCGGCACACACCTTCGACCGGCTCAGTGGTCTGGGCACCGATCGCCAAATGATCGCCGCCTGCCCGGTCACCTGGCCGTGGAATGTGTTGGGGTGGCCGTCGATCAATGTTCCGGCCGGCTTCACCTCGGAAGGCTTGCCGATCGGCGTGCAACTGATGGGACCGGCCAACAGCGAGCCGCTGCTGATTTCTCTCGCCGCCGAATTGGAGGCGCTGGGCGGCTGGACGGCCAAGCAACCGGTCGTGTGGTGGAATACCGGCACGGACACACGAGCAGACGCAAAAGCTCCCAACACGCCGGGGCGTTAGGGGCTTTTGCGTCTGCTCGGCGGTGTTGACTGAGGCTCAAAAGCCAAGCCTGCCAAGCTGTTTAGGGTCTCGTTGCCAGTTTTTGGCAACCTTGACGCGTAACTCGAGGTAGACCTTGGTGCCCAGCAGCTTCTCGATCTGGCTCCGGGCGACGGTGCCCACCTCGCGCAGCCGCGCCCCGCCTTTGCCGATCACGATGCCCTTCTGGCTGTCCCGCTCGACGAACAGCACGGCGTGCACATCGATCAGGTCGTCACGGCCCTCGCGTGGATTCACCTCGTCGATGACCACCGCCAGCGAATGCGGCAACTCGTCGCGCACGCCTTCCAATGCGGCTTCCCGGATGAACTCGGCCATCAGGACTTCCTCGGGTTCATCGGTGAGCTCGCCGTCGGGGTAGTACGGCGGTCCGGCCGGCAGTGCGGCGGCCAGTACCCCGGTGAGCACGTCGATTTGCTCACCGGTGACCGCCGAGACCGGGACGATCTCCGCGGCGTCGCCGACCAACTCGCTCACGGCAACGAGCTGGGCAGCCAACTGGCCTTTGGACGCCTTGTCGGCTTTGGTGACGACGGCAACCAAGGTCGTTCTAGGCGCGGTGGAGCGGATCTGCTCGACGATCCACCTGTCCCCCGGTCCGATCGCCTCGTCGGCAGGGATGCACAAGCCGATGGCGTCGACTTCGCTGTAGGTGTCGCGGACCAAGTCGTTGAGCCGCTTACCCAGTAGCGTGCGCGGCCGATGCAGTCCCGGTGTGTCGACCAGGATGATCTGGAAATCGTCGCGGTGCACGATGCCCCGAATGGTGTGCCGGGTGGTCTGCGGACGGCTCGACGTGATCGCCACTTTCGAGCCGACCACCGCGTTGGTCAGCGTCGATTTACCCGTGTTCGGCCGTCCGACGAAACAGACGAAGCCGGAATGAAATTCAGTCACTTTCCGCACCCACGACCTCCGCGCGGCTGAGCAGTACGGTGCCGATGCGGACCCGCCCGCGATGGTCGGGACCTCCCTCGGCGTGCAACCGTAGGCCGTGGGATACCACCTCGGAGCCGGGCAGTGGAACGCGACCCAACTCCAAGGCCAGTAACCCGCCGACCGTGTCCACGTCGAGATGCTCGTCGAATTCCACGCCGTACAACTCACCGACGTCCTCTATCGGTAGCCGCGCAGATACCCGAAACCGATTGTGGCCCAGATCCTCTACCGGCGCGACCTCGGCCGCGTCGTATTCGTCGGCGATTTCACCAACGATCTCTTCCAGCACATCCTCGATCGTCACCAACCCGGCAATCGCGCCGTATTCGTCGACCAACAACGTCATGTGATTACGGTCGCGCTGCATCTCTCGCAGCAGCTGATCCAGCGGCTTGGAGTCCGGCACGAACACCGCCGGGCGCATCACCTCCGTGACGACGGTGTCGCGACCGCCCACGGACGAGTAATACGCTTGCTGGACACAGTCTTTCAGGTATACCACCCCGACAATGTCGTCGACGTTCTCACCGATGACCGGGATGCGGGAATGCCCGCTGCGCACGGCCACCGAGGTCGCTTCGTCGGCGGACTTGTCGCTTTCGATCCAGATCATCTCGGTGCGCGGCACCATCACCTCACGGGCCGGCGTGTCGCCGAGTTCGAACACCGACTGGATCATCCGTCGCTCGTCGGCGGCGACCACACCGCGTTGCTGTGCCAGGTCGACGACTTCACGCAACTCGATTTCGGAGGCGAACGGTCCGTTGCGGAAGCCCCGACCGGGCGTCAGCATGTTCCCGAGCACCACTAGTAGCCGGCTGATCGGCGCCAGCAACACCGAAATCACCTGCAGCGGGAGCGCTGACACCAGGGCAATCGAATAGGCGTTTTGGCGCCCGAGCGTCCGCGGACCGACCCCGATGACGACGAAGCTGATCACCACCATGACGGCCGCGGCGATCAACAGGCCCCAGTCGCGGCTCACTTCCCGATAGAAAAACCGGGCCAGCAGTACCGTCGCGCTGATTTCGCAGACGATCCGCAGCAGCACCACCAGGTTGATGTATCGGGGCCGGTCGGTCATCAACTTGGCCAGACGCACCGCCCCCGGCCGCTCGTCGCGAACCATTTCGTGCACCCGTGCCATCGACACCGTGCTGATCGCGGCATCGATGGCCGCGAACACGCTGCCCAGGCAGATCAGCACGATCCCACCGACCAGTGAGGCGAGGCTGTTCAATTGTCGAAATGCCTTGATTTGTCTAGCAACCGCTGGTCGCGCTCGTGCTGGCGTTGCTGACGGTAGACCTGCACTTGATCGGCGACCCACTCCTCGAGCAGCCGGCGCTGCAAGGCGAACATCTCTTTTTCTTCGTCCGGCTCGCCGTGGTCGTAGCCGAGCAGATGCAGTACGCCGTGAATTGTCAGCAGCGCCAACTCATGACCCAGCGAATGACCGGCGGCCGCGGCCTGCTCCGCGGCGAACTCGGGGCACAACACGATGTCACCGAGCATCGCCGGTCCCGGCTCAGGCGCGTCGGGCCGGCCGCCCGGCTCGAGCTCGTCCATCGGAAAGCTCATCACATCGGTTGGCCCGGGCAGGTCCATCCAGCGCATGTGCAGGTCGGCCATCGCCGCGGTGTCCAACAGCACCATCGACAGCTCAGCGACCGGATTGACGTCCATCTCGTTGATGACGAACCTTGCGACGCTGACCAATTCGGATTCGGAGACGTCGATTCCGGATTCGTTGGCGACTTCGATGCTCACTGGCGCCGCTCCTCCTCATCGCTTCGCTCTGCATCGTCGCCGGCGCGACTCACGGCGCGCTCACCGGCGGCTGCGGGCGCTCGAGCCACGTCGCGCAGCCCGGTTCAGCGTCAGCCCGGGCTCCTCGTATCGTGCGTAGGCGTCCACGATTTCGGAGACCAGCCGATGCCGGACCACGTCAGCACTGGTCAACTCCGTGACGTGAATGTCGTCGATGCCGTCCAGGATGTCGACCGCCGCCCGCAGCCCCGATCGATTGCCGCCCGGCAGGTCGACCTGCGTAACATCGCCGGTGACAACGACTTTGGAGCCGAATCCGAGTCGGGTGAGAAACATCTTCATCTGCTCGGCAGTGGTGTTCTGCGCCTCGTCGAGGATGATGAACGCATCGTTGAGCGTGTTGTGCGTAAGCAGAAAATCTTCTGTCACATATAGCGAGTCCGCCGCCGCGACCCGTATGCACACTGCCTCCTCGGTACCAGCGGACTCGATACGGTCAACGAATCGCATCGGACGACCCCCGCCGGTTGCGTCGTACTTGGCGGCTTTCCGTGCTAGGCGGAAGGGGACAATGCCCTCGGGCAGACGAATATCGAGTGTGTGGGCGTCAGAGCGATGGTGCACGTCTCGACCGCGGGCTAATCCCGGCTTGCGGTTAGCGGCAAGCCGGGTCCGTTGGGTGACGACCCCTCCGAGCGACTGAACCAGAAATACAACATCGTCGCGCAGTCGGTGAGACACGGTGGTGAACTGGATACGACAGGTTCGGCCGGCCTGAGTTACCGGACCGCCATCAGAGTCGAGCAGACCCTGAAGGACAGCTAGCCTCACGTCGGCTGAGTTGATCAAGTAGCAATCAGGAATGAACTTGGTATTGGAACGCGAACCCGCAAGGCCGAGTCGACGCAAGACACCTGTCACCGGGTTTTCGATCGTGATTACCTCGCCGGGATGGGTGATCCGGTTCAGCACATAATCCACCACAGACTTTCGCCGCACCTCAATACCAGGTATCAGGCGGCCCAGGGATTCAGCCAACTCGGGATCGTTGGTGGCGAAACTGGACGTCGTCGAGCAAGTAAGACACCCGTCGCCTAGAAGCAGTCCCAGCGCATATGGATCCATCAACACCGGCTGTGGTTCGAAACTGACGGGCGCACTCAACAGAGGCAATTCGTAGCGGTGGTAGTGCGCCGCCCGAAGGTTGCCGACCATCTCTTTGGTTTGCAGCACGCGTGCTGGCTTGCCACGGAGGCGATCTGCACGGGTGTAGACGGACCAGAGGTGGTCACCTGATGCGAGTGTCGACGAACCGTCCTGGGTGTGGACGCGGTAGATCTCCTTGAAACCCTGCGGGTAAACACCGAGAATCTCGGTCGGGTGTCCATCCGAGCCGATTACCATGTCCCCGACCCGAAGCTCACCGATGGGTCGAAAGCCATTGGGAGTCAACACTTTGGTGAACATCGGCTGCGCCCTACCCCGCATGTATGCCAGCGGCGCGACCTCGATCACCCCGGACGCCATCAACTTCGGGATCAGTTCGGGGTCCATCATGTCGTGCAGCGCATCGTAGAGCGGACGAAGGTAGGGATCGATCTTCTCGCTCAGCGTGCCCGGCAGAAAGCCAAGCCGCTCACCGGCTTCCACCGCCGGCCGGGTCAAGATGATGCGGGTGACCTGTTTGGTCTTCAGCGCGTTGACCGCCTTGGCCATGGCCAGGTAAGTCTTGCCGGTCCCGGCCGGACCGATTGAGAACACGATGGTGTGGTGATCGATGGCGTCGACGTAGCGCTTCTGGTTGAGCGTTTTGGGCCGAATCGACTTGCCGCGTCGGGACAAGATGTCCAGCGTCAGCACCTCGGCCGGTGACTCGTTGCCGGTGCCGACCAGCATCCCGACGCTGTGGCGCACCTCCTCGGGGGTCAGCGGGTGGCCACCGGCGACGATCGTCACGAGTTCGGAGAGCACCCGCTCGGCGAGCGCGACGTCGGCGGGCGCACCGGAGAGCGTCACCGCGTTGCCGCGCACATGCAGATCGGCGGCCAGCAGGCCTTCGAGGGCGCGGAGGTTTTCGTCGGCGGAACCGAGCAGGCCCATGACGAGGTCGGGCGGAACGTCGATGCTGCTGCGGACCTGAGATGTCGACGAACCAGCAGCGTTGGTTTCGCGGGGCGTCACGTGGGTTCTAATGCCTGCTTTCTGCGGTGTAGCCAGCGGGTTAGCCTCTCGAGTCTACCGCCGGTCGGTTGGCCAACCCAATGGTTAGCCGCTGACTGCCCACCAACGTCGAGATCGCCGCCAGCGTGGGAAAAGTCGAGAACACGCCGCGCTCACGTCGATCTCGGCGCGCTGCGCGACCCGTGGTCGGGCTGTTCCCACCGCGGCGTCAAGACGCCCAGCGCGCCCAATGCGACGGCAGCCGCGGTCGAGGTGCGCAGCACCGTCGGGCCCAGCCGGACGGCGACGGCGCCGGCATCCGCCAGCGCGGCCAACTCGTCGGGAGCGATCCCGCCCTCGGGACCGACAACCAACGTCACCGACTTCGCCTGTGCCAGCTGCAGCTCCGTCAGCGACTGGTCGGCAGACTCGTGCAGCGCCAGCACGACACCGCCGGACGCCACCTCGTCGGCGATCCGCCGCGTCAGCGCGGCAGTCGAAAGCACACCATCGACCGACGGGATGTACGCGCGTCGCGATTGTTGAGCGGCAGCGCGTGCGACCGCGCGCCAGCGCCGCAGGCCCTTGTCGGCGCGAGCGCCCTCCCATCGGGCCACGCAGCGCGCAGCCTGCCAGGCCACCAACGAGTCGACGCCGGCCTCGGTGGCCAGCTCGATGGCCAGCTCGGAGCGCTCAGATTTGGGCAGCGCCTGGACCACGGTCACCTGCGGCTGAGCCGGCGGCACCTGCCAACGGGTCGCCACCCGGGCGCGCAGCCCGTCGCGGCCGGTCTGCTCGACAACACAGCGGGCCAAACCACCGACGCCGTCGCCGAGAATCAGCTCCTCGCCCTCGCGGATGCGTCGCACAGTAGCGGCGTGGAAACCGTCGTCGCCGTCGACGACGGCCGGCTCACCGCTGCCGGGCAGCGCGTCGATGTAGAACAGGCCAGGCAATTAGCGCCCGGTGAAGGTTTCGCGCAGCCGGCTGAACAACCCACCGTTGGTGGCGGCGGCGTGCGTCGACCGAACCTCGGTGACGTCACGACCGCGGCGGCTCTTGAATTCGCGCAACAGCTCGGCGTCGGCGTGGTCGAGCCGATCCGGCACCACCACCTCGACGTGCACATGCAGGTCGCCGCGCGCTCCGGAACGCAGGTGTGGCATCCCGTGACCGCGCCGGGTCGTCACCGAATTCGGCTGGGTTCCCGCGGGGATGGTGATCTCGGTCAGGCCGTCGAGGATCGCGTCCACGGTCACCGTGGTGCCCAGGGCCGCGTCCACCATCGGCACCGAGATCGTGCAGTGCAGATCGTCGCCGTCGCGCACGAAGATGTCGTGCGGCTGTTCGTGAATCTCGACGTAGAGGTCGCCGGCCGGTCCCCCGCCGGGTCCGACCTCACCCTGAGCGGCGAGCCGGACCCGCATGCCGTCGCCGACGCCCGCGGGAATCTTCACGGTGATGTCCCGGCGAGCCTGCACTCGTCCGTCGCCGCCGCAGTGGTGGCACGGGTCGGGAATGACTTCGCCGACGCCGCGGCAGGTGGGGCACGGTCGCGCCGTCATCACCTGGCCAAGCAACGAACGCTGCACGGTTTGCACTTCCCCGCGACCACCGCAGGTGTCGCAGGTCATCGGTGTCGATTGGCCGTTCGTGCCACGGCCCTGGCACCGGTCGCACAGCACCGCGGTGTCGACGGTGACCTGCTTGCTGACACCGGTCGCGCATTCGGTCAGATCCAGCCGCATCCGCAGCAGCGAGTCCGAGCCCGGCCGGACCCGTCCGACCGGTCCGCGCGAGGTCGCGCCCCCGCCGAAGAATGCTTCGAAGACGTCGCCTAAACCGCCGAAGCCGCCGAATCCACCGCCGGCCGACGCCACGTTTTCCAGCGGATCGCCGCCCATGTCGACGATGCGCCGCTTGTCGGGGTCGGACAGCACTTCGTAGGCGACGCTGATCTCTTTGAACTTCGCCTGGGCGACCTCGTCGGGGTTGACGTCGGGGTGCAGTTCGCGGGCCAGCTTGCGATACGCGCGCTTGAGCTCCGCATCGCTCGCGTTCTTGCCCACGCCGAGCAGACCGTAATAGTCGCGTGCCACGCTTGACCTTCCTTGGGCTCTTACGCCATGTTCGGCCGCTCGAGGGCGGCCATCAATAGATTGTGCATGTAGTGCGGGTTCATCGCGTACCCAGCACTTCGCCGATGTACATAGCAACCGCAGCGACACTAGCGATAGTTCCCGGGTAGTCCATTCGGGTGGGCCCGAGGACCCCCATGCCGCCGTAGACGGTGTCGAGGGTGCCGTAGGTGGTGGACACCACCGAAGTGCCCATCATCTGCTCGGCCTCGGTCTCGTGCCCGATGCGCACGGTGACTTTGCCGGCTTCCTGCTGAGCCGCCAGCAGCCGCAACACGACGACCTGCTCTTCGAGTGCTTCCAGGATCGACCGCAACGAGCCACCGAAGTCGGCGGTGTTGCGGGTCAGGTTGGCGGTGCCACCCAGCAGCAGTCGCTCCTCGGTGTGCTCGACCAGCGACTCGAGCAGCACCGTCGCCGAGCGGCCGACCGCGTCGCTGAGGCTCTTGGATTGTCCGCCGCGACCGTCGAGGTGGGCGGCCAGGTCGGCGACGGCGATCGACGCCGCGGAGAGCTTCTTGCCGTCCAGCGCCTGGCCGAGCATTTCGCGCAGCTGCGACAATTGGTGGTCGTCGATCACGTCGCCGAGCTCGACGACGCGCTGGTCCACCCGGCCGGTGTCGGTGATCACGATCATCAGCAGCCGGGCCGGGGTCAGCGCGATCACTTCCAAGTGCCGGACGGTCGACGTCGACAGCGTCGGGTACTGCACGACGGCCACCTGCCGGGTCAGCTGGGCCAGCAGCCGGACCGCGCGACGCAGCACGTCGTCGAGGTCCACGCCGGACTCCAGAAAACCCTGAATGGCGCGCCGCTCGGCGGCCGACAGCGGCTTGACGTCATCGAGCCGGTCAACGAACTCGCGGTAGCCCTTCTCCGTCGGCACCCGACCGGAGCTGGTGTGCGGCTGGGCGATGTAGCCCTCGGCCTCCAGGACGGCCATGTCGTTACGCACGGTCGCGGACGAGACGCCGAGATTATGCCTTTCCACCAGCGACTTCGAACCGATTGGTTCCTGGGTGGCTACGAAGTCGGCGACGATCGCGCGCAGCACCTCAAAGCGGCGCTCATCGGCACTTGCCATCCAGGTTCACCCTCCTAACCCGGTCCAGTTTACGGGGATCACCAGCGACGACCGCTTTACGCGCGCTTTCCAGTCCTAGCGCTGGCTGACGGCGCCACTCCATCCTCGGGCCGGTTCGGCCCGCATCGTCGTGGCGCTAGCTGACGGCGCCACTCCTCCTCGGGCCGGTTCGGCCCGCATCGTCGTGGCGCTAGCCTGTCCTGCATGGCCACATCGGGGAGGGCCGCGCCGGAAACGAGCCGCAGATGATCTTCAAGGGTGTGCGCGAAGGCAAGCCGTATCCGGAGCACGGCCTGTCCTATCGGGACTGGTCGCGGATTCCGCCGCGACAGATCCGGCTCGACGAGTTGGTCACCACCACGACTGTGCTGGCGCTCGATCGCCTGCTGTCCGAGGACTCCACGTTCTACGGCGATCTCTTTCCGCACGCCGTCAAATGGAAAGGCATCTGTTACCTCGAGGACGGCTTGCATCGCGCGGTCCGCGCGGCGCTGCGAAATCGAACCGTCCTGCACGCGCGCTTGCTCGATCTGGACGCGGTCACCCAGCACGCCGAGCAGGCGTAGCGCGCGGTCACGTTTCGGCGCCGGCAGGTGTCGATATAGACAACACGCCGCCATGCCTGAGGGAGACCGCCATGCCACGACTCATCGGACTGTCCGACCACGACGCCGGACTAGGCGCCCGAATCGCCTACTTCTTCACCAAACGGCGTTTCAAGCAGATGACCGGCCTGGAAACCGCGACGATGCTGGAGCCGCTGCGCATGTATGCCTATATCCCCAAGCTGCTCAGCGCATATGGTCGCCTGGAACTGGCGGAGTCGAAAATGGACGTTCTCAGTCCCCGGCAGCGTGCGCTCGCCGAGCTGAAGTCGGCAATGACGGTGCGTTGCGAGTACTGCATCGATCTCGGTTCGGCGATCGCGCGCCGCTGGGGGCTCACCGACGACGAGCTGCTGGCACTGTCCGACTACCGCAGCGCGGCCTGCTTCTCGGCGCTCGACAAGCTCATTCTCGAATACGCCACGGCGGTCAGTCGCACCCCGGTCGAGGTCAGCGACGAGCTTTTCGACGGCCTGCGCGTGCATTTCGATAACGCTCAACTGGTGGGGCTGACCCACATCATCACCCTCGGCAACCTTCGCGGCCGATTCAACCTCGCGTTGGGTATCGGCGCCTCCGGTTTCAGCGAAGGCATGGTGTGCGCGCTGCCCGACACCAGCCAGCGATGACGGCGGACGCGGACTTCGCAGCGCGATTCCGCGCCGCCCGGCCGCATCTGGGCGCGGTGGCTTACCGCATGTTGGGCTCGGTCGCCGACGCCGAGGATGCCGTGCAGGAAGCCTGGCTGCGGTTGACCGAGGTCGACGGCCGCCAGGTGACCAACCTGGACGCCTGGCTGACGACCGTTGTGGCACGAATTTGCTTGAATACCTTGCGAAGCCGCCGGGCCCGGCCTGTTGAAGAACTCGTCCCGCACGTGCCGGACCCCGTGGTCGACGGGGTCGGCGACGTCGATCCTGAGCATCAGGCGATGCTGGCCGACGCGGTGGGAATGGCGTTGTTCGTGATTCTGGACACCTTGGCACCGGCTGAGCGACTGGCGTTCGTCCTGCACGACGTGTTCGCGGTTCCGTTCGACGAGATCGCGTCGATCGTCGAGCGGTCGCCGGAGGCCACCCGCAAACTGGCCAGCCGGGCACGCCACCGCATTGCGCAGGCCGCGCCCAGCCCGGACACCGACTTGGTGGCCCAGCACGCCGTCGTCGACGCCTTCTTTGCCGCCGGACGTGCCGGTGACTTCGATCGACTGGTCGCCGTGCTGGATCCCGACGTGTCATTGCGCGGCGATTTCGGCCCCGGCCCGGCCGGACAACGCTCGGCACGCGGGGCGTCCGCCGTCGCCGGGCTGGCCAGAAGCTACGCCGCAGCAGAACGCGAAGTGCGGCCCGCCGTCGTCAACGGCGCCGCCGGCGCGGTGATCTTCGTCGACGGCCGCGCGACCGCCATCATGGGCTTCGTCGTCCGCGCGGGACGGGTCGCCGCCATCGACGTGCTAGCCGATCCCGCGCGTGTCGCGCGGATCGACCTGCGGGCCGTGGCCGTTTAGTTGGTCGCGGTGGCTGCCTGCACCAGCGCGAGGGCGGAGTCGTGCTGCAGCACCCAGGTGCCGCCCTGGTCGATGAACGCCAGATTCTTCTCGACCGGACCGGCGAACTTGGGGCCGGTGATGGCGACGTCGGCTTTGACCGCGTTCGGACCCACTGGCTGGATGTTCGTGACGGCGAACTGCTCCGGGAAGTTCCCGTTGCGGTAGGCCTTGCGCAGGTCGTGGTCGGCAACGTGGCCCTCGTTCGAGGGGATGCCGTTTTCCACCAGGCCGGCTTTGGTCTCGTAGCCCACGCCGGGGTCGGTGACCCGGTTGCACAGGTCGGCCAGCTGCTCGGGGCTCGGCGGCGGCGCCTGGCCCGGCGCCGGCGGCGGGTCGAGCGGTGCGTTGAGCACGACGGGCATCACCTGCGGTGCGGATGCGACGCCGGAAGCCAGCGACGTCATGCCGGCCGCGGCGGCGCCGATGGTGGCCACGGCCGCCACCCCGGTGGCGAGCAATTTCACGGTCATCGTTGTCCCTTCGGTTCAAACCTGAATATCGGTGTCATTCTGCTGGTCGTCGCACGATCTGTGGCGACCCTGACGCTGGCGTGTCGTAACGCCTGTTGTCGTACATCAAAGCCACGTGCGAGCGGCGCTGGCAAGTAAACGGCGCTAACCGGCGTGGATTCGCCAGTCGGCGGCCTCGCGCTGCTGGCGCCAAAATTCGCCGAACCGTCCACCTGCGGCGAGCAACTCGTCGACTGCGCCGTCCTCGATGATCGTGCCGCCGTCGAGGAAAAGAACCCGGTCGGCGTGGCGGATGCTGGCCAGCCGATGGGCGACGATCACCCGGGTCCGCGGTTGCGGATCGGCGGTGAGCGCGTCGACGACGGCGGCCTCGTTCTCGGTGTCCAACGCGCTGGTCGCCTCGTCGACCAGCAGTATCGGCGCCGGTTTGAGCAATGCGCGGGCGATGCTGACCCGTTGCCGTTCACCGCCGGACAACGCCGAACCGGCTTCGCCGACGATCGTCTCGATACCGGCGGGCAGCCGGCCGCTGAGTTCGTCCACGCGGGCCAGCGCGACGGCGCGGCTGAACTGGGCTTCGCCCGCACCGGGATCTCCGGCGGACACGTTCTCGCGAATAGTGCCGTGGAACAGATAGGGATGCTGAAACACCACGCTGCTCGCCGCCCGCCGGGAGTCGGCGTCCAGCGTCGCGACGTCGACCCCGTCGACCAAGACCCGACCCCGGGCGGGTTGGTACAAGCCGGCGATCAGCGCCAAGACCGTGCTTTTGCCCGAGCCGGACGGTCCGACGATCGCCGTGGTGGTGCCGGCTTGCAAGGTGAAGCTGACGCCGTCGAGCACCCGCGCGCCGGCATCGTCGTAGCTGAACGCAACGTTGTCGAACTCGATGATCGGCGCGTCGTGGCGGCCGCGCCGCGTTTGGGTTCCGGCCGCCATCACCGGCGCGCTGAGCACCGAGCGGATCCGGTCGAGGGTGGCGCGGGTGCTTTCCAGAGCGGGCCCCAGCTCGCTGATCGACGTGAACGGTTCCAGGTAGCGGGCGACGACGACGATCAGGGCGATCGCTTCCGGCACGGCCAGCCTGCCGGTGATGGTCAGCGCAGTGGTCGCGCCGGCGAACAGGATCAGCGCCAGCTGGCTGGCAAGACTGAACAGCAGCTGGCCGGGCACCTGCATGGTCAGCAACCGCATGGTCGCGCCGTGTTGGGCGGCCAGCGCGTCGCCGACCAGACTTCTGGCCGGCTCGACGCGACGCGCCGCGCGCAACGCCTGCTGAGTTCGGGCGAACTCGATGATCCGTTCGGTCAGCGCGGTATTTGCCTCGGCGGCGGCGTGATCGGCACGACGAGCCAGTCGCGCGGACGCCCATAGCGCGCCCAATAGCAGTGGCACACCGCCCATGGCGGCGACGCCGAGTTGCCACGACACCGGCAGCAGGGCCACAGCGATGGCCGCCGGCAGCAACACGGCGGTGACCAGCGGGGTGAGCAGGTTGACCACCAGCCCAACGAGTTCCGGACCGGTCGCGGCGATCGCCTGTCGCGCCGTCGCGGTGTTGTCGGCGCTGAACCACTCCAGCCGCACATCCGGCAGCTGATCGGCCACGTCGTGCTGGGTGTGGTCGAGCACCGCGAAACCGAGGTCGAAACCGATTCGCGCAGTGGCGGTGTCGACCGCCCATCCGGCCGCCGTCGCCGCGGTCAGCCAGCCCAGCCATCCCAGCGCCCGCTGGGGCGAGTCGCTGAACAAGGCTCCCACCAACGGAACCAGCAGAACGGTGCCGACGGCGCGCACGATCACCGAGACCATTGCGAGCACGGTGTAGGCGATCACTTTGCCGCGGCGGTCCGCGGGCACCAGACCGATCCAGGTGCGGATCACCGCGCCGCCTCCTGCCCGGTTGTGACGGTTACCGGATCGCGGCGACCGCTGTCCCACAGCCGTCGATAGCGTCCCTGGGCGGTGAGCAGTTCGTCGTGGGTGCCGCGTTCGGCGATCTGGCCGTGATCCAGCACCACGATCTGGTCGGCACCGGCGACGGTGTGCAGCCGGTGCGCGATCACCAACACCGTGCGGTCGCGGGTAAGTCGGTTCAGTGCTTGCTGCACAAGGTATTCCGACTCCGGATCGGCGAACGCGGTGGCCTCGTCGAGGATCAGGACACCGGTGTCGGCGAGGATCGCGCGGGCGATCGTCAACCGTTGGCGTTCGCCGCCGGACAGGCCGCTGGCGGCACCGAGCATCGAGTTGTAGCCGTCCGGCAATCGCATGATGCGGTCGTGAATTTGCGCTTCGCGCGCCGCGGCCTCGACTTGGGCTGCCGTGGCATCGGGTACCGCCAGCGCGATGTTCTGGGCGACGGTGCCGTGGACGAGTTGCGTCTCTTGTAAGACGAAACCGACCCGGGTGTAGAGCTGGTCGGCCGTCATCGACCGAATATCTTGTCCGTCAACGGTTATCGCGCCTTGCTGCACATCGTAGAAGCGGGCCAGCAGCGCGGCCAGCGTCGACTTTCCGGATCCGGACGGGCCGACCAGCGCGGTCACCGTACCGGGCCGCAGTGTCAGCGAAACGTCGTTGATCACCGGCACGCCGGGGCGATAGCCGAAGCTGACCCGGTCGAACACCACGGTCGCCGGGGCGTCGCCGGACACTGCACGCGGCTCGTCACGCGTGCAGAGCTCCGGTTCGTCGAGGGTGATCTGCAGGCGACGGGCGGCCAACAATCCGGCGCGGATGCCGCCGAGCCCGTAAGCGATGTTGAGCAGTCGGGCGCCGAAAGTGGTGCCCAACAACAAGAACGGCAACACGTTGACCGGGTTCATCCGGCCCGCGACGACTAGCAGACTGCCGGCCCCGGCGATCAGCCACAGGAACGTCGAGGGGCGGGTGACCAAATCCATCAGGGTCTTCTTGCCGGCCAGCGGCCGCTGCCAGTCGATGAGGAAGCCGACGTACTCATCCAGCCGGCGCCGGAAGCTCGACGCGGCGGCACCGCCGAAGACCCGGATCACCGGCTGGCCTTCGAGGTAGGCGCCGGCCTCGCCGCTCATCTTCTCCGCCCAGCGCTGTGACTGCGGGATCCGCGGGCCGGACTGGATCGTCATCGACGACGTCAACACCAGGTAGACCAGGACCGGCCCGAACAACACCAGCGCCACCCGCCAGTCGACGATGAACAAATAGACCAGCACCGCCAGCGGCGCGATGGTCGCGGCGACCGCGTCCGGAATGGCGTGGGTGACCAGATAATGCAGCGACAGCGTGTCGTCGGCAACCAGCTGTTTGATCGACCCCGACCCGCGGGCGGTGAACCAGCCCAACGGCAACCGCGACAGCTTGCTCAGCAACCGCGAACGCAGATCGCCGGCGAACCGCGCGTCGACAACGTGCAGCCACAGCGTCAGCGCGGCACCAAGCAGGGTGCCGATACCCAGCAGCGCCACCGCCGCGAATCCGACCTCTTTCAACCGTGCCGACTCGGCGCCGGATACCAGGAGCCTGGCCAATTCGACCAGCAGCACGAAGGGCGCCAGCTGCACCAGCGTGATCACTGCTTGCAGCACGCCGGAGACGATCAGCGCCGAGCGCAGCGGCGCGAGCAACCGGCCCGCGGCCTGCGCGCGCCAGCTGCCCCGGGCCACAACGCTTTCCGACTGCCCTGCGGCAGGGTCGACGGTGTCGGCTGCTGCCGGCTCATCGCCGCGGCGGATGCCCATTGCGCGGCCCGCACTCCAGTAGGCCTGAGCGTGGACCTCCGACTTGGGAAAGCCGAAGTCGTCGCGCAGCCGGGTCCGGACATGCTTGAGCGTGGTGGCTTCCGGTGTCGCCCAGGCGTACCAGTCCGACCAGTCCCGGCTTTCGATCGCCGCGGCCAGCGACTTCTCGTCCCGCCGGGCGGTCCAGTGCACCCGCAGCCGGGGGTGCTGCGCGAGCGGGATCAGCCTGTCGTTGTCGTCGTGCTGCTCGAGATACACCTCGATCGGGACATCGTCGGGAACGATTCCGATGATCCCGTTGATGCCCGGAATCGACGCCGAGTCACCGATCAACAGGTAGCCGGCGGGCTGCTCGTCGGGCGTGTCGAACCGCGACGAGCCCATCAACGACATCATTGCGATCGTCGCGCCGGGTTCGACGGCGCGCGCCCACAACGACGCCGGGCCGGCCGGGTCGTGCAGCACCACGTCGACGGCGAAACGGCCGGCGGGCGGGTCGGCCTCAGAGATCGTGTATGCGCGCTGAAACTCGGTGCTCGATCCTTCGGGGTCGGGGAACCAGAACCGCAGCCACGCCGCGGGCTCGGCCTTGGCCTCCTGGAACAGGGTCGGTGATTCCATCCGTATCCGCACGAAATGCGGTGCGATGTGGATGATTTCGACCACGGTCGCCATGTGGTCGCGGGCGCCGAAGCCCCGCAGTACCGCGCCCTGGAACCCGCGCGCCATCAGTGGTCGTTCGCGTCGCGGAGGCTCCGCGGTCGCATATCGGTCCAATTCGCCTCGACGTAGGCCAGGCACTCGGCGCGACCGGCCGCGCCGAAGACCGTATGCCAGCCGGCCGGCACGTCGGCGAATGTCGGCCACAAGCTGTGCTGGTCTTCGTCGTTGACCAGCACCACGAAGGTGCCGGCCTCGTCATCGAAGGGATTGGTGCTCATCATCTCTCCTGATCGCAAGATCGGCGCCGGAGCCCAGATCGGCGCCCAGCACCCGATCGGACAGCAGCCCCAGACAACTGAGGTTGGGAAAACCGGGGCCCTGATTGAGCCCGGCGAGGTTGGGCAAGAACAGCTTCGGGGCAACGTCGATGACGGCGAGGTCATGACCGATCGCATCCTGCAGACGATCACCGGTCAGCGGGCCGCCCAAGCCCAACTCCAGCAGGTCGAGCGCGTCCTGGCTGAACAGCGTGGTGAACCACAACGGGTCGGCGCCCGACCCATCGATGACCAAGTCGAAACCATGGATGGTCTCCACGTTTTCGCTGCCCCGGTTGGTGGACAAGGTCAGCCGGATCTGTTCGTCGCGGCCCACCGCGTGGGCGACTCGCCCGCGTAGATGACGGATGCGGTCGTCGGCCAGCAACGCGTCCTGGACGTTGGACGAGAACACCCCGCGGTCGGTGCGTGCGATCGCGTCGCGTCGTTCGTCGACCGTCAGCGCCGTCCAGTCGGTGGGATCGGAGAACAGCGTGTTCTCGAAGAAGCTTTCACCGCGGGTGAACAGCGTGACCTGCGGTGAAATCACGGTGATGGTCGAAACCCGGTGCCGGAAAAGCTCGTTGAGCATGGCCGCGGCTGTCTCGCCGCCGCCGATGACCGCCACCCGCTCTGCGTTGATCCGCTCCTGCTGTCCCGCACGATGCCAGAACTGGGCGATCGACAGCACCCGTGGATTGCCCGGCAACAACGATCGTTCGGCCTGCCCGGGGCCGGTGATCATCAATCCGTCGGCGTGCACGGTGGTTTCGTCGGTGTGCAGCGCCCACCGTTCACCGTCCACGGCAAGACGGTCGACCTCGCCGTAGACCACATTCATGCCGATCTGGTCGGCCACCCAGCGCAGGTACTGGCTCCACCGCCGGTGGGTCGGCGCCGGTCGACCGCGATCGATCCACTGGGCGAACTGACCGGTGCCGATGAGATAGGACTGCCAGCTGTGCCGCGTCATCCGCTCGTCGAGTTCGGCATTGCGGCGCGGCACCAACGACGAGCGGTACGGGAAGCCGACGTCCTTTTCCGGGCTGGTCCCCAGCCGCTGCGCACCGTCGGTCCAGCCGCCGCTGGCCTGCCAGTTGGCCCCGACCCCGATCCGCTCGATGGCCACCACGTTCGGCGCGTCGACACCCATCTCGGTCAGCACCTGGGCTTTCGCGGCGACCGCGACTGCCTTTACCCCGGCACCGAGCACTACAAGCGTGGTCATGTCACGATCTCCTTCAGCGCCTGCGTCCAAAGCGATTGCAACGCAGCGATATCCGATTCGCTGAGGATGTCTGGCAGCGCGCGCCACTGAGTCACCAGCACTTGGTGATCGCCGGTGCCGAGCACCGTGGCGACCAGACTCAGCTCGTAACGCACCGCCAGTTCAGGCTCGGGTAGCGGCGAAACCCCGGTCAGCAGACCACGATCCAGCCACAGTCCACTGGTAGCGCCGACATCGGCGCGACCCAGATAGTTCAGCAGTAACTGCGGTCCGCTGAAGCCGGCAAGCCGGTCGGCGGTGTCGCCGCGGAGATAACGCAGCAGCCCGTAGTCGATCCCGTCACCCGGGACGGCCGACAGCAATTCCCGCACCCGGCGCGGATCTTCGGTATCCACCCGCAGCGGATAGATCGCGCTCAGCAGCCCCACCGTCTCGGTGATGTCGACCAGGGCGTCAGCGCGGCCGTGGGTTTCCAGCGCGAGCAGCGGCGGCGGCGTCGGCTGGCCGCGGTCTAGCCGCCACCGGGTCACCATCCGGGACGCTGCGGCGATCAGTACCTCGAAGACGGGCAAGCCGGACCTCAGCAGCCGGCCTGTGCTGTCCACGTCGAGCATCGCTGTTTGCACCAGTAGCCCGCCGGCCCGGTCGCGGTCCGGCCGGAGCCGTCGCTGACCGAGATCGGGATCGTCGCCTTCGAGTTGTGCCAGCCAATATGGTTCGCTGTCAAGGGATTCGGCTCGTTCGGTCAGGGCCTTGGCCCAGCGCCGGTAGCTGGTCTGCTCGCGGACGGGGGCAGGGGCCGTACCGGCGATGAGTGCATGCAAGCTCGCGTCGAGCTCGCCGAGTACCACCTGCCACGACACCGGGTCCATGGCCAGGACGTGGGCGGCCAGCAGCAGCACGCTCTGACCACTCGGTGGCCGCAGCCAGATTGCCGCCAGCAGCTTTCCGCGTTCCGGGTCGAGGCTGTCGATGGCTTGGCCGGTGTGGGTGCCGACAGCTATCTGCAAGTCGCCGGGAACCGACACCTCGGTGAGAAAGTCGCCGAGTTGTCCGGCGTGCAGGGTCATGGTGGCGCGGTCCAGCCGACTACGCAGCACCTCGTGACCGTCGACGATGGCCGACAGCGCCGTCCGCAGCTGCTCACCGGTCACTTCAGCCGGCAACCGAATGGCCTCAGCCTGCGCCAGCCTGCGCGGCTCGCCGAATTCATAGAGCCACTGCGCATTGGCCAACAGCGGTATCGGCCCGCTTTCGGCTTCTGCATCGGCCGTCGCGCCGTCGGCCCGGGCGGCTTCGGCGTCGATGGCGGCAGCGAGTTCGCGGACGCTGCCGCACTCCAGCACCAGCCGGGCGCGCAGCGGGATACCGCGCCAACGCGCCGACTGCACAACCGAGAGGGCCACGATACTGTCCAGGCCCAGCTCCAAGAAGTCAGCGTCCGGGTCGATTGCGCCGACCTGCAGGACTTTCGAGAGCAATTCGGTCAGCGCGGATTCGGTGACCGTTTCCGGTTCGGTCCCGCTGGATTCCGCAATATGCACTGAATCGATTGCCGCCAAGGCTGATTCGTCCACTTTGCCATTGAGGGTCAGCGGGATATCGTCGTCGACGACGACGATGCGTTGCGGGACCATGTAGCGGGGCAACCGGGTGATCAGCATGCGGCGCAGCTCGGTGACCGATAGTGAGTTGTCCGACGAATCCGCCACTGCCACATACGCAGTCAACCGCGGAACGCCATGCCGCTCGTGCACCACGACGCTCGCATGCCGCACCGCCGGGTGTGACTCCAGCGCGACGGCGATCTCGGCGGGCTCCACCCGATGGCCGCGGATTTTCACCTGCGCATCGGCGCGTCCCAGGTATCGCAAAGAGCCGTCAGGCTGGCGCCGCACCAGATCGCCGGTGCGGTACATCCGTTCGCCGGCGACGAAGGGATCGGCGACGAAGCGCTGAACGGTCTCGGGTGCGCGGCCCAGATAACCGCGGGCCAGCTGCGCGCCGCCGAGGTACAACTCCCCCGCGACCCCGGATGGCACCGCGCGCAATGCCGAGTCCAGCACGTAGCCGCGGGTCTGCTGAGTGGGCCGCCCGATCGACGGCTCGTCGTGCTCGTCAATCGCGGCCACTACCGCCTCGACCGTGGTCTCGGTGGGCCCATAGCAGTTGAACGCCGTCATTCCGGTGCTGCGGCACTGCATCCGGATGAATGACCAGGCCCCGCCGCCGAGCGCTTCACCGCCCAGCGCCAGCACGGCCAGCGGCACCCGTGTCAGCAGCCCGGCCGCCTTCAGTTGGGCGAACATCGACGGGGTGGTGTCGATCATGTCGAGGCCGTGTTCGGCGATGGCTGCGACCAACGCCTCGGCATCCGTTTGAGTGTGTTCGTCGACGACGTGCACGACGTGCCCGCCGAGCAGCGCAGCCAACGGCTGCCAGGCCGCATCGAACGCGAAGGACCACGCGTGTGCGATGCGCAGCGTGCGGCCAAGCCGGGCCGCCGCGGGTCGCAGCACATGATCCACGTGGTCATCGGCGTAGGCGCCGACCGCGGCGTGTGTTCCGATGACTCCCTTGGGTTCTCCGGTTGTTCCGGAGGTGAACACCACGTAGGCGGCCCGCTGGGGGTTGACGTCGACGGGCCGGAAATCGTCGGGACCGTCGCTGCTGAAGTCTTCGTCGACGACGATCCTGGCGCCGCATTGGCGCAGAATCGAGTTCACCCGTTCTGCGGGCATTCCCGGCTCCAACGGCACGTAGGTCGCACCGGCTTTGAGCGCCGCGAGAATAGCCACGATGTAGTCCGGGCCGCGGGAAAGCTTGATGGCGACCGGGGTTTCAGCACCTGCGCCGCGGGCGGCGAGCACACCGGCCAGCCGATTGGCGGCCGCGTCGAGTTCGCGGTAGCTCAGTGCCCCGGCCGCCCAACTGACGGCCGGGCTCTCGGGTGTCTGGGCAGCGATCTCCGCAAAGCGGGTGTGAATGCCCTGCGCCGCTGCCGGTCTCGTCGAGCCCGCGCCCAGCGGTGCGGCCTCCTCGGCGAGCAGGACGCTGACGTCGCGCAGCGGGCGGTCCCACCGATCCAGCAGCTGCCCGGCGGTTGACAGCAGCCGGTCGCCGAGTGCGGCGGCGGTCGTCTTTCCCAGCGCACCGTCGATGACTTCGACCATCAGCACCAGCCCGTCGTCGGCCATGTGGGCGGCGAGCACGATCGGGAAATGGGTGAGGCTTTCCACCGCCGCGGGATGAAATGTGACACCGGTGCCGTCCAACGCGTCTCCCGCCGACATGCCACCGGTCGGGAAGTTCTCGTAGACCAGCAGGGTGTCGTACATTTCGCCGACACCGCCCAGTGCCCGCAGTTGGGCATGCCCGAGGTAGCTGTGTTCGCGCAGTGTCGCCGAATCACGTTGCACGGCACGGCACTGCTCACCGACCGTGGCAGCGTCGTTCAGGTGCACTCGTAGCGGCACGGTGTTGATGAACAGCCCGACCATGGTCTCGACACCGGCCAGCTCGGCGGGCCTGCCCGAGACCGTTACTCCGAACACCACGTCGGTGCGGTCGGTCAGACGCGACAAGATCACCGCCCACGCCATCTGTAGCAAGGTGTTCAGCGTGACACCGTGCGAGCGGGCACCCGTGACCAGTCGCTCGGTGGCTGTCCCGTCCAGCTGCAACTCGGTACGGCGTGGCAGGCGTGTCGATGTGCGGCCGGTGTCCTGCCCGCCGAACGCCGCCGCAAGCAACGTCGGACCGGGCAGCTCGGCGAGATGCTGCCGCCAAACTCGTTGGCTCGCTCCCTGATCGCGGCTCGCGAGCCAGCCGATGTAGTCGCGGTACGGACGTGGTGCAACCGGCAGCGCGCCGGGATCGCCGCCGGCGCGATACAGGACCATCATCTCCGCGACGAACACCGGGAGCGACCAGCCGTCGATGACAATGTGGTGCGCGGTGATCACCAAACGCCAACGCGCATCTGGTAATTCGACGAGCATGAACCGGATGGCCGGCAACCGCTCGAGGTCGAACGGGCGGCGGCGCTCGTCGGCTTCCAGCGCCTCGATGTTGTCTTCAGTGCCGGTGACATCGCGCCACGGCAGCTCGACTCGCGACGGCACGATCTGCACGGGTCTTGCGATTCCCCGGCTGAAGAAGCTGGCCCGTAAATTCGGGTGCCGGATCAACATTTTCGCCGCACAGTCACGCAGCAACGTGACGTCGAGCGTGCCGTAGATGTCGGCGGCCATTCCGATCACATACGGATCGTCGGCCGGTTCGCCTTCGGCGAATTCGGCCAGCGCGGTCAGTGAATACAGGCCCTCTTGAAGCGGGCTCAGCGCCATCACGTCCTCAATGTCGGGCGTGACGCCGGCTTCTTCGGCCTGGGTTTCGGTGGCCGTCATGATGTTCCGTCTCGTGCCTTCGACCACAGCTGCGTCACCGCAGCCAAGTCGGTGGACGACAGGCCCGAAGTACTCATCGGCTCGAACCGGGTTTCGCCTGGCTGGCCGGCGTCGAGCGCGTCCACCTCATCGATAGCGGCCGCCAGTTGCTGCACAGTCGGATTCTCGAACACCATGCGCGGATTGACGGCCAAGCCGACCGCCCTTGCCCGCGAGGCTAATTGGACCGACAGGATACTGTCGCCGCCGAGTGCGAAGAAGTCGTCGAATCGCCCGACGTCGGGGGTCGACAGCAAGTCGGTAAACAACGCTGCCAGCGCGCGCTCGGTGTCGGTGCGCGACGGTTCGGTCTGGCCGCTGGTGCTGACCGCCGGCCGTGGCAGCCCCGGCCGGTTCAGTTTGCCCGACTCGGTCTTCGGCAGCGCGTCGAGCACCGTCAGCGACGACGGCACCATGTATCCCGGCAGCGTCGTGCTGACGGCGGCACGCACTGATGCAGCGAATGCCGCCTTCTCGGTATCCCCGGTGATGGGCTGTTGCGGCACAACGTATCCGGCCAGGCTGGTGCCGTCGTGCACCTCCCAGGTACGTGCGGCCGCGCCGGCGACGCCATCGGCGGCGGTCAGCGCGGCCTCGACCTCGGCGAGCTCCACCCGGAATCCGCGCACCTGCACCTGATGGTCGGCGCGACCGGCGAACTCCAACTGGCCGTCTGCGGTCCACCGGGCCAGATCGCCGCTGCGATACAACCGGCCACCGGGTTCGGCGCCAAACGGATTGGCAATAAATCGTGCAGCGGTCAGACCGGGGCGCTTCCAGTAGCCACGGGCCAACTGGTCACCGGCGTAGTACAACTCGCCCACCACACCCACCGGCACCGGGCGCAGCCCGTCGTCCAGCAGGTAGGCCTGCGCCCCTGCCACCGGGGATCCGACCAGCGGACTGGGCGGGCTCAGCGGCCCTCGGCATACCGCGCCGGAGGTCTCGGTCGAGCCGATGTTGTTCAACAGCGCGGGACCGTGTCCGGCGCTGTCGGCGCTCGCGGCCGTCAACCGCTCCAGCAACGAAATGCTCACCGGCTCACCACCACACACCAGCCGAGCCAGCGATCGCACCGCATCCGGTGCGCTGTCCACGAGCGCAGACACCAGGCTGGGAACCGCGGTGATTTGTGCGACCGATTCACGCTTCATCAGTGCTGCAAGGGCTTCCGCATCGCGATGCTCGGTGTCGTCGGCCAGGATCATGATGGCGCCCGCGGCCAAGCCGGCCAACAGCTCCATGCCGCCTTCGAGGAAGGTCATCGAGGCTTGCGACAGGCGGATGTCCTCGGTCTTCGGCGGGTAGTGCCGCAGCTGCCAATCCAGCCGGGCAGCCATCGCACGCTGAGTACCTACCGCCCCCTTGGGCTTTCCGGTCGATCCGGACGTGAAGACCAGATACATCGGATCGTCCGGGTGCGGCAGCCGCGGACTGGATCTGGGCGGCTCCGAATTCTCGACAGCGGCCCGCACCTCGGCGTCGTCGAGTAGCACGACAGCGGCCGCAGACTCGCCCGGCATGGTGTCCAGCGCTTCCACGGTTGCCAGCACAACCTGAGGCCGTACGTCGTCGAGCATGAACTGCTTGCGCGCCAACGGATAGCCGGGATCGATCGGGAAGTACGCGGCGCCGGCCTTGACGATGGCCACCAGCGCCACCACCATGTCGATGCCCCGTCGCGTCGAGAGCCCGACGAAGGATCCCGGCCGCACACCGCGATCGGTGAGCAGCGCAGCCAGGTTATCCGAATGGCGGTGCAGGGCACCGTAGTCGAGATCCTCACCGGCACAGCGCACCGCAATGCGTCCGCCGCCAAGCCGCCTGCTGGACTCGAGCATCTCCGGCACGGTGCGTGGCCGGTCGGACGGCGGCTGGTCGCCGCGACTCCACTCCGCCAGGATCCGGCGCTGCTCGTCCGGGCCGGTCAACACCACGTCGCGCAAACTCTGATCGATGTCGTCGGCGAACTCGGTGACGACACGAGTAAGCCAGCCCGCCAACCGTTCGACGGTGTTTCGCTGGTAGAGCTCGGTGCGGAAAATCAGGTGGCCCAGATAGCCCGCGTCGTCAGATCCGTCGGTTCCGAAGAAGTTGACGCTGAGGTCCGCATGCGCCATGTCGAAAACCGGGTCCAGCGATGTGCACACCGTGTCCTGGCCGCCGTGGGCCGCGGATTCGACGACTCGTGACGCGGGCAGGTGATCGCGCACGTGCACGATGACCTGAAACAGCGGGTTACGCGACAGCGATCGCACCGGGCTGACGCTGTCGACCACCCGGTCGAACGGCAGATCCTGGTGGGCGTAGGCGCCCAGCGCGGTTTCCCGCGCCCGCGTCAGCACCTCGCGCAGGGTGGGGTTACCACGTAAGTCGTTGCGCAGCACCAGAATATTGACGAAAAAACCGATCAGCTGGTCGAGCTCGGCCTCGGAACGCCCGGCGACCGGCGTACCCAGTGGGATGTCCACACCACTTCCCGCCTTGTGCAGCACCACCGCGACGGCGGCCTGCAGCGCCATGAACTCGGTGATGCCCAACTCGCGGCACCGGTCGGCGAGCTTGGCCCGGGTCGTCGAATCGATCCGGAATGTCACCGATTCGCCGTCCCCGCCGGGCAGCGGCGGACGTGGAAAGTCGGGTCGCAGCCCGCTGTCTTCCGGCAGCCCCGCCAGCTGGCTGGTCCAGTAGTCGCGCTGTTCCGCGGCGACGGCCGTCTCCTGGCCGCCCGGGTCGCCCAGGAAAGTGCGTTGCCACGCAGCGTAATCGGCGTACTGCACGCGAAGCGGCCGCCACGACGGAGGTTCGCCGTCACGCCGAGCGCGGTAGGCGGTGATGACGTCGGCGAACAGCACGCCGGCAGACCAGTGGTCGGATGCGATGTGATGGACGACCAGCGACAGCACATGTTCACCGGCATCGCCGGTGTGCAGCACAGCGACCCGGATCGGCCACTCGCGATCCAGTTCGAAGCAGTGCCTGCGCTCGGCCTCGAGTTGCCGCTGTAACCAGTCCTCGCCGTCGCCTTGGGCCCGGCGCACGGTCAGCGCTTTCACCGGGTTGACCACTTGGTACGGGACACCGTCCGCGTCGATGTAGGTGGTGCGCAGAATTTCGTGCCGGGCGACGACGTCACCGACCGCGGCGATCAACGCGTCGATGTCCCACGGCCCGGTCAGCCTGGCGGCGAACGGGATGTTGTTGACCGGGCTCGGCCCATCGACGCGGTAGGCGAACCAGCTACGCAGTTGGGATGCCGACAGTGGCAGCGGCTCATCGTGGGCGGTCGCGACCAGCGTGGGTCGCGACTGCGCCCGCCCACCGGACCGCAGCTCATCGACCCGCTGCGCCAACACGCCGACGGTAGCGAGCTCGAAGATGTCCCGGATGCCCACCTCGACTCCGCATTCCGAACGGATGGCGGTGGCCAGCTTGGTGGCCACCAGCGAATGACCGCCGAGATCAAAGAACGAGTCGTCCACACCGACCCGATTGTGGCCGAGCAAACCGGAAAACATTGCGGCGATCCGGCGTTCGGACGCGGTGGCGGGGTCGCGGTATTGCGCCTTCGCCATGATCTCCGGCTCCGGCAGCGCCGTGCGATCGATCTTTCCGTGCGTGGTGATCGGTATCTCGTCGAGCACCACGTAGGCCGCCGGGGTCATGTACTCCGGCAGCGCTGCCGCCACCCTCGCCCGGATCCGCTCGAGGTCAACGGTTTCGCAGCCGGCGCCGTCGGCCGGCGTCACGTAACCCACCAGGCTCTTGCCCAGCTGCGGCAGGTCCGCGGCCAGCACGACCGCCTGCCCGACGCTGGGGTCCACCGAGATCGCCGCGCCGACCTCGCCGAGCTCGATGCGGAAACCCCGGATCTTGACCTGTTCGTCTGCGCGGCCGACGAATTCGATGTCGCCGTCGGCGTTGCGGCGGGCCAGGTCGCCGGAACGGTAAAGCCGCGCGCCGGGGGTGAACGGATCGGCGACGAAGCGTTCGGCAGTCAGACCGGGCCTGCGGTGGTAGCCCCGCGCGACATGCGTTCCACCGATGTAGATTTCACCGATCACGCCCACCGGAACCGGTTGCAGCGCATCATCGAGCAGATGCACCTGGGTGTTGATCTTGGGCCGGCCGATCGGCACCACCCGGGTCCCCTGAGCGCCTTGGACCGGGTAGCTGGTGGCGTTCACGACGGTTTCGGTGGGCCCGTAGAAGTTGTACAGCAGCGCATCAAAGGTGGCGTGGAACTTGTCGGCGATCTCGCCGGGCAACGGCTCACCACCGATCGGCACCCGCCGCAGGGTGCGCCACTGGTTGACGCCGGGCAGCGAGAGGAACAATCCGAGCAGCGACGGAACAAAGTGCATCGAGGTGATGCCCTCCCGCCGCAGCAGCTCGGTCAGGTATCCGATGTCGCGCAGACCGTCTGGACGTGGAATCACCAGCCGTGCACCGCAAATCAGAGTCCCGAAGATTTCGCCGATGGACACGTCGAAGCTGGGCGAGGCCACCTGAAGCAGCCGATCTGTTTCGTCGACTCGATATTCCGCACCGAACCATACGAAGTACTCGGCGATCGGCGCGTGTGGCACCGGAACGCCCTTGGGCAGCCCGGTCGAACCCGAGGTGTAGATCAGGTAAGCGGTGTTGGCCGGGCTCAGTGGCCGCAGCAGTTCGCCGCTTCCCGGTTCGGTCGCCGGATAGTCCGCCAGCCCGGTGACCGGTTCGCGCAGCACCAATTTCGCCGCAGCATCATCCAGGATGAACGCCACCCGGTCGTCCGGATAAGTCGGGTCGACGGGTAGGTAGACCGCTCCGGCTTTGAGTATCCCCAGCGCGGTGATGACCAGTTGCGGCGACTTGTCGAGTAGCACCGCGACCCGGTCTTCGGTGCCGATGCCCTGCCCGATCAGCCAGTGCGCCAATCGGTTTGCCTCTTCGTCGACCTCGCGATAGCTGTACTGGCGCCCTTCGTAGACGACCGCGACGGCATCCGGGGTCAGGGCCGCGCGCCGAGCGACCAGGCCCGGCAGCGTGCCGGCCGGGGTGACGAAGTCTTCACCGGACGAGACCTGCCGCAACCACTCGGCGTCGGCGTCGCTCATCAGGCCGCAGGCCGACAGTGTGATATCCGGGTCGGCCAGCGCGTTGTCCAACAGGACGCCATAGTGCCGCAGCAGTTGATCCACCAGTGGCCGATCCAGAACCTCGACCAGGTACTCGGCTTCGACGACTGCGCCGCGCCCGGAACCGGCTGCACCACCGGCTAGTTCGACCATCACGCTCAGCGGCAGTTGGCTGACGTGGCCGCGCAATTCGGCGCGCTCGCACCGCACGTTCGGCGGGCAGAACCCACCGCCGTCGGGTTCGCGTAGTCCGAAGCTGACCCGGGTCATTCGCTCGGCTCCGTGCCTGCGGTCGGGGTTGGCGGCGCGCACCAGCCATTCCAGGTCGACGCGGGAGTGGGCAAGGGCGCCCACCGCGCTGTCCCGGGTTTGCGCAAGAAGCTCACGGAATGTCAGCGTCGATTCCGGCCGCATCCGCATCACCAGGGTGTTGCCGTAATAGCCGATCGCGTTCTCGGTCCCCGCGTTGCGGTTCAGCACCGGGGTGGCAACCAGGAAGTCGGATGCGTGGGTGTAGCGATGCACCAACGCGCCGAACGCGGCCATCAACACCATGTAGGGGGTGGCTCCGGTTTCCCGGGCGAGCGCGGCGGCACGGTCGACAGTCTGCGCCGACAGCCGTGCGGTGGCTCGCTGTGCGCGCCAGGTGCTGGGAACAACTGAGCCGTTGGGACCGGGAAGCTCAAGCGGCTCAGGCAGATCCGTCATCAACGAGCGCCAGTAGGCCTGGTCTTCGTCACTGCTGCCGACCGGATCGGCGGCGACGCCCGTAGTCGCCGTGGTGCGGTCGGAGTAGGCACGAGTCAGGTCGGTGAAGAAGAGCGCCCACGAACCGTCATCCCAGGCGACGTGGTGCGCGGTGAGCAGCAGCATCAGCGCGTCGGTGCCCACCCGCACGGCCGCAATCCGCAGCGGCGAATCCTGGGTCAGGTCGAACGCCTGCGAAAACAGCCGCTGCGCCAGCACTTCCAGCCTGAGCCGACGGGCCTGCTCGGCAAGCCCGGACAGGTCGTGCTCCGCCCAGCCCGGTCGCACCTCGTCACGAATGACGGGATACGGATTGCCGTCCCCGTCGGTCTGGTACGTCGTGCGCAATATCGGGTGGCGCAGCGCTACGGCTTCCACCGCCTGCCGCAGCCGTGCGACATCAACCCGGCCGGTGACGCGATAGGAGACGCAGATGTTGAGCAGCGCGCTGCCGGGGTCGGCCGACTGCACGAACCACATCCGGCGTTGGCCGTCGGACATCTCCGGAGGCCGCCCAGCGACCGACGGTCGAGCCAGGCCACGCTCAGCGATCTTGCGGCGCAGCAGTTCCAGGCGTTGCGCGTCGAGCGTGCCGAGGTCGGTGGTGTCAGTCACGCGTGGATTCCAACCTTCCGCATGTCTTGGCCGTTGGCCGCGCCGGCGCCCAACACCTCGACCAATTCGTTGACGGTGATCCCGCCGAGCATCCGTGCTACCGGAGCCGAATGCCCCACGGTCCGGCGCAGTCGCCGGCGCAGGTCGAGCGCCAACAGCGAATCCAGACCGAGGTCGATCAGCGATGAGGCCGGGTCGATCGACATCGAAGCCCCCAGATGCAACGTGGCCGCGAGCTCGGCGCGCACGACGTCGGCGAGCGGTTGCGCGCCGGAGTGGTTGTGCGGCCCGGCATTCCCGAGGCCCGCTGACAGGTCGAACGGCATCGAGATTCCCTGGCTCTCGAAGAACACCCGGAGCCGGTCGAAGTCGGCCTCGAAAATCAGTGGGTCGTCGCCATACCGGCCCAAGCTGGCCTCCATCGCCAATTCGGGCCGCATCGCGACAAGACCCGAACGTTGCGTGCGCGCGATCTCGGCTGCCTCCACGACTCCGGCGTCCTGCCACAATCCCCATCGAATTGCCGTGCAGTCCAGGCCCCTCGAGCGCAGCTGGGCGGCCAGCGTATCCAGCATCCGGTTCGATGCCGCGTAGGCGGCGTGACCCTGACCGCCCCAGACCCCGAACACCGACGAACAGGCCAAGATCCGGCAGTCCGGCTGCAGTGGCCACACATCGGCCAGCACCGCCAGCCCGGTCACCTTCGCCCCGCACACCGCCGCGATGTCGGCGCCGGTGAGCTCGGCACGCAGGCTTGCCGTGGCAATTCCCGCGGTATGGATCAGCATCGTTGCGCCGGGGCCGGCGTAGTCGGCGGCGACTGCTGATGCCGCCGACCGATCGGTGATATCGCATTGCGGTGCATGCACTTCCACGTGATACTGGCTTACCAACCAGCTCAGCGTCTCGCGTTCAACACCATTGCGGCTCAACAGGATTATTCTGCGCGCCCCGTGTTGTATGCAGTACTGCGCGTAACGCAGGCCGATCGCCCCGCCGCCGCCGGTGATCACCACGTTTTCCAACCGGGACGCATCCAGTGGCCGCGCGGCCGCGGAACCGCGGTCTTCGCGCAGCGTCCGGACAAAGTGTCGCGACCCGGACGTGCCGCTGCGCAGCGCCATGACACCGGCGTCACCGAGAAGCGCGTCCAGGACGGTAACCGCGGTGCGCTCGTCGACGCCGCCCGCGGGGAGGTCGAGACTTCCGAACGTCTGGTCGCCGAACTCGAAGCCGACACTGCGGTGCATCGCGGCCAGCGCTGCCTGCGCCGGGCTGGGGGACGCGTCGCCGGAAAGAACCCGTTCGCCGCCGGCGGTAAGCAGCCACACGATTCGGCATCGGGGGCCGATAATCGCCTGGTAGTCCGGGAGCCCCACATCGGTTCGGCCGGCGATCTGTTCGACGGCGTCGATGACGTCGAGCGCAGTGAGTTCCGGCGCTATCACCGCAACGACTTCCGCCTCGCTCGGCGGCACCGGCTCACATCCATGATGTGTCGACGCCGCGGCGGTCAGTAGCTGTGTCAGCGGTGCGCCGCTGTCGCCGACGATTGCGATGCCACACCGCGTACCGGGGGCAGCCGCCGGCAAGTCGGTTGGCTGCCAATCCTCGACGGCGACGGTGAGCGCGGTAGCCGGCTCGCGCGGCGAGCTGGTCACAGGTGCCGGCGCGGCCCACAGATGCACAGCTCGCATCGGCGCATTCGGGAACCCGCGCAGCGGTGCTCGGACACCGCCGGGTATCGCATCCGCCCATGGGTAGCCCGGATCGGCAATTGCGACGGCGGCGATGTTGGCCGACAACACCTCGGTGATCGATCCGTCCCGGTGACCGGAGCCGACAATCACCGCCGAGTCGTCACCGACCAGTTCGACAAGCGGATACAACAATGCCGGGTGTGCGGACAATTCGACGAATGTGTCGGTTCCGCACTTTTGGCCGGCCACCACCGCCCGGTCGAACCGCACAGTGCCGCACAAGCTTTCATACCAATACTGTTCGAAATCGACATCACTGCCGACCTCCGCACCGATGGCCGAGCCGATGAAGGGCATCGGGCCGTCGCGGAAAGCCGACTTGGGCAGCAGCTCAGTCAACTCTGCGCGCAGCGGCCGCAGCGCGCTGGTATGACCCGGATAGTCGACGGTGAGTTGATGAGCGAACACGCCACGCCGTCTGGCCAGCTCGGCCGCGGCGATCACCGCGTCATGGTCACCCGACACCACGGTCGCCGACGGCCCGTTGACCGCGGACACCTCCAGCCAGCCCGATATCTCGCCGATCAACGTGTGGGCATCGCTCAGGCCGGCACCAAGCACCGCCATCGCGTAGTCGCCCGTCAACCGGTCTATCACCGCTGCGCGCGCACCGACCAAGGCGACCGCGTCGGGCAACGAAATCTTCTCGGCCACATAGGCCGCCGCGACCTCACCGAGGCTGTGTCCGATGGTGATGCCGGGAAGCAATCCGCAGAATCGCCACTGCGCGGCAAGGCTGACCGAGTGGACGAATTGCGCTCCCTGAATCTGGATCCGCGACCAATTCTGTTCCTGGTCGCGCTGCAGATAAGACAGCGGCGAGGGCAGCCCGGCCGCATCGAACGCTTCTGCGCAGCGGTCGGCCTCGGCCCGATATGCCGGCAGTCGCCGGTAGGCGTCCGTCCCCATCGATTGCCACTGGTTGCCCTGCCCGGGAAACACGAAGGCGATAGACGGCACAACACTTTTCGAGGACCGAGTGACCAATGGATGCTCGTCGTTGCGGACCAGCGCCGACAGACCGGAAACCAGCTCGCTGCGATCGGCCGCCCGCAGCACGGCGCGATGCCGTCGTACCCGTCGCAGGCGCATCAGGGTCGATGCGACGTCAGCAGTCGGATCGTGATCCACCTCGACGCGGTCCAGGTAATCCAGGATCGCCGACGCATCCTGACTGATCAGCTTTTCGTCATGCGCCGAAAGCAATACCGGCACACGGCCATCGGGCAACGGTTGTGCGAGCATCACGCGACCTCGGGAAGTGAGACGATGACGTGGGCGTTGGTACCGGCGATTCCGAACGCCGAGGTCGCCGCGACACGCTGCCCGTCGACCGCGGGCCAAGGGGTCAAAGCAGTCGCGAGGCGCAAACCCTGCCTTTCCCAGTCGATTTCGGGACTAGCCTCAGCGGTGTGCAGGGTGGGCGGTATCGCGCCATGCTCGGCGGCCACCAGAATTTTCGCCAACCCTAGTGCGCCGCTGGCGGCCAGGGCGTGGCCCAGGTTGGATTTCACCGAACCCAACAGGGCTCCGCGCTCAGGTTCGGTGTCGCCGTACGTTGCCGCCAACGACTGCAACTCGGTCCGGTCACCGAGCCTGGTGCCGGTGCCATGCCCCTCGACCATGCCAACCTGCTCAGGACCGATCCCCGCCTGGCTCAAGGCACGACGGAACAAGCTGACCTGGGCCGCACCGTTCGGCGCGCTCAGCCCGGCGCTACGACCGTCGTGGTTGGTGGCGCTACCGAGGACTTCAGCCAGAATGTGCCGACCCTCGCGTTGCGCTGCTGACTTTCGTTGCAGCACAAAGACTGCCGCTCCCTCCGCCCAGACAGTCCCGCTGGCCTGCGCGCTGTAGGCGCGGCAGTGGCCGTCGTCGGACAGGGCGTGTTGTTTGGAGAACTCCACGAAAAACCCCGGCGAGCCCAGCACATTCACTCCGCCGGCCAGCGCCAGGTCGCAGTCACCGTTCTGCAGTGCGCGCACGGCCGCGTGAAAAGCCACCAGCGCCGAAGCGCACGACGAGTCGATCGTCACCGCCGGACCCACCGATCCCAGGGTGTAAGCGATCCGACCGGATATCACGCTCAGGGCGGTCCCGGCCAGCAGATGACCGCTGAACTCGGAGAACTCGGCCATCTGCGGCCCGTAGCCGGTAGCCGAAGCGCCGAGGTAGCAACCCATGTCGTGGCCGGCCATGTCGTCGGGATTGATTCCGCTGTTTTCCAGGGCCCGCCACGAGACCCGCAGTGCGACGCGCTGCTGGGGATCCATCGCGACGGCCTCGCGCGGCGAAATGCCGAAAAACTCCGGATCGAACATTGTTGCGCCGGTGAGGAATCCGCCACGGTCATGGATTTCTTTGAAGCCGGCGCGTCGTGACCCGGCGAACAGCTCGCGGACCGACCAGCCGCGGTCGGTCGGAAACGGACTCAACGCCTCGCGGCCGTGCGACAACAACTCCCAATACCGCTGCGCGGTGTCGATCCCGCCGGGTGCCTCAAGCGCCATGCCGACGATCACGATCGGCTCGGCGGCGTCGAATCTATCCTCAGCCATCGGCATTCACCTGTGCGACGACGGCATCGATGTGGTCGTCGAGGTAGAAATGGCCGCCGTCGTACCAAGAAAGCTGGAATGCGCCCGCGGTGTGTTCTTGCCAGAGCTGAAGTTCGGCGGCATCGACGCGACGGTCGCCGCGGGCGCCCAGCACGTAAATGTCGGCGTCGATGTGAGTATCGGGACTGCAGGTATAGCGGTTGATCACCTGGTAATCGGCCCGCATCGCGCTGACCAGCAGCTCGGCAAACTCTTGGTCGGCAAGCAAATCGGCATCCGTCCCACCGAAGTCGGCGATGTCGACGAGGAGATCGTCGTGGTTGGTGGGCAAATCGGGCTTGGCCGCGACAGCTGACGGTGCCGGAGCAGCTGACGCCCAGAGTCGTTGCACTGCAGCGCCACGGGATTCGGCGATCCTGGCGAACTCGAAGGCGACGACAGCGCCCATGCTGTGACCGAACAGGCGCAGCGGCCCGACTTGACGCCAGGGTCCGGCCACGAACAAACCGCGGGCCAGGTCGTGGACGGTTGCGGCGGCGGGTTCGCTGAGGCGTTCTGCGCGCTGCGGGTACTGCACGATGTAGGTGTCACCGCCGGCGGCCAATGCGGTTGCCAGTTTGCGGTAGCCCACAGCCGCCCCGCCTGCATGCGGAAAAATCACCGTGGCGCCCTTGCGCTCTCCCCCATCTCGACCAGGCATCCGCTTGATCCAGGGCGGGAATTCCTTTTTGGGCACCGCCGTCAGATTGTCGAAAATCATTGCGCCGTTTCTTTTCCAGCGACGGCCGCCACGACGTGCCCGGCGTCCATGTGGATGACCTCCAGGTATAGCTCGGCGACCTGAGCAAGCCGGCCGGGGTCGGACTCGCGGCGACTGAGCACGTCGGCAAGGGCGGAAACCGTTCGGGTGGCGAAGATGTCGGCGACGATGATGTCGGGGGTGTCCAGCCAGGCCCGGATGCGGGCGACGGCCTGCGTCGCCAGTACCGAGTCGCCACCCAGGGCAAAGAAGTCGTCGTCGACGCCGACGTCGTCCGCCTGGAGTACGTCGCCGACGATCACCGCGAGAGCGGATTCCAGCGGCGTCGACGGGACACGATGAACGGCCGCCGCCGGCTCGGTGATCCCCGCCGCCAACCGGCCCGCGACGACGCGTCGATCGATTTTGCCCGCAAGTGTGAAAGGTATCTGCTCCATGATCGACAAATGCTGCGGGATCATATGCGCGGGAACACGTTCGGCCATCACCTCGCGCACCCGGTTGGCGGTCAGCTGCGGGTCGTCCACCCGGATGGCCGCCGCCAAAACATCGGCGCCGCCCGACGTCGCCACCAGAGCTGCAACCGCTACTGCCACCCCCGGGATCTGGCGGAGGGCAACCTCGACCTCGCCGATTTCGACCCGATATCCGCTGATTTTGACTCGGTTGTCGCCGCGTCCGACAAACTCCAGGACGCCGTCCGGCCAATATCTGACCAGATCGCCGGTGCGGTACCAGGTCCGGCCCTGGTGCTCGACGAATCGTTGGGCGGTGAGCTCCGGCCGTCCGCGGTAACCCCTCGCAATGCCGCGTCCGGAGACCCACAGCTCGCCGGCGACCCAGTCGGGGCAATCGGCGCCCATATCGTTGACTACCCGGCAGGCGTTGTTGGAAAGCGGCGTGCCGAACGGCAACGCGGTCAACTCCGGTGGCGGCTCATCTGTCTCGCCGATCTCGAAAATCGTGTTGTGCACCGCAGTTTCGGTGGCACCACCCAAACCTGCGAAGCGCACTGCGGGCGCCTCGGCCCGCAGCCGGCGAACCACCTCGGGCCGCACCCAGTCGCCGCCGGTGGGGATCACCCGCAGCGACGACAGGCGACCCGCGCCGACCTCGCTCAGCATCTCCAGCCAGCCGGGCATGAAGTGCAACACCGTGACTTTGTGAGTGTCGATGAGCCGGGCCCAGGCATCGGGGTCGCGCCGCTGCGCTTCGTCGACCACCACGATCGATCCACCGGTTCGCAAGGTGACGAAGATATCCATCACCGAGATGTCGCCCTCCAGCGTCGACAACGCCAGGCAACGATCCGCGGCGCCAATCTCGAAATGCCGGGCAATGAATTCCACGGTGTTCATTGCGGCGTCGTGGGTGACCTCGACGCCTTTCGGCTCTCCGGTCGAGCCCGAGGTGAACAACACGTAGGCGAGATCGGCGGGAGCGGTGTTTGCGGGCTGAATCTCGGCAATGGCAGGCGCGTCGTTCAACACGTCAGCAATCGTCAAGGCGGGCACCGGCAATGCGAGTCGTTCCCCGCCGCAGATCAGCGCCAACTTCACCGCACCGCTCTGCAGAATGCGGTGCGCGCGGTCGCGGGGCTGATCGACGCTGATCGGTAGATAGACCCCACCGGCAGCCAGAATGCCCAACAGCGCAGGCACCTGTTCGGCGGTTTTGGGACCCATCAGTGCGACCGTGTCGTCCTGGTGAATCCCGTTCGCGCGCAGGGCCGAAGCGAGCGTCAATGCCTGCTCCCGCAGCTCGGCGTAGGTGAGGTCGCCGGAGCTGGAGAAGACGGCCGGCGCATCCGGCTGCTGTTCGGCACGACGGAAGAAGCCCTCGTGCAGCGTCTCTCCACTGGGAGCGGCGATTCGGCTGTTGACGGTGTCTCGCACCGCGCGCTGGTCCACCGGCAGCGCCGGCGGGTCGGGAGCGGTCCATTCGTCGAGCGTGGATGCCAGCCGTCGCAGCTCGTCGACGTGATGCGCGAACATCGCGTCGATGACTCCAGTCGGGAAAACGTCCTCGCGGACATCCCAATTCACCAAGATGCCGCCGTCGAATTCGGTGACCTGAGCGTCGAGGGAAACCTGCGGTCCCTGGGAAATGATCCAGCTCGGTGCGCCGAACGACTCGGTCACGTCGCTGCTGAACAGCTCGCCGAGTCCAAGCGCGCTGGTGAAGACCACCGGGGCGAGCACCGGGGTTCCGCGCCGGCGGCTCAGGTCGCGCAGTACCGACAGCCCGGGATAGCGGGAATGCTCCGCCGCGGTTCGCATGGCGCCTTGCACAGCGTCGGCCCGTGATGCCGCACCGGTGGTAGCGGTCAGGTCGATGTCGAGCAGCAGCGACGAGGTGAAATCGCCGACCAGGCTTTCCACGTCGGGATGTAAGGCCTCACGCCCGAACAGCGGCACGTTCAGCAGGAATCGCGAGCTGCTCGACCAGCACGCCAAGGTGTGTGAGAACGCCGCGGCAAACATCATCGCGGGGGTGACACCGCAGGCGCGGGCATGGGCGAACAGCGCGTCCCGAGTGTCCGGCTCCAGCCACTGCCAACGACGAATACTGTTGCTGGAAAGGGTTTGTCGACGCGCGGACGGCAGCTTGGGCGGGTCCGGCAGCTCGGGGATGCGCTGCGCCCACCAGTCCCGGTCGGCGTCGCGAGCCGGCTGCGGACCGGCTTCGCGCCGGGCGATCTCGTGACGGTATTCCCGGTAGCTGTATCGCAGTTCCGGCAGTCGCCGGCCGTGGTACAGCTTGGCCAGATCGGCCATCAGGGTGCGGTAGCTCATCGCGTCGGCGGCTTGCATGTCCAGATCCACATGCAGGCGCGAGTTTTCACCGGGCAGCAACGAGACGGTCAGCTCGAACACCTGCCCGTCGAGCTGCTGATGCGACTTGGCTTCCCGAATGTCGGCCAGCCGATCGGCGACGACGTCTTCGGCGAGCTCGCGAAAGTCGTTGACCGTGATCGGGAAACTCGCCCGTTCCTGGGCCCGATCGATCTGCTGGCGTCCGTCGGAGAGGAACCGCACCCGCAGCATCGGATGACGCGCCGCCAACGCAGTGGCTGCCTCTCGCAGGCGTTCGGGATCGATTGCGCCGCAGTCGAACTCGACGTACAGGTGTCCGGCCACACCGCCGAGCGGCTGACTGTCATGCCGTCCCACCCACATGGCGTGCTGCATCGGGGCGAGCGGGAACGCATCGTCGGGCGCGCCGGTCGGCGCCGCCGGAGCGCCGACATCCGCAGCGTCATGACGTGAACCGACGAGCAGCGACCACGCCTTGATGGTGGGTTCGGCGGACAACGCGGCGAAGTCGACATCGATGCCGCGACGACGCCACCGCCCGGCGAGCGACATCATCCGGATCGAGTCGAGGCCCTGGCCGATGAGGTTGCCGCCGGGGTCGACGGCATCGGCGCTGACGCCCAGCAATTCGGCGACCTCAGCGCGCACGTCGCTCGGGCTGCCAACAACGGAAGCCTTTACCCCGGCAGTTGTCACACCCACCCCTCTACTAGTTAGTGGAGGCTAGCCTAAATTGCTGGCTACTTTAGTGGGTGGGATACCCGCGACGCTACCGCCCGTCGGCAGCAGCCCTCCGATGCTCACCCGCACGCATGCTCTCCCGGGCGTTATAAGGTTAGGCAACCCTATTGTCGCTCAGCTAAATCTCAGGTAGCGTGCCGTTTCGCCTGATCATGGCGATGTGCCCACTTAGGTTTATTAAGGAGATTCCGTGCAGTCAGCTCTCCCCTGTGAGTCGAAGAAGGCCGACGTGAGCCGGCTGGTGATTGCCGGCGTCGGAGTCGTAGCCGCCGGCCTGTTCGCCATCAATGCGCCGGTCCCCGCCGGGCCGCAGATCCAGCATCGGGCCGTGAAGCTGGCCGCCGGCGAGCAAGACTGGACAGCGGTTGTCGCCGGGGCTCAAGAAAACTTGGCGGCGCTGCAAAGCGACGCCGCTACGGCGAATTCCGACCTGACGACGGCACTCGGATCGTTGTCGTCTGAGTTCAACGGCCAGATCAGCACCGCGTTGACCGGCTTCGAGACCGGCATCCAGAACTCGCTGGACGGCGGCTGGTACGGCGGCGACGACGGTTACGTCTTCGGGCTGTTCGGCGGAGACGTGACGAATCCGGCCACTGGTATCACCGAAAGCGGCAGCACACTGCAGGAAATCGCGACCGCTCTGCAAGACGGCAACACCTTCCAGGCGTTCAGCTACTTCGATGCGTGGTCGTTGGAAACCTTGGACCACACGCTGAAGCCGCTGTTGGCACCGCTTCTTGATGAGACCAGTAAAGGCGTGACGACGCTGTCGATTCCGGTCGAGCTGTCACAGATCCAGACGAACCTGCTCGAGGCATTCGGCAACTACGACGAGCTGAAGGCCGTTGCCGACTCCGCGCTGTCTCCTGAGCTCAGTGGGTTTTTCGCGCTGACGGGCGCCGTGGACAACATCGCGGCCGAGTTCGCGGCCGGCGATACCACCCAGGGGCTTTCCGACCTGAACAACCTGTCGTCCGATGTGATCGGTGCGGTGTTCAACGGCTACGACGCGGGCACCAACCCCTACAACGGCGCCGAAGAGCTGTTCACCGGCCTGCTCAATGACGGCAGCCTGCTGCAAAGCCTGCTGGTGACCTGGCCGGAGCAGTTCGTTGCCGCGCTGGGCGAGTCGACGACGACCGCCGCGGCGGAATCCGTCTCGACGGCGCTGCCCGACCTGTTCGGTGGGCTGTTCTAGCCTTTGGGATGCCGTCTTCCGATCTCGAGGGCTTTGTGCCGTTCCCACCCGACCGGGCGGCGAGCTATCGGGCTGCCGGTTACTGGAGCGGCCGGACCGTCGACTCGTTACTGTCCGGCGCGGCGCATCGCTGGCCCACGCGCGTCGGGGTGCTCGACGCCGACGGACCGCAGCGGCTGACCTTCACCCAACTCGACGAGCGCGCCGATCGAGCAGCGGCCGGGCTGGCCGGACTGGGTATCGCGGCCGGCGATCGGGTCCTGCTGCAGCTGCCGAACGGGTGCGAATTCGCGGTGGCGTTGTTCGCGCTGCTGCGCGTGGGTGCGATCCCGGTGATGTGTCTGACCGGGCACCGCGCAGCAGAACTGGGACACTTCGCCGCCGTCAGTGGGGCGACGGCGCTGCTGATCCCGGATAGCGCAGGAGGATTCGACCACCGGCCGATGGCATTGGAGTTGTCGCAACAGCATCCCGGATTACGTCAGGTGATCGTCGACGGCGACCCCGGCTCATTTGTCGCCTGGTCGCAGGTGTGCGCGAGTAAAGCCGACCGGCCCGAACCACACCACCCAGATCCCGAGTCCCCCGCGCTGCTGTTGGTTTCCGGCGGCACCACCGGCACGCCGAAACTCATCCCCCGCACCCATAACGACTACGTGTACAACGCCAGCGCCAGCGCTGAGCTCTGCAACCTCACCACCGACGACGTCTACCTGGTGGCTCTGCCTGCCGCACACAACTTTCCGCTGGCCTGCCCCGGGCTGCTCGGCGCGATCGCCGTCGGCGCCACCACGGCGTTTCTCACCAACCCCAGCCCGGAGTCGGCGTTCAGCGCCATCGCCCGCCACGGTGTGACAGTCACCGCGCTGGTGCCGGCGTTGGCCAACCTGTGGGCGCAAGCCACCGAATGGGAACCGGAGGCGCCAACCTCGTTGCGGCTGTTGCAAGTTGGCGGCGCCAAGCTGGAAGCCAATGATGCCCAACGAATCAGGGAGACACTGACACCGGGCCTGCAGCAAGTGTTCGGCATGGCCGAAGGGCTGCTGAATTACACCCGGCCCGACGACCCACCGGACGTGGTCGACAACACCCAGGGCCGGCCGCTGTGCGTCGATGACGAACTGCGCATCGTCGACGACGACGGCCAGCCCGTCCCGGCCGGCGCGGAGGGCGAACTGCTGGTGCGAGGCCCGTACACCTTCAATGGATACTTCCGCGCCGACGACGTCAACGCGCGCTGCTTCGACCCGGACGGCTTTTATCGCAGCGGCGATCTCGTCCGTCAACGCGATGGCGGTTATTTAGAGGTCACGGGCCGGGTGAAGGACGTCATCCATCGCGGCGGCGAGACCGTCCCCGCCGCCGATCTCGAAGAGCATCTGCGTACACACCCGGCGATCTTGTCAGCAGCGGCGGTGGCACTGCCCGATCCATATCTGGGTGAGAAAATCTGCGCGGCAGTCGTTTTCTCCGGAAGCCCGGTGACGCTGACCGAGCTGAACACCTACCTCGACCACCGCGGCGTGGCCCGGCATGCGCGGCCCGATGTTTTGACCGAGCTGAGCTCGTTACCGACCACACCGGTCGGCAAGATCGACAAGAAAGCCATCGCCCGGCAATTACAGTCTTAAGATTCGGCGCCCGAATTCATGTAATCCGGACAGAGATTACTTACCTTTCACCATTAACCTCAAGATCAACGCAGCCTTCCATGGCTCGATGAGGTGGGAAAATGAAAGCAAGTGTCGACCGCAATTCGCCTTCGGTAACCGGCAGCACCGTGGCGCGGCGGTCAGCCTTGTCAATCGCCCTCTCAGTGATTGCCGCCGGCTCCGCGATCTTCGGGGCAGGTGCAGGCCTTGCGTCCCCCTCCTGCATGGCTCCCGGAGATGCCCTGCTAGCGTTCCGCGCCGCGTAGCCCGGCGGCCAACCTCCACAGCGCCTCACGGTCGACCGAGTCGCGCTCCAGCGGGTTGATCACCCCGTCGGTGGCACCTGCATCCAGGTAGCAACGCAATTGGCGTGCAACGGTTTTCTCCGTCCCGATCGCGGCCAGGTCGACAACATTGTCAACGCCTTCTCGGGCAATCACGTTGCGGGGCGGGCCATCAGGATGATTCCGGTGGACATGTGCCAAGCAACGCGCTGTCCCGTTCGGCCATTCCGCCGGCACGCTAGCTACGCTGGTTACGCAGTCGCTGAACCTGTCCATAAGTATCGATCGGGCTGTGCAGTGCCAGACCGCCGTCGGCCAGGATGGTTTGTCCGGTGACCCAGCCCATCTCGAGCACCGCGACGATGGCTTCTGCGACATCGTCGGCCTCGCCTAACCGGCCGAGTGTTGTCCGCTGACTGAGGCCGTCCACCCATCCGGGCAGCCGCTCAGCTTGAGCCAGCATGGGCGTTTTTGTGACGCCCGGCCCCACCGCGTTGACTCGGATGCGATGCGGTCCCCATTCGCTTGCTGCGACGCGGACGAGCATGTCCACCCCGGCCTTGGAGACGCAGTACGCGCCCATGTCCCGGTCGGCGACGGTGCCGCTGATGCTCGACACGGCGACGATGGATCCGGAGCTGCCGCTGTCGATCATCGCCTGCGCTACCGCCCGCATCGTCAGCCAGGTTCCGGTGAGGTTGACGTCGATCACTCGTTTCCAGTCGGCGGGATCCTGCGCGATCAACATCCCGGAGGCACCAACGGCGGCACAGGCCACCAGACGATCCGGAGCCCCGACCGTGGCCAGGGTCTGCTCCAGCGCAGCGGCCACGGCGTGGGGATCGCTGATGTCACAGGCAATGTCGCCGCCGCGCAGATCCCAGGTGATGACGTCGTGCCCGGCTTTTCGTAGTCGACCCGCGACAGCGCTGCCGATGCCCGAGGCGCCGCCGGTGACGATGGCGCTCACCGCGCCGGGCCGATCAGTTCCACGCGGACACCGTCCGGCGCTGTGATCACCGCCATCTGAACCTGCTTTCCGTGCGGTGCGGGGACGTCAATCTGCCGTACATCATCGGTGAATCCCAGATCGGCCAGCCGACGAAGCGTCGGCTCTATGTCGCGGTTCAGCGAGACCAGGAAGAATCCTGGCGCCGGGCCCGCTGTCGGCTCACTGGCAGGTGACGGATTGTCGAACACCACCAATTCGACGATGCCGCCGTCTGGCGCGTCGGGGTCGCCGAGAAAGATTGACCGCAGGGTGTCGGTTGTGGCGCCGAACAGGGTAGGCCAATCACCGGTGAAGACGTGATCGAAGAGGATCGCCAGGCCCAGGCCTGCGCGCCAAAAGCTGAGTGCGCGTTCGACATCGGTTGTCACGATCGCCGTATGGTGGACACCGGTCATGCGCTGCCAGCCTCTGCTTCGAGCTTCGAATGTTGGAGACGGGTGTCGAAGGCGTCCAGGTCGACTGCGGCCAGTCGCTGCGCAAACATGCTTCCGCTGTAGGGGAATTGGGTGACCACTTTGCCGCTGGGATGACGAAAGTAGTTGTTGCAGTTCGCCGTCCATACAGATCCGACCAACGCCCGCTGGATCTCGGCGTTGAAGGCGTCGTGCACGGAGCGTTTGACCTCGACTGCCCGAACCGCTTCTCGGCTCATCGTATCGAGTAGTCGCCGCACGAATTCGGCTTGTGCTTCCAGGATGTAGATCATCGAGGTGATCCCGTTGGTGTTCGGTCCGTACAGCGTGAACAGATTCGGATAGCCGGGCACCACGGTGCCCAAGTACGCCTCCGCACCGTCGCGCCAGTCGTCGTGCAGTCGTCGGCCGCCGCGGCCGTAGACATCCAGACTGCTCAGATAATCAGCAGCCCTGAAGCCGGTTCCGAAAATCACGGTGTCGGCCGGGTGCTCCACGCTGTCGGCGGTGCGCAGACCGCGTTCGGTGAACGCGACAATCGCAGCTGTCTCCAACGTGACATTCGGTAAGTCGAACACCGGGAACCACGTTTTCGACTGCAGCGGCCGCTTGCAGCCAACCGGGTAGTCGGGCAACAGCTTCGAGCGCAACTGCGGATCGCGCACCTTTTTCATCAGGTAGTTGTACGACATGTCGGTCAGCATCTTGGTCATGTCGGATCCGGCGCCGAAATCGGCCGCCTCGTACTGTTGGAAGGCCGCATCCCGGACCTTGAGCGCTTCGGCGCGATCACTGGCGAACAACTCGTGCTGCTCGCTGGTGAACGGGTCATCGAACCGCGGAGCCACCCATATCGGTGTGCGCTGGAATACGGTCAGATGCTTGGTGTCCGCGGCAATGGCAGGGATGTACTGCACGGCGCTGGCGCCGGTTCCGATCGACGCAACATGTTCTCCTGCGGTGGATTTCGAATGATCCCATCGCGACGAGTGGAAGACTCTGCCGGCAAAATGCTCCCTGCCCGGGAGTGCCGGCATATTGGGGACATCGAGCATGCCGACGGCGCTGACAAGAACATCGACCTGGTGCCGACTGCCCTGCGCGGTCTCGATCGTCCATCGCGAGTCGGCGTCTGACCACCGCGCGGCGGTCACGGTGGTGTCGGCTTGCAGGTGCTGGCCGAGTCGGTGATCGTGTGCGACCTGCTCCAGGTAGGCCAGGATCTCCGGCTGGTTCGCGTATGTCTTGCTCCAGTAGGGGTTGAGCGCGAAGGAAAACGAGTAAAAGTGTGACGGCACATCGCATGCGGCGCCGGGATAGGTGTTGTTGCGCCACGTTCCACCGAACCCGTCACCGCGCTCGAAAATGGTGAAATCGTAGCCGGCGTGGGCTAATTGGATGCCCATCGCGATACCGCCGGGGCCGGCTCCGATAATGCCGACCCGCAGCTTAGGTTTCGACATCACCAGCTCCGGCGAGATCCCGCTGCGCGAGTATGACGGCGGCCATACCCCGCAATGTTACATATCACACCGCATATGTAAAACAGCCCAGCGCCGGTGGTGCTTGGCGGCGCGCCGGAGCAAATGAAGCGATCAATTGCCGGGCGGGACTGGGGGTGGTACGGATGCGACTCGGCCTCGACCACGGCCGGCTTGAGTCTGGCGGTGTCGATGATCCTCTTGGCACCTTCGACGTCAATGTCGGAGAGCCCTATCGCTCCGGTGAGTCCTTCGTCGACAAGGTTCTCCATGGCCGCCCACGTTTCCTCCAGAGGCTTAAATCTCCGTTTGGTACCACGCCCCCGCTCGTTCCGCGATCCCGACACACCAACGTTGCCATTGACGAATGTCACCATTTTGTGTTGACTCATTCGCATGACGGACGCTGTGCCGGCCCGCGGATCACTGCGATCGCGCGCCGCGGCGCTGGTGAGCACGCTGACATTGCGCCAAGTCAGCGCGGTATTACCGCCCGAGCAACGCTGGGGCCTGTGGCTCTCGCGACGAATCGTGGCCGGCGTCATGGCTGCCTTCGGACCTTCACTGGCCGGGACCCGCATCGAACACATCGACGTGCAACACGACGGGCGTCGCGTTCTCGGTGAATGGGTGCGTGCGCCTGGCGTGCCTGCCAGGCCCGGCGCCATCTACTTCGTCCACGGCAGCGGCTTCGCGTTGTGCTCGCCGCGAACGCACCGTCGGCTGACATCGTGGCTGTCCCGGTTGACCGGACTGCCGGTGTTCGCCGTCGACTATCGTCTGGCGCCCCGGCACCGCTTCCCGACTGCAGCCGAGGACGTGCGCGCCGGCTGGAACTGGCTCACCAGTCACGAGCCAGCCGAACGCGTGGTGATCGCCGGTGATTCGGCGGGCGGCCACCTGTCGGTGGATCTGCTGCTTCAACCCGCCATCGCCACCAATGGCCCGGCTGCCCTGGTGCTGTTCTCGCCGCTAATCGACCTCACGCTTGAACTTGCCCGTGCGGGTGAGGATTTACGCCGCGACCCGGCGATCCGGGCCGGCGACGCCGCCCGCCTGGTCGCGCTGTACAGCACCGGCATCGATCCCGCGCACCAACGCCTGAAGCTCGACGTCGCCGGCGGACCGGCGCTGCCTCCGACACTCATTCAGGCCGGCGGCGCCGAAATGCTGTTGGCCGATGCGCGGCACCTGGCCGCCGACATCCGCACCGCCGGCGGCCGTTGCACGCTTCAGGTGTGGCCGGACCAAGTGCACGTGTTCCAGGCACTGCCCCGGCTGGTACCTGAAGCTGTCAAGGCGATGGCGCAGGTCGCGCGATTCATCGACACCTCGATGCGAGACAACGGTATTGAGTCCATATCCGGAAAGGCAGGCTGAGGATGATCGGACCGTTCGGCAAATCGCCCAAAGTAAGCCGCAACGCGCGTGCGGTGGTGACCGGTGCGGGCAGCGGTATCGGCGCGGCGTTCGCGGTCGAATTGGCCCGCCGCGGCGGCCGGGTCGTCTGCAGCGACATCGACGAGGTCGCCGCAAAAAGAACGGTCAGCACGATCACCGACAACGGCGGCGATGCCATCGCAATCACCTGCGACGTGACCCGATTCGACGACGTTCAAGAGTTGGCCACGCAGTCGCAGTCGTGGTTCGGCGCCGCACCCACGCTGGTGATCAACAACGCCGGTGTCGGGTCTGGCGGCGCCCCGATCGGCGAACTCCCGCTTGACGATTGGCAGTGGGTGCTCGGCATCAACCTGTGGGGCCCCATCCACGGATCCCACGTATTCGCGCCGATTCTCCGGTCAGCCGGATCGTCGGATGTTCCGCGAGGCATCATCAACGTCGCCTCCGCGGCCGCGTTCGGCGCGGCGCCCGGCATGGGCGCCTACAACGTCAGCAAGGCCGGCGTGCTGATGCTGTCGGAGACGCTGGCGGCCGAATTATCCGGCAGCGGAGTCAAAGTCACCGTGTTGTGCCCCACCTTCGTCAAGACCAACATCATCGAGTCCGGCCGCCTCTCGGCTGACGCGACTCGACTCGCCAACCAACTGATGGGGCGGACCGGGTTCACCGCGACCAAGGTCGCGCGCGTCTGCCTGGATGCCCATGACAACGGCCACCTGTACTGCATGCCGCAACTCGAAGCCAAGATCGGCTGGAACATCAAACGACTAGTGCCGGGCACCTACACGCGCGCGGTCGGTCTGCTATCCCGGTTTGCCCCGCACTGACAAAGACCAATCCAACGAAGGAGCGGCAGCTATGAGTATCGACATGGAAGCGATGCTGGCCAAGATCAAGGATCGTCAGTGGGCGCTGGCCGACATCGACTGGGCCGCACCGGGCGCCGAAACGATCACCGACGAACAGCGGCCGCAGCTCAAGTCGTTCATGGCCGACCTGTGCTGGATCGAGAACATCGGCGCCAGAGGCTTTGCGGCGCTGGCCAAGAAGGCACCCACACCGACCATCGCCGAGATCTATCGCTACTTCCATGCCGAGGAGCAGCGGCACGCCAATGCGGAGCTGGCGCTGATGAAGCGCTGGGGCATGCTCGAGGACGGTGAAGTTCCCGAGCCGAACGTGAACATCCGGCTGGCCATCGACTGGCTGGACCGCTGGGCCGACGACATGCCGCTCTCTCTGCTCGGCACCGTCATCCCGATGCTCGAAGTGGCGCTGGACGGTGCCCTGTTGAAGTTCCTGCTCGACGAGGTGCACGACCCCGTTTGTCACCAGGCGTTCGAGAAGATCAACAATGACGAATCACGGCATTTGGTCGTCGATTTCGAAGTTCTCGACATGATCGGGCACGCGAAGATCCGACGGCTGCTGATCGACTTCTTCGGTCACAATGCCACTCCGGGTCTCATCATCGGCGCGGTCATGGGTGCACCGCTGATCAACCGGATCCGCAACGAGATTACCGCCATGGGTATGGAGCCCGAGCGGCTTTACCGGGCCGTGAAACGATTCAAAGAGCTCGGCGACCGCGGCGAACACACCAGGCGGGTACCGACTTACCGGTTCCTGAGGCGCTACGCCGGGGTGGTCACAAATCCGCGCCACCCGTACCACCTGCTGGCGAATTCCATGGTGTGGCTTTCCGACCGGTATCCGCGGCCCCTGCTGCCGTCGGTACCTACGTGGGTCAGAGAAGTCACCCACGAGCCGGCGGCGTGATCATGGCCAAAACCCACACCTATGCGACGCTTGTCGTCGGAGCCGGCTTCAGCGGGCTCGGCGCTGCAATCAAACTGGCCCAGGCCGGCGTCGAGGACGTCGTCATCCTGGAGCGCAGCGACCGGGTCGGCGGAACCTGGCGCGACACCAGCTATCCGGGTGCCAGCTGTGACATCCCGTCGCTGTTGTACTCGTTTTCCTTCGTCAAGAATCCCACCTGGTCGCGGACCTACTCACCGGCGGACGAAATCCGCAGACACATCGAGGACCTGGCCACCCGGTTCGACGTCCGTCGCCGTATTCAGTTCGGCCAGGAAGTCACCGGCCTGTCCTTCGACGAGCAAGCCGGGGCGTGGACGGCAACCACGGCTACTCGCAAGCGTTTTCGGGCCCGCACCGTCGTACTGGCATCCGGGCCGCTACCTGACTCCAGCTTCCCCGATATCCGCGGCATCGATTCGTACCGCGGCCACAAGATCCACAGCGCCCGGTGGGATCACGACTACGACTTCACCGGCAAGCGAGTCGGGGTGATCGGCACCGGTGCCAGCGCGATCCAGATCATCCCCGAGTTGGTCAAGCAAGCCGAATTCGTCAAAGTCTTCCAGCGCACCCCGGGCTGGGTGCTGCCCCGGTGGGACATCGCCACTCCCCCCGCCGTGCAAACGGTGTTCGCCAAAGCTCCTGCGGTTCAACAACTCGCGCGCCAGGCGTTGTATTGGGGGCATGAGGCCAGCGCCACGGCCCTGGTGTGGAACACTCCGTTGACCTCCCTGGTCGCCCGACTCGGCCGTCTGCACCTGCGCCGGCAGGTCAAAGACCCGTGGCTACGCCGCCAGCTGACTCCCGACTTCACCCCGGGCTGCAAGCGGATGCTGGTCTCCAGCGACTATTACCCCGCCCTGCAACGCGATAACTGCAAGCTGATCGACTGGCCGATCGCGACGTTGAGCCCGGTGGGTGTGCGCACCAGCGACGGGATCGAACACCACCTGGACTGCATCGTGTTCGCCACCGGTTACGACGTGCACCTGACCGGTCCGCCGTTCCCGGTCACCGGCCTGGGTGGACGCTCGCTGAGCGCCGAATGGGCCGACGGTGCACAGGCTTACAAGAGTGCCAGCGCGCATGGCTACCCGAACCTATTCTTGATGACCGGCCCGAACTCCGGGCCGGGCCACAACTCGCTGCTGATCTACATCGAAGGCCAACTCGACTACGCCATCCGCGGGATCACCACCATCCTGGACAGCAACTTGCGTTACCTGGATGTTCGCCAGGATGTGCAGCGTCGCTACAACCAACGCATCCAGCGGCGGCTCACCAAGACCACGTGGATGTCGGGTTGCAGCAGTTGGTATTTGACTAAGGACGGACACAACGTGTCGATGTACCCGGGGTTCGCCACCCAGTATCTTCGGCAGATGCGCGATTTTCAGTACGCCGACTACGACGCCGTCGAACACGCGGTCGGCCGCGTCAGATCATCCGCCTGATCGATGGCACCCGACCGACCGCTCCGTGCCGAAACCGGCACTATCGCCGGCATTTTGGCGAACCTGCGGCGTGCTCCCAAACGGGTTCGGCGACAGTCGCGGGAGGTCATCGAAAGCGCGGTGACGCAGTTGTTCGATGCCGCGGTCCGGCACCCGCACGGCGCACTGGGCTCCGGGGAATATCGCATCGACGACCTGGCCCGGCTGGCCGGCACCACCACCCGCAACATCCGGGTGTACCGCGACCGTGGGCTGCTACCGCCGCCGTTGCGGGTCGGGCGGATCGCCTTGTTCAACGACACCCACCTGACCCGGTTGCGGCTGATCACCTCGATGCTGGACCGCGGCTACAACATCGCGCACGTCCGGGAGATGCTCAGCGCCTGGGAGGAGGGCAAGGACCTCGGCGACGTGCTCGGGCTGGAAACCGCGATCGTGGGTACCTGGACCACCGAGAAGTCTCAGACCATGCCGTTAGGCGAAGCCCAACGAATGATCAACGACGCCAAAGCATTCGATCGCCTGGTGGGACTGCAGATCATTCACGTCGATGACGCGCAGGCCACCATCACGCGGCCGAAATTGATCGAGGCGTTCAACGAGATCCGCGGCTACGGGATGGACCTGGACAAACTCATCGACCTGCACGAGCACATCGTTCCGCTGATCGACCAGATCAGCGAGATGCTGGTGCGCGCCGGAGCCGAACACGTCGCCGACCGGATCAAACCCCGCGAAGCCCTGCCCGCCGACACCGAAATCGCGGAGCTGATCACCATGCTGGTCCGTTTTCGCACCCAGGCCGTCGCATCCGTCACCGCCACCCTGGCTTCGTCGATCGAATCCACCATCGAGTCGTTGGTCAGCCAGATCCTGGCCGAATACTTGGAGCAATCGTCGGACGCCGACGTCGGCTAACGCAGCGGGCGACGCGCCACCAGGTGTGGCGCCAGCGTGGCCAGCTTCTCGCAGGTCTCCTCGAACTCGCGGTCAGGAGTCGACGCAGCGATGATGCCGGCCCCGGCGCGCAGCCAGGTTCGCCCGTCGCGTTGGTAGACGGTGCGCAAGGTCAACGCGGCATCGAGTCCGCCGTCAGCCGAAAACATCACTACCGCACCGGAATACAACTCCCGCGGGCTCTCATCGAGACGCAGGATGGCGTCCACGCCGGCCGCCTTGGGGATGCCGGATGCGGTGACGGCGGGAAACAACGTCTCCAGCGCGTCCATCCGGTCTTTCGACGCGTCGAGCCGGCCGGTAACCGTCGAACCGAGATGCTGCACGCTGCCGCGTTCACGCACAGTCATGAAATCAACGACCGCAGAGGTACCGAATTCGGCAACCTCCTCGATCTCCTGTAGCGAACTGCGCACCGACATGGCGTGTTCGACGATTTCTTTGGAATCGGACTCCAGATCCTCGCGGGCCTGGCGGTCGCGCGCGGCGCCGAGGCCCAGCGCCCGGGTGCCGGCCAGCGGCTCGGTGACCACCACGCCATCGTCGCGCACCGCTGCCACCAGTTCGGGGCTGTAGCCCAGCGCCCGAAACCCGCCGAGCTGCAACAGGAATGAACGCGCCGGGGTGTTATGCCGCCGGCCCAGCCGATATGTGGACGGAAAGTCCAGCGCGAAGGGCACATCGACACACCGGGACAGGATCACTTTGTGATATCGGCCGGCGGCGATCTCGCTGATGGCTGCGCCAACCCGGGCCCGGTAATCCGTGGTGTCCACTGTGACGTCGACAGCGGACGCGGTGGGGGTAGGGGTCGGGCCCGCGCCGAGCACTCGGCTGACGATTTCGCGCTGGCGATCGTCGGCGTTGAACAACTGGACCGTCGCGTCGGTGACGACGATGCGGGTGCGGGGCCAAAACACCCGCGCCAACGGAGTCTGCGGTGGCAGCCGCTCCTGTAGTCCGAAGCGATAAGCGCCGAATTCGAAGGCGATCCAGCCGAAGGCCTGATCGGTCTCCAGCAACAGCCGGTCGACAGCCTCGCCGAGCACCCGCCCCGGTCGGCCCGCCCATGTCTGTCGCTGCGTTGCACCCTCGCGGATGATGCGCAGTTCGTCGCAATCCAGTTCGATCGAGGCCAGCGCGCCGATCGCCAGCATCCACTGGCCGTCGCGCTCGTAGAGCAGGTATTGCTCGCCGTCGCGCTCGGGCAGCGCGGCAACCAGCTCGGCCGCCAGGTCGGCGGGGGCGATGTCGGCCGGCAACGGAAATGGCAGAGACGCGACGTCTGGCGCACTGGCGTCGACACCGACTTGGGTCACGCTTAGTAAATGTAGCCTAACCTATGATCGGGCGGACAGCTCCGGTAGCCGAAGGCCCCTTACCTGGCGGTCTATGTGCACTGATGGTCATGCAACGTTTCCGCGCCGTTCACGCCCCCGCCCCACAATGGGGTCTGGTACGGCGGCAATCCGATCGTAGGATCGTTCGAGGCCGCGCTCAGACGAGAGGACAGCATCGTGTTCGTTATTCGACTCCTTGACGGAGAAGAGGTCCACGCGGCCGACGGCGACAAGCTCACCATCAACGAGCAGACCGGCGTGCTCAGCGTTTTGCGGATCGACGGGTTCGAAGAAGTCACAACGCACTTTTCGCCGTCGGCGTGGGCGTCGGTGACGCACCGTGTTAAGGAGCCCGTCGTCCGGCGGCCACTCGTCGGCGCCAAGAAGTAAGACGCCGTTCACCTTCACAGCGCTTTCCCAGTACTTTCCCAGCATCTGAGTGCGATCTGCCATATACCCAGCGCCGCACCATGATTAGGCTCTGAAGGAATTCAAGGCCTCCACGGCGGCGGTCACGAACGGTGAGCTAGCTGCGCGTATCAAGGGAGATTGCGATGCTCCTAGAGTTCTGGGAGAACTTCCGGCACAACCTCTTCAAGCCGCTGTTGTTGTTTTTCTACCTTGGCTTCTTTATCCCGATTCTCAAGGTGCAATTCGAGTTTCCCTATGTGCTCTATCAGGGCCTGACGATGTACCTACTGCTGGCCATCGGCTGGCACGGCGGTGAAGAGCTCGCCACGATCCATGTATCGAGCATTGGCAACATCTTTGGGTTCGTCGTCATCGGGTTCCTGCTCAACTTCCTGATCGGTTTTCTCGCCTACTTGCTCCTGACCCGTACGACGAAGATGCGGCGGATCGATCGGGCGACGGTCGCCGGCTATTACGGGTCGGACTCGGCAGGCACGTTTGCAACCTGTGTGGGTGTCCTTGCGACTGTCGGGATGGCGTTCAACGGTTTCATGTCGGTGATGTTGGCCGTGATGGAGATGCCCGGTTGTCTGGTGGCGTTGTATTTCGCAGCGCGGCTACGGCAGAAAGGTATGGACGCGCGGGGGAACATGCCGGACGAGGCCGGTTACACCCAGCCGGCGAGGGTGGGACCGGGCGCGGCCAGCCAGCTGGGGCTCGCGCAGGAGACCAAGCGCGCCCTGAAAGGGCCGGACCAATCCGACGACGACGATGGGGCTGACACAAAGACGCGCGTGGGCACGGTCGCGCTGCTCAGAGAGGTCTTGCTCAACCCGGGCCTCTATCTGCTCTTTGGTGGCATCATCATCGGCCTGATCAGTCGGTTGCAGGGACCAAAGGTGGTGCACGACAACGACCATGTCTTTGTAGCCGCCTTCCAGGGCGTGCTTTGCCTCTTCCTGCTCGAGATGGGAATGACTGCCTCGCGACGATTGAAGGACTTGAAGAGCGCGGGGCCCGGTTTCATCGCCTTCGGTCTGCTGGCACCCAACGTGTTCGCCACAGTCGGGCTCGTCGTCGCCCATGCCTACGCTCATCTCATCCATACCCAGTTCGAGCCGGGCACTTATATCCTGTTCGCCGTGCTCTGCGGCGCGGCGTCATACATCGCTGTACCCGCAGTCCAGCGACTGGCGATCCCCGAGGCGAGCCCGACCCTGCCACTGGCCGCGTCGCTGGGTCTGACGTTTTCCTACAACGTCACAATCGGGATCCCGGTGTATATCGAGATCTCGCGCCTCATCACACCGTGGTTCCCGACCGGCTGACGCGATTGGGCGTTGTCAGCGTGTCAACCTGATCGCACCCTCGGGGCAATTCTTTTCGGCGTCGGTGGCCCGGGCCTCGAGGTCACCGGAGACGTTATCGACCAGCACGATCGAGTGCCCGACCTCGTCGGCGTCAAAGACTTCCGGCGCCAGGCTGTAGCAACGCCCGTGACCGACGCAGCGATCTGCATCGACACCGACGTGAATCATGGGGCGGGGACCGGGAACGTCAGCGGCAGTGACTCCACCGACCGCAGCGCGGCGGTATAGGTCAACTCGGTGCCGGGCTTGATCTCGTAATCGGGTATGCGACGGTGGAATTCGCGCAACGCCACCCGCAGTTCCATCCGGGCCAGGTGGGATCCCAGGCAGCGATGCGGGCCGCCGCCAAATGCGCGATGCCGGTTCGGGTTACGACGGAAGTCGACAAGTTCCGGATCGGGAAATTCGGCCGGGTCGGTGTTCGCCGCACCCAACAGTGGGCTTACCCGCTCGCCCTTGGCGATCGGGCACCCGCCGACCTCGACATCTTCGGTGGCTACTCGCACGACGCCGGGAACCGGTGTCTCCCAACGCAATAACTCCTCGATGGCGCTCGGCAGAACGTCGGGTTGCTCGACAAGCTGGTGACGATGATCAGGGTGCCGGGCCAGATAAACGAAGAAGCAGTCGAGTGAATCCGTCACCGTGTCCAGCCCGGCGATCAGGAACAGGAAGCAGATGTCGAGGATCTCGTCGTGCGTCAGAGGTTCTCCCGCGACCCTGGCCGCGATCAGGGCGGACAGCACGTCGTCGCGTGGGCCGGCGATGTGGTCGTCGATGGCGCGCTCGAAGTAGTCGTAGATCTGTAGCGCCGCCGGTGCCGCGGTCTCCTGGCGGCGCTCGTATCCGGACGCGCCCTCCGGGCGGATCACGGCGTCCTTCCACTCCAAGAATTGGTCCAGGTCTTCCAGCGGCAGACCTAGCAGCTGCAGAAACACCGTGCACGGCAGCGGCACGGCGAACTCCTCGTGGAAGTCGCATTCGCCGCGGTCGGCGAAGCGGTCGATCATCTCGTTCACCAGCTCGGTGACGCGTGGTTCACGCCGGGCCATCTCGCGCGGGGTGAACAGCGGATCAAGGATCCGGCGATATTTGGCATGCTCTGGCGGGTCGATCTGCAGCGGAATCAGCGGCCGGATGTTGCCAAGATCGACGGCTTCCATGCTCGACGAGAACAACTCGGTGCGCTTGAGCGCCATCTCGATATCGGCCAGCCGGCTGAGCACGACCGCCTGTGGCGACCGGAATACCGGGTTGGACTCGCGCAGCGCCTTGTACATCGGCTGCGGCTCGGCGAGACCCGCCACCGCCTGGTCGACAAACCCTTCGGTTTCTGTCATGCAGTCAGACTGACATCAAACGGCAGCGTTCGAGCAAGGATCCGCAGTTATTGATTGACAGGACACGCCTCGCTACTTTGACGAAAGCATCGTTGGAGGGAGCTCCGGATGAAACGATCGTGGCAGCTGCGACTGCACTGGCTGACCGGATACGGGATCCCGCGGACAGCGTGCAGATTGCTGGCCCGCAGAGGTGATCCTGTTGCCAAACTTCTGATCGACACCAGCCAAGCCCCGAACGTCTGTGCACTCACCGAGCAGATTCGCGCCCGCGGACCAATATCGCCTTTCGCGAGAGCCGGCTGGGTCACCGCCGACGCGCACGTCGTCCGAGAGATTTTGCGTGACAATCGATTCCGGACAGTCAAGCCGCACGACCGCTCCCGTCTACGCCCGATTCAATGGGTAATCGCGAAAACAAATCCCGGCATCCTCAACCCTCTGGAGCCGCCATCGATGCTCTTCGTCGATCAGCCCGAACACACCCGGTTGCGCCGCTTGGTGATGCGCGGTTTCACTCCTCGCGCGATCGACGGTCTGCGCGCAAGGATCCAAGAGGTGGCCGACCGTGAACTCGACGCCCTTGCAAACGAATCAGAGTCCGACCTGGTCGCCGCATACACCTCACGAATTCCTATCGCCGTCATTGCCGCCATGCTCGGTATCCCCGACGACGACGTCAGGTACCTCCAGCAGACGAGTGGACCGGGAACCCGCCTCGTGAGCAGCGCCATACCGTCATGGCGCGACTACCTCGGCGCGGTGCACGCACAAGACCAACTCGACGCCTACCTCGATATGCACATTGCACGGCTGCGTCGAAGCGGCGGCGACAACAGCGTCCTCTCAGAGGTGATCCGCGACGACAGCCTCACCCACTTCGAGGTCAAGACGGCCGCGATGTTGCTTCTGGGCGCGGGATTCCTCACGACCACTCATATGCTCGGCAATGCCATCGTGACACTGCTACACCACCCCGACCAGCTGGCCCGGCTACGCGCAAATCCTGACCAGTGGCCTCAGGCGATCGAGGAGCTCATCCGATATGCCGGCCCGTTTCTCTGGACCGTTCGGATTGCGAGCGAAAGCGCGGAGATCGGCGGGAAGACGGTACGACCCAACCAACCGGTGTATCTACTCTTCTGCGGAGCGAATCGAGATCCCGCGGTTTTTCTGCACCCCAACGAATTCGATACGACTCGCAGTAATGCCCGCGAGCACGTCGCGTTCGGTACCGGTATCCACGTCTGCCTAGGCGCCACGCTCGCGCGGATGGAACTGCGGATCGGTTTGCAATCGCTTTTCGACCGCTTCCCACACCTCGCCCTGGCCGGCCAGCCGGAGTGGTACGACAGCATCGCCGTGCACGGTTACCAATGCCTACCAGTCACGCTGCGACCACAAACCGGCGTCGCGGCTTGACCGCTCCCAAACGCAACGTGACTGGAAGGCGTCAGTGGAATCGTGTATCATCGAACACATGTTCGAACAAATGGCTGTTATCGACCCCTCTCTCGAGGAATCAGCGCTGGTCGAGCGGATTGCAGAACTGGAGCGCGTCAAGGCCGCCGCGGCCGCCGGCCAAGCCCGGGCGGCAGCCGCGTTAGATGCGGCACGTCGGACTGCCGAAGCCGCGGCAGGGGTGCCGGTAGCCCGCCGGGGTCGCGGGGTGGCCAGCGAAGTTGCGCTGGCGCGGCGGGATTCACCAGCCCGCGGCAGTCGACATCTCGGATTTGCCAAGGCTCTGGTGCACGAGATGCCGCAAACGTTGAGCGCTTTGGAGCATGGCCTGCTGTCGGAGTGGCGAGCGACGCTCATCGTGCGGGAAAGCGCCTGTCTGGACGTCGAGGACCGTCGAGCCCTCGACGCCGAATTATGTAGCGATCCGTCCGCCTTGGAGGGTATGGGCGATGCTCGGGTGGCCGCGGCCGCGAAAGCGATCGCTTACCGGCTCGATCCGCACGCCGTCGTCGACCGGGCCGCCAAAGCCGAAACCGAGCGGACGGTGACCATTCGGCCCGCACCCGACACCATGACATACCTGACGGCGCTGTTGCCGGTGGCCAAGGGCGTATCGGTATATGCCGCCTTGCGCCGCGCCGCCGACACCACGTTCGACGGCCGCTCCCGCGGCCAGGTCATGGCCGATGCTCTCGTCGAGCGCGTCACTGGTCAGCCGGCCGATGCGGCCAGCCCAATCGCGGTCAACCTGGTGTTGTCCGACCACACGTTGCTCAGCGACGACACCACTCCGGCCGATATCTGCGGGTACGGGCCAATTCCGGCGGCGGTTGCCCGTGGATTGGTGTCCGCCGCCGTCACCGACCCACGGTCACGCGCGACACTGCGCCGGCTCTACACCCACCCCCGGTCAGGGGCGCTGGTGGCGATGGAGTCACGCGCCCGGCGGTTTCCCCGCGGCCTGGCCAGCTTCATCGGGCTGCGCGATCAACGATGTCGAACGCCCTACTGCGACGCGCCGATCCGGCACCGCGACCACGCCAACCCGCACGCCAGAGGCGGGCCAACCGCAGTTGGCAACGGGCTGGGATCATGCGAACGCTGTAACTACGCCAAGGAGGCATCCGGCTGGCGGGTCAGCACGGACGTTGACGAAAGCGGCAGTCACACAGCGGAATTCGTTACTCCGACCGGTGCACAGTATCGCTCGGGCGCACCTCCGCGTATCCCGGCGATCACCATCAGCGACCTCGAAGTCAGCATCGGCATCGCGCTCGCTCGACACGCGGCCTAACCCAACAGGTTGCGCACGATCCCGTCGGCGAGTAGCCGCCCCCGGTTGGTAAGCACCAGGCGCTCGCCGTCGTGCGTGAGCAAGCCCTCCTCGACAGCGATACCGGCCCGCTCGCGCTCGGCGTCGTCCAACAGTTCGAGTGGCAGGCCCTGGCGCAGCCGTATTTTCAGCAGCACGTCCTCCGTGTGGCGGCTGGTGGCATCCAGCTGTTCGAAACCGGCAACGGGTAGCGCGCCACCGTCCAGGATCTGCGCATAAGCGTTGGGATGCTTGACATTCCACCAGCGCGTCGGATCAACAAAGCTGTGCGCGCCCGGGCCGGCGCCCCACCACTGTCCGCCGTCCCAGTAGCCCAAATTGTGTCGGCACTCCCCTCCCGGCCGACTCCAGTTCGACACCTCGTACCAGTCGAACCCGGCCGCCGACAGCTGCTCGTCCACCAGCTCGTAGCGATGCGCAAGAACGTCGTCGTCGGGGGCGGCCAATTCGCCGCTGCGGACCCGGCGGGCCAACGCGGTGCCGTCCTCGACCACCAGCGCGTAGGCGGACACATGATCGACGCCGGTGTCGATCGCGGTGTCGACCGATCGCAATAGGTCGTCGTCGGACTCCCCCGGAGTGCCGTAAATGAGATCGAGGCTGACATGTTCGAACCCTTCGGCCAGCGCCTCGCGGGCCGCCGCTGCCGATCGGTTCGGCGTGTGGATCCGGTCGAGAACGCCGAGCACATGCGGCGCCACCGACTGCATGCCCAGCGACACCCTCGTGCAGCCGGCCGCGCGGGCGGCGGCGAAAAAATCCGGCCATGCCGACTCCGGGTTGGCCTCGGTCGTCACCTCGGCATCGGCGGCCAACTCGAAGTTGTCGTGCACCGACCGCAGCAAGGTGGCCAGTCGCTCGCCACCCAGCAACGACGGCGTCCCGCCACCGATGAATACGGTTTGCAGCATCGGTGCGTCCAGCCGAGCAGCCGCCAGTTCGAGCTCGGATCCCAGCTTCTGCAGCCATGCATCGGGGTTGACCCCACCCAGCTCGGCCGGGGTGTAGGTGTTGAAGTCGCAGTAGCCGCAGCGGGTGAAGCAGAACGGCACGTGAACGTATAAACCGAACGGCCCGCCGGTGCTCAACTGCAGATCCGGGAGGCCGACTGGCGCAGAGGATGCCGTCACGTCATCTCAATATTCCCGAGTACCGGCCCAACCTCCAGCGCCGGGGTCCGCTGACGGCCGGCAGCGGCATCTTTGGCAGCGAAGTCTGCGAAACCATTGCGGCATGTCCCAGGCTTGGTACGTACTTTCGATCACTATGAGCGAAATTCCCCCCTGGTAGTTATGGCCAGCGACATCCGTGGCACAATGGCCGAGTGACCGTCGCCCACCGCAGCCAGATCCGTATCGCGTTGGTGGCGCGTCGGCACGTCGATTTCAAGCGTGTCTGCAGCTGTCGCTGTCTGGCTTGACCTCGTAGACCCCGCCCACCTGTATTTCAGCTGGCTCCCGGATCTGCGTCGCCGGGACAGCCACCGGTGATTCGCGCGGTCCCAGCCGGCTCCTCCATTTAAGGAGATTGCCGCATGACGTCCCCCCGCCCCGCCAAGAGCCGCAGCGAAGGCCAGTGGGCGCTCGGAGAGCGTGAGCCGCTCAACCCCAACGAGCAGTTCAAGCAGGACGACGACGCACTCAACGTGCGCGATCGAATCGTCAACCACTACTCCACCGCCGGTTTCGACAGCATCGACAAGGACGACCTGCGCGGCCGCTTCCGCTGGATGGGTCTCTACACCCAGCGCGAACAGGGTTACGACGGCAGCTTCACCGGCGACGAGAATGCCGATCTGCTCGAGGCCGAATACTTCATGATGCGGGTGCGGTGCGACGGGGGCGCGTTGTCCACCGCGGCGCTGCGCACACTCGGAGAGATCTCCGTCGAGTTCGCTCGGGACACCGCCGACATCTCTGACCGCCAGAACGTGCAGTACCACTGGATCCGGATCGAGGACGTGCCCGCGATCTGGCAGCGCTTGGACGCCGTCGGACTGCAGACCACCGAGGCGTGCGGTGACTGCCCTCGTGTGGTGCTGGGCTCCCCGCTGGCCGGTGAATCGCTCGACGAGGTGCTGGACCCGACATGGGCTATCGACGAGATCGTTCGCCGCTACATCGGCAACCCGGACTTCTCCAACCTGCCGCGCAAGTACAAGACCGCGGTCTCGGGTCTGCAGGACGTCGCGCACGAGATCAACGACATCGCGTTCATCGGTGTCCACCATCCTGAGCACGGAGCGGGCTTCGACCTGTGGGTTGGCGGCGGTTTGTCCACCAATCCGATGCTGGCGCAACGGGTTGGGGCGTGGGTGCCGGAACAGGAGGTCCCCGAAATCTGGGAAGCCGTCACCTCTGTCTTCCGTGACTACGGCTACCGGCGACTTCGGGCGAAGGCCCGGATGAAGTTCCTCATCAAAGACTGGGGCATCGAGAAATTCCGTGAGGTGCTCGAAACCGAATACCTCAAACGCAAACTCATCGACGGTCCGGCGCCTGAGCCCGTCAAGCATCCGGTCGATCACGTCGGCGTGCAGCGGCTGAAGAACGGGCTCAACGCCATCGGGGTGGCGCCGATCGCCGGACGCGTGTCGGGCACCATCCTGACCGCGGTCGCCGACCTGGCCGAGCGCGCCGGTTCCCAGCGGGTCCGGTTCACCCCGTACCAGAAGCTGATCATTCTCGACGTTCCCGACGACAAGCTCGAGGAGCTGATCGCCGGTCTGGACGCGCTGGGTCTGCCGTCGCGACCGTCGCATTGGCGCCGAAACCTGATGGCCTGCACCGGTATCGAATTCTGCAAGCTGTCGTTCGCCGATACTCGGGTGCGTTCGCAGTCGCTGGTTCCCGAGCTGGAGCACCGGCTCGATGACCTCAACGCTCAACTGGATGTGCCGGTCACCGTCCACATCAACGGCTGCCCCAACTCGTGTGCCCGTATCCAGATTGCCGATATCGGTTTCAAGGGACAGATGGTCGACGACGGCCACGGCGGGTCCGTCGAAGGATTCCAGGTACACCTGGGTGGCAGCTTGGGGCTCGACAGCGGCTTTGGGCGAAAACTCCGACAGCACAAGGTCACCAGCGACGAGCTCGGCGATTACATCGACCGCGTGGTGCGCAACTTCGTCAAGCAACGCGACGGCGATGAACGGTTCGCGAACTGGGCGACGCGTGCCGACGAGGCGGACCTGCGATGAGCACCGAAGCGGAATTACGAGAACTGGCCGAGCAAGGCGCCGCCGAGTTGGAGGGCGCGAGCGCCACCGACTTGCTGCGCTGGACCGATAAAAACTTCGGCGGCGTCGGCGGACCCCGGTCCACCGCGACCTGCAACTACGTGGTGGCCTCCAACATGCAGGACGCCGTGCTCGTCGATCTGGCCGCCAAGGTCCGCCCAGGAGTGCCAGTGCTGTTCTTGGACACCGGATATCACTTCGTGGAGACCATCGGCACCCGCGATGCGGTCGAGGCTGTCTACGACATACGGGTACTCAACGTCACGCCCGAGCACACCGTCGCCGAACAGGATGAATTGCTGGGCAAAGACCTGTTCGCCCGTAAGCCCAGCGAATGCTGCCGGCTACGCAAGGTCGCCCCACTGTCCAAAGCGCTACGCGGCTACTCCGCATGGGTGACCGGTCTGCGGCGGGTGGAGGCACCGACCCGCGCCAACGCGCCGCTGGTCAGCTTCGACGAGGCTTTCGGGCTGGTGAAGATCAACCCGTTGGCCGCATGGTCCGACGACGAGATGCAGGACTACATCGACGAGAACGATGTCCTGGTCAATCCGCTTGTCTACGAAGGTTATCCGTCGATCGGCTGCGCGCCTTGCACGGCCAAGCCCGTCGAGGGCGCCGACCCGCGAAGCGGGCGCTGGCAGGGGCTGTCGAAAACCGAATGCGGGTTGCACGCGTCGTGACGACCCTCGTGCTGACCGCGCATGGCAGCGCAGATCCGCGGTCGGCGACCAATGCCCGGGCCGTGGCGAATCAGATTCGCTTCATGCGGCCCGGCCTTCGGGTGCGGGTGGCGTTCTGCGACCTGAATAGCCCCCGCCTGCCCGACGTCCTCACGCCGGGCGCGGTGGTCACTCCGTTTCTGCTGGCCGACGCCTACCACGCACGCATCGACATCCCCCGGCAGATCGCCGAGTGCGATGTCGCCGCACGACAGGCTGACGTGCTCGGCGAGGACGACCGGTTGGTGACCGTGCTGCACGAGCGGCTGGCCGAACTAGGCGTCAGCAAGCGTGACCCGCAGCTGGGCGTACTGGTCGTCGCGATCGGCTCGACGCATGCCGCGGCCAACGCCCGCACCGCGCGGGTTGCGGACAAACTCATCGCGAGCACTCAATGGGCTTGTGCGACAACCGGGTTCGCCACCGGCCGCGGACCGTCACCGGCCGAGGGCGTGAATCAGTTACGCCGCAAGGGCGCCCGCCACGTCGTGATTGCACCGTGGTTTCTGGCACCCGGGCGGCTAACGGATCGAGTGCTGGAATACGCTGCGGCGGAAGGCATTCCGATGGCAGTGCCGCTCGGTGGGCACCGGCTGGTGGTCGAGACGGTGCTGGATCGCTTCGATGCGGCGGTTGCCGAGCGGATAGCGGCGTGAGTTGACGGCACCGTCGCTTAAAGTAACCTCACCCTTAGGCGATTTCCCACCGTCGGAAGAACTCAGCATGGCCAAACTTCCGCGTAGAACCGTTCGAGGATATAGGTGACCCGGCGATCCTGCTTAACGGAGATCGCGACGGGATCCGCGTTTTTTTATCCGCCGTGCAAGAAGCGGTTTTACTGCTGGCTGAAGCTCACCGAATAATCACATGCTCGGTGTTGTGCTCAACCAACGCCGCAATCCCGCGTGTGGCGGCCACCCGTCATTTGATGCGATCAGCGATTGCCTGAGCGACGGTGCGCGCGGTCTGCTCTGGCTGTTCGACACCTAGCGCGGCGACGTTGATGAGCGTTGAGGACTTTACTTGATAAATGACTCCCCACGCATCTGTATTTAACGCCGCCGTGGAGGGATCGGTGTTCTCGATTGTGTAGTTATAATTCCGCACGTGCAGTGGAGGGCACGCTTTCAAGGTGGTCAAGAGACGGTCAAACGCGTTGCGGGCTGTGGCCTCGTCTGGATAGACGGCCACCGCCTGGCCGACGTCGGCCATTGCGCCAACCGAGTTTTGCCCTGTCCTTTGTAGATGTTTGCGCTGTAGGTCTCTGAGTCAAATTGGATCCAATTACCGTCGAAAGCGGTCTGCTGGTCAAATACCGCCTGGCATGGGGGTGGATTGTTCGAGCTAAAGTGTCGTGGCTGATGCGTGTCGGATCCTGGCGCTGCAACGAGGGTGCTTACTCCGGCGATGCGGCGCACGTCTTCGACCCTGACGATTAGTGCATGTGCGATGATCCCTGGTGTTGGTTTGCCGCTTTGGCGGACCGCTGTGTTCGGGTGGCTGCAAGCGGGTATCGCCATCACGGTACTGCAGCCGATTACCGCCGCCATAGCTGCTGTGATCAACCTTTTTAGAAATGACCTTCTGGGCGCGATTTGTCCGTCGATTCGCGAATATTTCAATCTTCAGGCCACGACTTCGCTGCAAACATGAACAGTCCCCAGCTGAATCCCGCGCCGTAACTTTCTCCATTCCATGGGAATTCGTACTCCTCGTATCCAGGCAGAAGTTCGTCAAACAGGGGCCATTGGCGGCCGTGCCTCATAGGGCCAAACCGCTCGGTGAACTCGCTGACATCCATGCTCCAAATAGGCAGTTCAGTAGGACAATCGACACTTGAGGAATCGTGCCGCGCGTGCCAATACCGCGCCGACTCTAGGAGCCCGTCTTTACCAGCGACGGCCTTGAACTCGAATCCAGGCCAGAATACGCTGCTGTATTCGAGTGATGGGGAATCCGACTCTGCGATGCCTAGAAGATTCTTCAGACTTTCAAACCCGGAGGCTTTGTCGCCAAGGGCTTCGCCTATCCGTACATGTACACGCTCCGCGTCATCGACGGATAGTCCGTGTTCAGCCAATTTGGCTTCCAATTGGGCTTCCTTATGCGACATTCGCATTCTTAGCTTCATCGTCATGAGTAGGTAGATTTCGAGGTTCATGACCGCGGTATTCGAGACTCTATTCATCGCTTATCCATCTATTTACCAAGGTAGCGCAAGAATTGGGTAAGGTCGCCTTTAAACACTGTAGCCGTCCCATCCGAATGTATGACCATTGCAACACCCTGATCTATCCGCGCGGGTAGAACCATCTTTGTTCCATCAGGAAGGCTGGCAATTCCCCCCGTGTCACCGAACGCGCCTTTTGCGGCAATGTCGATCACCTCCGCCGCCTGCTCCTGACTGAGGTGCAAGCCAGTCACCTTGTCCGCCAAGGTTTGAAGCTGCCCGGAGCCCTTCGGGAGAGCCGAGACCTCTCTGGCAATTTCGTTGGCCTGGTCGGCGAGACTGGGACTTGAAGGTCCGCCCGGCTGCGGTTGAGAACTGGGCCCTTGGTGCACCGGTTGTTGTGGTGCTGGTTGTGTCCAGGACGGTGCCTGGGTATTAGCTGTTGTGGCGGGTGTGTATTCGACGTTCCAGGACCCTAGTCTGCCCTGTAGTTGTTCTGCCCATGCGTTGTAGTAGTCGGCCTCGGCGTTGTAGTCCAGCACCGCTGGCAGATTGGACGGGCTGGGCGGGTTGGAATTGTGCTGCTGTATTAACCGTTCCAAGTCGTTCAATTCGTTCTGCGCGTCTACCACCGACTTCGGTAGCGGGGGCAGCGCCCATGACGGAGAAGTGGGGGGGCGTAGCGGCGGCTCGCCCGGCTCCGGTGGTGGCGGAACTGGTGGGCGGGTATCGAGGGGTATTGCCGCGGGTGGGGCTTGGGGAGCCTGGCCGGGTGAGTAGCCGGGCATCTGCGTGCCGGGGCCGCCGGAACCCTCAGGGCCGCCGCTACCTGTGGACGGTCCGGGCGGGCCGTCCTGTGGTGCCGACGGCTGCGGCGGGTTGTGTGGTGGCGGTTGTTGGGGTTGGGGTGGTGGGTTGAGGGTGTGGGCGAGGTCGCCGCTGTTGGGCAGCGGTCGCTGTTGGGGCGGCATTGGGGGGATGGGTCGTGGGATGTCGGGTGGGACGTAGGCCAGCGGTTGGGTGGTGGTGGCCAGCCCGGAGGTGGCGGCGGTGGTGGTCAGGGACATGGCTGAGACCGGGCCGCGCAGTGCTGAGGCGTTGAGCATGCCCGGGGCCAGGCCGGTGGCGCGTCCCGCGCTCGGTGGCGGGGGCGGGGAAAACGGTTGGGCCGGTGGGGTGAAACTGGTGATCCCGGGCGCGGCCGGCATCGGCGTCGGCGGGCGCATCAGTTGCGCGATCGGCGGCTGTGCGGCCGTGGGTGGTACCGGCGGCGGGGTCATCAGGTTCGCGTTCGGGGACGGGGCGAACATCCCCGACGAGGACGGTGCTGGGGCCATCGACTGGGCCGGGGTCGGCGGCGCCATCTGATGCACCGGGGCCATCGGTTGGGCCGGGACGCTGGTGGCCGAGGACCCCGAGGAACTGATCGCGCTCATCGCCGCCGCCGGCAACGCCGCCGCCGGGGAGGCCACCGCACTGACCCCGGAGCTGACCATCCCGACGGTGGCCTGCATCCCACTGAGCGCGGCACTCTCGGCGACCGAGGCGGCCGCGACCGCCACCGCCGCGATCGATCCCCCCGAGATCGCCGGCGTCGACGGCATCATCAACGCCGCCCCCAACCCCTCCAACGCCGCCCCATAGCGCACCCCCGCGGCAGCGTTGTTGGGCCACATGAACCCGAAATACTCCAGATTCAAATCCGCGATCCGCGGCGTCAACGCCCCCCACACCATCGGATTGATCACCTCATCGGCGGCTTCCTCGAACCGGTTCGCATGCGCCGGCGGGGCC
>NZ_DASXEP010000033.1:0-36355 GCF_036490025.1 Mycobacterium sp. | reverse complement strand
GGAGAACAAGCGCGGGACGATCGTGAACATGTCGTCGATATCCGGGAAGGTCGGCATGGTCGGCCAGACCAACTATTCGGCGGCCAAGGCCGGCATCGTCGGTATGACCAAGGCGGCATCGAAGGAACTCGCCCACCTCGGAGTGCGGGTCAACGCAATCCAGCCCGGGCTGATCAGGTCGGCGATGACAGAGGCGATGCCGCAACGGATTTGGGACGCAAAAGTCGCGGAGGTACCGATGGGACGCGCCGGGGAGCCCGATGAAGTCGCCAACGTCGCGTTGTTCCTTGCCTCCGATCTGTCGTCGTATATGACCGGCACCGTCCTCGAGGTGACCGGCGGGAGGCATCTGTGAGCAGTCGTGAAGCGGTGATCTGTGAACCGGTTCGGACGCCGATCGGCCGCTACGGGGGAATGTTGAAGTCGCAGAGCGCTGTTGAGCTCGGGGTGACCGCACTCACCGGGCTACTCGGCCGGACCGGTGTTCCGCCCGAAGCGGTGCAAGACGTCATTGTCGGGCACTGCTATCCCAACAGCGAGGCGCCGGCGATCGGACGCATCGTGGCGCTTGACGCGGGTCTGCCGGTGACGGTACCCGGCATGCAGATCGATCGGCGCTGCGGATCGGGCCTCCAAGCGGTGATCCAGGCAAGTCTTCAGATCAGGTCTGGCGACAACGATCTCGTGGTTGCCGGCGGCGCGGAGAGCATGAGCAACGTCGCGTTCTATTCCACCGACGTGCGGTGGGGACCGCCTCGCAACGGCGTGCACCTGCACGACGGATTGGCACGCGGGCGCTCCACCGCCGGTGGTCGCCACTATCCGGTGCCCGGCGGGATGCTGGAGACCGCGGAAAATCTGCGCCGCCAGTACAACATCTCGCGTCAGGAGCAGGACGAACTCGCGGTGGCGTCGCACCAGCGGGCGGTGGCCGCACAGAAGGACGGCATCCTGGCCGAGGAGATCATCCCGGTCACGGTGCGCAGTCGACGCGGCGAGGAGCTGATCGACACCGACGAGCATCCGCGGGCCGACACCACTGTGGAAGCGCTGAGCAAGCTCAAACCCCTTCTGCTCAAGGATGATCCAGCAGCGACGGTGACTGCGGGAAACGCCAGCGGGCAAAACGACGCGGCCTCCATGTGTCTGGTGACTACCCAGGAGAGGGCCGCCGAACTCGGCCTCACCCCGCTGGTCCGGCTGGTGTCCTGGGCCGTCGCGGCGGTGCCACCCAGCGTGATGGGAATCGGCCCGGTACCTGCCACCGAGCTCGCCCTGGCCAAGGCGGGTCTGCAATTGAGCGACATCGACCTCATCGAACTCAACGAGGCGTTCGCCGCACAGGCGCTTGCCGTGATGCGGGAGTGGGGCTTTGGCGCGACCGACCGGGAGCGGACCAACATCCACGGCTCGGGTATCTCACTGGGCCATCCGGTCGGCGCGACCGGCGGCAGGATGTTGGCCACGTTGGCCCGCGAACTCAACCGGCGCAACGCACGGTACGGGCTGGAGACCATGTGCATCGGTGGCGGGCAAGGCCTCGCGGCGGTTTTCGAGCGGGTCGGGCCCTAATGAACATGCCGTTGGCTGATCTCACCGTCGTCGAAGTGTCCAGCTTTGTCGCCGCACCGCTGTGCGGCATGACGTTGAGTCAACTGGGCGCGGAGGTGATACGCGTCGACCCCATCGGCGGAGCATCTGACACCCATCGGTGGCCGGTGACCGCGAACGGTACGTCGATTTACTGGACCGGACTGAACAAGGGAAAGCGCTCGGCCACAATTGATTTGCGCTCGGTCGAAGGACAGGAGCTGGTCCAGCGGCTGATCATCGAAGGCGACGGCGTGGTGGTGACCAACGCCGCGGGGCTGTCCTGGTTGTCGTATGACACGCTGGCGGCGAAACGTCCCGACCTGATCCATCTGCAGGTGCTCGGCCGCCATGACGGCTCTACCGGCGTGGACTACACGGTCAACGCGGCAACCGGATTTCCGTTGGTGACCGGCCCGGCGGATCACGCCGGCCCGATCAATCATGTGCTGCCGGCCTGGGATGTCTGCTGCGGCCTGTATGCCGCGCTGGCGATCGTGGCGGCGGTGCGTCGCCGTGACCAGTCCGGGGCGGGCGCTCAGATCAGCCTGCCGTTGGAGGACGTCGCGTTGGCCACCGCCGGTAATCTGGGGCTGCTGACCGAGCCTCAGGTGAACGGCACCGAACGCCAGCGTCTGGGCAACGCGATATATGGGCAGTACGGTCAGGATTTCACCAGTCGCGACGGCGTCGCATTCATGGTCGTGACGCTGACCAAGCGTCATTTCCAGGATCTCGTCGAGGTATCCGGCACCGGTGCAGCCGTTTCCGCGCTTGCCGAGTCTCTGGGCGCGGACTTCAGCGACGAGGGCGTGCGCTTCCGGTATCGCAGCGTGCTCAGCGGACTGTTCGCGACGTGGTTCGCCGATCACACCGCCGGCGAGGTCGTGCACGCGTTGTCGGCTACCAGCGTGTTGTTCGAGCGCTATCAGAGCTTCGCGCAAGTCGTTGAGGATGAACGGGTCACCGCTAATCCGTTGTTCTCCCGGCTGCACCAGGACGGCCTCGGGGACTACTTGGCGCCGGGGATGCCCACCGTCTTCGACGGCGGCCATTTCGCGAGCGAGCCTGCACCCAGGCTGGGCGGCGATACCGTCGACGTGCTCACGACGAGCTTGGGCTTGACTGCCTCCGACATCACGCGGCTGACCGCCGCGAAGACCATCGCCTGCTGACCAGGAGAAGGGCGCCGCATGACCAAACTCGCCGAGACAGTCGGCTTGACCGAATTCCAGAACGAAATCATCTCCACAGTAAGACAATTCGTGGAGAAGGAGGTCATTCCGAACGCGCCCCAACTGGAACGCACCGACACCTATCCGCAGGCGATCGTCGACCAGATGCGAGAGATGGGTCTGTTCGGATTGATGATCCCGCAAGAGTACGGCGGGCTGGGCGAGTCGTTACTGACCTACGCGCTGTGCATCGAAGAATTGGCCCGCGGCTGGATGAGCATCTCGGGAGTGCTCAACACCCACTTCATCGTCGCCTACATGCTGCGTCAGCACGGTACCGACGCACAGAAGCAACGTTTCTTGCCACGCATGGCTGTGGGCGAGGTTCGCGGCTCGTTCTCGATGTCCGAGCCGGAGTTGGGTTCTGACGTCGCCGCCATCCGCACCCGCGCCACACGGGGCGGCGATGGCAACTACACCATCAACGGCCAGAAGATGTGGCTGACCAACGGCGCCAGTTCGAGTCTGGTGGCGGCGTTGGTCCGCACCGATGAGGGCGCAGATGCGCCGCATCGCAATCTGACCGCGTTTCTCATCGAAAAGCCGACCGGCTTCGGCGAGGTCGCACCCGGGCTGCTGATCCCGGGCAAGATCGACAAGCTGGGTTACAAGGGAATCGACACGACCGAGCTCATCTTCGACGGATATGCCGCCAGCGCCGACGACATCTTGGGCGGCGCGCCAGGCCGGGGCTTCTACCAGATGATGGACGGCATCGAGGTCGGGCGGGTCAATGTATCGGCCAGGGCAGTCGGAGTGGCGATACGCGCATTCGAGCTCGCGGTGCGCTACGCGCAGCAGCGCCACACTTTCGGCAAGCCGATAGCCGAACATCAGGCCATCGCGTTTCAAATCGCGGAAATGGCAACGAAAGTCGAGGCCGCTCACCTGATGATGGTCAACGCGGCCCGGTTGAAAGACTCCGGTGAGCGTAACGATGTCGCGGCCGGGATGGCGAAGTATCTGGCCAGCGAATTCTGCTCGGAGGTCACCCAGCAGAGCTTCCGTATCCACGGCGGATACGGCTACTCCAAGGAGTACGAAATCGAGCGGCTAATGCGTGATGCCCCGTTCCTGCTCATCGGCGAGGGAACCAGCGAGATCCAGAAGTCCATCATCAGCAAGCGACTGCTCGCCGAGTATCGGATTTGACCGTGAGCGTTCCGGATTTCGCTGCGCGGCCCCAGCTTTCCGAAGACGTTGCGCGTTATGTGCGTCAGCGGATCTTCGATGGCACCTACTCCGCGGGCGAGTATGTCCGCCTGGATCAACTGGCCGCCGAATTGGGGATCAGCGTCACCCCGGTGCGGGAGGCTCTATTCGAACTGCGCGCCGAGGGGCTGCTGGCCCAGCAGCCGCGCCGCGGCTTCGTGGTGCTACCGGTCACCGAACGCGACTTGGCTGACGTCGCGAATCTGCAGGCTCACGTGGGCGGTGAGCTCGCCGCACGCGCTGCGGTCAACATCGGCGACGACCAGCTGCGCGAACTCAAACGAATCCAGGCTGAGCTGGAGGAGGCCTACGCGGGCAACGACATCGAGCGAACGGTGCGGCTCAATCATGAGTTTCATCGTGCAGTCAATGTGGCCGCCGAGTCGCCGAAGCTTGCGCAGATGATGTCGCAGATCACCCGGTATGCACCGGAATTTGTGTTTCCCACCATCGAGGGATGGCCGGGTCAGTCGATGAAAGACCACCGAAGGGTGGTGGCGGCGCTGGCCAAACACGACGGCGAGCTCGCCCGCAAAGCGATGTCAAACCATCTTGCGGCCGGCGCGGCTCCGCTCATCGACCACCTGACCGAGCATGGCGTGGTGGATGGTGCGAGCCGGCCGACGTGACGGAATCTGCTGGGGGACAGGCGGGATCCCCCGGGTAAGCCGCCGCCGCCAGCACCGATTGTGAGGCCACCGCCGAATACCGGCGCCATCTGTTGGTACGCGACCGTGCTTGGGCATACGCTGCCATCGGGGCGGGCGACAACTGGAGAAACGAGATGCCCCCAATGCTGACATTTCGCGCATCGGCGTTATTCGTTGCAGGTGTGGCGGCGATCGCGCTCGCTTCACCGGCCATTGCCGATCCGATGGACCCGATCCCGCGAGACGGTGTCTTTGTCGTCGGACCGGACATCGCGCCCGGCCTGTACCGCACGAGCGGGTCGGCGTCGACGTTCGGGGCTTGGATAAACAATGTGCCGACGCAGGGCTCGATGTGCGCGTGGTTTACCTACAGCACGGCTGATGCGAACAAGGAGCATGTGGTCCAGACGAATATGTCTGTCGGTCCGATGTTCGCGAACGTCAACTCAACGGTCAAAGCGTTCGAGTCGCGGAACTGTCAACCCTGGACGCAGGTTCCATAAGGCTGGCCCCCGCAGGTGACGAGATAGGCGATACTTGCTGCTGTGTCGACCGATGACTCCGCACTGCAGGATGCGCTGAACGACTACAACCATCGGCTGGCGCAGACCCACGACCGGAACCGGCGCCTCATCGGATGGGGTATGTGCGCCGGCGCCGCGATGAGTTGGGGAGTCAGTGCTCTCACCGCCGGTTCGGTGCTCAACGACCCCGCAGTTGCCGCGGATTTCGACTCGGGGACGCACGACAGAGACGTCGCCGGCACTGGCTGGACAGCTGCGATCTTTGCCCTGCTTGGTTTGTTGCTGCTGATCACCGCGATATTGCGCGGTCCTTCACTTACCCGCTGGATCGGGATCCTGATGCTGCTACTGGGCGGAATTCCGGTGCTGTCGATGGCCGCGTTCGTGTTCATTTTGTCGCGATGAACCGTCGGCGTTTGCGTCGGTGAGCAGCTCGCGCAGCCGCCGGACGTCGACCTTGCCGGTCGGACCGCGCGGGATCGTGTCATCGGCGTCGACGAGCAGCCACACAGTCGGCACTTTGAACGAGCTGAGCATCGTGCGGGCCGATTCGCGGAGTTGATCGGCGTTCGTCGCAGCGGTGTCGCACACCACGACGGCGCCCATCCGATCCCCTTGTGTACCAGCAATATTGGTGACGAAAGCGTTGTCGACACCATCGATGTCCCGCAGCGCCTGCTCGACCTCGCTCGGATACACCGTTGCACCGCTGACCTTGAACATGTCGTCGGACCGACCGTGGTAGAACAGGAAGCCGTCGTCGTCGAGCCGGCCGAGATCGCCGGTGGGGTAAAACCCGTCAACGGTGAACAGCTCCTCGCGACCGCGCCGGCATATCCCGCGCAGCGTATGCGGTCCCCGAATCTGGATCATCCCAACGGATCCCGTCGACACCGGTTGTCCACTGTCGGGGTCGGTGATCCGGACCTCCACCCCGGCGAATGGCTTGCCGCAGCTGCCCCGTGCCGAGCGCGGCATGTCGGTGTCGGCGCGGTAGCCGCAGTAGGGTCCGAATGCTTCGGTCATGCCGAACAGCATTGCCCGGGCACCGGGTTGGGCACGTTGCTCGACCGGAAGCAGGGCTTCCAGACTTCCGGGACGCAGCGCGGACAGATTGGCCCGGGCGCGAAAGGGGTGGCGAGCCAGTGCCTCGGCCTGTTCGGGCCAGCCGCGAAACAACGTCACCCGTTCACACTCCAGCAGACGCAACGTGGTCTCGGGTTGCGGAATCTCCTCGGTGATCAGTGTTGCGCCGGCTACCAGAGCAGAAAGCACACCACTGCCGAAGCCGCCCACCCAGAAAAAGGGCATCGGAAGATAGAGCCGGGTCTCGGAATCGATGCACCGGCTTGCTAATCCGGATCGGACGGCGCCCAGCGCACTGCCGTGCGAATGCACCACCGCATTGGGGGCACCGCTGCTGCCGGAGGTGAACATGATCACCATGGGATCGCTCGGCGTCACGATTGCGGCCAGCGGGTCAACGATGGCGCCGACCGATTCAGCACGGGATGCTTCCGGCAACCGGTCGGCCGCCCAAACCTGGCGCAACGCAGGAAGTTCAGCGCAGTGCAGCGTTCCAGATAGATCGCGCAAGCCGAGTGTCGACCGGAGATCGTCGAGGTAGCGGTGCCCGCGGAATTCCTCGACGCTGATCAAGACTTGTACGGACGCGGTTCGCAGTTGGGCAACCAGTTCCCGCACCTGCATCAGCGTGCTCAACGGGACCAGTACGGCACCGATCCGGGTGAGCGCAATCGCGACCTGCACCCAACGGACACTGTTGGGCATGATGAGCCCAACCCGGCTGCCCTTGCCGATACCGGCGTGGATGAATGCTGCGGCCAAGCCATGTGTGGTGACGTCGAGTTCGCGATAGCTGAGTCGATGATCAGCGTCGATGACCATCGGTTTAGCCTCGTCATGGACCGAGCGGAGCCGCACCAGCTCGTCGATGGTGTCAGGCATCGAAGAGCCTCTTCAGTTGCTGCACATCGGGTTTCCCGCTGGCCAACAACGGGATCTCGGATGTGGGTAGGACCGCGAATCGCCGAGGAATCTTGTACACCGAGAGTTCTGCGGCAAGTTGGCGACCAAGCCTGGTCTCGTCGAGTTCGGCGCCGTCGTCCAAGGCGACGACGGCCGCGACCACCTGGCCGCGTTCGGGATCCGGGATCCCGAACACATGAGCCGCGGCACCCCCGGTGACCATGGCGATCGCCTGCTCCACTTCGCCTGGCGATACGTTGGCGCCGGCGGTCTTGATCATCGAGCCGCGGCGGCCGATGTAGTAGACGAACCCGTCGCTGTCGGTGGCAGCCAGATCACCGGTGTGCAGCCAGCCGTCGGCGTCGAAACATTCCTCCCGGCTGCGCTTGTGATACCGCTGCATCAGGCATGGGCCGCGAATGCATAACTCGCCGAGCGTGCCATCCTCGACGGGCCTTCCGGTATCAGGGTCGATGATCTTTGCTTCTAGCCCCGGGGCCGGCTGGCCGAACGACCCACGTCGATGCTCGGGTTGGTCGGACTCGTCAGCGCTGATCAGCGCAACGCTGCCGGCCTCGGTCAACCCGAGCATGTTGTGCCGCAACTCAGGATCGGCCGGCCGTGCCTCGGGAGCCATGATCGGGTACAGGTTGCCGCGTCGCATCGACGACAGGTCGCGGCCGGCGAAACTCGGATGCCGGGCCAGGGTCCTGATGCCGGCAGCGAATCCGTTGGTGACGGTGGGCCTTTCGGCCTCGAGCAGATCGAGTGTCTGGGCGGGATCGTCGGCGGTAGAGCACACCAGCGTCGCCCCGGCGATCAAAGTGGCCAGCAGCGCGAAGCCGAATCCGCCGATCCAGAAGAACGGCGAATTGCAGAACAGCGTGTCCGCGACGGTCAGGTTCCGGATCGCGTTGAGGTTTCGTTGATGGTCGAGTAACCCAGCGTGGGTATGCAGCACGCCCTTGGGAGCGCTGGTCGTGCCCGAGGTGTAGACGATCGCCAGCGGATCGGAGCCGGTGACATCGTCCTCCATTGCGGCAAGGAGCGTTTCGTCCACGGTTTCAGCGAGCCGCCGAACCCTCGACACGTCGAAGGCCACGCGACGCAATTGCGGCGCAGCGGGGTCGAATAGCCGCTCATCGGATTCGAGAAGAGAGCCCGGCAACGTCTCGGCAAGTCGCTGCACGTAATCGTGGGACCGAAACGAGGGCGCGGCAAGCAGAATCTCGGTGTCGCTGTCGACGAGTTGCTCACGCAGTTCGCGGGCGGTGGCGAAGGTGGAGAACGGCACGACGACGGCGCCAATGCGCGCCGCGGCCAGCATGGCGACGACGAACGCGACACTGTTGGGGTAGAGCAGGCCGACGTGACTGCCTTTGCCGGTTCCCAGACCTACCAGCCCACGGGCCAGCTGCGCGGAAAGCCGGTCGGCGTCGGCATAGCTGACGCGCTCGGAATCGCAGATCAACAGCGGGTGATCGCCCCTGCTGTGGGTTTGCCTGCGCACTATAGTGCCGACGGTTGGCGATTCACTCGGCATGGTCGGTCCGCGCCGCGAAGAGCGCATCGCTGAAATGGCGCCGGACCGCGTCCAGATCGGGCTTGCCGGACGGTGTCCTGGGGAGTTCCGCGACGATCGCGATGTCGGTGGGAATCTCATAGCGGGCCAGTCGAGTTCGCAGGTAGTCGGTGAGTTCGGCGGCATCTGCCGATCCTGGTGTCCGTAACTCCACGACGGCCACCGGGGTTTCCCCGAGGCGTTCGTCACTGCGTCCGACCACGGCGGCTCCCGCCACTGCGGGGTGGCGTTCCAGTGCGCTGCGCACGTCGTCGGGCATGACTTTGAAGCCGCCGCGAATGATCGCCTGATCGGCGCGGCCCACGATCCAGAGAAATCCATCGGCGTCGATGTGTGCCATGTCGGTCGTGCGCATCCAGTCCGCGGCGGGCCCGAATTGCGCAGGCTTGACCTCCAGCAGGCCGATCTGGTCGGGCTCGAGCGGCGTTCCGTCGTCGCCGACCACACGCAACCGGGCCCCGGGATTCGCGCGTCCCACGCTGCCACGTTTCACCCGCCAGTACTTCTGGTGATCGGCCAGTGTCCAGCCGGCCACCCCGCCGCCGAATTCCGTTGCGGCATAGGACGTCAGCACCGGAATCCCGTACTTCTCCGTGAACGCATCGGAATCCTCCGGCGACAGCGGCGCGGTACCGGACGTCACTGCCCGGATGCTCGCCAAATCCGCACGGCTCAAGTCGGAATGCAAGACCATCCGCAACGCGGTCGGCACCAGCGATACCGCCCGAGGCCGATGCGTGCGCACCGCTTCGGCCCACCGATCGAGCTCGAAGCGTTCCAGTAACACGAAGGAACGTGCCTCGGCAACGCACTGCAGGATTCGGAACACCCCGCCGATATGCACCAGCGGCGAGTTGACGATCGCCACCCCACGACGCAACTCCGTCGGCGCTGATGATCGGTCCGCATCCGGGCCCATCACGTTGTGCGCCAGCATGTCGTAGCTGAGGTCGACACGCTTGGGCGGCCCGGTCGTTCCGCTGGTCAACATCCGTACCGCGACGTCTGGGCGCCGACGGTGCGTGCGAACCTCGTCGGCCGCAACCACTTTCGGGCCAGCGTCAAGATCTGAGACCGACACCACCGTCGTCGCGGGCTGGTCGCCCACCATGGCCAGATCGTCGGGCTCGCCGATGATCAACGGCAGCGCAAGCTGATCGACGTCCGCTTTGATGCGTTCGTCGCCACGGCCCGGGTTGATGACAACGACGGTGGCCCCGCAGCGCAGCACACCGAGCAACGCGGCAACCTGCGCGGGGCGATTGCGCAACAGAATGCCGACCTGAGGGCGCTGGCTGCCGATGAGCGAACTGATCTGTTCGGCGAGTTCGCGAAGCTGTCGCCACGACAGCCACTGGCGGTGGTATTCCACAGCCGGCGCGTCAGGCTGCAGACGCAGCACATCGTCGATGCGCCGACTGAGCCGGTGCTCGGTCATCGAATTTTCGGCTCCGATACGCGGCGGTCGCCGCGAGTTGCCAACTCGGCGGTGCCAATCGGATTTCCCAGCCGGGTATAGATCAGCCCTTGGTCCAGTGCCGCCCGATAGGGCTTGTCCAGCGACTCCCAGATTGCCTTGACGGTGCCCTGGGTCGCCGACGGCGGGTTGGTCGCGATCGTCGCGGCGATCTCGTGTGCGCGTGTCCACAGATCGTCGGGCGAGACCACCTCGGATACCAGCCCGATGCGAAGTGCGGTGTCGGCGCTGACCCGTTCGTCGTTGCCCATCAATGCGATTCGCAATGTTTCACCCAGTCCGATGCGGCGCATCAGCCCTACCGGCTCCAGAGCGCAGACCAGGCCGGCCGACACGTGGGAGTCGAAGAACGTCGTGTCCGTCGAGCAGATGACCACGTCGGATTCGTTGACGAAGTAGAAGGCGCCGGCCGTGCACATGCCCTGTACGGCACAGACCACCGGCTTCCACATCTTCTGCCACTTGGGGCTGAGGGCTTCGCCGGGATCTTCGTGGTTCCAGATGTTTTCGGGTTGACCGTAGGGCGTCTTGACATCGAGGCCCGCGCTGAACGCGCGACGGCCGGCGGCTCGGAGAACGACGGCGTTGACCAAATCGTCCGCTTTGACGATCCGCCATGCCTGGGTCATCTCTTCGCACATGGTTCGGTTGAACGCGTTGAGTTGATCGGGCCGGTTCAGCGTGATGGTGGCAACCCGGTCGGCGCCATCCACGTCGAGTTCGATGGTCTCGAAGCTCATCGGCACTGCCACTCCGGTGGCCGCTTTTCGACGAACGCCTTGGGGCCCTCTAGCGAATCCTCGGTGTGCAGATTGCGTTCGCGGAATGATTCGGCCAACATTTCGGCTTCGTGCAGCGGCAGGTCCAGTCCTTTCAGGATCGCCAGTCGGGTGCCCCGGACGGCAAGTGGCGCGTTCAAGTTGACGATGTCGGCGATCTCATGGGCGCGTTCGAGTAGGCGGGCGTGTTCGACGATCTCGCTGATCATGCCGAGCTCGTAGGCCCGCTGCGCACTCAGCCGTTCGTGTTTGCCCACCAAGGCCATGCGCAGCGCGATGGAGCGGGGAAGCACGCGGGCAACCCGGACCAATTCGCGTGCGGCAACCAGTCCGATGCTGACGTGCGGATCGAAGAACGTCGCCGTGTCGGAGGCGATCACGATGTCGCCGGTAGTGACCCAGTCGAGCCCGGCCCCGCAACACAACCCGTTGATCGCGGCGAGCACCGGCTTGGCCATCGCGCGAAACGGCGGGGTGCCTTCTTGGGGCGCCTCCCACTGTTCATAGCTGGACAGGTAGGGACGCTCGTTGAGGACCTTGCCATCGCCGGGGATTGCCTTGACGTCCGCGCCTGTGCAAAATGCCCGCCCGGTGCCGGTAACGATGAGAACCCATACATTGTCGTCGTTTTCGGCCTCGTCATAAGCGTGACGCAGCTCGGCGATCATGTGTGGGCTGAGCGCATTGAGAGCATCCGGCCGATTCAGCGTGATGGTTGCCTTGTGCCCATCCAGCTCGTATTTGATGGTGTCGTATGACGGTGCCGGGCTTGCTGACATCAACGTTCCTATCGCTGGGGGTGGTCATCGTCCCTGGAACCGCGGTGGGCGTCGCTCTCGGAATGCCGCGAGGCCTTCTTTGAAATCCGCGGTCCGACAGGAGAGTTCGAGACCGAACAGTTCCTGTGTCATCGACTGGCTCAGAGTTGCGTGCTGGCCGAAGTGGATGGCCTGCTTCGCCATTCCCAGCGCCACCGTGGGTCCGGCGGCCAATCGTGCCAGCAGCTCCTCGGTCACGCGGTCCACGTCGACCGCGACGACGGCCCGGTGAATCAATCCCCAGTCGGCGGCGTCCGTCGCGCGGACTTTGTCGCCGAGCAGCAGCATCTGCTTTGCGCGTGTCAGTCCGACCAACCGGGGAAGAAGCCAGGATGCACCCGAGTCGGGGCTGAATCCCCGAGCCGCGAAAGGCTCCCAGAACACCGCGTCGTCGACGGCCACGGTGAAGTCCGCGGCCAAGGCCAGGTTGCAGCCGAGGCCGACCGCAAATCCTCGCACGCTGCAGACGACCGGCAAGTGGATGCCGTGGACCAGCTCGATCACGCGGTGTGCAGCGTGCGGTGTACGTCGAAGGATATCGCCGGTGCGGGGCCGCCGGCCGTCGCTGCTGTTGGTGGCGACCCAATCGGCACCTGAGCAGAAATCCTCGCCCGCCCCCTGGATGTGGATCGCCCGCAACGAGTCATCGGTGGCGGCGTCGGTCAGCGCGGTGACAAACTCATCGATCATGGTGTGGCTCAACGAGTTACGCTGCGACGGCCGATCGATGGTGAGCCGCAAGACGCTGCCGTCGCGACTCGCGGTGAGCGAGCCGTCGGCCGCCGCGGTGGCCGCATCCTGACTCATCGTCGAATCCGCCCTTCCTCGTCGATACGGTTGCCCCTACAGTAGGCGGTACGATTGCTACGCTGTATAACTTAGCAAGGAAAGCCGCGCGAGGGAACAATGCGTCGGGAAGAGGGCGGATGGGCGAAGACCACGCAGCGGGCATCCCGGTGCGGTCCGAATCGGCTGTCACTCGATTCGGCGAAGCGCCGCTCGCCCAGACCGTCGCTGCGGCCGGTGCGATTCGCCGGCTCAGCTCACTGCTGCTGTCGCTGGAACATCCGCATCCCGCCGTCGACGTGATTCTCGCGCAGATCAGGGATTGGGAAGATGATCTTGGCACGGCGGTTCCGCCGGACAGCGCGCCGCGGATCGGCGCCGACGACGATGGCATCCGGCGGGTTTACCTCGACCACGCAACAGACATCGGCGCGTTCAACCCATGCTTTCCGGAATACCGCTTCGACCACCTTGGCGGCGAAATCGCCTCGGGGCGAGTCACCTTCCCGCTGGTCTACGAGGGCCCACCCGGACTGGTCCATGGTGGCTTTCTCGCGGTGTTCTTCGACAGCGTTATGCAGCACCAGAACTGCGTCGCCGGGCTATCCGGCAAGACCCGGTCGCTGCAGGTTACCTTTCAGCGCCCGACGCCGGTGCTGACCGAATTGCGCTTCGACGTCGCGCGCTCGCAAGCGGAAGGGAGCATCACGTCAACGGGCCGGCTGCTGCTTGATGGGGAGGTGCTGTGCGTCGGCGAAGTCACAACGCTGGCGTTGCCGCCGGATAAGTTGACCGGCCACCGGTTCGGCAAGCGACGAGCCGAGCAGACCTGAGATGGCAACGCAGCGCTTTCGCCAACCACGCGTCGCGGAACTCGTCGCCTCGAAGTTGCGGGACGATATCCTGTCCGGCCGTTTGCAGGAAGGTGACGTGCTCCCGTCGCAGGAACGCCTGTTCGCTGAATTCGGCGTGAGTCCGCCGGCGTTGCGCGAGGCGATCCACATCTTGGAGACCGACGGGCTGATTTCGGTGCGCCGGGGAAATGTCGGCGGAGCGGTCATCCACCACCCGACCGCCGAGCGTACGGCGCACATGCTCAGCATGGTTTTGCAGACCAGGGCCGCGACGCCGGTGGACGTCAGTGAAGCGCTGGTGCATCTCGAGCCGATCTGCGCTGGGATGTGTGCCGCGCGGGAGGACCGGATGACCGAGGTGGTGCCGTACCTGCAGGGCGAAATCGACATCCAGACAGCACAATTCGATGACATTTCGCAGTACGTGCCTAATGCCCGTCGGTTTCACGAGACACTGGTCTCGCGATGCGGCAATGAGCCGATGATCTTGCTGATCGGTTCGCTGGAGCTGATCTGGTCCGCGCATGAGTCCGCGGTGTGGAATGGCCACGGCGAACCGGCGCCGATGGTGGACAAGACCAGGCGAGCGGCGCTGCGTGACCATCAGCGCCTGCTCGACGCGATCTGCGACGGTAATGCGGCCCGGGCGGTACGGCTGGCGCAAGACCACCTGGCCGCGGCGCGCCGCAACACGTTGGCGTTCGGCACTGACCACACCATCGAGACCAAGCTGATGTCGGATCTCGACACGCGATTGGACCCGCGTTCGGCTTACGACGGTCGGCCGACTAGCAGGAAGCGAGCCGGGAGATGACCGCCTCAGACAGCGGGGACGACCGTGTTCTATTCGAGGTTGATCCGGAAAAGCGAGTCGCCACAATAACATTGAACAATCCCAAGCAACGCAACTCCTACGACGCGATCATGCGCGAGGCGGTTGCCCGATGTCTGGATCGCGTCGCGGACGACGACGACCTGGTCGTGGCCTTGCTGCGTGGAGCAGGGGGGGTGTTCAGCACCGGTGCGGACATGAACAACGCGTACGGCTGGTACGGCGAACGCAGCTCAAAAGAGGTGGAGGACAGCGAAACACGGCTAGCCAAGAGCCGGCCCAGTCAGCGCCGCCGGCTCACGGTGGACCGCAAATCGTTCAGCTTCTACCACAACCTGATGGGCTTCCCGAAGGTCACCGTGGGAGAGATCAGCGGGTATGCGCTTGGCGGCGGCTTCGAAATAGCGCTGATGGCCGATATTTCCGTGATTGCGCGCACCACCAAGATCGGCATGCCTGCCACTCGCTTCCTGGGCCCCGCGCTGGGCAGCCTGCATATGTTCTTCCATCGATTGGGGCCCGTACTCGCCCGGCGTCTGCTGTTGACCGGCGACATCATCGAGGCCGAAGCGGTCGAGCATCTCGGAATCTTCACGGAGACCTGCGATCCCGGCCAGGCGACCGCACGCGCACGGTACTGGGCGGAGAAGGCTGCCAAGATGCCGGCCGACGGTGTCGTCATCGCCAAGGAGGCGTTTCGGCTCGTCGAGCAGAGCCAGGCGTACCAAGGTGAGGAAGTGGCGAGCTATCTGTTCCACGCGTTCGGCACGAACTTGCAGTTTGCGCCGGGGGAGTTCAACTTCGTCAAGACCCGTGCACAGCACGGCACCAAGGAGGCGTTCCGCCTACGTGATGAGCACTTCAACGTGCCGGAACCGCCGAAAAGCTCAGCACCGTGACTTCCTTACTGCCGGGAGCTCTTGGCCCGCCCGGTAGACGGCGACTTGCGCTGCCGTGACGACGTCGGCTTACGTTGGCGGTCAGCCGACTTCGAGCCGTGCTCGATCAGCCGGCTGGCATGGTCGAGAATGCAGTCCAGACCATACTCGAAGTTGTTGTCGTCGGGGGCGCCGATGTGATGACCCCTGGCGGTCATCTGCGCGAGCAGCGGGGTGATCTCGGGATCGATGACCATCGCGTCTTCGATTGTGCGCCCGCCATTTTCGGCCGCCTGGTTCTTCTCTTGGAGCCGGTGCAGCACCACCGATCCCCGGACATGAACCGACACTGCCGAGTAGGTGTCGAAGGCCTGTGCTGGCGATAAACCGGCCTCGACCAGCCCGGCGATCGCCTTCTCGATCTCCTGGACGCCGAGTCGAGCCGCCCTGGGGCTCAGCGCCGACCTGATCAGAATCAGATCGCACAGAATTGGATTGCCCATGAAGGTTTTACGCATCGAGCGGGCGTGGTTGCGCAGCGTGTCGCGCCAATCGGAGGCTTCGACATATGGGGTGGCGAACACGTACTTGCGCAACGCGCGGTCGGTCATCGCGTTGAGCAAATCGTCCTTCTTGCGGAAGTACCAGTAAATGCTGGTAACCCCGACGCCGAGGTGCTTGCCGAGAAGCGGCATGCTCAGGTTGTCGATCGAGACCTGCTCTGCGAGTTCGAACGCACCGCTGATGATGTCATCGGGATTGATGGACCCGCGTTCGCGCCGCTGACGCTTTTCGGCGGATGCTTGCTTAGCCACTGCGGGCACCTCCATCCCGTTCAACCCCGCGCCTGCCGTTCCGGCGTCGCGGGCGACGAACTCGAATCTACCGGTAGTTGCCGGTTGATCTGCGGTTACGCATCCGTGTCGCCGTCTCCGCCTGCTACTGTAATACCTATCGTAGGCTTTTTGATACGCATGCCGGCAAGCGGAGGGTAACCGTATTTCTGCCATGAGTGCGCCCCGAGGGGACTGGCGGCTTTGGCTGTCGGGGGGATCGGGGTAGGCGAGCAGGGTGTGGTCGCGGGTTTTGTCGGTGTCGTTTCGTAAGGTTCGTCGTATGTCCGAGAGCCGGTTTGGGCGCACGCCGGGAGAGGTGTGCTCGTTGGGGTTGCATCGGGTGTGGTGCCCGAGGTATCGGCGCCGGATTCGCTGCGTGCGTTCGGCCCTCCCGCTGCTCCGGAAAGCCGAGGGGGCACGGATCGTCAACTTCTCGGCGCACTCGACGCAACGCCAAAGTGTCATGCTGCCGGCGTACACGGCGGCCAAGGCGGCGCTGACGAGCGTCTCCAAAAACCTTTCGCTGCTGCTGGCCAAGGACGAGATTCTGGTCAACGTCGTGTCGCCGGGCAGCATCGCCTCCGAGTCGCTGGTCGGCTGGGCAACTTCGGTGGGTGTCGACGGCAACGACCCATACCGGCTGATGGACGCCATTGCCGATCACTTCGGGCATCCCGCTCATCTGCCCCGAGCGGGCCTGCCGGACGAAATGGGTTCAGTGGTGGCGTTTTTGGCGTCGCGCCGCAACTCGTATATGACCGGAGCGAACGTCAACGTCGACGGTGGCTCGGACTTCACGTAGCGGGTGGCGCGAGCCCGGATTTCGGCTGCTCACACGGCATCGAACCGCCTGTGCCGACAGTTGCAGAATGCAGTACCGATAGGTATACAGTATGCGTGCAAGCTGCGGCGAAATTCCCACCCGCGCGATGAGGAGGATGACGTGAGCACCGCTGACGACCTCGTCGCGGACCCCGGCCAGGATGAGGCAGCGATCTACGAGGTCACTCCGACCGGCGTGGCAGTGCTGACGCTCAACCGACCCGGCCGGCTCAATACCTGGGGCAGTGATATCGCCACCGCCTTCTACGCGGGATTGGACCGCGCCGAAGACGATCCGGCGGTTCGGGTGATCGTGCTGACCGGTCGCGGTAAGGCGTTCTGTGCGGGAGCCCAGCTGGGCTCGATGGGGAGCGTCGCGCAGTCGATCGAGAAGACCGACGAGGGCAAGCTGGCCAGTCTGGTCGGGGACCGGCACCCCCATCATTTGACGACGCTGTGCAAACCAGTTATTGCAGCCATCAACGGATCCTGCGTCGGTATCGGTCTCACCCAGGCGCTGATGTGTGACGTCCGGTTCGCCGCCGCGGGTGCGAAGTTCGCGGCCTCGTTTGCCCGACGCGGGCTGATCGCGGAATACGGCGTCTCGTGGATACTGCCGCGACTGACCGGCTGGGGCGTCGCACTCGACCTGTTGTTGAGCGGCCGGACCTTTCTCGCCGACGAAGCGGCGGAGCTCGGGTTGGTCAAAGCGGTCGTGCCGCCCGAACAGCTGATGCAGCGGGCCATGGCCTACGCCGAGGACATCGCCCAAAACTGTTCGCCGGCATCGATGGCCGTCATCAAACGGCAGGCCTACGGTGACGCGTTGCGTGAAGTAGCGGACTCCAGTTCGCGATCCGAAGTCCTGCTGCAGCTATCGCTGCAGCGTCCAGACGTCATCGAAGGAATCACCAGCTTCCTGGAAAAGCGCACTCCGAGTTTTCCCGGGCTGAGCGCCACGGCTGAATCTTTCGGCAGCGGAAAGGATAATCATGGGGAACCTGGGCTATAAGGCCATCGACGTCGACAATCACTACTACGAACCGCTGGACGCCTTTACCCGGCACCTGGACAAGAAGTTCCGCAGGCGCGGTGTCCAGATATTCAAGGACGGCAAGCACACCCAAGCGATCATCGGGGACCGGGTCAACCGGTTCATCCCCAACCCGACCTTCGACCCCATCATCGTGCCGGGCTGCTTGGACTTGCTGTTCCGCGGCGAGATTCCAGAAGGCGTCGACCCCGCATCGCTGATGAAGGTGGAGCGGCTCGACCAACGCCCCGAGTACCAGAACCGCGACGCCCGCATCACCGTGATGGACACCCAGGGCATCGAAACAGTGTTCATGTTGCCGACATTCGCGTGCGGCGTAGAAGAGGCACTCAAGCACGATGTGGAAGCGACGATGGCCTCGGTTCACGCGTTCAACTTGTGGCTGGACGAGGATTGGGGTTTCGACCGGCCCGACCATCGGATCATCGCCGCGCCGATCATTTCGCTGGCCGACCCTGCCGGGGCGCTCGACGAGGTGGAGTCTGTGCTGTCCCGCGGCGCAAAGCTGGTGCTGGTGCGCCCGGCGCCGGTGCCCGGCGTGGTCAAGCCGCGGTCGTTGGGCGATCCCCTGCACGATCCGGTGTGGGCGGCGTTGGCCGAGGCAGGGGTTCCGGTGGGATTTCACCTCAGTGACAGCGGCTACCTCCAGATAGCCGGGATGTGGGGCGGCAAGTCGACATTCGAAGGGTTCGGCGGCTCAAATCCGTTGGACCAGATACTCGTCGACGACCGCGCGATCCACGACACGATGGCCGCGATGATCGCCCATGGCGTGTTCACTCGTCACCCCCAACTCAAGGCGGTCAGCATCGAAAACGGATCGTACTTCGTGCATCGATTGGTCAAGCGGCTGAAGAAGGCAGCCAACAATCATCCGAAGTCGTTCCCAGAGGATCCGGTGGAAGAGCTGCGGAACAACGTCTGGATCGCGCCCTACTACGAAGACGACCTGCCCGAGCTAGCGTCGGTGATCGGTGTCGAGAAGATTCTGTTCGGATCGGACTGGCCGCACGGCGAAGGATTGGAGAATCCCGTTTCGTTCACCGAGGAACTCGTCGGCTTCAGCGCTGCGGATATCCGAAAGGTGATGCGCAACAACGCCTTGGACTTGCTCGACGTCAAAGTCGGCTCGGCGGCATGAGTGCTCGAGGCCGCGCGAAGCCATGAGCGAATGGACCATAGGTGCGGTCCTGGATGTGATCGCCGAGGTCATTCCCGACGCGACGATCACCGTCTGTGGTGGTCGTCGCAGGACGTTCGCCGAAGCCGCGGACCGCACCCGCCGGCTCGCAAACTTCTTTGCGACCAATGGCTTCGGCGCTCACCAGGAACGGGCGACCCTGCAGAACTGGGAATGCGGGCAAGACCGCGTCGCTCTCGTCATGCACAACGACCTGTACGTTGACATGGTCATCGGTTGCCTGAAGGCCCGCACCGTCCCGGTGAACGTCAACTACAACTACACGCCGCGCGAAGTTCGAGAACTGCTCGACTACGTCCGGCCTCGCGCCGTCATCTATCACAAGTCGCTCGGTGCAAAGTTCGCCGATGTGTTGACCCTTGATAGCTATGATCTGCTGCTGTCGGTCGATGACGGAAGTGATGCACCAGGGCTTCCCGGGGCGGTGCCTCTTGACGAAGCGCTGTCGCACGGGAATACCGACCAGAATGTGACCGCATCTCCAGATGACCTGCTGATGATCTGCACCGGTGGCACCACCGGCCGGCCCAAGGGCGTCCTCTGGCGGCAATCCGACATGTACGTCTCGTCGATGGTGGGCGCCGATCATGCTTCTGCTCAAGATATCCGGGACAAGGTGAGCCGCAACGCCGGATCGCCATGGTTCGCAGTGTCGCCGTTGATGCATGCAGCCGGCATGTGGACGGCGTTCTCGGCCATCATGGCCGGCCTGACCGTCGTACTCTACGACACCAGCAAGAAGCTCGACCCGTGTCTGGTATGGCAGATCGCGGAGCGCGAAAAGGTGGCCATGATGACGATGGTCGGCGACGCGTACGCCGCCCCTCTGGTCGCCGAGTTACGCCGAGGCAGCTATGATCTGTCGGTGCTGGCCGCGATCGGAACCGGCGGTGCTGCAACGAATCTCAAACACCAACAGGCGCTGCTGGAGCTGTTGCCTCAGCTCACTCTCATCAACGGATACGGGTCATCGGAGACCGGCAACATGGGATTCGGGCACAGCCGCTGCGACAGCCGAACCGGCACCTTTACCTTGCGCGAGGGTGGCCTGGTGCTGTCCGAGGACTACAGCCACTTTCTTTCCGCCGGCGACCGCGAGGTGGGCTGGGCCGCCAGGCAAGGCCGGATTCCCTTGGGATACCTCAACGATCCCGACGCCACCCGCAAGATATTTCCGGAGGTCGACGGTAAGCGCGTGGTGATATCGGGCGACCGCGCCGCGCTGGAAGCAGACGGGACGCTCCGGTTGTACGGCCGCGATTCGCTGGTGGTCAACACCGGCGGCGAGAAGGTGTTCGTCGAGGAAGTGGAAGAAGTACTGCGCGCGCATCCGGACATCGCCGATGCGTTGGTTGTCGGCCGTCCGAGTGAACGTTGGGGCGAGGAGCTGGTGGCCCTGATCCAGCCGCGCGATGGCGTGGACGCGGTAGAGGAGTTGCTGCACGCCCACTGCACATCGCAACTGGCCCGGTTCAAGGTTCCCAAAGAGTTCATTGTCGTCGAGCAGATCCGTCGCCTGGGCAACGGAAAGGCCGACTACCGCTGGGCGAAAAGGCAAGCGACAGAGAAGGCGCCGATGTCGACATGAACGCAACTCGTGTTATCGATTGCCTCGTCAACGTGCACTTCGGTGAGACCGAGAAGCAGCCCACGTGGATGCTCAAGGTCCGCGACGACTACTTCAAGGGCCCGGAGTCGATGTTCGCACCGGTAGACCTGTCGGCGTTACTCGACGAGATGGACGAGCACGGCGTGCGCAAGGCCGTGCTGATGGACAACCTCGCGAAGCCGTCGGTAACGGCGCGCAAATTCGTTGAAGCGAAGCCGGACCGGTTCGCGCTGGCGATGGGCGGCGTCAACCTGCTGCGACCGATGCCGTCGCTGCGCGAACTCAGTGCGGTGGCCAACGATCTCCCTGTCGCGTATACCGCTGTGGGGCCTAGCTTCTGGGGCGACGGCCAGTATCCGCCGAGTGACGCCGTCTACTATCCGCTCTACACCAAATGCGCCGAGATCGGCCTGCCGTTGTGCATCAATACCGGCCTTCCCGGGCCGCCGATTCCCGGCGAGGTGCAAAACCCCATTCACCTGGACCGCGTCTGCGTGCGGTTTCCCGAGCTGAAGCTGTGCATGATTCACGGCGCGGATCCCTGGTGGGAGATCGCCATCCGACTGCTCATCAAATACTCGAACTTGCACCTGATGACATCGGCTTGGTCGCCCAAGCGGCTACCGGACAGCCTGCTGCACTACATGCGGACCCGTGGACCGGACAAAGTGATCTATGCGTCGGACTGGCCGGTGTTGAAGATGCGTCGCGTCGTGCCCGAAGCGCAGTCGCTGGATCTGCCGGCCGAGGTCCTGGAGAACTATCTCTACAACAACGCGCAGACGTTCTTTTTCGAGGGCCAGAAGGAGCACTGACCATGGATCGTTACGAACTCCGCCGACTCGACTACAGCCTGACCGAGGATCATCAGGCGCTGCAGACTGCGTACCGAGACTTCTTCAAGACACACTGTCCGATCGAAACCGTGCGCGCCGCCGAGGAATCCGGCTTCGACAAAAGCCTGTGGGAGCGGTTGTGCGGGATGGGTGCGACGACCATGGCGTTGCCCGACGTGGTCGGGGGAGACGGCGCGACGCTGGTCGATTTGACGTTGGTCGCCGAGGAGATTGGTCGTTCGCTGGCACCCGTGCCCTGGATCGATCACGTGTGCGCAGCGCGGCTGCTCGCCCGGCTGGGTGCGGTGGAATCCGATGTCGTCAGCGGCAAGCAGATCACGGGGTTCGACGCACAGCACGACAGCGTGCGCGGGGTTCGGCTGATCCCGACCGGATCGATCGCGGATCAGATCGTCGTTCGCGACGGTAGTAGAGACGGGGCCGTGGTGCTCCTCAAATTCGACACCCGGCCGACAAAGGTGGACAACATCGGCCGGTTACCGATGGCGTGGGTCGATCCGGCTGCCGCCGACACCAGCGTCGTATTGGCAACCGGGCCCCAAGCCCTCGCGGAATACCAACGGGCGCTGGATGAGTGGCGAGTACTGATGGCCGCTGCGCTGACAGGGGTGGTGGAGGAGACGATGACCATCGCGGCGGAGTTCGCCAAGACCCGCTACACGCTGGGTGTGCCGATCTCGACGCTTCAGGGCATCTCCCATCCGCTCGCCAACATCGCGATCACCGTGCAAGGCGGCCGCAATCTGACGCGGCGTGCCGCGTGGTTCCTGGACAACGAACCCGACGAGCGGCCCGAGCTGGCGCCGTCGGCGTTCGTGTTCATGGCCGAGGAAGCGTCGAAGGCAGCGACCATGGCGGTGCATGTACAAGGCGGGCTCGGCGTTTCGGCGGAGGCCGCCGCGACCGCGTATCTGGTGCGCGCCCGGGGCTGGGCGCTCGCCGGTGGAGACCCCGGAGCCAGCGCCAAGTACATTGCCGAGCTTGTCGCCGCGCGCGAAAGCCGTTGAGGAAAGGGCAGGTAAGTGGATTTCTCACGAGTTACCCTCGCCGACGGCGATCAGACATTCCTCGACGAGGCCCGCGACTTTCTGAAGACCCAGGTGACCGACGAAGTCAGGCGGCGCGACCGCGAAACCGGTGACAACTTCGACGAGGGTGTGCATTTGGCGCTGGGCGCCGCCGGGTACCTGGAAGGCGAGTGGAAGGGGGCGTCCGACGGCGGCTTTTCCCGGGTGCGCCGTCGCATCTGGGAGCTGGAAAAGCGCCGGGCGCACGTTCCCTGGGTTACCTGGGGGACGACGGCGATGGTCGCGCGTTCGGTGGCGAAGTTCGGCTCACCGGAATTGCAATCCGAAGTCATGCCAAAAGTTTTCAGCGGCGAAGTACGGTTGTGTCTGGGCTACACCGAACCCGAAGGCGGCTCTGATATCGCGACCTGCAAGACCCGTGCCGTCCGTGACGGTGCAGGCTGGGTCGTCAACGGCTCGAAGATGTTCACCACCGGCGCGCACAAGTGCCAGTATGTCTTCCTGATCACCAACACCGATCCCGAGGCTCCAAAGCACAAGAGCCTAACCATGTTTCTGGTGCCGCTGGATTCCGCGGGTATCGACATCCAGGGCATCCGGACCGTCGACGGGGACCGCACCAATATCGTCTACTACAGCGACGTACGCGTCGACGACAAATACCGGCTCGGCGAGGTCAACGCGGGCTGGACGGTGCTGCGGGAACCGCTCAACACCGAGCACGGTGCCGTCGCCGCCTCATCGGATGGGTTACAAGACGTCTCGATCATGATGCATCAGGCCGGGTTCATGGCCTACGCGCTGGACCAGACCGCGGCCAAGCTCGCCGAGCGAGACCCGAACGGGCACAGGCTGGTTGACGATGAATCAGTGGCGTACCGGTTGGGCCGCAGCACCGCCCGGATCGAGGCGGCACTGAGCGCGCCGAGCATCTTCGGCCGGGTAGCGATCGCGCAGACCATGCGCGATGTCTCACCGGAGTTGATGGATATCCTCGGTACGGCGTCGACGCTGCCGCAGGGCACTGATGGTGCGGCAGATGACGGGGCATCAGAGTACGTCTACCGGTTCGCACCGTTGGTCGGGATCTACGGCGGCACCCTCGAAGTCTTCCGTAACATGATCGCGCAATACGTGCTCGGGCTGGGCAAGCCGAATTATTCGGCGCCCGCGCCCAAGCAAGCCTCCTGACACGCCGAACGTGCAATGACGGCGGTGGTCCTCGGCGTGTCGTCGCCATAGTTACACGCTCGTCGAAAACTTCAGGTCGTAAGGATGGTTGCGGCTGCGGTTCCGGGCGCACCATAGACCTGTGCGAACCCGACTTGTGGGGTTCCAGGGACCTGGCGTTCACCTGCCTCGCCACGCAGCTGCCGCACCAGCTCATGCATCTGCCGCAAACCTGATGCTCCGATCGGCTTGCCATTGGCAATCAGGCCGCCGTCGGTGTTGACCGGCATGGTGCCATTGATTTCCGTAGCGCCGTCGGCCAACAACTTCTCCTGCTCACCGTCGGCGCAGAATCCTGCCTCGGCGATGTGGATGATCTCCGCGCCGGCGTCGGTGTCCTGCAACTGGATGACGTCGACGTCCTGAGGCGCCACGCCCGCTTTCTCGAATGCGGCTTGCGCGGCGTAGACGGTCGGCGAGACATCCTCGTCGACCGGGGCATAAGTGGTGTTCACCTCGTACGCGCCGTAACGGCGGGTGCGGATTTCCACCGCCCGCACATAGACCGGCTTGGCGGCGAACCGGTGCGCGATATCGGCGTGACACATCACGACGGCGGCCGCGCCCTCGTCGGGAGCACAGAACATGTATTGAGTCAGCGGGTAGTTCAGTATCGGTGAGGCCAGGATGGCCTCTTCGGAGATCGGTTTACGTCGGAAGGCGTTGGCGTTCAACGCGCCGTTACGAAAGTTCTTCGCGGCGATTTTGGCCAGCGTGCCGGTCGAGATGCCGTGGTCGTGGAGGTATCGGTTGGCCTTCATCCCGAAGAACTGAGTGGTGAGGTATTGGCCATTCTGCGCGTACCAGCTCGGCATTCCCACCAGCGCGGGATCTTCGGTGAAGGCTCCGCGCGGATGCTTGTCCATTCCCACCGCGATGCCAATGTCGTAGTCGCCCAGCCGGATGCTGTCAGCGCACAATTTGGTTGCGTTGGTTGCGCTGGCCGCGGTGGCGCAGGCATTGAACACGTCGGTGAACGGGATGCCGGTAAGACCAACCATGCCAACGATGGCGTCGGGGTTGGCCACCGTCCAGCTGCCGCCGACGGCGAATTGGACGTCCTTCCATCCGACACCCGCGTCGGCAAGCGCGAGCCCGATGGCGTCGGCGGCCATCTGCATCGCCGATTTACCCTCGAAGCGGCCGAAGGGGTGCAGACCCACGCCGATGATGGCTACCTCGTTCGTATTCCGGCTCACGCGATGGCTCCCGATTCTGCAACGCCTTGCAACCTGATGCGTCACGGCGTGACTGAAGAATACTACTGTAACGCTTACGGTTGAAAGCCCAAGATCTCAGCTCGCCTTGGCATGCATCTCGGGATAAGGGCCGCCGACCGGCGTTGCCGATTGCAGGATGTTGTCCACCGCGGCGAGGTCTGCCTCGCAGAGCGACACATCGGCCGCCCCGGCGCTGTCCTGCAGGTAAGTGAGGTGTTGTGCACCGACGATGGCGACCTGCACGCCGGGTTGCGCGAGGGTCCATGCGATGGCCAACTGGCTGATGGTGAAGCCGAGCTCGGCGGCCAAGTGTTGAAGTTGTGCCACCACATCAAGATTGCGCAGATAGCCGTCGCCGGTAAAGATGTCGCTCTTGGCGCGCCAGTCTCCGGCGGAGAAGCTGGTGTCACGCTTCATGGTTCCGGTCAGCAGTCCGTGCGCCAGCGGCCCGTACACCATCACCCCGATGTCGTGGTTGTGGCAGTACGGCAGCAGCTGATCTTCGATGTCGCGGCGAAACAGGTGGTAGGGCGGCTGCACCACCTCGACAGGAAGCGTGGCCGAAAAGTCATCCACCTGTGCGGCGTCGTAGTTCGACACGCCCACGTGCCGGATCTTGCCTTCCGACACGAGATCTCCAAGCGCGCCGGCGGTTTCGGATGCGGGAAGCTTGGTGTCGGGCCAGTGCACCAGGTACACGTCGATATAGTCGATGCCGAGCGCACTGAGGCTGGATTCGACACCTTTGCGCAACCATTCCGGGCTTGCGTCGCGGACCAGGCCGTTATCTGTCGCTCGCAGACCGCCTTTCGTGGCAATCACCACATCGTCCCGGTTCCGCGCGATATCGCTGCGAAGTGCCTTACCGAGGATGCGCTCGGATGCTCCGAATCCGTACTGCTGTGCGGTGTCAAAGAAATTGATCCCGAGGTCGCGGGCACGCTGAATCATTGTGATCGCGGCGTCCTCATCGGCATGGCCCCAGTCACTGGAGAACTCCCACGTTCCGAAGGCCAGCCGGGAAACCTCGAGTCCCGTCTTACCGAAGGTGGTGGTTTTCATATGAACCTCCTAGTTGGGTAGACGTCCGTCGCAGCCTAGGACGCTCGGTGCTCCCGGGTGCGCGGAGGTGCCCCCCGGCGTTAGGTGCGATACCCAATCTCCGACGAGAAAAACTTGGCTACTTCGTGTCAAATGCGACCGGAAGTGCGGTGGGCGAGCGGAAGGGCTGGCCATAGATGTGTGGGTCGTCGTCGGTGACGAGCTTGACGTTGGTCACTCGGCTCAGCAGACACTCCAGGGCTACCCGGGTCTCCATGCGTGCCAAGTGCAGACCCAGGCAGGTGTGTTCGCCGGCGGCGAAGGAGATGTGCGGCATCTGTCTGCGGAAGATGTCGAATTCCTCGGATCTTTCCCAGCGGTGCCGGTCGCGATTGGCCGAGCCGATGCACAGGTCGACTGCCGACTGTGCGGGTATCTTAACTCCTTGTAGCACAGTGTCTTCGGTGGTGAAGCGTTGCACTGTGGTCAGTGGTGTCTCGAAGCGCAGGCCTTCTTCGATCGCTTGTGCGATCAAGGTGCGATCGGCTTGAACCGCGGCAAACTGCTCGGGATGGGTGAGCAGCAAGAACAGCAGGTTGCCCGATGAGCGGTAGGTGGTTTCCAATCCGGCGGGCAGCAGCAGCCGCAGGAATGAGTAAATGGCTTCATCGCTGAGCTTTTCGCCGTCAATCTCCGCGGTGACCAGGTTGCCGATGATGTCCTCGGTCGGTTTGGCTCGGCGCTGCTCTATTTGTTCGAGGAAATAGTCTTTCAGTGCGGCAGAGGCCTCGAACGCGCGCTCGTATTTGACGGTGTAGTTGATCAACTGCACCGCGCGCCGGCGGAAGGCCGGCAGGTCATCGGCTGGCAGGCCCAGGAGTTTCGCGATGACGCGCGTCGGAAATTCGAAGGTGAAGTCGCGGACGAGATCAGCTTGCCCGGCATCGATGAACTCGTCGATCAACGCCTCGCAGATCGGCCGCACGATCGTGGGTTCCCAGCGCGCGAGTGCCTTGGACTTGAACGCCGCTGACACCAGATTGCGGTGTTCGCGATGCTTCTTACCCTCCATCGCCAAGATGGAGGGACCGATGAACAGGCCGATCGTGTTGTCGTAGTAGGTCGAGCTGAATGTCTGTCCGTCGCGAAAGGCAGCGTTCACCGCGTCGAAGGACATAGCGGCGAAGGAGTTATTGGGCCGCAGCGATTCTAGGGTTTTGGAGTAGTCGACGACCGTTCCGTGGAACACGCCCGCGCCGTCGCGCTTCTGGGCGAAGTAGGGATACGGGTTACGGATGAAGCCGGCAGGTCTGTCGCCGTCGGTGGCGGCGTCCCGAAGTTGACCTTCCACCGCTGTTCTCCAGCTTCGTCGAGCGACCGGCGTCCCGCCGCATGATCGTACTGTAAATCTTACAGTAGCGTATATCGGCCAAGTTGGCGGAAGCGAGCTGACCGGCCGCGAACTCCCTGGCCGAACAGATCGAGAGACGCGGGCTCAGCGGTTGTGGCCCCGGCTCCGTCGGGCCAATTCCATGCCGACTTCATCGGCCAGCACCGGATGGCCTTTGGCGCAGCGGACTTCGACGGATGCCTCGGCGCCGCAATCGAGATGGATGAGCCGCAGTCGGTTGCGGTTCGGCAGGTGATGCTGACCCCATTGGAACATCGCCCACACCACCGGCATGAAATCGTTGCCGGCTTCGGTGAGCACGTACTCGTCGCGGGTGCGCTGCCCCGGCTCGCGATATGGCTGCCGCGTCAGCAGGCCGAGGTCGACCAGTTCGGACAACCGCGCGGCGGCGGCGGCCTTGGTGATCCCCGCCCGGCGGGCGAAGTCATCGAATCGGGTGGTGCCGTAGTAGGCCTCGCGCATGATCAGCATCGTGGACTTGGTGCCGAGAACCGACATCGTTTTTTCGATCGAGCATTCGCCGACCGCCGACCATGCCTCGCGGTCAGCCAGCACGCCTTGCAGGAGTGGCACAGATCACCTCCATTCTGGGTTGTCCCCACTATACCTAGGTGTTATAGCTGAGTATAGCTAAATATACCTAGAGGTGCACTCAAGGAGGATTCATGGCATATCAGGATCGCGACGCCGTCATCGTTGGCGCGGTGCGCACGCCTGTCGGCAAGGGCAAGGCTGGTGGCGGCCTGCACGACGTACTTCCGGCCGACCTGTTGGCGCACAGCCTGCGTGAGTTGGTGGCGCGTACGGGTGTCGAACCGGCACAGATCGACGACGTCATCGCGGGGGCGGTGACTCAGGTGGGCGACCAGGCCGTCAACATCGCACGCAATGCGCTGCTGGGAGCGGGATTCCCGGAGTCGGTTCCGGGCACGACGGTCGACCGCCAGTGCGGCAGCAGCCAACAGGCGATCAGTTTCGCCGCCCAGGGTGTCATCGCCGGCGCGTACGACGTCGTCGTTGCCGCCGGTGTGGAATCCATGAGCCGGGTGCCAATGGGCAGCTCGGTCCTGCCCGGCAGCAACCCGTTTGGTGAAGGCATGGCAAGCCGTTATCCCGAAGGCCTTGTGCCGCAGGGTATCAGCGCTGAACTCATCGCGGCCCGCTGGGGCTTGTCCCGGGTCGAACTCGACGAGTTCTCGGCGGCCAGCCACGAGAAGGCCGCGCGGGCGACCAAGGAGGGCTTGTTCGACAATGAGCTGGCGCCGATCGCCGGGTTGAGCACGGACGAGATCATCCGGCCCGGTACCACCGTCGAGACCCTGGCCGGGCTCAAGCCGGCCTTCTACAACCCGGCGGTGGCTGAGCGTTTTCCGCAGATCAATTGGGCGATCACGCCGGGTAACTCCTCGCCGCTGTCGGACGGCAGCGCCGCCGTGCTGATCACCAGCGGTGCGGCCGCCAAGAAGCTGGGCCTGCGGCCGCTCGCCCGGATACACACCGCCACCGCGGTGGGCTCGGATCCGCTCTACATGCTGACCGGCGTGATTCCGGCCACCGAGAAGGTCCTGCATCGTGCCGGTCTCACGCTCGCGGACATCGACCTGTTCGAGGTCAACGAGGCGTTCGCCCCGGTCGTGCTGGCCTGGGCCAAAGACACCGGGGCCGATCTGGCCAAGACAAACGTGAACGGCGGCGCGATCGCCATCGGACACCCGTTGGGCGCCAGCGGTGCTCGCATCATGACCACGCTGGTCAACGCCCTCGAACAGCGCGGCGGTCGGTACGGTCTGCAGACCATGTGTGAGGGCGGCGGCATGGCCAACGCCACCATCATCGAGCGGCTCGGATAGAAGGAAGGCGCAACATGTCCACATCTGAAATCCACTTCGACGGAGTCCGCGTGCGCTATGACAGCGCCAAGAGTTACGACGAACTGGTCGCGGCGCTGTTGGCCGACATCGGCGAAAAGCCGATCCGGATCGACGACTTCGCGAAGTCATTTGACAGCTGGGACTCCTACCAGCGAGAGGTCCAATCCCATGTCGGGCCAAGCGGATTCATGTTGTTCGGCCTGTTGAACCACGGCGACTGGATCACGAAGGCCGGCGTCGACCGCAAGGCGCTACGCGTCGTCCTCGGGAATCCGCTGCTCGCGATCACGATGCTGCGACACGACGTGAGCGCGGGGCTGTTCGCGCCCGTCGAGCTCTTGATTCTCGACGAGCCCGGCGGCAGTAGCCTCACCTACGTCAAACCCTCGTCGCTGATGGTGGTCGAAGACAACCCCGAATTGCTCAGCGCTGCAGAAAGACTCGACGCAAAGCTGACTGCACTGGCCGCCAAGGTGACTGGCTAGCTCACGGGCAGGTGCCTAGGGCGTGCCGCGCCGGCTCAGAGCCAGCCGGTGCGCGCGGCCGCAACCGGTTCGGCGGGTACCGGAGCCAAGTGCCCGCTCTGCACGCCGTCGAGCATCCGCTTCACCGCGGCGACAATCTCGGGGCCTGCGGCGGCGAGTCCGGCCTTATCGGCGTCGCCGACCTCGTTCGCGTCGACACCTGCCCGGGCCAGCACGGTGTCCGGGTCGGCAAGTTGCCCGGCCAGCCAGGACAGCGGGTCGGCCGACAGCTCGGGAACAAAGTGCCGGCGGCCGGGCTCCCAGCCGCTGAACCGGGGGTGATGATGGGCCCGGTCGAGTGTCCCGGGCGGGCTCGCCGTCGACCCGAACAGGTCCACCCGCCACACCGGTCGGGTGAAGGTGATCGGGACACCGGCGTAGATGGATCCCTGGGGCTCGGCCCGGTCGACTAGGCGGAGTTCCAATCTGACTCCACGTTCCGGGGACTCCTGACCTTCGATCGGCGTCGGGTCAACGAAGTACATGTCTCCGACGACCACACCCATGGTTTCGAATCCGAACGCTGTGAACATCGCGTACCTTTCCTCTTCCCTACTCGAGGGTAGACCCAGGTGGCGGCAGAGCATTAGGCTCATGCGCAGCCGATTTCCTCAGGAGCGTGGGCACATGGAGGTGCCGGTCCGGGACTGGACGCATTGGGCGATGGGGTATGGACTCCCACGTGCGTCGCTGAAACTGCTTGCGCGGCGCGGTGATCCGCTGGCGCGGCTGCTGACAATCGACACCAATCCGGTCGACGACATCTATCCGCTAATCGAGCAAGTCCGGCGGCGCGGACGGATGTCTGCGATACCAGGGGCGGGTTGGGTCACCGCTGACGCGCAGATTGTGCGTGAGCTGCTCCGCGACGGCCGGTTCAGGACCATAAAACCTCGGGATCGGTCACATTTTCGTGTCATCCAGTGGCTTCTGGCCAAGACCGACCCCGGCGTGCTGAACCCGATCGAACCGCCGTCCATGTTGGTCACCGATCCGCCCGAGCACACGCGGCTACGTCGCCCGGTCTCGCGGGCATTCACCCCACGGGCGCTCGACAGACTTCGCACCCGGATTCACGAAATAGCCGAGGGACTGCTTTGCGATCTGGAGGGCAACGCGGAGTGCGATTTGGTCGCCGAATACACCTCGAGGATTCCCATCGCGGTCATCGCCGAGATGATGGCGATGCCACCCGACGAGACGCGCTATCTTCAGGAAGTCGCCGATACCACAACGAGATTGATCGGCAGCACCACCGCATCTTGGCGCGACTTTCGGTTCGCCATGAATGTTCTGCGCGGGTTCGACCAGTACCTCGCTGAGCATGTCGAGCGGCTAAGTGAAGACGCGGGCAACAGCATCCTGTCCAATGTTGTACACAACGGCGACTTGAACGAAATCGAGGTCAGGATGCTCGCGGGGCTGCTGCTCGGCGCCGGGTTCGTCACCACGAGCCATGCCTTGGGCAAGGCCGTCGTAACGCTCGTGGGTCACCCGGATCAGCTGGCCGCGCTCTGCGCGAACCCCGAGGGATGGCCCGAGGCAGTCGAGGAGATCCTGCGCTATGACACGCCGGCACAGGTGGTGCCGCGGGTCGCCACCGAAGACGTTGACATCCACGGATATCCCCTTCGGGCAGGCGACGCGCTGTTCCTGCTAGCGGGCGGGGCCAACCGCGACCCGGCAGCCTTCGAAAACCCCGATACCTTCGACACAACCCGCGCGAACGCCCGCGAACACGTCAGCTTCGGTACTGGCGTGCACGCCTGCCTGGGTGCGGCACTGGCGCGGATGGAACTACACGTCGGCCTGCAGTCGTTGTTCGAGCACTTCCCCGAGCTGACGCTGGCCGGCCAACCGACCTTCAACAACAGCATCGGACTGCACGGACTCAAATATCTACCGGTGTCACTCCGAGCGGCGAATGCCGTCGCCCGCTAGCGCCGGACTTCGTCGTCGGCCATCGCTATGGCTCGGTGATCGCTTGTTCGTGAGCCCACCGGTAGTCAGCCTTGCCTGACGGGTTGCGCTCGATGACGGTACGGAAGACGATCGCTTTCGGAAGTTTGTACCGGGCCAATGTCTGTGCGGCATGGTCGATCAACTCGCCGGCGTCGGCACTCGCGCCATCGGCTAGAGCAACGACGGCGACGACTTCTAGACCCCACCGCTCGCTGGGCCGACCGGTGACGACCACGTCGGCCACCGCGGGATGCGAGGCGATCGCCGTTTCGACTTCCTCGACGAAGATCTTTTCGCCGCCGGAGTTGATCGTCACCGAATCGCGCCCCAGCAGCTCGATGCGGCCGTCGGCACGATGGCATGCCCGGTCACCGGGTATCGCATATCGCACACCGTCGATCACCGGGAAGGTGGCCGCCGTCTTGGCGGCGTCGCCTTTGTAGCCCAGCGGGACGTAGCCCCGTTGGGCGAGCCAGCCCATGCCGTCGTGACCCCGTTGCAGGATCGATCCGAGGTCCTCGGCGGCGACGAAGGTATCCGGTCCGGCATTGAAGGTGCCCGTCGACACCGTTCCCGACGTCGACATGTGGTGCATCTGTGCACCGGTCTCCGACGATCCCACGCCGTCGACGACGACGGCGTTCGGCAGAACTTCGATCAAGCGCTGCTTGACGTACGGGGTCAACAGTGCCCCGCCATTGGCCACCACGGCCAGCGACGACACGTCAGCGATGCCCTTCTCGATGGCGGCCACCAACGGTCGCGCCATCGCGTCGCCGACCACCGTTACGGTCATCACCTTCTCGCGCTCGATCGTGCGCACCACGTCGTCGGCGTCCAAATGATCGACAACAGAAGGGAAGACGACCGTCTGTCCCGTCGTGATCGCCGTCATCACACTCCACTGCGCGGCACCGTGAATCAGCGGCGGCAGAATCATCAGCTTGGTGCCAGGGCCCCCGGCCACTTGTGCCGCGATCTCGTCGAGTGAGTTGGTGGGTTCGCCGGTCATCAGATTTCGCCCGCCAAACGACGTCATGAAGATGTCATGCTGGCGCCACAGCACACCTTTCGGCATTCCGGTGGTGCCACCGGTGTAGAGCACGTACAGATCATCCGGCGAGTGCTCGACGGCCGGCATCGACGACTCTGCGCCGACCACGGTCTCGTAGTCGACGGCGCCGTACAGCAACTCGTTACCCGAGTCATCCGCGATTTGAATCAGAACTCGCAGCTGCGGAAGCTCCGGCAACACCTCGGCCACCCGCGGCGCGAACGCGGCGTGATAGATCAACGCGGTTGCACCCGAATCGGCGAGCAGATACTGCAACTCGCTCTTGACGTAGCGGAAGTTGACATTGAACGGGGCGACCCGTGCGGCGAATGCACCGAGTAACGCCTCGACGAATTCGTTGCCGTTGTAGGCGTACAGGCCAATGAGATCCTGCCCGACCTCGTGGCCGTCGAGCGCCGATCGCTCAGTCCGGCAACCCAGACCGCGCGAGCACAGGTATGCGGCCAGACGCTTGGACCGCTCGACGATGTCCGCATAGCTGTAACGCGTATCGCCTTGAATGATCAACTCGCGGTCCGGAATCGTCGCCGCGACGGCTGCGGCGACGGCGGGCACGGTGAATTCGACTGCGGTGTCGGACATCAGGCCTCTCACGGCTGGTGCGGAAGTAAGCGAACCATCAGGCCGTCGGCTTCGCTGAGTACTGCGCTGTCGGCCGCGGCCATGGTAGCGGTGATGAAAACCTTCCTACCATCGATCTCGGTCATCGCGCCGCGAACCTGCAGCGGCTGGTCTGTCGGGGTGATCTTACGATAGTCGACCTGCCCGCGCGTCAGGTTGGCGCCACGCCTGGAGCAGTTCTTCGGTGCTGGTGATTGTCGCCAACAGCGACAGGGTGTTGTCGATGATCGCGTCGCCATAGGCGGTAGGTATTCCGGCGACGGCGTCGCGCGGCACGACGACATGATAGGCGGCATTCACCGCGTCCATGACCACGTTGAGGATGGCGATGTTCAGCGACACCCCGACCACCACGATGGTCGACACCCCGAGGTTGCGCAGCACGGGGTCCAGATCGGTACCACCCATCGGGCCCACCCCGTGCCGCCTGCTGAGAACGAGATCGGTTGGCTCTGGCCCTAACTCGGCTAGCACGGCAGCTCCGGGTGTGCCCGGAACAATGTTCACCTCGCCGCGTCCGATGGCGAAAATCTTGGCGTTGTGGTTGGACCCGAGCCCGTCGGGCCGTCGTTGGACCACGCAGTGCACCACCCGCACCCCTGCGGCTCGCGCCACCGGCAGCAGCCTGGTGATGTTGGGCAGCGCGACCCGGCGTGCTTCTTCGGCGAGGAGCGCCAGTCCGGCGTCCGGGCCGATGACGGCGCCCTGGCATTCCTGGGTGACGATCGCGGTGTGCCCGGGTGCGGCGAGTTCAGCGAGAGCAGTCATACCGGGACTTCGTAGAACTGAGTCACCCACTTACGCAGTGCCATATACCCTTTCGCGTCGACCTCGGACATGAACCAGCCGGTGACTTTCCAGGTGAACGGGACCTTCACCCATCAGCCTCCTGCACTTCTAGCCGTGATACTAAGCACGCTACAGTATAGGTTTCAGGTCGAGGAGGCGTTGCGTGGTGGCTGATGAACTCGAAGCGATCAGGCAGTTGAAGGCACGCTACTGCCGCTTTCTCGATGCCAAGGACGCCGAGGGATGGCGCAGTGTGTTCACCACCGATGTGGTGGTCCTGCTGGACATGGCGGTGTCCACCGGTGGAGCCGACCCGATGACGGCCCCGGCGGTCGAGGGCGTCGACAACTTCGTCCCGGTGGTGTTGGCCAGTCTCGAGAATGCGGCCACCATGCACCACTGCCACACTCCGGAAATCACCCTCACGTCGCCGGTGACCGCCACCGGCATTTGGGCCATGGAGGACTGGATCATCTTCGGTAACGGCAGCGAGTTGCACGGCGCCGGTCACTACCATGAGACCTACGAGAAGCAGGACGGCACCTGGCGGATCAAAACGCTGCACCTGACCCGAACTATTCAGCAGATCAGCGGTGACGGGGGTTGAGTGCAGCGGGCCCGACGTTGTTACCGGCAAGGAGTGTGGCATTGAACGCTCGCGCGCTTGACGAGCTGGGCTACTACCTGCTGGCCGGAGCCGGCGGTGCGGGGCCGGCGGGCTTGATGGACGAGGCCCGTCGCGGCGAGGAGCTGGGTTTCGGCACCGCGTTCATTTCCGAACGTTGGAACGTCAAGGAGGCGTCGTCGCTCGTAGGCGCAGCGTGTGCGGTGACCAGTCAGATGCAGATCGCCACCGCCGCAACCAATCACAACACTCGCCATCCGCTGATCACCGGATCCTGGGCGACAACCATGCACCGGTTGTCCGGTGGTCGCTTCACCCTCGGCGTGGGCCGCGGTATCGCTACGATCTACGGCGCGTTCGGCATTCCGGCGGTGACGACCGCGCAGATGGAGGATTGGGCTCAGGTCATGCGCCGGCTATGGCACGGTGAGGTGATCATCAACCATGACGGCCCAATGGGCAAGTACCCCATCCTTTTTCTCGACCCGGACTTCAACGAGGACATTCGGCTCGCCTTGGTGGCGTTCGGGCCCAACACGCTGGCGCTGGGCGGCAGGGCCTTCGATGACGTCATCCTGCACACCTACTTCCCGCCGGAGACGCTGCAGCGCTGCGTCACAACGGTGAAGTCCGCTGCCGAAAAGGCCGGCCGCGACCCCGACAGTGTACGAGTGTGGTCCTGTTTCGCCACGGTCGGCGACCACCTCCCAGAACAGCTTCGGTTGAAGAAGACCGTCGCCCGACTGGCCACCTACCTCCAGGGCTACGGAGACCTGTTGATGCGGACCAACGATTGGGATCCAGTTGTTCTGCAACGGTTTCGGGCTGACTCGGTGGTGACGTCGATCGCCGGTGGGATCGACCACAAGGCCACGCCCGAGCAGATTGAGCACATCGCGACACTGATTCCCGACGAGTGGCTGGAGCCGTCGGCGACCGGCTCGGCCCAGCAGTGTGTGGACCGCATCCGTAAGGAATTCGACTACGGGGCCGACGCGGTGATCATGCATGGTGCGACGCCGGACGAACTCGAGCCCATCATCAGCGCCTTTCGCGCCACCGCCGGCAGCCCGAAGTGATGGGCGATGTGCCCACCTTCGAGCGATAACTGTTCCGTCGCAAGCCGAGTCGTGTGGCGGGAGTGGCGTAGCCGACCAGCCACCCGCCTACCGACTCACGGCATGATGACGGTCCGGGACACCGGTTCGGCGGCCGCCTGCCGGCTCGACAGCCCTCGCCGCAGTGAAGCTATCAGCGCGTCGCGTGTTTCGCGGGGATCGATCAGCTCGTCGAAACCCATGTGCTCGGCGGAGCGGTAGGACGCCTGCAGCTCCGCATCGCGCAGTTTCGCGGTGAGGTCGTCGCCGGCGTGC
>NZ_DASXEP010000160.1:0-29818 GCF_036490025.1 Mycobacterium sp. | reverse complement strand
AGGGTGGGAGTGCCGTGGCCGCCGCCCGCGCCGGACGTGCCCTCACGGAGCAGGTCGGTGAGGGTGGCGATCGATGGGGTGGTGTAGTTGTTGCCGGGACCCCCGAAGTAGGGCAGGCCGCCGGTGACGGTCAGGCCGCGGGCGTCGGCGGTGGCAAGACCCAGTGCGGCGGCAGCCAGCTCCACCGCGGAGGGGAAGCACGAGTACAGATCGACGTAGTCCATGTCGTCGATGCTCAACCCGGCCAGTTCCAGCGCCCGCGTGCCGCCGATCCGAATCGCCGGCGACCGGTGCAATTCGGCCCGCTCGCTGATCGCGTAGGTGTCGTGCGCGTCGGTGCCCGCATACGGATACACCCATCGATCGGTCGGGATTCCCAAGCGCGTGGCGCTCTCCACCGATGCCAGGATCAACGCGGCGGACTGATCGACCATGTTGTTCGAATTCATCAGCTTGGTGTACGGCCAGCTGATCATCCGGTTCGCCGGTCCGGGTTGCCAAATACCCTCGGCCGCAACAGGTTTACGTATCCAGGCGTGCGGATTGTGCACCGCCACATCATTGAACCGGGCCCACAATTCGCCGATGCGCTCGCGGTGCTCGTCAACCGACTCCCCCGTGCTGATCCGCAGCGCCTGCTCGAACATCGGGTAGACGTACGCCGGACGGTCCAGGCCGATGCGGTCTTCGGCCGCCCCGGCCATGGGTACGTTCTCGTCGCTGCCTTCGGGCATCGGGACCGATTCGTCCTGCTCGGTATGACCCAGCCGATGGCCGTTGGCGCGCATCTGTGTTCTCGTTCGCCACATCTCGGCGCCGGCCACCAACACGACGTCCGCATGTCCCTGTTGGATGTCAACGCAGGCCCGGTTGACCAGCGTCTGCGGCACGTTGCCGCCGACGCCGCTGTAGCGGGTGGTGAAACGACCGGCACCGATGCGTTGGCCGAGCAGCAGGGCCGGGTCGCGGTAAGGCACCGAGAACAGGTTGACCACCCGGATGGCGTCGACGGCTTCGAGCACCCGCGCGTCGGCGGCTTCGCGCGCCGCCGTCGCCATCAAATCGACGGGCTCCGGGGTGTCCTCGGGTCCAGCCGCCTCGCGGTAGTTCACCTGACCGTAGCCGACCAGCACCGGCGTTCTGGGGTTGACGGGCATCAAGGAACCTTCCGCGGTTGGGGCCGGGCGAATGCTAGGCGGTGTCGGTGGATGCGAACAGCACGCCGTCGTTGATCAGCTGCTCGGTTTCCGCACTGCTCATCTTGAGGACTTTGAGGCAGATTTCGCGGGTGTCCTGCCCGGGCAGCGGTGCCGCCCGTTGCGGTGCCGGCGGGATGTGCCGAAACGGAGCGGGACCGGTCTCGGCCGGCAGCGGATGATCGAACAGTCGATGACGCATGTCGCTGAACAGCTTTCGCTCGCGCAGCTGTGGTTCTTCGAGAACGTCGGGAGGTCGGTTCATCTGGCCGGCCGGGACACCGGCCGATTGCAGGCTCTCGGCGACATGCAACGGGGTGCGACTGCGCGTCCACGCCGAAACCTGCTCGACCAACTCGTCCCGATGCGCCACCCTCGATTCGCCGGTCGCGAACCGCGCATCGTCGGCCAGTGCGGGCATTCCGAAAACTGCACTGGCCGAACGCCAATCGGCGTCGGTACGAATCGAGATGACACACCACTCGTCATCACCCGTGCACGGAAAAACCTGATGAACGCTGGTGTCGTGTTCCACATCGGCGTGGTCGTCTGCCCGTGCCGTGTCGGTGACGTACCGGGCGTCGAGTTGATTGACGACGGCCTCGGCCTGCGACACATGCACGCGGGCGCCCGCGCCGGTGCGATCGCGATGGATCAGCGCCGCCAGCGCGCCGATTGCTGTGATCCGCCCGACTACGTGATCGGGGAAAACCGTTGTCGCGTCGTAGAACCGGTGCCGGGAGTCGTCGGCCTGGTCCGGCTGGGGGTGCTGGTCCGTCCAGAGCTTGCTGACGCCTGCTGTGGCGCGGACCAGCGGGCCGTACCCCATCCGGTTGCTCCACGGCCCGTTGTCGCCGAAGGCGCTGCTTTCGGCGAGCACCAGCCGCTGATTCAGCGAATGGAGGGTGTCGTACGGAAAGCCCAGCGCGGCAAGTGTTCCCGGCTTGAAGTTGGCGAACACCGCGTCGGCGTGCGAAACGAGTCGGCTGAAGACATGCCTGCCCGCCTCGTCGCGCAGATCCACCCCGAAGGACAAATTGTTGCGATGCGTCCAGGCGAATGACTCGCTCATCGCCTCGCCGATTCGGGCCTGTCGCAACCCGTCCGGATAGTCGGGGCTTTCGACCTTGATCACCTCGGCACCCAGATCGCCGAACAGCCTGCTGAGCTCACCACCGGCGACGATGATGCCGAGGTCGATGATGCGCAGCCCGTCGAACGGACGCGGGCCGGACTTGGCCGGGGCTGCGATCGTCGCTTGCTCGGCGAGCCATTGCGCGTGGTGGTGGCCGGCGGTCGGTGCGGGCGTGCGGAAACCGATGTGCCGGCCGTCGACGGCGTAATAGCCGATCGGAATTCTGCTGTGCACGCCGGGAACGAGTTCCGCGTCGGCGACGGCGCCCACCGCCCGGAAATGGTCGGACGCCAGGATTTGCGCGGGCTCCAGCACGGCCGATATCGGCACGCCGTGCGACTGGCCCGCTGATACCAGAGCTTTCATCGGCTGGCCGGCGAACATCTGCTGGATCAGTCGGGCGATTTGCGGCCAGGCCTTGAATCGCGCAGCGATCACGTCGTACTTGGGATCCTGGAACTCATCTGGCTCCCCCAGCCAGCGCCGCAGCCCGCGCCACTGCCGCGGCGACATCACGCACAACCGGACGTAGCCGTCCTGGCACGGGTAGATCGGGTAGGCGTCCTGGTTTCTCGGGCGGCCGCGCCACCCATCGGGGCGCCGGATGCCCGCGGCGGCCTGGCCGTGCGCCCCGAACGCGGGATCGAGCGCCATTACCACAGCGTCGAACCGGGAGAAGTCAATGTAATCGCCTGTCCCGCAACGTAATCGGTTGTAGTATGCGGCCAGCGCGGCCCATCCGGCCTGAACGGCGGCGGTGGCCGAGGCGATGCCGTCCGGTGGCGGTACCGGTGTTCCGGTGGTGGGACCCGACCGCGACAACGACCCCGACAGCGCGTAGAGCACCGGATCGGTCGCCCGCCACGACGAACGCGGCCCCGTCCTGCCGAAATCGGTCACCGACAGGGCCACCAGCTGAGGAAACCGATCGGTCAGGTCTTCGCACGTGGTGCCGTAGGCCGCGGCTTGGCCGGGAGTCCCGCTGTCGACGACGATGTCAGCGCTGCCGGCGAGCTCGATCAGCCGCTCGCAGTCGGTCGGGTCGGACGGGTCGAGCACCGTGCTGCGCTTGTTCGCGTTGTGCAGTGCGAAGCGCACGCCGGTGCCGCGCAGCGTCGGACGCTTGCTGCGCGACGGGCTGCCGCCTGGCGGTTCGACCTTCAGCACGTCGGCGCCCAAGTCGGCCAGCAGCCGACTTACCGCGTCGCCGCCGTCATCGGACAGGTCGAGCACGCGCAGCGACGCCAACAGCCCTCCGGTTTCGGGCATGTCAGCGTCGCCAGGCACCACGCCAGCGTAGTTCGCACGCCGCATCGCGCCTCGCCTACCTCGACGTGGTGCGTCGTTCACCGAGTGTGCGGACAATCGGGCGGATGAGGTCAAAAAGGGCGAGACTGTCCGATGGCGAACGTGCCGGCATCGATGCCTACTGGCGGGCGGCGAATTATCTGTCGGTCGGTCAGATCTATTTACTGGACAATCCGCTGTTGCGTGAGCCGCTGCTACCCGAGCACGTCAAACCGCGGCTGCTGGGGCATTGGGGCACCACCCCGGGGCTGAACCTGATCTACGCGCACCTGAACCGCGTCATCCGCAACCGTGACGCCAACGTCATCTTCATTACCGGACCGGGCCACGGCGGGCCCGGGCTGGTGGCGAACGCTTACCTGGAGGGCACCTACAGCGAGGTGTACACCGGCATCGACGAAGACACCGAGGGTCTACGAAAGCTGTTCCGGCAGTTCTCGTTTCCCGGCGGGATTCCCAGCCACGTGGCTGCCCAGACGCCGGGGTCCATCCACGAGGGCGGCGAACTCGGGTACTCGCTGGTGCATGCCTACGGCGCGGCCTTCGACAATCCGGATCTGGTAGTGGCCTGCGTGGTCGGCGATGGCGAGGCCGAAACCGGTCCGTTGGCCGCCAGCTGGCATTCCAACAAGTTCCTCGACCCGGTCACCGACGGCGCGGTGCTGCCCATCCTGCATCTCAACGGCTACAAGATCGCCAATCCGACCGTGTTGGCCCGCATCCCGCACCCCGAGCTGGAATCCCTGTTGGGCGGCTATGGATACCGGCCGATCACCGTGGCCGGAGACGATCCCGCCGATGTGCACCAACAGCTCGCGGCCGCTCTTGACGACGCTTTCGACGACATCGCGGCCATCCAGCAAAGCGCACGTAACGGCGGCACAACCAAACGGCCGGTGTGGCCGATGATCGTGTTACGCACCCCTAAAGGGTGGACCGGACCCGAACAGGTCGACGGCAAGCAGGTCGAGGGCACTTGGCGGGCACACCAGGTGCCGCTTTCTGAGACCCGGGACAACTCCACCCACCGCGCTCAGCTGCAAGCGTGGATGCGTAGTTATGCACCCGAGGAGCTGTTCGACGACAACGGCAGGCTGCGCGCGCAGTTGCGCGCGCTGGCGCCCGAGGGTGCCCGACGGATGAGTGCCAACCCGCACGCCAACGGGGGCCTGTTACTGCACGACTTGAACTTGCCCGATTTCCGCGATTACGCCGTAGCCGTCTCGCAACCGGGCACCATAATGCATGAGGCCACCCGGGTGCTGGGCACTTTCCTGCGCGACGTGATCGCAGCCAACCCCGACCGTTTTCGGCTGATGGGCCCCGATGAAACCGCCTCCAATCGCCTGGATGCGGTCTATGAGTCCACCGACAAGGTGTGGTTGTCGGAGATCCTGCCCGTCGATGAAAACCTCTCGCCTGCTGGCCGGGTGATGGAGGTGCTCTCCGAGCACATGTGCCAAGGCTGGCTGGAGGGATACCTGCTGACCGGACGGCACGGACTGTTCAACTGCTACGAGGCGTTCGTGCACATCGTCGACTCGATGCTCAACCAGCACGCCAAATGGCTGGCCACCAGCCGCGAATTGCCGTGGCGGCAGCCGATCGCGTCGCTGAATTACCTGCTGAGCTCGCATGTGTGGCGGCAAGACCACAACGGCGCAACGCATCAGGATCCCGGCTTCATCGACCTGGTCGCCAACAAGCGCGCCGAGATCACCCGGGTCTACCTGCCTCCGGACGCCAACACGCTGCTCTCGGTGGCTGATCATTGCCTGCGCAGCCGCGACTACGTCAACGTCATCGTCGCCGGCAAGCAGCCCGCGCTGGCTTACCTGGACATGCAGTCCGCGATCGCGCACTGCACCCGCGGGCTGGGCATCTGGCAGTGGGCCAGCACCGCGACGGCCGAACCCGATGTGGTGTTGGCCTGCGCCGGCGACATCCCGACCCAAGAAACGTTGGCTGCCGCGGACATCCTGCGCCGCGAACTGCCCGACCTCGCCGTGCGGGTGGTCAACGTCGTCGACCTGATGCGCCTACTGCCCGACTCCGAACACCCACATGGCTTGCCCGACAACGAATTCGACACCCTATTCACAGTCGACACGCCGATCATCTTCGCCTACCACGGTTATCCGTGGCTGATTCACCGGCTCACCTACAGCCGCGCCAATCACCATCACCTGCACGTCCGCGGGTTCAAAGAGCGCGGCACTACGACGACACCGTTCGACATGGTGATGCTCAACGACCTGGATCGCTTTCATCTGGTCATGGACGTCATCGACCGGGTGGACGGCCTGGCGGGCCGGGCCGCGGTGCTGCGCCAACGGATGGCCGATGCCCGCTTGGCGGCTCGTCAATACACCCGCGAGCATGGCGAAGACGACCCCAAGATCGCGGGCTGGGCATGGGGAGTTGAGTGAGCGGAACGCAGTGACGGCAGCGAACCCGGCGTTGAGCTGGCGCTACGCTCATGCAGATGGCGACTGTTTTGTCGGTGAACGTGGCTCGGGTGCGAACGAATCCCGATCCGCGCGCGATGTCGAATGTGACCGGCATCGACAAGGTGGCGGTCACCGAGCCGGTCATGGTGCGCGCACCGGGCCCAATGCACAGTGGTGTCGGCAGCGGACTGGTCGGCGACACCATCGGCAACCGGAAATTCCACGGCGGCGATGACCAGGCCGTCTATGTCTACGCGCGAGAAGACCTCGATGCCTGGGAGATCGACCTCCGGCGCATGATCACCAACGGAAACTTCGGCGAGAACCTGACTACTTCGGGCATCGACGTGACTGCGTCGCGAATCGGCGAACGCTGGCGGGTCGGCACCGACGGCTTGGTACTCGAAGTCTCCGCGCCGCGCACGCCGTGCCGGACGTTTCAAGCGTTCCTGAATTTGGCCCACTGGATGAAGACCTTCATTCAGGCGGGCAAACCCGGCGCTTACTTACGGGTGATCTCACCCGGAAGGGTGCGGGCGGGCGACGAGATCGCACTCGATTACCGCCCTGACCACGACGTGACGGTCGGGATGGTCTTTCGCGCCCGATTCTCTGAACCAGAATTACTGCCTCGGCTGTTGGTGGCAGACGCGCTTCCAGCGGAGCTGAAGGACTATGCGCGCCGCCGGGTTACGTCGAACAACGGCTCACAATCGAAGTAAACGGGACGCCGCCGGTCCGCGGGTAAACTTGCCGAATGCTCGACGCGTCCGTTGCCACCGACACTCATCCGGTGGTGTCGCAGCTCTCGGCGCTGCGCGAGTTCCGCATCTACGTCGATGTGGCTGTGGTCGTGGTGGTGCTGACACTGGCGAATCTGGTGGCGCACTTCACCACACCGTGGGCGGGCGTCGTGACGGTCCCGGCCGCGGCGATCGGGCTGGTCGGCTGGTTGCGGGTCAACGGCCTGGGCTGGGCCGAACTAGGTCTGGGCCGGGATCACTGGAAATCCGGCGCCGCGTACGCGCTGGGCGCCGTGGTGCTGGTCGTGACCGTGATTGCGATCGGCGCGCTGCTGCCGCTGACCCGGCCGATGTTCATGAACAACCACTACGCAACGATCTCCGGCGCACTGGTCGCCTCGATGCTCATCATTCCGCTGCAAACCGTGATTCCCGAGGAGCTTGCCTTCCGCGGCGTGCTGCATGGCGCGTTGGACCGGGCGTGGGGGTTCCGCGGCGTCGCAATGGCGGGTTCGCTGCTGTTCGGGCTTTGGCACATCGCCACGTCGCTGGGTTTGACAAGCAGCAATGTCGGCTTCACCCGGCTGTTCGGCGGCGGTTTCTTCGGCATGCTGGCCGGAGTCATGCTGGCGGTGGTCGCGACCGCCGCCGCCGGCTTTGTGTTCAGCTGGCTTCGACGGCGCAGCGGCAGCCTGCTCGCACCGATAGCTCTGCATTGGTCGCTGAACGGGCTCGGGGCATTGGCGGCCGCGCTGGTGTGGCAGCTGTCCAGGTAATGAATCTCTACACCAGCAGGACAGCCGCGCCGGCGATGCGGCCGGCGCTGAGGTCCGACAGCGCCCGATCCGCTTGATTCAGTGGGTATTCCGGCGTGGTCACCGTGATGTGGTGTTCGCCGGCGAAGTCGAGGAAAGCCCGCGCGTCGGCGCGGGTGTTTGATGTCACCGAGCGAATCTGGCGCTCCTGAAACAGGTGCCGCTGGTAGTTCAGGGCGGGAATGTCGCTGAGGTGGATTCCGGCGATCGCCAGCGTCCCGCCGCGATCCAGGGCTTCCAAGGCCGGCAGCACCAGATCACCGACCGGGGCGAACAGGATTGCGGCGTCCAGACGTATCGGTGGCGGATCGACCGCCCCTTGGGCCGACGCGGCGCCCAACTTCACGGCCAGCTCCTGGGCCGCGACGCCGCGCGTCATCACATGCACCTCAGCACCCTGAGCGAGCGCGACTTGTGCGGTGATGTGTGCGCTGCCCCCGAACCCGTACAGCCCCAACCGGCCGCCCGGCGGCAGCTCCGCGCGCAGCAACGACCGATAGCCGATGAGGCCGGCGCACAGCAGCGGCGCCAGCTCACTGTTGCTGTAGCCGGTCGGCAGATGATGCGCGAAAGCCGCTGGGACGGTGGCGAATTCGGCGTAACCACCGTCGGCATCCCAACCGGTGTAACGGGACTTCGGGCATAAGTTCTCGTCGCCGCGTCGGCAATACCCACAGACACCGCAGGTGTGCCGCAGCCAGGCGATCCCGATCCGGTCGCCGACGCTGAACTCGTCACCTGCGTCGGCACCGACCTCGACGACCTCGCCGACCACCTCGTGTCCGGGCGTCACCTTCGGCCGGTGCACGGGCAGGTCACCTTCGGCGACGTGCAGGTCGGTGCGGCACACTCCGCACGCGCGCACGGCCACCAGGAGTTCGGAAGGTCCGGGGCGTGGGACGTCCGCGGTGACGTATTGCAGGGGCTCAGTGTCCATTGGACCGGGCTGCCGCACCTGCCACGCCTGCATGGTTGCCGGGATCGCCGCGGGAGCCATTCCTACAGCATGCCGCTAATCACCGCGGCCGCAACGGGTTAGCGCCGGTCAGGACCTTCGCAGCATGCCGACGATCCACAGCAGAATCACCGAGCCGAGCAGCGCGGTCAGGAAGGTGAAGATCAATCCGCCACCCGCCGTGTTGACGAAGAAGCTCAGGATGAAGCCGCCGATCAACGCTCCGACGACACCGATCACGATGTCCACCAAGATTCCGGAGCCGCCACCCTTGACGATCTTGCTGCCGATCCAGCCGGCCAGACCCCCGATGATGATGTAGCCGATCAGACCGACGCTCGTCGTCGTTGTCGAACGCGCCAGAATCTCAGTAGCTGCCGTGACATCCATCGGGAACTCCTTGCTGTCCCTGGCCAGCCCGCTGCTGGACAGTTGTCAGCCTATTCATTCCCAGAATCGACCGCGATTATTCGGTCAACTGGTCGTTGGCGTCACGTCGACACTGCGCCCGGAGCCGGCGCCGGGCCGTTCCCGCCGGCAGGCTGTCCTGGGGCCGGCGGCGGCGCTGGTGCAGGTGCTCCGGGTGCAGGGGCCGGTGCAGGCGCCCCGGGTGCAGGGGCCGGGGCCGGTGCTCCCGGTGCAGGCGCAGGGGCTGGGGCTCCGGGTGCAGGGACGGGAGCCGGTGCTCCCGGCGCGGGTGCCGGAGCCGGCGCGTTGGGGGCAGGTGCCGGACCCGGAGCCGGTGCCAGTGGTCGGACCGATTCGGCCAGGGTCTTGGCCCCGGCCTTGTCCGCCGGGTCGTTGCCGGTGCCCAGCCACACCACGAACCAGCGCTGGTTAGCCTCGGCCGGCGGGACATTGGGTCCGGAAGGACTGACCACGCCTGCCCAGATCTGGCCGTTCGGCTTGCTGGCGTCGCTGAACTTCACCTCGTAGTACGAGGCACCGCCGGAAACGCCGTTGGCACCCAGCGCGGTGCTCTCCTGGTTGACCCGAGTGCCCGGGTACGGCATGAAGAATTCACCCATGTCCGACGCTAACCGGGTGGCGGCCTTGGTGTTGTCGGGTTCGGCGCTGGCGTAAAGCTTCTGGTCCAATTTGCCTAATACCACCCGGGTGTCATTGGCGACCGGTGGCGGCTGACCCGGAGTGGGTGCGCCGGCGATCTTGCTGAGCAGCGCCGAACCGTAGTCCAGGTGGGTGGCATCGGATTCCACCCAACCGGCGGGGAGGACGAAGCTGAACCCGCCCACCGGGTTGTCGATGCGTCCGGCATTCGGGTCGGCCACCGGCGGCGCCGGGGCGTTGGGGTCTACTCCAGGTGGCGCCGCGACCGGATCGGCGACCGGGGGTGCCGCGGGCGGACCTGCCGGACCGGGTGCCGCATCGGGCGCGGCGGGCGGGTTGGCCGGCGCAGGCGCAGGAGGGTTGGCCGGTGCCGGTGCCGCAACGGTAGGCGGCGGGGGTGGCGGCACCGGATCGGCACCGGCTGTCGTTGCGGGCAACGCGAACGTGATCGCTCCGGCACCACCGACCGCAGCAATCGCGAGCGTCGTCCAGCGGTTTTTGGGCCGTATCGAGTTTCGGTCCACCTGGTCCATGAGCAAAAAACCTACCGTGTTACACCCGTGACGCAAGTGTGGATTGCTGAGGATGGGATTAATTTGTCGGACGCCGTGAGCAAGGGGTTCCTCGCATAGTCGCAGCTCGCCGATTTAGCAGTCGATTGCGCGTGGCCGCGGTGGTCAACCGGCATCGACCTCTTGGCCGGGCGCGTCACGATGGCCCCCTTTTCTGCTCAAGGATTGGCGAAGCCGGCCTGGTTCAGCACCCGTTGACCGGTCGCACCGGCCACCAGGCTGACGAACTTCTGCGCCAGCGCCGGCTGCGACGCGCGTTTGAGAACAACGATCGGATACACGATCACTGCGTCGTTCGACTCGGGAAACCTGACCGTGCTGACTTTGTCGCCGGCCTTATGCGCCTCAGTGAGGTAGACCAGCCCGGCGTCTGCTTCCCCGCTGGTGACCTTGGTCAACACCCCGGACACCGCCGACTCTTCGCTGCTCGGGTCGACGTGCATACCGGTGCTGTCCTCGATGCGCTGCACGGCCGCTCCACAGGGAACCGGAGCCTGGCACACCGCGACGCGCAGATCCGGTTTGGCGAGATCGGCGAAGGAACTGATCTGCTTCGGATTGCCGGGGGCCGTCACGATCACCAGCGTGTTGGAGGCGAAATTGATCGGGTCGCTGTCCGTCAGGTCCGCCTTGACCACGGTGTCCATTTCAGCGCTGTCCGCCGAGGCAAAAACGTCGGCGGCGGCGCCCTGAGTCAACTTGTTGGCCAGCTCTGAAGAGGTCGCGAAGTCGAAATCCACTGTGGCACCGGGATTGTCGGCTTGAAACTTTCCGGCCAGCAGAGTGAACGCCGGCTTCAGCGAAACCGCGGCGAACACCATGATCGATGTGGCCGGCGGGCGGGCCGACGATGGGGGCGCCGTCGTCGATGATGGTGCGTTCGTTCCGCACCCACTCAAAATTGTCACCAGTGCCAATGACACAAACCCGGCCATCCGCCATGCCCGCGCGGTGCTGCGCCCAGAGGTCACGGGGTCCAGCGTTGTCCAAACGGTGATCGCCTTGTGCCTGATTCGGAGTTTCATATCTAGCTACCGTCCAGTAACATAAGGAAACGTTAATGCCATACACGCCCTGAAATCCCAGGGACCGGCGTTGCGGTGTGCCACCATCGAAGCATCGGAAGACCGTTGCTCCAGGCGGAAGCCGCGAGTGCTCATTGCCGGCCGGCACCTGGATTCAATGTCGAATATGAGGAGGTCATGGCGGTGGAGGTGCTGATCACCGGCGGCGATACTGAATTGGGTCGCGCCGTTGCTGAGGGGTTCCATAACGACGGCCACACGATCACTCTGCTGGGTGCACGCCGAGACGATCTCGAGGTAGCCGCCAAGGAGATCGAAGCGGATGCAATCGTCTGCGACAACACCGATCCCGCGGCTCTCGCGGAGGTCCGACACCTGTTCCCCCATCACTTGGACACCATCGTCAACATTCCGGCGCCGCACTGGAACCCGGGTGACCCACGCGCGTATTCGCTGTCGGACTTCGCCACCGCGTGGCGTAACTCGCTGGACGACACCGTGCTGTCGGCGGTGCTGACCCTCGAGACGGTGGGTGATCACCTGCGATCCGGCGGGTCGATCATCAGCGTCGTGCCGGAGAACCCGCGCCCGGGTAGCGCCGAGGCCGCGGTCAAGGCCGCGCTCGCCAACTGGGTCGCCGGCCAGGCGACGGTTTTCGGCACCCGCGGCATCACGGTGAACGCCATTGCCGCCGGGCGCAGCGCACAGCCCGGGTACGACGGGCTGTCCAGCACGCCGCCGTCGGTTGCGGCCGAAATCGCAAGGATGTCGCTATTCCTCAGCAGCCTCGCCGCTCGCCACATCACCGGGCAGATGCTGCACGTCAGCCACGGCGCGCTGACGCAGTTCGCCTAGACGGTGGTCTCCGACGCGGCTTAGCGAGGCTTGTCACGTCCGCGGGCCCCGGGTGTGTGCGATCACACCCGGCCAACGTCGATAATTGCAGGTCCGGGCGGCTATCGTAGTAGCGAACGCAGTCGCCGCTTAGGAGCAACTACGCATGAACGCCCACCCCGAAGACACCGCACTCAACCGTCGGCATCGGGTTGTGGTCATCGGCTCCGGATTCGGTGGTCTGAACGCGGTCAAAAAGCTCAAGAAGGCCGACGTCGACATCAAGTTGATCGCTCGTACCACCCATCACCTGTTCCAGCCGATGCTGTACCAAGTGGCGACCGGCATCGTGGCCGAAGGTGCGATCGCTCCCCCGACCCGGATGATCCTGCGGGGTCAGCACAACGCCCAAGTTTTGCTCGGCGACGTCACACACATTGACCTGCAAGGCAAGTTCGTCGTCTCGGAGTTGCTCGGCCACAGCTACGAAACCCCTTACGACAGTCTGATCATCGGTGCGGGCGCCGGCCAGTCGTATTTCGGCAACGATCACTTCGCCGAATACGCGCCCGGTATGAAGTCGATCGACGACGCGCTGGAATTACGCGGTCGCATCATGAGCGCATTCGAGGCTGCCGAGCGGTCCAGCGATCCGGAGCGACGCAGGAAGCTGCTCACCTTCACTGTCGTCGGCGCGGGACCGACCGGCGTCGAAATGGCCGGCCAGATCGCCGAACTCGCCGACTTCACCCTGAAAGGCGCATACCGCCATATCGATTCGACGAGGGCGCGGGTAATCCTGCTGGACGCGGCCCCGGCGGTGCTGCCGCCGATGGGCGAGAAGCTCGGCAACAAGGCCGCCGCACGACTGGAGAAGATGGGCGTCGAAATCCAGCTTGGTGCCATGGTCACCGATGTCGACCGCGATGGCATCACGGTCAAGGACTCCGACGGCACCACCCGTCGCATCGAATCGGCTTGCAAGGTGTGGTCGGCCGGCGTCTCGGCCAGCCCGCTGGGCCGAGACCTGGCCCGCCAGTCGGGCGTCGAGCTCGACCGCGCCGGGCGGGTGAAGGTGTTGCCCGACTTGTCAATTCCGGGCCACCCCAACGTGTTCGTCGTCGGAGACATGGCCGCGGTCGATGGCGTGCCCGGGGTTGCGCAGGGCGCCATCCAGGGCGGCAAGTACGCCGCCAGCACGATCAAGGCCGAGTTGGCCGGTGCCGACCCCGCCCAGCGCGAGCCTTTCCAGTACTTCGACAAAGGCTCGATGGCCGCGGTTTCGCGGTACTACGCGGTGGTGAAAATCGGTCCGCTCGAGTTCGGTGGCCTCATCGGCTGGTTCGCCTGGCTGCTGCTGCACTTGGTCTATTTGATCGGGTTCAAGAACAAGGTGACCACGGTGCTGTCGTGGATGGTGACGTTCTTGAGCGGTCGGCGCGGTCAGTTGACGATCACCGAGCAGCAAGCCTTCGCTCGTACGCGGCTCGAGCAGCTAGCGGTACTTGCGGCCGAGGCCCGCGAGGGTGAGGCGGCGAAGGCCGCCAGCTAGTTCTGGGCTTCCAGGTTTTGCAGCCGCACCTGACCGCGCGCCACCACCCGGTCGTCGGAGTCGGTGACGTTAACCACCCACAGCTGCTGACGTCGCCCGCGATGCACCGGGGTCGCAGCGCCGTAGACCGTGCCGCTGTTGATCGCGCGCAGGAAGTCGGTGTTGTTGTTGACACCGACCACCGAGCCGCCGCCGTTGGCGTCGATCCAGGTGTACGCAGCAATGCTGGCCAAGCTCTCCACCATCGAGCAGTAGACGCCGCCGTGCACGATGCCCATGGGTTGCAGGAGCTTGGGCACCACGTCAAGCTGGGCACGCGTCCGGTCCGGCGTGATTTCGGTAAATACCAGGCCTAATTCCTTGTCGAACGGCGCTTCTGGCAATGGCTGCATGCTTCTGTGTCTACACGGCCGGGAAAGGCAACGCGCGGGTGGTTTCGGGTAAAGCAAATTGGTGCGAGACACGGCCGCCAACCGATACTGTGAGGCTGATTCTGAATCTCTGTGAGTAATTGACTTGGTCACTCACGAACACCCGGATACATGGAAGGGAAGACATGGCAACGGCGACGACCGAGCCGGTGCGGTTGCCGCCGGGTACCCGGGTTCCGAAGCTGATCCAGACACTTCAGTTCCTGGTGTCGAACCACGCGATGTTTTCCGCTCTGTCGCGGCGATATGACAGCGACGTGATCAGGGTGAATCTGCCCCGCAACAACCATGCGGTGGTGATCAACGATCCGGTGCTGGCCAAGGAACTGTTCAACACGGGCACCGAGCTGGTCGAACGTGCGCCGTCGGGGGCCGGGTCAATCGGCGAAGCATTCGGCCCGGGCTCGACGTTCAGCCTTGCCGGTGACGAACACCGCCAGCGCCGCAAACTGCTGGCGCCGCCGTTTCACGGCAAGCGGATGCGCAGCTACGACCGCATCATCGAAGAAGAGGTGATGCGCGAGATCGCGACCTGGCCCGAAGGCCGCGAATTCGAGACGCTGGAGCCGATGTTGCGCATCACCGTCGGCGCGATTCTGCGCGCCGTGTTCGGCGCCGAAGGCCCTGCGCTGGAAGAGCTTCGCGAAACTGTGCCGGCCATGGTCACGCTCGGCTCGCTGCTGGTGGTGTGCCCGCCGATCATGCGCAAGGACCTGGGTCCGTGGAGTCCGTGGGGGCGGTACATGAAGCAGCGGCGTCGGTTCGACGCCGTCATCGCCTCCCTGATCGCCGAGGCCCGCGCGGACCCGGCCATCGAAGAGCGCAAAGATGTGCTTGCGCTGCTGTTGCAGGCCTGCTACGAAGACGGTGAGCCGATCTCGGACGAGCACGTCGCCGACGAATTGCTCACGCTGCTGGGCTCCGGCCACGAGACCACTGCATCGTCGTTGGCCTGGGCGCTGGAAAGACTGAGCCGCCATCCTGAGCTGCTGTCCCGGCTGGCCGACGAAGCCGATGCCGGCGGATCCGAACTGCGGCAGGCCACGATTTGGGAAGTTCAGCGCACCCGGCCTGTTCTCGACGGCACGACACGGCGCACAAAGACGCGAATCCGGTTGGGCGAGTGGGTACTTCCGGAGGGCACCAACATTATCATCAGCATCAAGCTGGCCCACGACTCGGAAGAGAGCTTCCCGGACGCGGGCTCGTTCAATCCGGACCGGTACATGGGCACCACCCACAAGCCCGTCGCGTGGATTCCGTTCGGTGGTGGCGTCAACCGTTGTGTCGGTGCGGCGTTCGCCAACATGGAATCGGACGTCGTCCTGCGCATGCTCTTACGTGAATTCCGTTTCGTCCCAACCGATGCGCCGGGCGAACGAGCGCGGTGGCGTGGTGTGGCGACGGTACCGGCACGGGGCGCGCGAGCGATGGTGCACCGGCGAACCGACAAACCATCAAATGAGGTCGACTCGCTATCCGTGGCTGACCACGGCAGCGCATAACGCACTGGCATACTTGCCGCTGTGACCGGCGCCCTCAGGCAGTACGTGAAACCCCTCGGCAGTTATTCATGGTTCAAAAAGGCCATGAACAAATACTGGTATCCCTTCGTCACCCGAAGGTGGGACCAGGACGACGTCGTATTCCTGAACTGGGGCTACGAAGAGGATCCGCCGATGGGATTGCCATTGGCCCCCGAGGACGAGCCCAACCGGTACTGCATCCAGCTCTACCACCGCACGGCGACCCAGGCAGATCTCACCGGGAAGAAGGTGCTGGAGCCCAGCTGCGGCCACGGCGGTGGCGGCGCATATCTGGTCAAGACGCTGCGCCCGGCCTCATACACCGGGTTGGACTTCAACCCCGACGGTGTCGCATTCGCCAAACGTAGGTACGACCTGCCGGACCTGGATTTCGTGCATGGCGACGCCGAAAACCTGCCGTTTCCCGATGAGTCCTTCGACGCAGTGCTCAATGTCGAAGCGTCGCACGCCTACCCGCACTTCGACCGTTTCCTCTCCGAGATGGTGCGGGTGCTGCGCCCGGGAGGGCATTTCCTCTACGTCGACTTCCGCGGATTCCTCGAATACGACGCGTGGGATGCGGCATTGGCCGGCTTGCCGTTGCGGATGGTTTCCAAGCGCGAAATCAATCCCGACGTCCTGCGCGGGTTGGACAACAACTCGGGCAGGTACCTCGACCTGGTCGGCAGCCGTCTGCCTGTGCTGCTACGTCCGTTCGGCCGGCTGTTCGCCGGCGCGCCAGACACGCTGATGTACAAGGAACTGCAGCGCGGGCGGCTTTCGTACCGGATGTACCACTTCATCAAGGACTGACGCGGGTCCGCTTCCATTGGAACGTCCCCAGATACGGGCGAGCCCCATGCGTAATGCACGGGGCTCGCCGATCGAACAGACCGGGGGTCACTGCAGCCCTCAGGACACCGTCGCGGTCATTTATCGCTCGATGCCAGCAGCATAGGCAAGGCTGCCCTAATTTTGCAAGGGTTTGCCCGCGTTCGTAGACCGGCGGCCGACACGCCGCGCACCGGCAGGCCGAACCCGACCAATGCGTCGAGCACGGCCTGGCCGCGGCGCATCGCGGCCAGCTCGTCGGCGCCCGCCAGTTGCGGCACCTGCGTCGCAGTCGCGACCACCATCGACCCGACGATGTGCCACATCGCCGCGATCGGCAACGCGCCGCCACTGACCATGTGCAATGTGGCGAACAACGGCTGCAGCGTGCGATGGCAACGGTGGGCGACCCAGGTCGTCAGCGCCGCCTCGCTCGGCAGGGCTACCACGGCGTCGCTGTCGAGGGCGCACGGGTCATCGGGCAACACGCGCACCGTCGGGTCGACCACCCCGGCCCAATCGATGACGCCGTCGGAGTCGACGTGGACCCAGAGGTTCTCCAGCCCGGTGTCCCACGCCCTGGCCTCCAACACCAGCAGCGCGACCACCCGGCCGATCACGGTGTGTACCAGTGTTGCCGCCAATTGCCGTGCGGCACTACGACGATCCATGTCGATCGCGGCCGCCTCGAACATGGTTTGCAGCCGATCGGTGCGCACGGCCGATTCCAGCGGCCACCAGCGGCGGACTGAGACATCGCCGAGCACCGCGACGCCGTAAACCCGGGGGCACTGCGGATAGAGCTCGCGTAGCCGGCGGCTGGACTCGTGCAGTGGCAGTACGCGGTCGATGGCCATAGCAGCGATCAGTGGGTCATCGATCAGTGTCGTCACGGGTGCCTCCTCCTGTGAGGTTAGCCTAACCATAGATGGAGTTCCTATGCCATGGGGCCTCACAAGGTCGTCGCCGCCGACGGCGGTACGACGATCGGTAGTAAGCACGGGTACGCTGGCGGCATTGCACAGGAGATGAACGAACATGGCTAAGCTGACGCGGCTCGGGGACCTCGAGCGTGCCGTGATGGACCATCTGTGGTCGGCTCCGCACCCCCAAACCGTCCGCCAGGTGCACGAAGCGCTCTCTGAGCAGCGCGATCTGGCCTACACGACGGTGATGACCGTGCTGCAGCGGTTGGCCAAGAAGAACCTCGTCTCGCAAATCCGCGACGACCGCGCACACCGGTATGCGCCGGTGCACGGGCGTGACGAGTTGGTCGCCGGACTGATGGTGGACGCGCTAGATCAGGCCGCCGATACCGGCGGCCGGCAAGCGGCGCTGGTGCACTTCGTCGAGCGGGTCGGTGCCGATGAGGCCGGGGCGCTTCGGCGCGCGCTCGACGAATTGGAATCGAGCCATCGGAACGCGCCGCCTGGTGGCGCTCGGTCCGAGGACTGAGGGAGACTGGAAAGGTGTCCGGGCTGGCCTTCACCATTCTTGCGGTGATGCTGGTCGGCCCGGTGCCCGCTGTGTTGGCCCGCGCGGCGTGGCCGCTGCGGGCCCCCCGCGCAGCGATGGTGCTCTGGCAGGCGGTCGCCGTGGCCGCGGTGCTGTCGGCGTTCAGCGCCGGCATCGCGATCGCCAGCCGGTTGTTCGTCCCCGGAGCAGATGGTCGGCCGACCGCCAGCCCCGCCGCCGAAATCGGTCGGCTCGGCTGGCCGTTGTGGATTCTGGACGTCGGGGTCTTCGCGCTCACGCTGTTGATCGGCGCGCGGCTGGCCGTAGCCGTCGTCCGGGTGGCCGTGTCGACGCGTCGACGGCGGGCACATCACCGCATGCTGGTCGACCTGCTCGGGTTGTCGCCCGAGGCCGGCCCGGTGCAGGCCCGCGCCCGCGGTCGCGACCTGCGCGTGCTGGAGGTGGCGCAGCCGCTGGCCTACTGTCTGCCCGGTGTCCGCAGCCGCGTTGTGGTCAGCGAGGGCGCGCTGGACTCGCTCGCCGAGTCAGAGGTCGCCGCGATCCTGAGCCACGAGCGTGCCCACCTGCGGGCCCGCCACGATCTGGTACTCGAGGCGTTCACCGCGGCGCACGCCGCATTTCCCCGATTCGTCCGCAGCGCAAGCGCTTTGGACGCCGTGCAACTGCTCGCCGAGCTGTTGGCCGACGACGCCGCGGTCCGGGTCGCCGGCCGCGCTCCCCTGGCTCGGGCCTTGGTGACTTGTGCGTCGGGCAGCGCGCCGCGGGGTGCGTTGGCCGCCGGCGGCGCGCACACCCTGCTGCGGGTGCGACGACTGTCCGGCGATGGCAACAGCCCGTTCGTGGCGGCGGCCGCCTATCTCGCCGCCGCGGCGGTACTGGTCGTGCCCACCGTCTCGCTGGCTATCCCCTGGCTCACCGAACTGGGCCGGCTGTTCACCGCCGCCTGACCCGGCAACCCGAATCCCGCTGTGCCACAGTGTTCGGTGCAGGGTCTTGGCTGGCAGTCACGAATTGAGAGGCGCACACATGAGCTCGTCGGAATCGAAGACCGGGACCGCTCAGATCGGTGTCACCGGTCTGGCCGTGATGGGTTCGAACATCGCCCGTAACTTCGCCCACCACGGCTACACCGTGGCGCTGCACAACCGGTCGACCGCCAAGACGGACGCCCTGCTCAAAGAGCACGGCGACGACGGCAAATTCGTGCGATCGGAAACGATCGAAGAATTCCTCGACGCGCTGGAGAAGCCGCGGCGGGTGCTCATCATGGTCAAGGCCGGCGATCCCACCGATGCGGTGATCAACGAACTGGCCGATGCGATGGAAGACGGCGACATCATCATCGACGGCGGCAATGCGCTCTACACCGACACCATCCGCCGGGAGAAGGCGATGCGTGAGCGCGGCCTGCACTTCGTCGGCGCCGGCATCTCCGGTGGTGAGGAAGGGGCGCTGAAAGGACCGTCGATCATGCCCGGCGGCCCCGCCGAGTCGTACAAGTCGCTGGGCCCGCTGCTCGAGGAGATCTCGGCCCACGTCGACGATGTGCCGTGCTGCACCCACATCGGGCCCGACGGGGCCGGTCACTTCGTCAAGATGGTGCACAACGGCATCGAGTACTCCGACATGCAGTTGATCGGCGAGGCTTACCAGCTGCTGCGTGACGGACTCGGCAAGACCGCACCCGAGATCGCCGACGTCTTCGCCGAATGGAACAAGGGCGACCTGGACAGCTTTCTCATCGAGATCACCGCAGAGGTGTTGCGCCAGACCGATGCCAAGACCGGCAAACCGCTCGTCGACGTCATCCTCGACGAGGCCGAGCAGAAGGGCACCGGCCGCTGGACGGTGAAGTCGGCTCTGGACCTCGGAGTTCCGGTCACCGGTATCGCCGAGGCGGTATTCGCCCGCGCACTGTCAGGCTCAGTGGCCCAGCGCAAAGCCACCACCGGCCTGGCCTCCGGCCATCTGGGCGAAAAGCCAAGCGATGCAAAGCAGTTCATCGACGATGTGAGCAAGGCGCTGTATGCGTCGAAAATCATCGCCTACGCCCAGGGCTTCAACCAGATCCAGGCCGGCAGCGCCGAATACGACTGGGGCATCACGCCGGGCGACATGGCGACGATCTGGCGTGGCGGCTGCATCATCCGAGCCAAATTCCTCAACCGGATCAAGGAGGCGTTCGACGAGGACGCCGATCTGCCCACGCTGATCGTCGCGCCGTATTTCCGCAGCGCGATCGAATCGGCCATCGACAGCTGGCGTCGCGTCGTGGTGACTGCCACCCGATTGGGTATCCCCGTCCCGGGCTTCGCATCGGCGTTGTCCTACTACGACGCACTGCGCACCGAGCGGCTGCCCGCCGCGCTCACCCAGGGCTTGCGGGACTTCTTCGGCGCACACACGTATGGACGGATCGATGAGGACCCGAGCAAGAAGTTCCACACTCTGTGGAGTGCAGACCGCAGCGAAGTGCCGGCCTAGCGGGGCCGGCCAGGGGGTACACCGATCCTGATGAGGTTTCTCAACGGGCACTGTCCCGCGTACGACCTGACCTACAACGACGTCTTCATCGTGCCGAACCACTCCGATGTGGCGTCACGCTTCGATGTGGACTTGTCCACCGACGACGGCTCGGGCACCACGATCCCGGTGGTGGTGGCCAATATGACCGCGGTCGCGGGTCGGCGAATGGCCGAGACAATGGCCCGCCGCGGTGGCATTGTCGTTCTGCCGCAAGACCTTCCGATCACCGCGGTGCAGCAGACGGTGGACTTCGTCAAAAGCCGCGACCTGATCGTCGACACCCCGGTGATCCTGGCACCCGAGGATTCGGTATCCGACGCCCTGGCGCTGATCTCCAAGCGCGCACACGGGGCCGCGGTAGTGGCCTTCGAGGGCCGGCCGATCGGACTGGTCACCGAATCGTGCTGCGACGGAGTGGACCGCTTCGCGCGGGTTCGCGATATCGCGATCACCGACTTCGTCACCGCCCCGGTAGGGACCGATCCGCGCGAAGTCTTCGACCTGCTCGAGCACGCCCCAGTCGATCTCGCGGTGCTGACCGGCGCCGACGGCTCGGTGGCCGGCGTACTGACCCGGACCGGGGCGATCCGCGCCGGTATCTATTCGCCTGCCGTCGATTCCGCGGGACGGCTGCGCATCGGCGCGGCCGTCGGCATCAACGGAGATGTGCTCGCCAAGGCCCAGGCGTTGACCGAGGCCGGCGTCGACCTGGTGGTCGTCGACACCGCCCATGGTCATCAGGTGAAGGCACTGGATGCGATCAAGTCGATCGGGTCGCTGGATCTGGGGGTGCCGCTGGTCGCCGGCAACGTGGTGTCGGCGGACGGCACCCGCGACCTGGTCAACGCCGGCGCGTCGATCGTCAAGGTCGGAGTGGGTCCGGGCGCGATGTGCACCACCCGCATGATGACCGGCGTCGGCCGGCCCCAGTTCTCGGCGGTGCTCGAATGTGCCTCGGCGGCAAAGCAACTCGGTGCACATGTGTGGGCCGACGGCGGGGTGCGCCACCCGCGGGATGTGGCCCTTGCGTTAGCCGCGGGCGCGTCCAACGTCATGATCGGATCCTGGTTCGCCGGCACCTACGAGTCCCCCGGTGACCTGATGCGTGACCGCGACAACCAGCTGTACAAGGAGAGCTACGGGATGGCGTCCAAGCGGGCGGTCGCTGCCCGCGCCGCGGGCGACAGCGCTTTCGCGCGTGCCCACAAGGCGTTGTTCGAGGAAGGCATCTCCACCTCGCGGATGGGCCTGGACCCCGCCCGCGGGGGTGTCGAGGATCTGCTCGACCACATCACGTCGGGAGTGCGCAGCACCTGCACCTACGTCGGGGCGTCGACGCTGCCCGAGTTGCACGAGCGGGTGGTGGTCGGCGTCCAGTCCGCGGCGGGCTTCGCCGAAGGTCATCCGCTGCCGTTCGGGTGGTAGCCCGAGCGCTTGACGGGCGTGTCGGCACGGCAACGACGGTTCGGGCGCGTCGCGCCTTCGCTACCATCAAAGGTCACGTCATCAGTGGATACGTCGAAGGAAGGGTCTCCGTGCCGCAGGCACCCGCGCCGTCCGGGGTGCGCGACGCCGACCCCGAGGAGCCCCCTTCTCGAGGTCGGCCTCGATGAATCTCCTCGTCACCCTGCTCAGCCTGCTGGCCATCGTTCTGCTCACGGCCGGCACTGCGCTGTTCGTCGCGGCCGAGTTCTCGTTGACCACGTTGGAGCGCAGCACCGTCGAAGCCAACGCCCGCCACGGCGGTCGTCGCGACCGATACGTACGCCGCGCCCACCACACCCTGTCGTTTCAGCTGTCCGGGGCGCAGTTGGGCATCTCGATCACGACGCTGATCACCGGATACCTGACCGAACCGCTGGTCGCCGAGCTGCCGCACCCGGCCATGGATGCACTCGATGTGCCTGACCGAGTCGCCGACGCGGTCATCGCCTTCGTGACCCTGTTTGTCGTCACGTCGCTGTCGATGATCTTCGGTGAGCTGGTCCCCAAGAATCTTGCCGTGGCCCGGCCCCTGCCCACCGCGCGCGCGGTCGCCGGCCTGCAGTTGCTGTTCTCCTGGCTGATGACGTGGCCGATCCGGCTGACCAACGGGGTGGCCAACTGGATTCTGCGCAAGCTGGGAATCGAGCCCGCCCAGGAACTGCGGTCGGCCCGCTCGGCGCAGGAATTGGTGTCGTTGGTGCGTAATTCGGCGCGCAGCGGTTCGCTGGACCCGACCACCGCCGCGCTGTTGGATCGATCGCTGCAATTCGGTGACCTGACCGCTGAGGAGCTGATGACTCCCAGGTCGAAAATTGTTGCGCTGCAAGTTGATAACACCGTTGCGGATCTGGTCGAAGCCGCCGCCGAAAGCGGCTTTTCACGGTTTCCGGTCGTCGACGGCGACCTCGACGAGACGGTCGGCATCGTGCACGTCAAACAGGTGTTTGCGGTGCCGCCCGCCGAGCGCGAGCTCACGCCGGTGACCGCCGTTGCGCAGCCGGTGGCGACGGTCCCCTCCACCCTCGACGGCGACGCGCTGATGGGACAGATCCGCGCCAACAGACTGCAGACGGCCATGGTCGTCGACGAGTACGGCGGCACTGCGGGCATGGTGACCGTCGAAGACCTGATCGAAGAGATCGTCGGCGACGTCCGTGACGAACACGATGACGCCACACCGGATGTCGTCGCCGCCGGCGGCAGCTGGCGGGTGTCCGGCCTGCTCCGCATCGACGAGGTGGCCGCCGCCACCGGCTACCACGCCCCCGAGGGCGAATACGAGACGATCGGCGGGCTGGTCCTGCAACAGCTGGGCCGCATTCCGGTCATCGGCGACGAGGTGCAGCTGCGCGGATACGAGCACGATGGTGTCCCGCACACGGCGGCCTGGCAGGCCAGCGTGCTCCGGATGGATGGTCGCCGGATCGACTTGATCGAGTTGACCCGGCTGGATCGGGCCGATTCCGGCGCGGTGCGAGGCCGATGATGGGCGATCTGTTCGGAATGCTGGCGACCATCCTGCTAGTAGGCGCCAACGCGTTTTTCGTCGGCGCAGAGTTTTCGCTCATCTCCGCGCGACGGGACCGCCTCGAAGCGTTGGCCGAGCAGGGTCGATCAAGCGCGGTCACCGCGATGCGGGCCGGCGAGCAGCTTCCGCTGATGTTTGCCGGGGCGCAACTGGGTATCACCGTCGCCTCGCTTTCGCTGGGCCGCCTCGGCGAGCCGGCGGTCGCCGACTTGCTGCAGCGGCCGTTCGACTTGGTCGGCGTATCGCCGGCCCTGCTGCACCCGGTGTCGTTCATGGTGGCGCTGGCCATCGTGGTGACGTTGCACGTGCTGCTGGGTGAGATGGTCCCGAAGAACATCGCGATCGCGGGCCCAGAGAAGGCGGCGATGCTGCTGATCCCGGCATATTTGGCGTACGTGCGGGCCGTCCGGCCCATCTTGATGTTCTACAACTGGTGCACCCGTGTCATCCTGCGCGTGCTGCGGGTGCAGGCTCGCGACGAGCTCGACGTCGCGGTCTCCACGGTCGAGCTCAGCGAGATGATCGCCGAGTCGGTGTCGGAAGGCCTGCTGGATCCCGAGGAGCACACCAGGCTCACCCGCGCGCTGCAAATCCGCAACCGCAAGGTCGCCGACGTGGCGGTGCCCGTCGGCGGCATCCACGCGGTGCCGGTCGCCGCGGCCGGGTCCGGCCCGACGGTCGAGGCCGTCCAAAAGGCTTTGGCCGCAACCGGTTACTCGCGATTCCCGGTGGTCGACAACGTCGAAGCCGATCACGAATTCCTTGGCTACCTGCACATCAAGGATGTGCTGTCGCTGGCCGACCAACCGAACGCCGTGATCGACCTGGCCGCAGTTCGGCCGTTGCCGCGGTTCTCCGCAGCGCTGACGGTGCCCGAAGCACTGTCGCGGATGCGCCGCAGCAACAGTCACCTGGCCCTGGTCACCGGCCAGAACGGCGCCGTGGTGGCGATGGTGGCGCTGGATGACCTGGTGCGCGATCTGGTCGGCGTTGTGCGCGACGGGACACAGCGCGGCTGACGGCTCAACCAGAAAGCCATCGTTGGACCGGTGACCTGCTGTTGCAGACCACCGGTTACGGGTAGTCAGGTTGCTGGCCGGTAGGCTGAGGGCTGATTTCAATGGGCAAGTGCGGAGGGAAATGATGACGGATCGCGTGTCGGTGGGGAACCTGCGCGTCGCCAAAGCGCTGTATGACTTCGTCAACACCGAGGCTTTGCCCGGCACCGACATAGACCCCGACAGCTTCTGGGCGGGCGTCGACAAGGTGGTCACCGACCTGCAGCCGCAGAACCAGGACCTGCTGGCGCGTCGCGACCAGTTGCAGGCGCAGATCGACAAGTGGCACCGGCAACACGTCATCGAACCGCTCGACCCCGAGGCATATCGCCAGTTCCTCACCGAAATCGGTTATCTGCAGCCAGAACCACCCGATTTCACCATCACCACCGCGGGCGTCGACGACGAGATAACCACGACGGCCGGCCCGCAGCTGGTGGTGCCCGTCCTAAACGCGCGGTTTGCGCTGAACGCCGCCAACGCCCGGTGGGGTTCGCTGTACGACGCGCTGTACGGCACCGACGTGATCCCGGAAGACGACGGCGCCGAGAAGGGCACCGGCTACAACAAGGTCCGCGGCGACAAGGTGATCGCCTACGCCCGCAAGTTCCTCGACGAGGCGGTTCCGCTGTCATCCGGTTCCTGGTCCGACGCGACGGGGCTCAGCGTTGAGGACGACCAACTCGAGATCACGACCGCCGACGGATCGGTCGGCTTGGCCAGCCCGGAAAAATTCGCCGGCTACACCGGGGAGCTCGGCTCCCCCGACTGGTCGGTGTTGCTGGTCAACCACGGGCTGCACATCGAGATCTTGATCGACCCGGAATCGCCGATCGGTAAGACCGACGCCGCCGGCATCAAGGACGTCGTCCTGGAGTCGGCGGTGACCACGATCATCGACTTCGAGGACGCGGTGGCCGCCGTCGACGCCGATGACAAAGTCCACGCCTACCGCAACTGGCTCGGCCTTAACAAGGGTGATTTGTCTGAGGAAGTCGAGAAGGACGGCAAAACCTTCACCCGCGTGCTCAACCAGGACCGCACGTACCAGACGCCCGGGGGCGGCGAGCTGACGTTGCCCGGTCGCAGCCTGTTGTTCGTCCGCAACGTCGGTCACCTGATGACCAACGATGCGATTGTCTCCAGTGACGGCAACGGCGAAGAAAAAGAAGTCTTCGAAGGTATCCAGGACGCGCTGTTCACCGGTCTGACCGCGGTCCACGGGCTCAAAACCGGCGACGGCAACGGTCCGTTGACGAACAGCCGAACCGGGTCCATCTACATCGTCAAGCCCAAGATGCACGGACCGGACGAGGTCGCGTTCACCAGCGAGCTGTTCAGCCGCGTCGAGGATGTCCTCGGCCTGCCGCAGGCCACGCTGAAGGTCGGCATCATGGACGAGGAACGCCGCACCACCGTCAACCTCAAGGCCTGCATCAAAGCCGCCGCCGACCGGGTCGTGTTCATCAACACCGGTTTCCTGGACCGCACCGGCGACGAAATCCACACGTCGATGGAAGCGGGTCCGATGATCCGCAAGGGCGCGATGAAGAGCACGACGTGGATCAAGGCCTACGAGGACAACAACGTCGACACCGGCCTCGCGACCGGGTTCAAGGGCAAGGCTCAGATCGGTAAGGGCATGTGGGCCATGACCGAGCTGATGGCCGACATGGTCGAGCAGAAGATCGGCCAGCCCAAGGCCGGTGCGACCACGGCGTGGGTGCCGTCGCCGACGGCGGCCACGTTGCACGCAATGCACTACCACTACGTGGATGTGGGCGCCGTGCAGCAGGAACTCGAAGGCAAGAAGCGCACCACCATCGACGAGCTACTGACCGTCCCGCTGGCCAAGGAACTGGCCTGGGCTCCCGAGGAGATCAAAGAAGAGGTCGACAACAACTGCCAATCCATCCTCGGCTACGTGGTGCGCTGGATCGAACAGGGCGTGGGATCTTCCAAGGTTCCCGACATCCACAATGTCGCACTGATGGAAGACCGTGCCACGCTGCGGATTTCCAGCCAATTACTGGCTAACTGGCTCCGGCATGGCGTCATCACCGAAGAGGATGTGCGCGCTAGCCTGGAACGGATGGCTCCGCTGGTGGACGAGCAGAACGCCGGGGATTCCGCGTATTTGCCGATGGCGCCGGACTTTGACGACAGCATCGCCTTTCTGGCTGCCCAGGAACTGATTCTGGCCGGTGCTCAGCAGCCCAGCGGCTATACCGAGCCGATTCTGCACCGGCGTCGGCGCGAGTTCAAAGCCCGTACCCATGAGTGATGTCTGTTCGGGGAACATCGACCGTCCCGATGACTAGCGGGTGCAGTCACCTCCGGCGCGTGGGAGAGGACCGGCATGGGTAGGCATCGAGCTCCCGATCCCGACGAGCCGACCGGCGAACCGTCGGACGAGTTTCCTGATAGCCCAGGGTTTTTCGACTTCGACGAGCCCGCCGAGGGTCACCGCGACGACTACGCCGATCCGGAGCAGCCCGAGCGGGACGTGCCAGCGGCCGACATCGATCCGGCCGATGAGTTCGCCGACTTTCCGCGGCGCGATTCAGAGCCACCGGATGTGCCTCCGCCGTCGCTCACCGGCGGCCATCGCGGCGGCCCTGATTGGCGCGGCGGTCACCGCAACGAGGGCGGGCGGCGCGGTGTCAGCATCGGAGTGATCGCCGCGCTGATCGCGGTCGTCGTCGTGGTGGGTGTGGTCATCCTGTGGCGCTTCTTCGGTGATGCGTTGTCCAACCGTTCGCACAGCGCGCGATGCGTCGGCGACAAACAGCCCGTCGCCGTCATCGCCGATCCGTCGATCGCCGAGCACGTGCAGCATCTGGCGGAGCGCTTCAACGCCATCGCCGCGCCAGTCGGCGACCACTGCGTGGCCATCGGCGTCAAGTCCGCCGGTTCCGACGCCGTCGTCGACGGCTTCATCGGGAAATGGCCCGCAGACCTCGGTCAGCGACCGGCGCTCTGGATCCCTGGCAGCTCGGTATCCGCCGCGCGGCTCACCGCCGCGGCGGGCAAGGAGACCGTCACCGACAGCCGGTCGCTGGTCACCTCGCCGGTGGTGCTCGCGGTACGCCCCAAACTTCACAAAGCGCTCGGCGACCAGAAGTGGGCGACGCTGCCCGATTTGCAGACCAAGCCCGACGCTCTGGCGGGACTGAAGTTGCCGGCCTGGGGGTCGTTGCGGCTGGCGCTGCCGCTCGGCGGCAACGGCGATGCCCCATTCCTCGCCGGCGAGGCGGTGGCTGCGGCATCCGTGCCGGCCGGTGCCCCGGCGACCGACGGCAGTGCCGCGGTCCGCACGCTGATCGGCGGTCAGCCCAAGCTCGCCGACAACTCGCTGGACGAGGCGATGAAAGCGCTGCTGAAACCCGGGGACCCGGCGACCGCGCCGGTGCACGCGGTGGTCACCACCGAACAGCAGTTGTTCGTGCGCGGCCAGCCGCTGCTCGACGCCGGCAGCGCGCTGAGTTCCTGGCTTCCGCCCGGGCCGGCCGCGGTCGCCGACTACCCCAGCGTGTTGCTCAGCGGATCCTGGCTGTCCCAGGAGCAGGTGACCGCGGCCAGCGAGTTCGCCCGGTTCATGCACAAACCGGATCAGCTGACCGAGCTGGCCAAAGCCGGGTTTCGTGCCGAGGGCACCAAGCCGCCCAAGAGCGACGTCACCAGCTTCCCCGCGTTCCCGTCGACACTGTCGGTGGGCGACGACGCGACGCGCGCCACGCTGGCCAATACGGTGTCGGCGCCGTCGAGCGCACCGGCAGCGACCATCATGCTCGAGCAGTCGATGACCACCGACGAAGGCGGCAAGACCCGGCTGGGCAATGTGGTCGCTGCGCTCGATGACCGGATCAAGGCACTGTCGCCCGATGCCGTGATCGGCCTCTGGACGTTCGACGGTAAAGAGGGTCGCTCGGAGGTGTCGGCGGGCCCGTTGAGCGATCAGGTCGACGGCCAGCCCCGGTCGGAGGCGCTGACGGCGGCACTGGATCGACAACATGCCTCGTCCGGTGGTGCGGTGTCGTTCACCACGCTTCGCCTGATCTACCAGAAGGCGCAAGCCAATTTCCATGCGGGACAGATGAATTCGGTGTTGGTCATCACGGCCGGGCCGCACACCGATCAGAGCCTCGGCGGCGAGGGTCTGCAGGATTTCATCAAGCAGAGCGCCGACCCGGCCAAGCCGGTCGCGGTCAACGTCATCGACTTCGGCTCCGACTCCGACCGGGCCACCTGGGAGGCTGTCGCGAAGCTCTCCGGCGGTAGCTACCAGAACCTGGCAACGTCGGCGTCGCCGGACCTGGCCAACGCGGTAACCAACTTTTTGAGCTGACCGGCCCTTGGCCAGACGGCCGCAGCGCGACAGCCTGCGGACCCGAATCCTCCGGCTCGCCGGACGTCCACGGTCGCTGTAGCGCGACAAAATCCCCGTTCAGTGGCTTTGTGAATCGATTCACCCGAGAGATTGTCCAATTACTCAGACGAACCTCAGATAGAGTTCGGTGGCATGGATATGTGATGTGCATCACACTCGGGAATCCACAAAGGAGATAGCCGCAGGTAAACGCCCTGCAGACAGGGCTTTCGTCCCCCGCGGCCGGCCAGTGGGGCAGATGTGACGTCGTTAGGCGTGGCCTGAGAGAAAACTAGATTTTTACTGAGGCGTTGCACTTGCGTCTAATGCTTTTTCTTAGTTAAAGTCCAGCCATAGATGGATGTGGCGTTGATCACAGTTAGCTAGCCGTTAAAGGAGCCGATGGTCATGCAACACGTACTTCGTCCCTACGCCACTGCCGGTATCGCCTTGGTTGGGGCCAGCATCATTGCTGTCGCCCCGGTAGCACCGCCGGTTCCCCAGGTTCAGGTACGCCCGGTGAAACTGGTCGACGCCTGGTCGGACCTTTTCACGGAATCGGCCGCCAACTGGCAAAACATCCTCGACGGCTCCGACTCGTCGGAGCTTGCACAGTTCTACAGCGCACTGCTCACCAACCCGCTGGGCGTGATCGACGCATTCACAAACCTCACCCCCACCGTCACCACCGACATCGGCTCGCTGCCCGGTCAGATCACGGTGGAATTGCCGCCAGGGCTCGCGCTCGGCATCGCAAGCCTCGGGGCAACCGGCGCCACGCTCACCTCGCTCCATGGCGTCGTGCAAGAGTTGATGACCAACCCGTCGGCTGCCTGGGAGGGCATTGCCACCGTCCTGAACGGCTTCCTCAACGGGCAGGACAACATCAGCCTGCTCAACGGCATCATCGACATCCCGTTCTACAACGGCATCCT
>NZ_DASXEP010000150.1:0-59003 GCF_036490025.1 Mycobacterium sp. | reverse complement strand
GCCCGGCTCGTTCGGTGACGTCACCCACAGCTCCTAACTGTGCATCCGGCCGCCGCAGCGGTCGGCGATCGCTTACGCCTCGGCGTCCGAGTCCTCGCCTTCAGCGAGAGCTTCCTCGGCCTCTTCGGCGTTACGGGCGATGGCTAACAGCGTGTCGCCCTCACCCAGGTTCATCAATCGAACACCCTTGGTCTGCCGTCCGGCCTTGCGGACCTGCTTGGCTTTCGTCCGGATCACTCCGCCGCCGGAGGTGATCGCGAACACCTCGCTGTCGTCGTCGACGATCAGCGCTCCCACGAGCTTGCCACGGCGGGTGTCGTACTGGATCGTCAAGATGCCCTTACCGCCGCGGCCCTGCGCGGTGTACTCCTCGATCGCGGTGCGCTTGGCGTAGCCTCCCGCGGTTGCGACCAGCAAGAATGTACCCTCGCGGACCACATTGAGCGACAGCAGGTAGTCGTCGGTGTTGAACCGCATGCCCTGCACACCCGAGGTCGCCCGGCCCATCGGCCGCAACGCGTCGTCGGTCGCCGAGAACCGGATCGACTGGCCGTTGGCCGACACCAGCAGCAGATCTTCCTCCGACGAGCAGAGCACCGCGCCGACCAGTTCGTCGGAGTCGCGCAGATTGACCGCCACGATCCCGCCCGACCGGTTCGAGTCGAAGTCGGTCAGCTTGGTCTTCTTCACCAGGCCGTTGCGGGTGGCCAGCACCAGATAGGGCGCATCCTCGTAGCTCTTGATCTGGATGACCTGAGCGATGCGCTCCTCGGGCTGGAAGGCCAACAGGTTGGCGACGTGTTGCCCGCGCGCGATCCGCGACGCCTCCGGCAAGTCGTAGGCCTTGGCCCGATACACCCGGCCCTGGGTGGTGAAGAACAAGATCCAGTCGTGCGTCGAGCACACGAAGAAGTGCCGCACGATGTCGTCCTGCTTCAGCCCGGCGCCCTGGACTCCCTTGCCGCCGCGCTTCTGGCTGCGATACAGGTCGGTCTTGGTGCGCTTGGCGTACCCGGTCTCGGTGATGGTGACGACGACGTCCTCGCGGGCGATCAGGTCCTCATCGTTGACGTCGCCGTCGGCGGCGATGATCCGGGTGCGACGGTCGTCGCCGTGCTTGTTCACGATCTCGGCGAGCTCGTCGTGCACGATCGCGCGCTGCCGCTCCGGCTTGGCCAGGATGTCTTCCAGGTCGGCGATCTCTGCCTCGATCTTGGCCAGGTCGTCGATGATGCGTTGCCGCTCCAATGCCGCCAGGCGCCGCAACTGCATGTCCAGGATCGCCTGGGACTGGATCTCGTCGATGTCGAGCAGCTCGATCAGGCCGGCGCGGGCGATGTCCACGGTCTCCGACGCGCGGATCAACGCGATGACTTCGTCAAGTGCGTCAAGAGCTTTGACCAAGCCGCGCAAGATGTGAGCGCGCTCGTTGGCCTTGCGCAGCCGGTAGGTCGTCCGCCGGATGATCACGTCGAGTTGGTGCTCGACGTAGTGCCGGATCATCTGGTCGAGCCGCAGGGTGCGCGGTACTCCGTCGACGATCGACAGCATGTTGGCGCCGAAGCTGTTCTGCAGCTGGGTGTGCTTGTAGAGGTTGTTCAGCACCACCTTGGCCACCGCGTCGCGCTTGATCTCCACGACGATGCGCAAGCCCACCCGGTCGCTGCTCTGGTCCTCGATGTTGGAGATGCCGGCCAGCTTGCCGTCGCGGACCTGCTCGGCGATCGAGGTGATGAAGTTGTCGTGGTTGACCTGATACGGCAGCTCGGTGATGACCAGCGACGTGCGGCCCCGCGAATCTTCTTCTACCTCAACGACTCCGCGCATCCGGATCGATCCGCGACCGGTGGTGTAGGCGTCATGGATGCCCTGCGATCCGACGATCAGACCGTGGGTGGGGAAGTCCGGGCCTTTGACCCGTTCCCGGACCGCGGCCAGGGTGGCCTCTTCGTCGGCCTGGTGGTTGTCCAGGCACCAGTAGACGGCTTCGGCCAACTCGCGCAGGTTGTGCGGTGGGATGTTGGTCGCCATGCCGACCGCGATGCCGCCCGACCCGTTGGCGAGTAGGTTGGGGAACCGGCTCGGCAGCACCGTCGGCTCTTGCACCCGGCCGTCGTAGTTTGGAATGAAATCGACCGTCTCCTCGTCGATTTCACGTAGCATCTCCATCGCGAGCGGAGTCAGCCGCGCTTCTGTATATCTCATCGCGGCTGGTGGGTCGTTACCCGGCGAACCGAAGTTGCCCTGCCCGTCGACCAACGGGTAGCGCAGCGACCATGGCTGCGCCATCCGGACCAGCGTGTCGTAGATCGACGCGTCGCCGTGCGGGTGGTAGTTACCCATCGTCTCGGCGACCGACCGCGCCGACTTCGCGTGGCCCCGGTCCGGGCGGAACCCCGAATCGAACATCGCGTAGAGCACCCGGCGGTGCACCGGCTTGAGGCCGTCGCGCACTTCGGGCAACGCGCGGCCGACGATCACGCTCATCGCATAGTCGATGTAACTACGCTGCATCTCCTGCTGGATGTCTACCGGTTCGATGCGGTCGGCGGCATCGCCGCCGGGCGGCAGCGTGGTGTCTGTCATCTATTCCTCATCCGAGAGATTTCCGTGGGGGACAAGCTTGGGGAGCGTCAGACGTCAAGGAAGCGAACGTCTTTGGCGTTGCGGGTGATGAAGCTTCGGCGCGCCTCGACGTCCTCGCCCATCAGAATGGAGAACAGCTCGTCGGCCGCGGCGGCGTCATCGAGGGTGACCTGGCGCAGGATCCGCACCGAGGGATCCATCGTGGTTTCCCACAGTTCCTTGGCATCCATCTCGCCGAGACCCTTGTACCGCTGGATGCCGTCCTCGACGTTGATTTTCTTGCCGGCCTTCTTGCCCGCCTCGATCAGACCGTCGCGTTCGCGGTCGGAGTAGGCGAACTCGGGTTCGCTGCGCTGCCACTTCAGCTTGTACAGCGGCGGCTGGGCCAGGAACACGTGGCCGTTCTCGATCAGCGGCCGCATGAACCGGAACAGCAGCGTCAACAGCAGCGTGGAGATGTGCTGGCCATCGACATCGGCGTCGGCCATCAGCACGATCTTGTGGTAGCGCAGCTTGGTGAGGTCGAACTCGTCGTGGATTCCGGTGCCCAGCGCGGTGATGATCGCCTGGACTTCGGTGTTTTTCAGCACCCGGTCGATGCGGGCCTTCTCCACGTTGATGATCTTGCCCCGCAATGGGAGGATCGCCTGGAACATCGAGTCGCGGCCGCTCTTCGCCGAGCCGCCGGCTGAATCACCTTCCACCACATATAGTTCCGAGCGGCGCGGGTCGGTGGAACGACAATCGGCGAGCTTTCCGGGAAGGCCGCCGAGGTCGGTTGCGCTCTTGCGCCGCACCAACTCTCGGGCCTTGCGAGCCGCGATGCGGGCCTGCGCCGAGGACACCGCTTTGTTGACGACGGTCTTGGCGTCCGATGGATTGGCATCGAACCAGTGCTGCAATTCCTCGTTGCAGGTTTTCTGGACGAACGACTTGACCTCGGTGTTACCCAGCTTGGTCTTGGTCTGACCCTCGAACTGCGGCTCGTGGACCTTCACCGAGATGACCGCGGCCAGGCCCTCGCGGATGTCGTCGCCGGTGAGGTTGGGGTCCTTGTCTTTCAGCAGCTTCTTGTCTTTGGCGTATTTGTTCACCACCGTCGTCAGCGCCGCCCGGAAACCCTCCTCGTGGGTTCCGCCCTCATGGGTGTTGATGGTGTTGGCAAAGGTGTGTACGGACTCGGAGTAGCCGCCGTTCCACTGCATGGCGATTTCCACCTCGTGGCCCGGCCCTTTTCCGGAAAAGTCGACGATGCTGGAGTGGATCGGGTTCTTGGTCCGGTTGATGTGCTTGACGAAATCGACCAGGCCGCCGGGGTAGTGGAAGGTGCGGTGCTTGACCTTATGCGGCGCAACGGATTCGGCGGCTTTTTCTTCCGCGGACTTCGGGGCTTCGGCGGTGTCGCTGACGACTTCGTCGACGACCTCTTCTTTTGTCACCCGCTCGTCGGTGAGGTTGATGGTCAGACCCTTGTTGAGGAACGCCATCTCCTGCAGCCGACGGGCGACGGTCTCGAAGTCGTAGTTCGTCGTTTCGAAGATGCCCGGGTCCGCCCAGAACCGGACCGTCGTCCCGGTTTTCTTGGTCTTGTCGCCCTGCTTGAGAGTGCCCGGCTCGGAATGGTCGTAGGTCTGATACCACTCGAATCCGTCGATCGAGATCTCTACCTCGAGTCGAGTGGACAACGCGTTGACCACCGACACACCCACGCCGTGCAGACCACCCGACACCGCGTAAGCGCTGTCGTCGCCGCCGAACTTTCCGCCGGCATGCAGTTGGGTCATCACGACGTCGACCGTGGGGACGCCGGTGGCGTGCGTGGCCACCGGGATGCCGCGGCCGTTGTCGGTGACCTGGACGCCGCCGTTCTCCAGAAGCTTGACGTCGACCGTGTCGGCGTAGCCGGCCATCGCCTCATCGACCGCGTTGTCGACAACTTCCCAAATCAAGTGGTGCAATCCGCGCTCACCGGTGGAGCCGATGTACATGCCGGGGCGTTTGCGGACCGCCTCGAGCCCCTCCAGGATGGTGATGGAGGCGGCGCCGTACTCTTTCGGATTCTTCTTCTGGGCAGCCACGGTCGGAAGGCTCTCCTTGGGATTGCGCGCGGGTAGTCCGATGACTCTGCGCTGGTTTGTTGTCAGTCTACCGTCAAGCTGGTTTCGGACCGATCCTGCAAGGGCGTTTCTGCACAGCTATCTGCGCCGTGTGCGGAATTTTTCGCTCTGGGCTGCCTCCTGACGCCTGACGGCGCTGTTTTCTGCCTTGTGACGGCTCTCAGCGAATCGCCCGGAGGGTCAGCCGTAAGTGTCCCGCGGGCCCCGTCCGGCGATGTGCAGGCGTCCTTTTCGCCAGGACGGTGCGACCGGGCCGGTGATTCTCAGGCTGGTCACCACGCCGTCGCCGACCTCGGCCGCAATTTTGGCCAGCACCTGATTCTGGATGATCCGTAATTGGGTGGCCCAGGCCGTCGACTCCGCCGCAACGGTCAACACGCCGTCGCGCAATGTGGTCGGCGACGCGTGCTCGGCGATGTGCGCACCGACCACCGTCGGCCACTGCCCGAACACCGCGCCTTCGGCGACGCGCGACGACCAGCCCTGCTTTTTGGCGACGTCGCGGGTGGCGCTGGCCAGGGGTTGTGGATCGCGCGCGTCAGGCCCGGGGCCCGACCACCGGCGCCGGCTCCCGCTGCCGGCGACACGGCGGGTCGGCGGCAGCCGTCGGCCGCGACCCACGTCTTTGCCCTGCGTGCGGGCGACGCCGCGGGCCTCCTCCAGCACCCGCCGGACCAAATCCATGCCCGCCATACCGCTCAGCTGCTCCGGTGGTTGGGCGGCAGCTTCGGGAGTGCTGTCATCGGGGCTCACCGTTCGCTCTCCTTTTGCGGGGCATCCGCCAACGCCGACACCGGCCCGCTGTCGTCGTCGGTCAACGTGATGTCCACCCGATCGGCCACCCAGTCGCGGGGAATGTCATCGAGAACGGCGGCGGTCACCAGGACCTGCTCGGCCGAAGCGGCCGCTGCGGCCAGCGCCGCCCGCCGCGCGGTGTCGAGTTCGGCAAAAACGTCGTCGAGGAGAAGTACCGGGTCGCTTCCCTCGGCGCGCAATAACTCATAGGCCGCCAATCGCAACGCCAACGCCATTGACCACGATTCCCCATGGCTGGCAAAGCCTTTCGCGGTCTGCTCGCCGAGCCGCAACTCCAGATCGTCGCGGTGGGGACCCACCAGGCACACGCCGCGTTCCAGCTCGGCGTCCCGCCGCACGGCCATTTTCTCCAACAGCGCCGTGCGCATCAGCTCGACGTCGGGGTTGTCCGGCTCGACGTCGACACTGGCGTGGTAGCTGATCGTCGCCGGGCGCGACGCCGGCGCCAGCAGCTGGTAGCTCTTTTGCACCTCCGGCGCCAGCTCGTTCACCAGTGTCATCCGCGCCGCCATCAGCTCGGCGCCGTGGCCGGCCAGGTGCCCGTCCCATACGTCCAGGGTGTCCAATGCGCCGCGGTCGCCGCGGAATCGTGCGCCCGAGGCGGATTTCAGCAGCGCCGTACGCTGGCGCAGAACTTTGTCGTAGTCGGCCCGTATCGCTGCCACCCGCGGCCGCCGCACGGCCGCCAGGTCATCGAGGTAGCGCCGTCGATCTCCCGGGTCGCCGCGAACCAGCGCCAAGTCCTCGGGCGCGAACAACACCGCGCGCAGCACCCCCAGCACTTCGCGGGGGCTGCGCACCGGGGAGCGGTTCAATCGTGCCTTGTTGCCCCGGCCGGCCGCGATCTCGAGGTCGATCGCGCATTCGCGACCGTCGTTGACGACGATGGTCGAAACCACGGCCCGCTGCGCGCCCACCCGCACCAGCGGCGCGTCGGTAGCGACCCGATGCGATCCCAGGGTCGACGAATACCACAGGGCCTCAACGAGATTCGTCTTGCCGTAGCCGTTCGGCCCGACGAACACCGTCCGACCCGGCTTCAGTTCGAGCTCGACATTCGCCCAGGACCGGAAGTCCCGCAGGCCCAGATGACGGACGTACACCTAATCGCTAACCAGGCAGACGAACCGGCATCAGCAAGTACACGTACTCGGTCTGCGCCGCCGGGAACGGCCCGCTGCCGCCGGGTTCGGCGTCGTCATCGCCGGCCGGGCGTAACACCGCCGGGCGGCTCGGCGTGGTGAACCCGAACGACACCCGCTCGGAGTGCAGCGACCCCAGCCCGTCGGTCAGGTACGTGGGGTTGAAGGCAATGGTCAGCGGTTCACCGGCGAAATCCACCGGGACGTCCTCTTCGGCCCGGCCCACATCGTCGGCGCCCGCCGACAGCCGCAACACATCGTCGGAGAACTCCATCCGAACCTGGGCACCGCGATCGGCCACCAGGGCCACGCGCTTGATCGCCTCGGTCAGCTCCGCCACCCCGACCGTGGCGATCGCGGTGTGCTCGGTCGGCAGCAGTTGGCGGAACTTCGGGAACTCGGCATCCAGCAGCCGGGTCGTACTGCGTTTGCCGTTTCCGCTGATGCCCAGCAGTCCGTCCTTGCCCACCGCAGCTCCAGCGCCCAACGACAGGTGCACCTCGGCGCCGTCGGTTCCGCTCTTGGCCGCCTCGGACAGCGTCTTGGCCGGCACCAACACCGCGGCCTCGACATCGGGGGACACCGCTGACCAGGTCAGCTCGCGAACCGCCAGCCGGAAACGGTCCGTCGCAGCCAAAACCACCGACTGGCCGGAGATTTCGGCGCGGATCCCGGTCAGCATCGGCAGCGTGTCATCGCGGCCGGCCGCGACGGCGACCTGGCTGATCGCCTCGGCAAACACCTCGGCCGACAAGGTGCCGGTCTCTTCCGGCAACGCGGGCAGGGTGGGGTAATCCTCGACGGCCATCGTCGGCAACGAGAACTTCGCACTTCCGCACGCCAGCGAAACCCGGGTGCCCTCGACCTGCACGTCGACGGGCTTGTTCGGCAACGCCTTGGTGATATCGGACAACAACCGGCCAGACACTAAAGCCTTTCCCGGAGAAGCGATTTCGGCTGCAAGGCGCACCTCTGCCGAGACCTCGTAGTCGAATCCGGAGATCGTCAAGCCATCGTCAGAGCCGGTCAGCAGCACACCGGCCAGTACCGGCACGGTGGGTCTGCTCGGCAAAGTCCGCGCCACCCACGCCACCGCGTCAGCGAAGTCGTCCCGCACCAGACGGAACTTCAAGTCGGTCAGGCCGACTGTGGTCGTCGCCACGTCCATTGCGTCCCTTCATCACCTCGAACAGCAAGACCAACTTCAGCGGTTCCACCCACGCGAGACGCGGTACTCCCGCCGACGGACGCCCGTGCCCGTAATCCGTTCCGACGACCGAAACGGCAGTCGAACCACAACCGTAGAGCGTCAGAGGCCATCTTGAAAGCTAATCGGAAGCAGGGACACTCGGCGCTTTCCCGGGCCGATACCGGGGTGTGGAACGGCCCGTCCCCAGAGCCCTCTTTTGAAGGACAAACTACGTAGAGAAATCAGTAACAGTATTAGGGCCTGTGCACATTGGGGACAGCACACCATCGGTGCTGATGGGGGAGTCGGCCGCGTTGTGCATGACACGCGGACCCGTTGTGTGGTTGGTGTGCAGCGGTTGGGGATCAGCCCGGGGGTGTGTACGAAGCCAGTGGTTGTACCGGCGAGTTTGAGCAGTTTGCGCACAGCGGTATCCACAGCAGGCCGTGGGACAAGTGGTGTGGCCGAGGCCAAAGTTTTTCGGGATTCCGGCCGGCGATCAGCGCTTGGAGCGCTGACGAATCCGCGTCGTGAGCTCTTTGACGTGATCGAAGACTTCACGTCGCTCGGCCATCTCCGAGAGGATCTTCTTCTGCGCGTACATCACGGTGGTGTGGTCGCGGCCGAAGGCCTGTCCGATCTTCGGCAGCGACAGGTCGGTGAGTTCGCGGCACAGATACATTGCGATTTGTCGCGACTGGGCCAGGGCCCGGGTTTTTCCGGGGCCACGCAATTCCTCGACCGTCGTGTCAAAGTACTCGGCGGTGGCGGCCATGATCGTCGCGGCGCTGATCTGCATCGTGCTGGCATCGGCGATCAGGTCGCGCAGCACGATTTCGGCCAGGGCCTTGTCGATCGGTGACTTGTTCAGCGAGGCGAACGCGGTGACACGAATCAGCGCGCCTTCCAACTCGCGGATGTTGCGTTCGATGCTGCTGGCGATCAGCTCGAGCACATCGTCGGGCACATTGAGCCGCTCCATCTGTGCTTTCTTGCGCAAAATGGCGATGCGGGTTTCCAGCTCCGGCGGCTGGACATCGGTGATCAGCCCCCATTCGAACCGGGTTCGCAGCCGATCTTCAAGCGTTGCAAGCTGTTTGGGCGGCCGGTCGGAGGAGATGACGATCTGCTTGTTGGCGTTGTGCAGCGTATTGAAGGTGTGGAAGAACTCTTCCTGGATACCTTCTTTGCCTTCGATGAACTGGATGTCGTCGACCAGCAACACATCGACGTCGCGGTAGCTGCGCTTGAACGCCACCTTGCGGTCGTCGCGCAGCGAGTTGATGAAGTCGTTGGTGAATTCCTCGGTGGAGACGTACTTGACGCGCATCCCCGGGAACAGCCGTTGGGCGTAGTTGCCGGCGGCGTGCAGCAGGTGGGTCTTGCCCAAACCGGACTCGCCCCAGATGAAAAGCGGGTTGTAGGCCCGCGCCGGCGCTTCGGCGATGGCCAGCGCCGCGGCGTGGGCAAACCGATTCGATGCGCCGATGACGAAGGTGTCGAAGGTGTAGCGCCGGTTCAAGCTGAGGCCGGCGGCTGCGTCGGCCGCGGTGTTGTGCGGCCGTTCGGAGAAGTAGGACGGCCAGTTCTGGTGGGCGCTGGCGAGGGCCTCGCCGTCTTCGTCGATCTCGTCCAAGTCGGCGATCGGCTCATCGAACACCGCGCCGGCGGTGTCCTCGGATTCGTCGCCGGCCAGTGGGGCGATCCGGACGCCGAGCTCGATCTGGTGGCCGAGCCGGCGGCTCAGGGCTTCGGTGATCTGGGTGCGCAGGTGACGTTCGATCTCGTTCTGCACGAAACTGCTCGGCACCGACAGCAAAGCAAAGCCCTCGGCGATCGTCAGCGGCTGCACCAGGTTCAGCCAAGCGCGCTGCTGCGGTGTCAGGGGTGGGACGTACGCTTCAGCGTTGAGTGCGGCGCCGTCGGTGGTGAGTTCGCCGTTGAGTTCGGAGACGACCGCGCTCCAGACCGTCGCGAAACTTGATCCGGGGTCCTCGGTCAATGACGGGTCCCCCTGATATGACGTCGAAGTAGAAAAGGTAGTTGCGACGACGAGCTGTCCACATAGTTATCCACAGGTGTGGACAGGACAGCCAGCATCGATCCGCAGCTTACCGCCAACGGCTCGCGGGATCGGCGCTCGATGCAGCCAGCGGAAGTCAGCTGGCTAGGAGGCCAATCTGCCATCCTCGCTTCGTTGTCTAGCGCCGTTTCGATCTGAAACAGCACTGCCCGAAGCTAACAGTTTTCGCCGACAGTTCCAACCGTTCTGCAACATTGGCGAGGCCTTTGGACAAGATTGCTCGGCAGACCGGTGGCGGGTGTGACGGCAGTAAAGGATCGGCGCCAGAACGGCGGTCGCCGCGGCCAGGTTTGACCGGGCGAATCCCGGTCAGTACCCTCATACAGTCGCCCGAAAGTCGACGATACGGCTGCGATCCGAGCACCACGCCTGGAGGCTGCGCCGGTTACCAGCGAGACGCAGAGCCTACCCGGGCTTCGTGAGTGCAAGCGTGAACCACCGGCAGCGGGGACCGGGCGGAGCACGATGCCAGATGCAGCAAGGAGAGAGTCGTGGCAAAGGGCAAGCGGACGTTCCAGCCGAACAACCGGCGCCGAGCCCGCGTGCACGGTTTCCGGCTGCGGATGCGGACCAGGGCCGGCCGGGCGATCGTGTCGAATCGGCGTAGTAAGGGACGTCGCTCGCTGACCGCTTGATCTCCAATTCCGGTGTGACAGCAGTGCTTTCCGCACGGAACCGCATGAGGCGGTCAACCGATTTCGACGCGACGGTCAAGCATGGGAAGCGAACCGTGCAGCCGGACCTGGTGATCTACATGCGGCGCGCTACCGGTGATCCGAAGCTGGGACTGATCGTGTCCCGATCGGCCGGATCGGCCGTCCAACGCCATCGCTTGGCCCGGCGGCTGCGCCACGTCGCGCGCGACGTGATCGAGGGGTGCAACCGGTCCGAGCACGTGGTGATCCGCGCACTGCCCAGCAGTCGAGATGTGGCGTCCGCCCGGCTGGGCGAAGAATTACGCGCCGGTTTGCGGCGCATCGAATCGGCAAGGCCCGGTCGGTGAATGACATAACGTCACGGCCCGGGCGTGGGCTGCGTCGCACCGAGTCGGTGGTCGTGCGCGGGCTCATTTTCGTCATCCAGCTCTACCGGCACATGGTCTCGCCGCTGCGACTGCCGACCTGCCGCTTCACTCCGACCTGTAGTCAGTACGCGGTGGACGCCCTGGCTCAATTCGGGTTGATCCGGGGGAGTTGGCTGGCCGCCGTCCGGCTGGCGAAGTGTGGTCCGTGGCATCAGGGAGGATGGGACCCGGTACCGGAGCGCCGTGCAGCCGGGGTCCAAGACTGGGGCGCCCCAGCGACGCTAGGGAAGAGTGGTTCTGTTGTCGTTTGATCCGTTCAGCCTCGATTATTTCTATTACCCGGTCTCGGCGATCATGTGGCTCTGGTACAAGGCTTTCTCGGCGCTGCTGGGCCCCGCGAACTTCTTTGCCTGGACGCTGTCGGTGATGTTCCTGGTGTTCACCCTGCGGGCGATCTTGTACAGCCCCTTTGTCCGCCAGATCCGCACCACCCGCCAGATGCAAGAGCTGCAGCCACAGATCAAGGCGCTGCAGAAGAAGTACGGCAAGGACCGGCAGCGGATGGCATTGGAGATGCAGAAGCTGCAGCGCGAACACGGCTTCAACCCGATCCTCGGTTGCCTGCCGATGCTTGCGCAGATCCCGGTGTTCCTCGGCCTGTATCACGTGTTGCGGTGCTTCAACCGGACCAGCACCGGGATCGGGCAGCTGGGTCTGTCGCCCGAGCGCAACCGCGAGTTGGGAAACTATGTCTTCAACGCCGCCGACGTCGGCCACTTCCTGGATGCCAACTTGTTCGGTGCGCCGCTCGGTGCGAGCATGACGCAGCGCGGAGCCAGCCTCGCGGCGTTCAGTGAGTTCAGCAGGCCGGCCGTCGCGGCCGTTGCGGTGCCGGTGATGATCCTGGCCGGTGTCGCGACCTACTTCAACAGCCGGGCCTCGGTGGCCCGGCAGAGCGTGGAGGCCGCGGCCAATCCGCAGACCGCGATGATGAATAAGCTTGCGCTCTACGTGTTCCCGCTCGGTGTGGTGGTCGGCGGGCCGTTCCTGCCGCTGGCGATCATCTTCTACTGGTTCTCGAACAACATCTGGACATTCGGTCAGCAGCACTACGTGTTCGCGATGATCGAGAGAGAAGAAGAGGAAAAGAAGCGCGAAGCGATCGAACGCCGGTCGGCGAACGCGCCGGCGCCGGGTGCCAAGCCGAAGCGATCGGCGAGGAGCTCCGCGGCTGACGGCAACGGTTCGTCAGGAACCGATAGCGCCGAGGGGGACGCGCCGGCCGATCCGGTGAGCCGCGCTCCGCGGCCGGGCGCCAAGCCGAAGAAGCGCAGACGTTGATCGGCGGGCGCACCGCATCGAATGACTTAACCGGGCGAGGTCCCGGGGTACGGAAAGGGAAGCAGACAGACATGACCGATGTCGAAACCAACGGACACGACGCACAGGACGAGGCGACGCGCGAGGACCCGGAGGAAGCCGTTGAGGGCGAGGGCACGACTGCGGCTGACGGCGACTCCGAGGGCGACCTCGAAGAGCGATTGGTCGCCGAGGGAGAAATCGCCGGCGACTATTTGGAAGAGCTGCTCGACCTACTCGACTTCGACGGCGACATCGACCTCGACGTTGAAGGCAGCCGCGCGATCGTCAGCATCGACGGCAGCGAGGACCTGAACAAGTTGGTCGGCCGCAAGGGCGAGGCGCTCGACGCGCTGCAGGAGCTGACCCGGCTGGCGGTACACCAGAAGACGGGCGTGCGCAGCCGGCTGATGCTCGACGTCGCCGGCTGGCGCCGGCGTCGGCGCGAGGAGTTGGCCGCGCTGGGCGACAAGGTTGCCAGAAGAGTGCTGGAAAGCGGCGAACGCGAAGAACTCGCCCCGATGACACCGTTTGAGCGCAAGATCGTGCACGACGCGGTCGCGGCGATCAGCGGCGTTCACAGCGAGAGCGAAGGCGTCGAGCCGGGGCGCCGCGTCGTCGTATTGGTGGACTGACGCGGCACCGAGTTACACCTATGTAGTTCAGGTGGGCGCCCGGGGCGTGAGCACGGAACGGGAGGAATGTTTCACGTGAAACATGTCGAATCCCGCAACGGCGTGGCACCGCAGACACCCGCGCCGCCCGACGCGGCAGCGGCGATTTTCGGCGACCGATTAGGGCTGGCCCACCGCTACGCCATGCTGCTGGCGGAGACCGGCGTCGAGTGGGGGCTCCTGGGGCCACATGAGGTCGAGCGGATCTGGGACCGCCACCTGTTGAATTGCGCCGTGGTCGCCGAGCTCGTCGACGCGGGGGAGCGGGTGGCCGATATCGGTAGCGGCGCCGGGCTGCCGGGCATTCCGATGGCGATCGCCAAACCCGGCCTTCGGGTAGTCCTGGTGGAATCGCTACTGCGCCGGACGGAGTTCCTGCGGATGGCCGTCGCGGAGCTCGCGCTGGATATCGAGGTGGTACGGGGACGCGCGGAAGAACCCGCGGTCCGCGAGGCCGCCGGCGGATGCGACGCGGTGGTGTCGCGCGCGGTGGCCTCGCTCGACAAGCTGACGCGCTGGAGCCTGCCGCTGCTGCGCCCCGGCGGCAGGATGCTCGCCATCAAGGGAGAGCGCGCGGCTGACGAAGTCCGCGAGCACCGGCGTGTGATGGCCAAGTTGGGCGCCGTGGATGCCAGGGTGATGGAATGTGGCGTGGAGTATCTTTCCCCACCGGCAACGGTGGTGGAGGCACGGCGCGGGAAGCCGGAACCGGTCCGGAATCCGTCGCGCCGGCGGTCGAGCAAGGGGAGCATATGAGTGCGCCACACCACCCGTTCGGCCCCGACGGCGGCGTCCATGTTTCACGTGAAACATCAGAATTCGACACCCCGATCGGAGCCGCCGCCGAGCGCGCCATGCAGGTGCTGTCCAAGTCCTATGAACCACTGAGCCGCCCCCCGCGCCGCCGCCTCTTCACCATCGCCAACCAGAAGGGTGGTGTCGGGAAGACGACCACCGCGGTGAACCTGGCGGCCGCCCTGGCCGTCCAGGGGCTCAAGACACTCGTGATCGACCTCGATCCGCAGGGCAATGCGAGCACGGCGCTGGGCATCACCGACCGGCACGCCGGGACGCCGTCGTCATACGAAGTCCTTCTCGGCGAGATATCGCTGAAGGAGGCTCTGCGGCGGAGTCCGCACAACGACCGACTCTTCTGCGTGCCATCCACGATCGATCTGGCCGGCGCCGAGATCGAATTGGTCAGCATGGTGGCGCGCGAGAACCGGTTGCGCACGGCGCTGGCCGAACTCGACAGCCTTGAACCTGAAACCCCCTTCGACTACGTCTTCATCGATTGCCCGCCGTCGCTGGGCCTGCTCACCATCAACGCCTTGGTGGCGGCACCCGAGGTGCTGATCCCGATCCAGTGCGAGTACTACGCACTGGAGGGGGTGTCGCAGTTGATGAACAACATCGCGATGGTGAAAGCCCATCTGAATCCGGGACTGGACGTCAGCACCGTGATCCTCACGATGTACGACGGCCGGACCAAGCTCGCCGACCAGGTGGCCGACGAAGTCCGCCGCTACTTCGGGGCCAAGGTATTGCGAACGGTGATCCCACGCAGTGTCAAAGTCTCCGAGGCGCCGGGCTACAGCATGACCATCATCGATTACGACCCCGGCTCGCGCGGTGCCTTGAGCTACCTCGACGCCAGCCGCGAACTCACCGAGCGCGCCCGAGCAGCATCCGATGAAGGGGAACAACCATGAGCCAACCGACCCGCAGAAAGGGTGGCCTCGGACGAGGCCTGGCTTCGCTGATTCCCACGGGACCGGCCGAGGGCGACCAGTCGCGACTCGGACCGCGGATAGGCGACGCGGCCGCCGACGTCCTGCTGGGTGGCCCGACGGCAACCGGCGCCGCAGCGGCGACGGATATCGGTGCGGTGTATCGCGAGATCGACCCGACCGCAATCGAGCCGAACCCCCGCCAGCCACGGCAAGTGTTCGACGACGAAGCCTTGGCCGAACTCGTGCATTCGATCCGGGAGTTCGGCCTCATGCAGCCGATCGTGGTTCGAGCACTGGACACCTCGGCGACGGGCGGCCCGCAGTATCAGCTCGTCATGGGGGAGCGGCGGTGGCGCGCCGCCCAGGCGGCCGGCCTGACCGCGATCCCGGCGATCGTGCGGGAAACCGCCGAGGACAATCTGCTGCGCGACGCCCTGCTGGAAAACATCCACCGAGTGCAACTGAACCCGTTGGAAGAGGCCGCCGCCTACCAGCAGCTGCTCGACGAGTTCGACGTCACCCACGATGAACTGGCCGCTCGGATCGGCCGGTCCCGCCCACTGATCACCAACATGATCCGGTTGCTGCGCCTGCCGATTGCCGTCCAACGCCGCGTCGCGGCCGGCGTGCTGTCGGCCGGCCACGCCCGGGCGCTGCTGTCGCTGGAGGCCGGCGCCGATGCCCAGGAGACGCTGGCCGCCCGGATCGTCGCCGAGGGATTGTCGGTCCGCGCCACCGAGGAGGCGGTCACGCTCGCCAATCACGCCGAGCCGAGTCACCCGGCACCGCCGCGACGCAAGCCGATCCACATGCCCGGCCTGCAAGATGTCGCCGAGCAGCTCTCGAGCGCGTTCGATACTCGCGTCACGGTCACCCTGGGCAAGCGCAAAGGCAAGATTGTGGTCGAGTTCGGCTCGGTGGACGATTTACAACGAATCGTCGAGCTGATGAACGCGTCGAAGCGCTGACCATACACACCAGCCCGTTACGTCACTGTGACAAACCCGCCGGATCGGGCGGCACCGACCTGCCCAAATCAGCCGAATCCGATTGTGCGCCAGGCAATTTCATCCTCGGTGCGCCGGCGGGCATATCGTGGACGGTCCGACGGCCCGAACCGGCCGGTCGGCCGGTGCAACGGAGCCCCGAAGCGGCTTCGCGCGGGTATCGCGGTCGGCCCCATCCTGGGAGTACGCTCGGCTGCGGGGTGGGGGCACCACCCGCTCGCGGGGATGTCGGGCCATCGCTGACCGCGCCCCACAGAGGCCCAGGAGTCTAGTGTCTGCTCGTATCACACCGCTGCGACTCGAAGCCTTCGATCAGCTTCCCAAGCACGCACGCCGCTGCGTCTTTTGGGAAGTCGACCCAGCGACCCTCGGCCAACAAGACCAACTCGCCGATCCAGAATTCGAGAAGGAAGCGTGGCTGTCGATGGTCATGCTGGAGTGGGGATCGTGCGGGCAAGTGGCCATGGCCGCGCCGGGCGATTGCGGCCAGGGCGAGTCGGCCTGCCTGGGCTATGCGTTCTACGCGCCACCGCGCGCGGTTCCGCGGGCGCACCGTTTCCCCACCGCCCCGGTGTCCGCCGATGCGGTGCTGCTGACCTCGATGCGGGTGGAACCCGGACCGGCCGCTGACGAGTTGCCGTACAGCCTCATCGCCCGGGTGGTCGATGAATTGGTCCGCCGCGGCGTGCGGGCGCTGGAGGCATTCGGTCGCACCGAGAGCGTCGCGGAGTTGGTCAATCTGCCGAGCACCGACCCCGATCTGCGGCCGGTGCTCGAAGTGCTGGGGGACTGCTCGGCCGAGCACTGCATGATCGAGGCCGACTTTCTGCGCGACGTGGGCTTCGTCGTGGTGGCGCCGCATCCGTACTTCCCGCGGCTGCGGCTCGAGCTGGACAAGGGCCTGGGCTGGAAGGCCGAAGTCGAGGCCGCCTTGGAGCGGTTGCTGGAGAGCGCGGCGCTGCAACAGCCGGTCGCGGCGGGATCGTCGGCAGGTGCGTCGGCTACGAGCCGCTGACCCGACTGGCCTGCTCGACCGCCAACTCGTGAGCAAGCAACTCGGCGAAGGTGAATGTGCCGGTGGGCCGGTCGTTTTTGCCGAGCAGGTAGAGCCGTTTGACCGCCGCCAGGATTCCCTCGGCAATCGCGTCGCGGGTTTGCGCCGTGACCAGCAGCCCGCGATCACGCGGATTGGTGATGTAGCCGACATCGACCTGAACGGTGGGCATCCGGGTCAACCGGAGCAGATCCCAGGTACGACCATGGGTACGGCAGTCGCGTAAACCGGTGCGCGCCACGACCTCTCGTTGAATGAAGTCAGCCAGGTTCCGGCCGATGGTCGACACCGAACCGTGCGAGTTCCCGAAGTGGAACGACGCGACGCCGTTGGCCGCCGGGCTGGTCTGGGTTTCACAGCGCAGGCTGATCATCAGGTCGGCGCCCACGGCGTTGGCCGTCGCGGCGCGTTCGGCGTCCGACGGGCTACGGTTGGTTGGTCGGGACAGGAACGTCTCCATGCCGATCGCAGTCATCCGGCCTTCGAGGCGACTTGCCAAGTCCCACAGGACATCCGATTCACTGATCGGTCCTGCGGAGCCGTGCGCGATCAGACCGTGGTCGGTGCCGCCGAGCCCGGGATCGATGATGATCCGTTTACCCGACAACTTCGGGCCGGAGCGGCGCACCAGCTCTTCTTCGCGAATGGCGTGCAGCGAGCCGCCGGTTACCCGCGAACTGAGAAAGTACAAGGAGCGCAACGTTTCCGGACCGCAGATGCCGTCGGCGCCGAGCCCGTACTCGCGCTGGTAGGACATCAAACCGTTGTGGGTCTGCAAACCGAAGTAACCGTCGACCAGGCCGGTGTAGAAACCGAGGTCCTGCAACCTGGCCTGCAGTGTCGCGACGTCGTCGCCGTACATCGGCGCACCGAACTGATGGTGCAGGGTGCGCGCACCCAGCCGGTAGGACGCTTCTCTGAGCGCCCGGGAGGTGGCTTCGCCGACGATGCCGTCGACGAGCAGACCACGGTGCTGCTGAAACGCCCGAACCCCGTGGTCGAGTTCGTCGTCGAACATGTCCAGCGCGACGTGCTTTCCGGTGCTCAGATCCGCGTCCGCGGCGTCCAGGTGGCCCAGCGCGGTCAGCGAAGCCCGGATCTCGGTGACCGCTGCGCTACGGTCACCACGGCGCAGCGCTTCGCCGACGCCGCGATGCGGTTCCGACATTCCAAGGCCTCCGGTGCGCCGGTGTTAGCAGCCCTGCCGGTTGTTTGACAGGCCTGGCGGTATTGTCGCAGACGCTCAACGATTTCGGGAAAACGCCAGGCAGACCACGCCGATCTTTGGCGAGCTAGCCGACGCCGGGAACGGCCGCGGAAAGCTCTCGCAACAGCGCCGCCTTGCCCTTGGCGCCGACGATACGTTTGACCGGTTCGCCGTCCTTGAACAGGATCAGCGTCGGGATCGAAACCACGTCAAAGGCGCGCGCGGTCTCGGGGTTTGCGTCGACGTCGAGTTTGGCGACGGTCAACTGCCCGGTGGTTTCCGCGGCGATCTCGGCCAGCACCGGCGCGACCATCTTGCACGGCCCGCACCACGTTGCCCAAAAGTCAACCAGCACAGGCGTATTGCTGGCCAGCACGTCGGTTTGGAAGGAAGCGTCAGAGACATCCACTGGCGCGCCGGCGGATTCCGTGTGTGCCATCGCAACTACTCCAATCAAAGGGTCGCGGTCGCCGCTGTTTCGGCGGGTTTGGTCTGTATGCGCTCACCCGGCTGGGCGTGCTCGGCCAGCCAGCGCTCGGCATCGATGGCCGCCGAGCAACCGGTGCCGGCCGCGGTGACCGCCTGCCGGTAGGTGTGGTCGACCAGATCGCCGGCGGCGAACACGCCGTCGACGGACGTGTAGGTCGAGTTGCCCTGAACCAGCACGTAGCCGTCCGGGTCGAGGTCGACGCTGCCGCGCACCAGCTCAGAGCGCGGGTCGTGGCCGATCGCGACGAACACTCCGGTCACCGGCAAGGTCGATTCGTTGCCGGTGGCGGTGTCGCGCAGCCGCAAGCCGGTGACCGTGGACTCGCCTTCGACGGCGACCACGACGCTGTTGGTGACGAACCGGATCTTGTCGTTGGTGCGGGCCCGGTCGAGCATGATCTTCGAGGCCCGGAACTCCTCGCGGCGGTGCACCAGGGTGACGCTGCGGGCGAACTTTGTCAGGAAGGTGGCCTCCTCCATCGCCGAGTCGCCGCCGCCGATCACGGCGATGTCCTGGTCGCGGAAGAAGAAGCCGTCGCAGGTGGCACACGAGCTCACCCCGCGGCCGAGCAGCTCCTGCTCGCCGGGCACGTGCAGGTAGCGCGCCGCGGCGCCCATCGCCAGGATGACGGCGCGGGCGCGCAGGGTTTCACCTTCGGCGGTGGTGACCGATTTGACCGGGCCGTCCAGCGACACCGATTCGACGTCTTCCATCCGCAGATCCGCACCGAACCGCAGCGCCTGCTCACGCATCTGGTCCATCAACTCGGGACCTTGGATCCCGTCGCGGAAACCGGGGTAGTTCTCGACCTCGGTCGTGGTCATCAGTGCCCCGCCGAACGAGGTTCCTTCGAAGACGACCGGCGCCAGTTGCGCACGGGCCGCATAGAGCGCCGCGGTATAGCCGGCCGGTCCTGAGCCGATGACGATCACCTCATGAACGGTGCTGGTCGAGGAACTCATACCAACCTTTCGAATGCTTGAAACAGCTTCGTGCACTGGAACGCCAGGGTAGGCGGCCATGTTCCCGCGAACACTACGGACGGTGGACAATCCTGTCAGCCGACAGGCCGGTGTTCACTGCACTGCAGGTCGGCGCGACCGCCAGCGCCTTCAGCGCGCTGGGCGCCTCGCCGGGCAGCACCAGCAGGACGGCCGGATGTCCGGCGATGTCGATTGGCCGGGCGCCGAGCACGCGGGCGCTCGCCGGATAGCCCAAACCGGCCAGGCAGGACGCGCGGCGGCGCTGATCGGTCAGTGGCCCGAAGTCGGGCTCGCGGTCGAGCAGGGCGAGAATCTGCTGATCCGACAACGGAATCGACTGCGGCGGACGCGACACGGTGATGTGTTCGATGGTGGTGGGCCGGCTCGGCATCGGTGCGGGCGCCGTGATGAGCGCGGTGGTGCCCAGCCAAGCGGCGGCGGCCGCCGCGACGAGGCCGGCCACCGCGACCGCGAGCCGCGCCGAGCGCGGCAGCCGCCCACGGCCGACGGTATGCGCGGCACCTGAGTGGCCAGGTTCGGGGCGCTGCGCCCGCAGCGCGGCCCCGACACGGTCGACCACCGTGTGGTCGATGTCGGGTGCCGACGACGGGTCGGAGCCGAGCGCGGCGACCTCCCGGCGGACCCGGTTCAGCGCGTCCATGGTCTGCCGGGCGTCGGGGTCGGCGCGGACTCGCTGACGCAGGTGCGCTGCGGTGTCGTCGTCGAGCAGGCCTGCTTGCAGATCGGCGAGTGCATCTGCGGTCAGCGGTGGATCATCGCACCCGCCTGGCTCAACTGCGTCCATCCGCCCCAGTGTCCGTCATCGGCCACCCGAAAGCCACGCACGCTGCGGCGCAGGTTTAGCCGGCCGGTCGATGAGGAGCGGCGTCGCTGTGCAAGTAGCCGAGGATGGCGGCGAGCCGGACCCGGGCACGGGCGCAGCGACTCTTGACGGTGCCTTCGGCCACCCCGAGCATCCGGGCGGTGTCGGCGACCGAGTACCCGTGCATGTCGACGGCCACCACCGCGGCACGCTGTTCGACGGGCAGCCGCATCAGCGCTCGCTGCACCGCGATCGCGGTGTCGACCTGCGCGGTCCGATCCGGGACCGGGTAGACGTCGTCGAGCGCGGTGGTCGGGTGAGTTTTGTTGCGGCGCAACCGGTCTAGGCAGGCATTAACGACGATGCGGTGTAACCAGCTGCTGACCGCGGCATCGTGCCGGAACGAGCCGGCGCCGCGGTGCGCCGAGATCATCGCGTCCTGCAACGCGTCCTCGGCGTCCTCAGTGCTGCGACTCGTCAGCCGGGCCAGCCGGTGCAGTTGCCGGTGGTGGCGGTAGAACAGCTCCTCGAAGGCATAGCGGTCGCCCGCGACGTGAGCGGCCAACAGTTCGGCGTCGCTGCGTTGTCCTGGACGTTCCTGCCGAACCTGGGTGGGGCCCACGGCCGGACAGTAACCAATCACCCGATGCGCGGCACTTCACTCGTTCGGGCCGATGTGGTCAGCCCGAGATCAGGACTTGGCCTGCACGGTGATCTCGGAGAGGCTGGTGCGGCTCGCCCCGTTGGTGCTTCCCATCGTCGGAATCCATACCAGCAGATACGAGGTGGGCGAGGACGCGTTGACCGGAATGCTGTTGTGCCCGGGGTGCATCAACACCGGCTGTGTCAGCGCGGTGGTCTTCTCGACCGCGCCCGGTGCCGCCGTAGCCGACGAGCGGATCTGGATCTTCGTTCCGTTGCTGGGCAGGTCGACATTGACGGCCCCCACCACGGTGGGTTGCGGCAGCTGCAGCAACAGGCCGACGCCGCTTTTGAACCCCGGGAACGGGACCGCGTCGTGGTAGGTGTCGGTCTCCCACGCGGTACCCGGTTTGCCGTCGATCGCCTGCGCGGCCTGGCCGGGGTTGTCGGGTTCCCCGCCGGGGGAGTACACCGTGGCGGCCACCGGCTTGACGATGCTGCCGGCCGCGGCGCTGGCACTCGAGCTGGCCGACGGGCCGTTGAGGCCGAGCTGGTCCTTGTCGAGACCACCGACGTCGCTGAACATCCGGCTCAGTACCGAGGCCAACACCAGCAGCGCCACCACCAGCACGGCAGCGCCGGCGCCGGCGCCGATCGTGATGGCGCGGCGTCGGCGGATGCGCGCCTGCGCCTCTTCCATGTCGGGCGTGCGCGACCGTTCCGGCCGCCGGGCTGCTGTCGGCGGGGGACCGTCATCGGCGATGGGGGCGAGCAGCTCGGTACGGTCGGCTACCACGGTCGCTTGCTGCAGCAGATTCAAAAGCGTTGCAGCGCTGCGTATCCCACCGTCACCCTGAATCGAATGGGCGGCCGCCGCCGAAATCTGGAAGGGGATGTCGCGATCTATCGCATTGGGGTCGAGGGGCTGGCCGGCCCCGTCTCGCGGCGCCTGCGCCATCCCGCTGGGCTCCCCGGACTCGGGTAGTGGCCACCGGTTGACCAACAACGCATAGAGCGCGGCGCCGATGCCCCGGATGTCATCTTCGGGGCTGATGTCCGGCATTGTCGCCGGGAATGCCAACACGACGTCGCCCTCGATGCTCACCCGCACCCGGCCGGGATGGTCGATCGACAGCACGACGCCGGCGTGGTGGGCGGCCTCGGCCGCGGCGGCCAGAGTTTGCATCGCACGTGAGGCGCCCGCGGCCGACGGTGAGGTGTCGGCCACCTCCTGTAACGAGCCGCCCCGGACCCATTCGGTCACCACCAAGCCACCGGCGCCGGTGTGGACGACGTCATGGATTCGGGCGATGCCGAGCTTGTCGATGCGGCTCAGCCGCATGGTGCGAGCCAGGATCAGCCGGATTTGGTCGTCGGGTAGTGCCCCGTCCGGATCCACGAACGTCAGTGCGACCTGTCGATTCAGCGCGGTGTCCAGCGCCTGCCAGAACTGGAGGTGCGGTGCCCCGCCGTGGAAGACCAGCAGCCGGTAGCGACCGCTGGCGATGCTGGCCCCGGGGACCAACTGCTGTTCGTCGGACCGCACAGACGACCCGGCTTCAGCCGGGCCGGGCGCATCGAACTCGGCTGGATCGGCGGCGTTGAAAGCGGTCGTCTCGAGATCGGGCTCTGCCGATCCGCCGTTGAACGGCGGCGAGGTTGCCGCCGCCGAGACCGTGCCGACCTGGAGATCGGTGGGGACGTCAGGCTGAAAACCGTCAGCGGCGGACGACGAAACGGAGTCGGAGACAGCTTTCGCTGAGGTGCTGTTCGATGGGCCGTCGGTCATTCCCGATCCTCTCCCCATCCCCTCCCCGGTAGGTTGCTCGGGACGTCCGTGCCGGCCGGTTTCTGCTACTGGATACCCCGCCCGCGTAGACGAATTCCTGTGCTCAGGGTACGTGACGATACCGGCGCGCGACAGTTGATCTCGGCCACCGGATCCGGGCGCGATGACGTTGGCTGACCTGCCGGAAGGGGGTCCCGCGACGTCGGCAGAAGGTGCGCGGGCAGGCGCGGGCGATCCGGGTTTCCCGCGGGCCGGCGTAGCGCCGATCCAGCCGCGGAACGCCGCCACCGCCGCCACCGCCTCGGGCACCTGCGCGCGCACCATGACCACGGCCACGATCGGCGCCATGATCACCGCCAGCACGAACAGTCGCAGCAGCGAGCCGGCGCCGCCGCCGTAGGCGGTGAGGCGCTGCATGCCCATCATGGCGTCCACGACGTACGCGACCAGACCGGCCAGCAACGACGCGGTGGCCGTGACCAGGACGGTTCGCAGCTCGGCAACGCCGAGAAGGTGACCGCCGGCGGGTCGCAGCGCGTTACGCAGCAAGTAATAGCCGGCGATCGCGCCGGCCAAAAATCCCAGGCCGTTGGCCAACCCCAGGTAACCGGCGACGAGGTCGGGGTTGTCGGTCAAGTGCGGCGCGACCAGCGAAGCAGCGATCTTGATGATCGTGATGGTGACGATGATCGCGATCGGTATCCACGGCTGCTCGCGCGCGTAGAAGACGCGCAGCTGCAGCAGTACCACGGCGTAGGGCAGCAGCGTGAACGCCGACAACGCGATCGCCGCACCCAGGTGGCCGGCGTCGACGTCACCGAAATGTCCGTAGGCAAACAGCGCGCTGCCCATCGCCGAGCCGCCGACGGTCATGAACGCCACCGTCGGGATCAGCGTGATCATCGTCAGCCGGGTGGCCAGTGACAGGTCGGCGAGCACCGCAGTGGTGTCGTCGGCGGCGGCGTTGCGACTCAGTCGCGGCATCACCACCGTCAGCACGGTCACGCCGATCATGCCGTACGGCAGCATCAGCACCAGCCAGGTGTAGTTGTAGATCGCCGGGCCGGAAGCGGCCGCCGAGCTGGCGATCTGATTGGTGACGATCAGACCGATCTGACTGATCAGCACGTAGAAGACCATCGCGGCGGCCATCGCGCCGAAGCGTTTGAGCCGGTCGTCGATGCCCCACAGCGGGCGAAGGCTGATGCGCTGACGCCGGATGGCCACCAGCAGCACCGCGGTCTGCGCGAACACCCCCAGCGTGGTGCCGATGCCCAGCACCAGAAGCTTGGCGTTACCCATCTGCACCGGATCCACCGACAGTTGACCCGGTGCGGCCAGGTAGGCGCCCAGGGTGGCGATCGCGACGACGTTGTTGACCACCGGCGCCCAGGCCGGCGGCCCGAAGATGTTGCGGGTGTTCAGGATCGCCATGAACACCGAGGACAGGCCGTAGAAGATCACCTGCGGCAACAGCAGGTAGGCGAATGCGGTGGTGAGGGGCTCGTTCACCTGAGGGTTGCGGCCCAACATCAGCTGCACCAGCAGCGGAGCGGCCACCACCGACAGCAGCGTGGCGCCCAGCAGCACAGTGCCGGCCAGCGTCACCAGACGCCGCACGAACGCCGCACCATGATCGGCGTCATCCTTCTCGGCACGGGCCAGCACCGGCACGAAGATCGCGGTGAACGTCGCCTCCAGCACCAGTGCGGCGACCAGGTTCGGCAGCTGGTTGGCCACTGTGAACGAGCTGGACAGCGCCGCACCCAGGAGCGCGGCCAACAGCACGATCCGGGCGAACCCGGTCACCCGGCTGACCAGGGTGGCCAGCGCCATCCCCCACGATCGCGACACCAGCGCGGCGTCGGAGAGCTCAGGACGCGGCTGCGGCGAGGCGCCCTGCGACGGCACGTGGCCGGTAGGGGGGAGCGGGCCGGTCGGCGGCCCCGGGCTTCGCTTGCGGTGCGGGTGCGGGGCCGACAGCGGTACCGCCCGACCGGCGGGATCAAAGCGCCGCTCCTCAGCATCGCTTCGCTCTGCCTTGTCGCCGGCGCGGCTCATACCCGCTGCTCTTCGTCGGCGAGATGGTCCGCCTCCGGCGGATCCGGGCGGTCCTGCGGACGATCCAAGTCGGCGGGGTCCGGTTGACCGCGGAAGCGGTGCCAGAGCCGCCGTCCCGCGAGCGCGACCAGCACCGCGGCGGCGCTCAGCGTGATCGCGAACAGCACCTTGCCGTAGGCGTTGGAGTGCACGGACAGTCGCACCGGCTCGCCCAGTGGCACTCCGCCGGGGGTGTGTAGCGCGACGTCGATCGCGACCCGCTGGGTGAAGTTGACTTCGATCGGCACCCGCAACGGCAGGTATCCCGGCGGCAGCTCGATCTCACCGAGGTCGGTAAAGGTCATGCCGGGCGGCACGTCCAGGTGCAGCCGCACCCGGATCGGGACGGCCAACCCATTGTGCAAGGCAAGCGGCAGCGGACTGTGTTCGGTGGCCAGGGTGTAAGAGCCGGCCGGGGTGACGATGGTGACTGCGCCGAACAAGTCGTTGATCGCTGTCCCGAGGACCGCCAGCCGTTGCTGGGCCAGGCCGTCGCGGGTGTCGGGCCGGTCGGCCTGGCTGATCGCCCGCAGCATGTCCTCACGCAGCGGCGCGGTGTAACTGATGCCGGTCAGCCCGGTGCGGGCATCGGTGGTCAAGGCCGGGGTGAGGCCTGCCAGCCGGCCCACCTCGCCGGAGATCGTGGTGGCGACGGCGTCGCTGAACCGGCCGCGTCCACCGGCCTCGGGGTCCGGCTGCGCTGCGCCGTTGACGGGTGGAACGGCCGAAGCGTCGGCGATCAGCGCGGGCAGGGTTCGCGGTACTGCCAGGCCGGACCGGATCGCGGTGGCCAGCGCGGTCATGATCGCGCCGGCGTCGTCGGAGCGCAGCTTCCAGTTGGTCGGGGGCAGCAGGATCTGGGCCCGCGGTTGGACCCGGGGTTCCAAGTCGCGCCACAGCATCGAGCCCAGCGCATCTTGACGGCGGGCGGCCTCGGAGTCGTGCTGAAGCCGGATCAGCAGGGCGGAGTTCAGATAGCTGGGCGCGACCGGGTCGGCGCCGGCCGCGGCGAATGCGGCACCGACGGCGGGGTCGAACGGCGCCAGCACCACCTGTGGTGACAGCCGCCGCGGAGCGGTATCCGCGGTCGCCGGCAGCGGGGCATTGGAAGTGTTGGCGGAGGAGTCCGCGGCGGCGATCACCACGGTGTCGCTGTTGGCGCTCAACAGGTCCACGCCCCGGCGGGTCAACTCGCCGTCGGGGATCAGGGTGGCGCCGCGGACCGCCGTGACGCCCAGGATCTGGTCGACGACATCTGCGGCACCGCTGGTGGCGGTCGCGCTGAGGCCGGGGTCGCCGACCCGTTCCACGATGTCGAGGTCGGCCTGGGCGTAGGGAAGCGGTGCGACGCACAGCCGGTGGGCCAGCGCGCGTAACCGGTCCAACCAGCTCGCCGCCGCGGCCTGCCCGACCCCGGGGTGCGTCGGGGTACCCGGCTCCTGCGCGGGCCCGGCGGGAGAGTTGGAGACGACGTAGCCGGCGGTCATCGCGTTGACGGTGACCAACAGATCGGGGTCGACGGCGAGGCACATCGAGCGGCCCACGGCGCCGTCGGGGTCGACGTCATGGCTGGTCGCGAACTCCGCGGCGGCCAGCAAAACATCCAGCCGGCCGGCGGTGGCGAGCGAGGCCGACAGTTCGTCGTCCATCAATCGAACCGGAATGGTGCCGCCCGGCACGCCGGGCGCCAGCCGGGGCCGGTCGGCCAGCGGCCACAGCATGGTGACCGGTACGGGTTTGGCGGTGTCGGGTGCGATCACAGCGCCCATGGCGCCCGATGCCTGGCCGGAGGTGTCCAGTGGATCTGCCGGCACGCCCAGTACCGGCAGCAGAAAGCGGGCGTTGTCCAGCCGCGCCGGTTCGCCGTAGTCGGGTGTTCCGTTGACGTTGACCAGCAGCGGATAGACGCCCGGCGCGACGATGTCCAGCGAATGTTTGGTCGCCGAGCGCATCGGTGCCGACAGCGCGAATTTCGTCTTCTGGCCGCGCTGCAGCTCGGGAGCCACCGTCACGAAGTCTTCGGCGGCCTGGTACTGGTCGGTGTCACCGTCGAGGTTGGTGCGCAAGCCCACGGTATTGGCCACGGCCGGCGCGTGTTCAAGGCGGACCATCACGTCGCGCACCGGCCGGTCACCGATGTTGCTCACGGTCCCGGCGACCGTCACCATCGGCTCGCTGGTCGTGGTGACGACCTGCGGGGTGACCTGGTCGATGCGGACCTGGACGAAAGGCACGGCGCCGGGCTCGCCCGCGGCGGCGGTGGGCAGCAGCACGCCCGCTTCCAGGCCGGCCAGGATGCCGACCACCATCAGCAGGCGCAACCAGGCCGCCCGCCGGAGTCGCGGCGCCGCCGAACCGCTACCAGTCCCTGCCGGCAGGTGATGCCCCCACCTCGATTTGCTCTGCATCGTCGTCGACCGGTTACGGCCCGGGACCGCGACCGTTCTGCTGGCCCCGGATGGAATCGTCGGGCCGACGGACACGGGTGCGCGAATGCGTTTGCGGACGCTGCCGCGGCGAGCTGGGCGGCAGCGGTGGCAGTGCGGCCGGGCCATCGCTCTGCAGCTTGTCGATCAGTTCGTCGGCCACTTCGGCCAGCCGGCGTTCGTCGGCGTGGGCCAACCGGGACGGCAGTTCGGGGATCGGCACCCACGCCACCTCGGCGACCTCGACATCCTCGTCGGACAACTCGCCCCCCGAGAAGCGCATCAGATAGTGATGCACGGTTTTGTGTACCCGACGCCCGTCGGTGACGAACCAGTAGTCGATGCGGCCCAGCGCCGCCAGCACGCTGCCCTGAATCCCGGTCTCTTCGGCGACCTCGCGAATCGCGGTCTGCTCCGCGGTCTCGCCCAGTTCGATGTGGCCTTTGGGCAGCGACCACAGCATCCGGCCGCGCCGGTCTACGCGACCGATCAGGGCCGCGACCTGTTCGTCGCGCGGACGATCGATGTTGTCGATGACCAATCCGCCGGCCGACGTCTCGTGCACGGTACGCAGCCGCTCGGGTCCGCGGCGCACCGAGCGGCGTTGCCCGGACTTCGCCGGGCCGGTTGGCGTGCCGCCGGTAACGGCGTCGCTGCCGGATTGAGCGACACCCGACCCCGCCGAGCGCCGACCGCGGCGCCTCCCCCGGCGCCGACGCGGTTGCGATTTTTCGCCGTCGGACACCCAAGCGATAGTAGCTGGCGTGCTCAGACGCTCTGGCCACACTCGCCGGTAGTGAGCTGCGGGATCAGGCCACTACCCCCGATGGCCGGGCTCCTCAGCGGCGCAGGACTGCCGCATCGTCGCCCGACTAGTCTTTCTCCCGTGCCCGACGATGCCCAGGATGCCGAGCTGCTGGCTGCCGCCGCGGTCGAATTGAACAGGCACGCCGACGTTCTGCGTGAGCTCGGCGCGCTGTTCGCTGCGGCCGGCCACGAGCTTTATCTGGTCGGCGGCTCGGTGCGCGACGCGGTGTTGCAGCGGCTGAGCACCGATCTGGACTTCGCCACCGACGCACGGCCCGAGCAGCTGCAGAAATTGCTGCGGCCGTGGGCCGACGCGTTGTGGGACACCGGGATCGAGTTCGGCACCGTCGGCGCGGAAAAGAATCACCACCGTCTGGAGATCACCACGTTCCGGGCCGACCGCTACGACGGCGTGTCCCGTAACCCGCAGGTGCGGTTCGGCGACTCCCTCGACGACGACCTGGTGCGCCGCGACTTCACCGTGAACGCGATGGCGGTGCACGTGACGGCGGCCGGGCCGGCCGAATTCGTCGATCCCCTAGGCGGTTTGGCCGCGATACGGTCGGGCGTGCTGGATACACCGGCACAGCCGCCAGACTCGTTCGGCGACGACCCGCTGCGGATGCTGCGCGCGGCGCGGTTCGTCTCACAACTGGGCTTCACCGTCGCCCCGCGGGTGCGCGCCGCGATCCGGGACATGGCCGCCGAGCTGGGCCGGATCACCGTCGAGCGGGTAGCCGCCGAGCTGGACAAGCTGCTGCTGGGCAACGATCCGATCGCCGGGATCGAACTGATGGTGCAGACCGGGATGGGCGATGTGGTGCTGCCCGACGTCGGCGATATGCGGATGGCCATCGACGAGCACCACCAGCACAAGGACGTCTACCAGCATTCGCTGACCGTGCTGCGCCAGGCGATCGCCCTGGAAGACCCCCTTCCGGACGGCGGCCCTGATCTCGTTTTGCGCTGGGCGGCGCTGCTGCACGACATCGGCAAGCCCGCCACCCGCAAGCACGAAGCCGACGGCGGAGTCAGCTTTCACCACCACGAGGTGGTGGGCGCCAAGATGACCCGAAAACGGTTGCGGGCGTTGAAGTATTCGAAGCAGATGATCGACGACGTGTCGCAGCTGGTGTATCTGCACCTGCGCTTCCACGGCTACGGCGACGGCCGGTGGACCGACTCGGCGGTGCGCCGTTACGTCACCGATGCCGGACCGTTGTTGCCGCGGTTGCACAAGTTGGTCCGCGCCGACTGCACCACCCGCAACAAGCGCCGGGCGGCTCGACTGCAAGCCAATTACGACGATTTGGAGGCGCGGATCGCCGAGCTGGCCGCCAAAGAAGACCTGCAGCGGGTTCGGCCGGATCTGGACGGCAACGAGATCATGGCGCTGCTGGGTATCCCGGCGGGCCCGCAAGTGGGGGAGGCGTGGCGGCACCTCAAGGAGTTGCGGTTGGACCGTGGGCCGCTGAGCCACGAGGAGGCCACGGCCGAGCTGCTGTCCTGGTGGAAGTCACGCGGGAACCAGTAGCTGCCCGGCGGCGTCGCATAGGCATGGAGTACTGCCTGAGCGCCGGTGACGGCGCAGCGACAATGTGGGACCGCGGACCGGATCTCGACCTCGACGGCGACGGCCGACTCGACGCGGTGAGTCTGGACTTCGACGGCGACGGTCTGGCCGACGATGCCCTGGCCGATCTGGATGGCGACGGCATCGTCGATCATGCCGTGCTCGACGTCGAGGACGGCACCGGGGAACGTTATTTCACCGACGACGGGTCGGGCACCTGGGCGATCGCGGCCGAGCGTCCGGTCAGACCGGCGTCCGGACTGCGCTGGTTCGGACTCGACGGCGTCGAGCACACCGGCAGGCCGCTCGCGGAGTTCGAGTCCGACTTCGGCGCCGAGGGCCGCGCCGAGGTCCGGCTGCTCGACAGCGACGGCAACGGGCTGGCCGACCGGGCGATCGCGCATGGCGAGAATGGCGTGACGGGCTACGTCGACACCGACGGCGACGGGCGTTGGGACGTCAAGCTGACCGACACCGATGGCGATGGCGCCGCCGATGCGGCCAGCGTGTTGGCGCCCAAAACGTAGGCCGCCTTCCGCGGCGCCGGCCCGGTACTGTGACGGCCCATGAACTCCGACCCGCCACGCCCGGACTCGGTGAGCGCTGCCCTGATCGAGATCCTGCGCGACGATCTCAACATCGACGTCGGCCGGGTGACCCCGGCGTCTCGGCTGGTGGATGACGTGGGGCTGGACTCGGTGGCCTTCGCGGTGGGCATGGTTGCGATCGAGGACAAGCTCGGGGTCGCGGTGTCCGAGGAAGAACTGCTGGGCTGCGACACCGTCGGCGACCTCGACGGCGTCATCCGGGCAAAGGTCCCGGTCGGCCGGTGAGCGTGCTGGCCACCGCCCTGTCCAGGGCGATGTGCACCTCAGCTCGCGACCTGGTGGTCTTCGACAAAGACGCCGACGCCTGGACCCGGCACCCCTGGTCGCAGGTCCACGCCCGCGCGCAGGGCGTCGCCGCGCACATCCTCGACCAGCCGCAACTCGGGGCGGTCGGCCTGGTCGGCGAGCCGACCGCGGATTTTGTCGCAGCCGTTCACGCGGCCTGGCTGGCCGGGCAGAGCGTGGCGATCCTGCCCGGGCCGGTCCGCGGCGCCGACCCGCGGCAGTGGGCGCAGGCAACGTTGACGCGGTTCGCCGGCCTCGGCGTGCGCACGGTCCTCAGCCACGGAGTCGAACTCGGGTTGCTCGTCGGCGCGGGCGGTCCGTTGCCGGTGCTCGACCTCGGGACCGTCGCGCGCGAACGGTCGACCGGCTTCACGCCGGCGGAACCCGTGCCGGGTACGCCCGCAATCCTGCAGGGCACCGCGGGTTCCACCGGAAATCCCCGTACCGCACAACTGTCCGCCGAGGCGGTGTTGAACAACGTGAACGGCCTGCTCAGCCGTTTCGGCGTCGACCCGGCCGTCGACGCCGGGTGTACCTGGCTGCCGCTCTACCACGACATGGGTCTGACGTTTCTGCTCAGCGGCGCCCTGGGTCAGACGCCGGTCTGGCTGGCGCCCACCTCGGCGTTCACCGCGTCGCCGTTCCGCTGGTTGCGGTGGCTCAGCGAAAGCGGGGCCTCGCTGACCGCCGCGCCGAACATGGCCTACAGCATGATCGGCAAGTACGCCCGGCTGGTGTCCGACGTCGACCTGGGCCGGGTGCGGGTGACGATCAACGGTGGCGAGCCCGTCGACTGCGCCGGGATGGAGCGCTTCGCGAATGCGCTGCGCTCCTTCGGTTTCGACGCCGGTGCACTGGCGCCGTCCTACGGGTTGGCCGAATCCACCTGCGCGGTAACGATTCCCGAGCCGGGTATCGGCCTGCTCTACGACCAAGTACCAACTGCCGCAGACGATTCAGAGCCGCGCCGGCACGCGATTCTGGGTGAAGCCATCCCCGGGATGGAGATTAGGATCAGCCCGGCCGCGGAGCATGCCGCCGAACTGCCCGGCCGCGAAGTCGGCGAGGTCGAGATCCGCGGAACCTCGATGATGTCAGGGTATTTCGGCGATACCCCGCTGGCGCGCGGCGCCTGGTTCCCGACCGGAGATCTGGGCTACCTCACCGACGACGGCCTGGTGGTTTGCGGGCGGGCCAAGGAGATCATCACCATCGCGGGCCGCAACGTCTTTCCCGCCGAGATCGAACGGGTCGCCGCCGAAATACGCGGCGTGCGTGAGGGTGCGGTGGTGGCCGTGGGTACCGACGACGACACGACCCGCCCCGGGCTGGTGATCACCGCCGAATTCCGTGGCCCCGATGAAGCCGGTGCCCGCAGCGAGCTGGTCGCCAAGGTGGCCTCCGAGTGCGGCATCGTGCCCGCCGACGTGGTGTTCGTCCGGCCCGGCTCGCTGCCGCGCACCTCGTCGGGCAAGCTGCGGCGCCTGGAAGTCAGACGCAACCTGACCACGGTCACCACATGACTGAGCCCGCGGAGCTGAGCATCGACGAATACCGGGCACTGCTCGACGACGTGTTCGATGACGACGTCATCAACTGGACCGCGGAAGCCGAAGCCAGCGAACGGTTTCCGCGCAAGCTGATCGAGCATCTCGGTGAGCGGGGCGTGTTCGCGCACAAGTGGCCCAACGGTCAGCATCCGGATGTGCCCAAGCTCGTCGCGCTGGCGTTCGCCCTGGGTCGGCTCGGCTCGGCCGGTATCGGTGTCGGTGTCAGCCTGCACGACTCGGGGGTGGCCATCTTGCGCCGCTTCGGCCGGTCGGACTATCTCAGGGACATCTGCGAACAAGCCATCCGCGGCGACGCGGTGCTGTGCATCGGCGCATCCGAGGAGTCGGGCGGTTCGGACCTGCAGATCGTGGAGACCGAAGTCCGGTCGGCCCGCGACGGATTCGAGGTCCGCGGCGTCAAGAAGTTCGTGTCGCTGGCGCCGGTGGCCGACCACGTCATGGTGGTCGCCCGAGGTGTGGACCACGACCAGAGCAGCCGGCACGGCAACGTGTTGGTGATCGCCGTGCCGACGGCCCAGACCGACGTCCAGGTTCCTTACCGCAAAGTCGGCGCCGGTCCGCTGGACACCGCGGCGGTGCACATCGATACCTGGGTACCCGCTGATGCGCTGATCGCCCGGCCCGGAACGGGTTTGGCGGCGATCTCCTGGGGGTTGGCCCACGAGCGGATGTCGATCGCGGGACAGGTCGCCGGTGGCTGCCAGCGGGTGCTCGGCATCACCCACGCCAGGATGGTCGAGCGTCGGCAGTTCGGTGCGACGTTGTTCGAACACCAGGCCCTGCGGCTGCGCCTGGCCGATCTGCAGGCCCGCGTCGATCTACTTCGGCACGGGCTCAACGGAATCGCCGCCGAAGGCCGACTCGATCTGCGGGCCGCGGCGGCAGTGAAGGTCACCGCCGCGCGGCTCGGCGAAGAGGTGCTCTCAGAGTGCATGCACATCTTCGGCGGCTCCGGCTATCTGGTGGATGAGACACCGCTGGGCCGCTGGTGGCGGGACATGAAGCTGGCCCGGGTCGGCGGCGGCACCGACGAGGTGTTGTGGGAATTGGTCGCTGCGGCAATGAAACCCGACTACGACGGTTATCGGGAGCTACGACAGACATAGCTTCTCGAGATCGACGCTGGCGCGAAGTCCTGCGAGTGACCAACGCGTACCGTCGATCTCACCGGACTCTAGCGGGCCTCGGGAACATCCTGGGGCGTGCGGGGTAACGCGTAGAGCGCCATCTTCCGGTTGCTCATGTCGTGCTCACCAAGGAAGGCGCATCCGGCGTATTCGCACAGTCGTCGCGCCGAGGTGTTGCGGTGATCGGGGTCGAACATGATTCGGCGGCAACGAGGTTCAACCTCGAAGACGCTGGCGATGATGCGCGGTAGCAGGAACGGCCCGAGCCCCTTGTTGACGATCGACAGCTCGGCGATGGCCGCGTGCAGCCCGACATCATAGGGATCGGCGTGATATCGGGTGGCGATGGAATCCTTTGCGGCGCGGTAAACTTCGACATACCCGCCGTCTTCCCCGTGCAGGCTGCCGACGAACGGGCGGGAATAGCTGCCGGCTCGCTGGGCGCGTAGATATTCGCGCCATCGCGACGCCGGCCAGGCCGATTCCCATGCCTCCACGAGGTGCGGCATGTTCATCCACCGCGAGATCATCTCGGCGTCGGTGTCCGGATCGGCCAGACGGAGCGCGTAGGGCTCGGCCAGCACCGGTGTGGGCGGTGCCGGAGCGTCGCGGACGTCGTCGCGGAGGCCCCCGGTCAGCTCCCGCGGCAGGATCGAAATCGCGCTCATCGACCGACGCCCGGTGGACCGGCGAAGGCCTGCGCGATCGGCAGCCAGCGCGCCGCGTCGTCGCCGTCGGCAGTCACGTCCAGATCGCGCAAGGGGCGTCGTTGGGTGACCAAAAAGCAGAAGTCTTCGGCGGTCCCGGTGACCCGCTGCGACGCCTCGGCAGGACCCCACGACCAGGTGCCGCCGTCGGGTGCGCGCAGCTCCACCCGAAACGGGTCACTCGGCGGCTGCTGACCGTTGAGGACGAACGCGAAATCGCGGGTGCGCACCCCGATGTGCGCGATGGATCGCAGCCGCGCGGTGGCGGCCCGGGTCACGCCGAGGGCGTCGGCGACGTCGAGGCCGTGCGCCCAGGTCTCCATCAACCGCGCGGTCGCCATGGACGAGCCGCTCATCGGCGGTCCGAACCACGGCAGTTTGCGGCCGTCGGCAACGGTCAGCAGGGCATCGTGCAGCCGGGTGCGGGTGAGCCGCCAGTCGGCGAGCAATTCGGCGGGCGGGACGGCGGCGGCTTCGTCGGCGGCGGTGTTGACGAAGCCGACCGGGTCGTTCGCGGCAGTCTTCACCACATCGGCGAAGGCATCCTCGTCGGTGACCGCAATCAGCGCGCCGCGGTCGGTCCACAGCAGGTGTCCGATCTGATGGGCGATTGTCCAGCCCGCGGCGGGCGTCGCGGTAGTCCAGGCAGCGTCGTTGAGCGGGGCGACCAGCGCGTCGAGCTCATCGCTTTCGGCGCGCAGGTCGTCGACAATCTGCGACAAGTCGGCCACCTGGGTACCTTAGCGATTCGCGGCGCGGCCGACGACACTGTGTATGGCTAGCCCGCACAGGTAGACCGCGGCGCCGGCCACGATCAGCGCGGGCGAATGACCATCGCCGGGAACGACGCCGGCCGCCGCGGTGATCGCGGCGATGAACGCCACCCAGAACAGCGAATCCTGCACGGCGAACACGTGTCCGCGCAGCGCGTCGTCCACGTCGATCTGAATCGCGGTGTCGGCGCACAGTTTGACCACCTGGCCGACCGCCCCCAGCAGGAACCCGCAACTCAGTAACACCCACAGCTGCATGCCGACCCCGGCGATCTCGAGGGCCACCGCGATCGCCAACGCGCCGTTGGCCGTCGCGTACCGCCCCCAGCGTCGCACCGCCGGCGGGGTGATGACGTTGGCCAGAAATGATCCGGCGCCGGCCGCGGCGACGAACAGCATCGCGCTGCCCAGCGCGGAGACGGCGGCCACGTCGCCGCCGCGTACCACCAGCAGTACCACCAGCGAGTTGATCCCGAAAACCATTCGATGCGCTGCCAACCCGGACAGGGTGGCGGCGACGGTGGGCCTGTCCCGCACCGTGCGCAAGCCGTGCATCCAACCGGTCAGGACGGCGTAGACGACCGACCCGTGGATCGCCCGCCGGGTGTCGTCGGGGCCGAGCACGCGGGCGGCGAATCGCAACGACAGCAACAGCGCGATCAGCAGCGGGATGATGACCAACAAGATGGCCGACGCGGCCCCCCTGTCGCCCGAGCCGAAGAATGCCCTCGGCACCAGCATGAAGTTGGCCCCGAGAAAGACCGCGATCGCGCCGACCGCCGAGGCGATCGAATTCATCACGACGACCTGGTCGCGGGGCACCACGTGAGGCAGGGCGGCCGACAGTCCCGACGAGACGAACCGGGCGAGGCCATTGACCACCAGCGCGCCGCACAGCACGAGAAAATCGCCGGCGCCGACAGCCAGGCAGATCCCCACGACGGCCACCGCTACCACCCGGCCCACGTTGGCGGCGACCAGCACCAGGCGGCGGTCCCAGCGGTCCATCAACGCCCCGGCGAACGGACCGAGTAGCGAATACGGCAGGAACAACACCGCGAACGCACCCGCGATCGCCAGCGGACGGCTGGCCCGCTCGGGGTTGAACAGCAGCGCGCCGGCCAGGGCGCCCTGGAACAGGCCGTCGCCGAACTGGCTCGTCATCCGCAATTCCAGCAGCCGCCAAAAGTCCGGCAGGCTGCGCACCGAGCGCCAGACGGCGACCGGCGCGCGCGGAGGAGTCACTGAACCTACTTCCCGATGGAGCCTGGCGCGGTTGGACCCAGGGGCCGCGGGCCGGGCATCGAGCCCCTGTTAACAACAGTACAAATTCCTTGCAGCGCCCTTCGTGTTCGCCACGGAGGTCGGGCCCGGATGCCATGATGGAGCAGTGGCGCAGTCCGAAGACCCAGAAGACTATGTTGCCCCCACCGCGCACCGAGTGCGGGCGGGCACTTTGCTTCTCGCGAATACAGACCTGCTCGAGCCGACGTTCCGGCGCAGCGTGATTTACATCGTCGAGCACAACGACGGAGGCACGCTGGGCGTGGTGCTCAACCGTCCCAGCGAAACCGCGGTCTACAACGTGTTGCCGCAGTGGGCCCAGGTGGTGGCGAAGCCGAAGACGATGTTCATCGGCGGGCCGGTCAAGCGCGACGCGGCACTGTGCCTGGCGGTATTGCGGGTGGGCGCGGTTCCCGACGACGTGCCCGGTCTGCGTCATGTGGCCGGCCGGATGGCGATGGTCGATCTCGATGCCGACCCGGAGTCGATCGGCCAGCTGGTCGAAGGTGTGCGGATCTTCGCCGGATACTCCGGCTGGACGATCGGCCAGTTAGAGGGCGAGATCGAGCGCGACGACTGGATTGTGTTGTCGGCGTTGCCATCTGACGTTCTGGTCGCGCCGCGGGTGGACCTGTGGGGCCGGGTGCTGCGACGTCAGCCCCAGCCGCTGTCGCTGCTGGCCACCCATCCGGTCGACGTCAGCCGCAATTAGGCCGGCAAAACCGCTCAGCGATAACGGCTTTCGCGACGACCCCACCGCACGGACCGTGCTGCGGTCAATGGCATGCGAGCGTGCAAGCCGCGCAGGTCCCGCCGCAGCCGGCCGCGGCGTCTTCGTGACGCAGGGCGTACCGGGCGGTCTGATACGAGCCGGCGCCGAGTGTTCCCAGGGCGCCGATCGCGCACACGCAGATGACCGGCAGCGCGGTCGCGACCGGTGCGGCCAGGGCCACCGTCCCTCCGGCGGCCAGCATGATCGCGGCGGCCAGCTGCGGTGGCGCGACCGAGCGCAGGATCAGCCCGGCGGTGCCGGTGCCGGCGGGTCGGGCCAACGACCGCAGTCCGAGTACGGCCATTACCATCGCCGCGCACACGCACAGCACTCCCGCGATGAGCATGGGGCCACAATACGAGGCCGCGTCGGCCCCGTTGCGGCGCCCTAGTGTGCCAGCGCCTGGGGTGGGGCGACGGGCGCCGGCGGGGTCGCGGGCGCGGCGGGCGGTGCCGGCGCAGCAGCGGCGGCCGGCGGCGGAGCTGCCGGTGCGTTGGACCCCGGCGCGCCCGCCCGGAATCCGTTGATGATGCCGTCGGTGGACGGCGCCTCGGCGACGGTCGCGCCGGCCTCCGTCGTCACCGCGAGCGACACCAGGTACTTGTCCGGTCCGGACGCGACGATGACATTGCGGCGCGAGGTGTTGAGCGTCATCTCGTTCTGCCGGTAAGTGCCCTCGATGATCGACGACGGCGAACCGTTGAAATCAGCCAGCGAGGCGTTGGTGGTGCGCCAGGCGGGTAGTTGCTGGCTGTCGATGTAGCCGTGGGTGATCGCTTCTTTCGGGTCGAAGTCACCGACCAGGCGGTACACCACCAGCTGGGCGTTGGGCGTGTACAGGCTGCTGCTGTGCCGATTGGCGGTCACCACGAACGCGTCGGGGACGTTGGGGTCGGGCACCTGCGTCCACCCTTGCGGCATCGGCAAGGTGATATCGAGCGCCTTGAAATCCTTCGCCTGCTGCGGCTCGAGGTTGACGTTCTTGCTCGCGAAGAATTCCCGCAGTGTCCCCGAGCCGGCCGGGGCGAGTTCCGGCGGTGCGGCAACCGGCGGTGCGGCAGCCGGCGGTGCGGCGACCGGTGGTGCGGCGACCGGCGGCGCCGGGGCCAGCGCGGGCGAGATCGGTGCCGGTGCGGCCGCGGCCGTTCCGGGCACCGGGTTGCCGGCGGCCTGCGGCATCGGGGCCGGGACGGGGCCGGGCCGGGGCGGGAACGCCGGATCGGCGGACGCCGTGGGGCCGGCAAGCCCCAACACACCGATGGCGCCGACGGCCAGACCCGCGACCGTTACTCGCCAGCTACGGCCTATCTGCATCATGAGAGCCGGTCCTTCCCTGCTCGCTCGGGTGTGGTGTTGTGTCGAAGTCGCAGAAAGCGACTGTAACCAGGGACAAGCGCCGGCTTCCAGCACTGGAATCGACCTGGAATACACCTGGGATAAACCCTGATCGGTCTGCAATCCAAACGAGACCATCGCCTGCCCGGCGGCCCGACCACCTGCGTCCTTATAACCTGTTGGGCGTGACCGCTTCCCCCACGGCCCCTGCCGGGCAGGCCGACCCCGACGCGCCGCGGTTCCGCTACACCGCGGACCTCGCCGGCCGCATCGAACAAACCTGGCAGGACAACTGGACCCGGCTGGGGACGTTCAATGTGCCCAACCCGGTCGGTTCGCTGGCACCGAAGGACGGGTCGCCGGTGCCCGACGACAAGATGTTCGTCCAGGACATGTTCCCGTATCCGTCCGGTGAAGGGTTGCACGTCGGCCATCCGCTCGGCTACATTGCCACCGACGTCTACGCGCGCTACTTCCGCATGCTGGGGCGTAATGTGCTGCACGCGTTGGGGTTCGACGCGTTCGGTCTGCCCGCCGAGCAGTACGCGGCGCAAACCGGCACCCACCCGCGTACCCGCACCGAGGCCAACATCGTCAATTTCCGGAGGCAACTGAGCCGGCTGGGTTTCGGCCACGACAACCGGCGGAGCTTTTCCACCACCGACGCCGAGTTCTACAAATGGACTCAGTGGATCTTCCTGCAGATCTACAACGCGTGGTTCGACACTGCCGCCGACAAGGCCCGTCCGATAGCTGAGCTCGTCGCCGAATTCAATTCCGGTGCACGCAAATTGGATGATGGCCGAGACTGGTCGGCGTTGTCGCCGGGAGAGCGCGCCGATGTGATCGACGCGCACCGCCTGGTCTATCGGGCCGATTCGATGGTGAACTGGTGCCCGGGTTTGGGCACGGTACTGGCCAACGAAGAGGTCACCGCCGACGGCCGCAGCGACCGGGGAAACTTCCCGGTCTTTCGCAAGCGGCTTCGGCAGTGGATGATGCGGATCACCGCCTACTCCGATCGGCTGCTCGACGACCTCGACGTGCTGGATTGGCCGGAGAAGGTCAAAACCATGCAGCGCAACTGGATCGGGCGATCCACCGGCGCCGCGGCGCTGTTCTCGGCGCAGACCACCGACGGCGAAACGGTGGACCTGGAGGTGTTCACCACCCGGCCGGACACCCTTTTCGGCGCAACGTATCTGGTGCTCGCCCCCGAGCATGAGCTGGTCGACCGGCTGCTTGCGCCGCAGTGGCCGTCCGCGGTAGATCCGCGTTGGACCTACGACGCGGACACCCCCGCACAGGCCGTCGCGGCCTACCGGCAGGCGATCGCCGCGAAGCCCGACCTGGAACGCCAGGAGAACAAGACCAAGACCGGCGTCTTTCTGGGCGCTTACGCGACCAACCCGGCCAACGGCGAGCAGGTACCGGTCTTTATCGCCGACTACGTGCTGGCCGGATACGGCACCGGGGCGATCATGGCTGTTCCGGGCCACGACCAACGCGACTGGGAGTTCGCCCGCGAGTTCGGCCTGCCGATCGTCGAAGTCATTGCCGGCGGCGATGTTTCGCAGGCGGCTTACACCGGCGACGGAATCCTGGTGAACTCGGACTACCTCAACGGGTTCGATGTCGGTGCCGCCAAGGAGGCGATCACCGCGCGGCTGGAATCCGACGGCCGCGGGCGCGGACGCATCGAATACAAGCTGCGCGACTGGCTTTTCGCGCGGCAACGCTACTGGGGCGAGCCGTTTCCGATCGTCTACGATAACGACGGGCGCGCGCATCCGCTGGATGACACGGCGCTGCCGGTCGAGTTGCCCGACGTGCCGGACTACTCGCCGGTGCTGTTCGACCCGGACGACGCCGGCAGCGAGCCGTCCCCGCCGCTGGCCAAGGCGACCGAATGGGTGCACGTAGACCTGGACCTCGGCGACGGGTTGAAGCCCTACACCCGCGACACCAACGTCATGCCGCAGTGGGCAGGCAGTTCTTGGTACGAGCTGCGCTACACCGACCCGCACAACGCAGAACGCTTCTGCGACAAGGAGAACGAGGCCTACTGGATGGGCCCGAGGCCCGCTGAGCACGGACCCGAGGATCCCGGCGGCGTCGACCTCTACGTCGGCGGCGCCGAGCACGCGGTGCTGCACCTGCTGTATTCACGGTTCTGGCACAAGGTGCTCTACGACCTCGGTCATGTCAGCTCCCGCGAACCTTACCGCCGGCTGGTCAACCAGGGGTACATCCAGGCATTCGCTTACACCGACGTCCGCGGGTCCTACGTGACGGCCGCCGACGTCGTCGAGCGGGACGGCAAGTTCTGCTATCCCGGTCCGGACGGTGAGATCGAGGTCTTCCAGGAGTTCGGCAAAATCGGTAAGAGCCTGAAGAATTCGGTGTCACCGGACGAGATGTGCGACGACTACGGCGCCGACACGCTACGGGTGTACGAGATGTCGATGGGCCCGCTGGAGGCGTCGCGGCCGTGGGCCACCAAGGATGTGGTCGGTGCGCACCGATTCCTGCAGCGGGTGTGGCGGCTGGTGGTCGATGAGCAATCCGGCCAGGCCCGGGTGACCGACGGTGCCGAGTTGGACACCGAGACCCTGCGACTGTTGCACCGCACCATCGCCGGGGTCTCCGAAGACTATGTGGCACTGCGCAACAACACCGCGGTGGCCAAGCTGATCGAGTACACCAACCACCTCACCAAGCAGCACCGTGACTCGGTCCCGCGTGCCGCCGCGGAGCCGCTGGTGCTGATGGCGGCGCCGCTGGCGCCGCACCTGGCCGAGGAGTTGTGGCAGCGCCTGGGCCATGCCACGTCGCTTGCCCACGGCCCATTCCCGGTGGCCGATCCCGCCTACCTGGTCGAAGACAGCGTGGAATATCCCGTCCAGGTCAACGGCAAGGTGCGCGGCCGGATCACGGTGTCGGCCGGCGCCGACGCCGACGCGGTCGAGGCAGCCGCGCTCGCCGACGAGAAGGTGCAGGCGTTCCTGGCCGGCACGACACCGAAGAAGGTGATCGTCGTCGCCGGGCGCTTGGTCAATGTGGTCGTCTAGCCTGCCGCATCGTCAGCGGGCGCGTGGTCTGAGCACGACCTCGTGCAGGTGCCCATCGGGCGGGGTGTCGATCGCGCGGGCGACCGCCGCGGCGACGGTGTCCGCCCGCAGGAGCCGATCGGTGTCGTAGACGGCGCCCTCGAAGGAGACCAGCTCACGTTGCATATCGGTGGCGGTGCGCCCGGGGTAGACGGTGGTGACCCGCAGCGCCGGCTCGCTCAGGCGCAGGGAGTCGGCGAACGCACGCAGCGCGAACTTGCTCGCCGAATACGAGGCCATGTTCGCCGAAGCCTGACGCCCCGACCCGGAGTTTATGAACACCACCTGACCTTGGGCGCGCCGCATGGCCGGCAGCAGTGCCAGCGTAACAGCGACTGCACCAACAACATTGACCTCGAAGGTGCTACGCCATTCATCGACGGTGGACTCGGCGACGCGCCCCGGAAGCGACACACCGGCGTTGTGTATCAGCACGTCGAGCTCGCCGATGTCAGCGGTGGCCGCCGGAATCGCGTCGGTGTCGGTCAGATCCAGCGACAGCGCGGTGGCGCCCAACCGCTGCGCGGTGGCCTGCAGCGCAGGCGAGGGTCGTCCGGCTAACAACAGGGTGTAGGTCGGTGCCAGGGCGTCGGCGATGGCGGCACCGATCCCGCGGCTGGCACCGGTGATGAGCGCGGTCGGCATGCTTGTCAGCTTAAGGGCGATCGCAAGCGCGGCGGAGCCGGGCGCAGCGGGTCGCCCTGGCAACCTGAGCCGATCGCAAGCGCGGCGGAGCCGGGCGCAGCGGGTCGCCCTGGCAACCTGAGCCGATCGCAAGCGCGGCGGAGCCGGGCGCAGCGGGTCGCCCTGGCAACCTGAGGACAGGAGGGTTCTACGAGGTCTGGTCACCGTTGGTCTGGGCAGCGGCCGGGCTGGCCGCCGACTCGCTGGCCGCCAACCGCTCCAGCGGCGCCAGCGCCTTGGTCAGCGCCTCCTGGTCGGGCTCGCTGAGGTGGCTCAGCAGGGTGGCCAAAGCGGCGATCCGATTGGTCAGCGACTCCCGGTGAACGGCCAGGCCGCGCGGGGTGATGTCGACCAGCACGGCACGCAGGTCCGACGGGTCGCGCGAGCGCTTCACCAGGCCGATCTTCTCCAGCCGGCGGATCGCCACCGTCGTGGTGGGCGTGCGAACACGCTCGTGTGCGGCCAGGTCGGTCATCCGGATCGGGCCCCGGTCGAGCAAGGTGACCAGAATGGATAGTTGGGCCAGGGTGAGGTCGCTGCCAATCGCGGCGGCGGCGCTCGGATCACCGCGACGCAGTATGGCGAACAGCTTTGACAGCGTGCGGTGAAGCCCCTCCGCCAGCTCGGTGAGCTCCGGCACGGTGGCTTCGCGTTCCGCCATAGTTCGACAGTCTAACCTGTCGGCAGTTCCGAGGCCCAGGATTGGGTTCTGCTCACAGGACCTGCGACAAGAAGCGCTGCAGTCGCTCGGTTGTTGCTGCCTCGAATATCTGCTCAGGGGGCCCGGTTTCCACGACCTGGCCGTGATCCATGAAGACCACGGCGTCGGAGGTGGACTTGGCAAAAGCCATTTCGTGCGTGACTACCACCATCGTCATGCCGTCGGAGCCCAGGTCCGCGATCAGCGCCAGGATTCCCTTGACCAGTTCGGGGTCCAGCGCCGAGGTGGCTTCGTCGAAAAGCATCACCTGCGGTGTCATCGCCAGCGCCCGGGCGATCGCCACTCGTTGCTGTTGGCCGCCCGACAGGGCGCCGGGACGGCTGTCGGCCTTGTGTTTCATGCCCACCCGGTCCAGCTGGGCCAGTCCCAACTCACGGGCCGCGTCGCCGGGCAGGCGCTTGAGCTTGCGCGGCGCCAATACGACGTTGTCGAGGACGCTGCGGTGCGGGAAAAGGTTGAAATGTTGAAACACCATGCCGATCCGCTGGCGCACCGCATTCGGGTCGTCGGTCAAGACCGACTGTCCGTCGAGCAGGATGTCGCCGCTGTCGGGCTCCTGCAACCGGTTCAACACCCGCAGCAAGGTCGACTTGCCGGAGCCCGACGGCCCGATCACCGCCACCGTGTTACCGGCGGGCGCGCTGATGTCGACACCGCGCAGCACCGCATTTCGGCCGAACGACAAGTGAATTCCGTTGCCCGCCAACGACACCGACTTCGTTTGCACACCGCGGCCGGTCACGTCATCCCCTGGGTGGTGGCCGAGGCGATGCGGTCCAGCGGATCCGCCGGTTCACCCGCGGATCGGCCGTGCCGAAGCCGGTTGTCGACGACGTTGACCAGGTGGGTCAGCGGGATGGTCAGAATCAGGTAGAACACCCCGGCCGCCACCAGCGGCGAAAGGCTGCCGGTCTGCGCGTTGAGGTCACGGCCGACTTGGAACAGCTCACGCTGACCGGCGATCAGGCCCAGGAAGTACACCAGCGCGGAGGCCTTCAGCAACGCGATGAACTGGTTGACTAGCGCGGGCAGCACCCTGCGGATGCCCTGCGGTAGCACGACCAGCCGCATCGCGGTCTGGTAACTCAGCCCCAGGGCGCGCGCGGCGTCCAGCTGCCCAGGCTCGACGCTTTGGATGCCGGACCGGAAAATCTCGCCCACGTACGCCGCCGCCGTCAGACCCAGCGCGGCGATGCCCAGCGGATACGGATTGCTATTGGTCAACCCGCCCACGATCGGGCCGACGCCGAGGCCGATCAGCAAGATGATCACCACTTCGGGCAGCCCACGGAAAATATCGGTGTAGACCCGCGCCGGCCAGCGCAACCAGCGGGCCTGCGCGATACCGGCAACCGCAAGTGCCATGCCGACGATCAACCCGATCAGGCCGGAGCTGACGGTCAAGATCAGCGTGTTCGGCAGACCCGTCGTCACCATCGCGGGGACGGCCTGCTTGTACAAATCCCAGTCGAAGAACGACTCCCGTAGCTGAGCGAGGATGCTCTTCGGTGGCGGAACCTCGTCGAGCGTTCGGTGATTGTGCTCGGCGATCGCCGCGAAGTCCGGCAGGTGCGGTGTCAGCGCCGATTTCGATCCCGGTTTCCATCCGCGTGGCAGCGGCCGCGGAACCCAGTCGGTGTACAGCTGCGACCAGGTGCCGTCGGCGATCACGGCGTCCAGGCCGGCGTTCAACGCCGCGATGAGCGGTCGGTTGTCTTTTGCCACCGCGTACGCCACGTAGTTGCCCAGCCCGAATGTGTAGGCGGCGACGGCGGCGGTGTCGCCGGGCCGCATCACATTGGTCGCCTCCATCGCCGGGGCCACCCAGGCATCGATCTGATGGGTCTTCACGCTGGTGTACACGGTGGTGAAGTCCGGGAACTTCACCGGCTCGAGATGCAGCGCGTCGACGACATAGGCCTCTTCGACAGTGCCTTGAACCACGCCGATCCGCTGTCCGCTGCCCAGCTCATCGAAGCTGCCGATCGGCGAACCGGACGGCACGATCAGCGACAAGTAACCGAAGTCGTAGCCGTTGGTGAAACCGACTGTGCGACGGCGTGCTTCGGTGGCCATGATCGACGACGAACCGACGTCGAAGCGCCGCGCCCCGACCTGGGCGAGCAGGCCGGAGAAGTCGGTGCCGACGAAGACGACCTGCAGCCCGAGTTTCGCGGCAATCGCTCGCAGCAACTCGTTGTCATAACCGGTGTAGCGCCCCGCGCTGTTCAGGCAGCTGGTCGGGGGACCCCCCGGCATGGTGCCGACGATCAGCGACCCGGGTGTGCGCAAACCCAGCTTGTCGAGGTTCACCGAGCTGAGCGGCTCGACGTCGGCGGTCGTGTACTTGTCCTCCTGGGGCCGGTTGGCGGTAGCCAGCTTCCTCGGCAGGGCGATGGCGCCGTCTTTTCCCGACGGCTTGCATAGGTTGGTGTCAGCCGCGGCCGGCGGCGCCGGTAGCAGAGTGCAGGTCAGCAGGATCGTGGCGAGCAGCGCGGCCAGCTTTGACGCGCCGGCCGTCATGCCGTGTCACGCCACCGGCACAGCGCCTCGGCGTCGCTCAGGTCGTAGTCCGGTCCGTTGACCCCGACGGTCAGCAGCGTCACGCCGAGTGCCGCCAGGCCTTGCGCGCCGGCGATCAGCCCGCCGTTGCCCGCGTTGACCCCGGCTGAGCGTTCGATGGCGTCGGGATCGCGCCCGACCGCCGCACAGTGCTCGGCCAACACGGCCGCGGCCTGCGGGTAGCTGTCGACGGTGGTGAAGCCGTGCCAGATGTCGCCGTGCTCGGCGACCAGTCGCAGCGTCTTCTTCGGGCCCTTCCCGCCGATCAGCAGCGGGATGTCGCGGGTGGGCGCGGGGTTGAGCTTGGCCAGCCGGGATTTGATCCGCGGCAGCGCGGCGGCCAGGTCGTCGAGCCGGCCGCCGGCGGTGCCGAATTCGTAGCCGTACTCGTCGTAGTCCTTTTCCTTCCAGCCCGAGCCGATGCCCAGAATCAGCCGGCCGTCGGAGATGTGGTCGACGGTGCGGGCCATGTCGGCCAGCAGCTCCGGGTTGCGGTAGGAGTTGCAGGTCACCAGGGCGCCGATCTGGATCCGCGAGGTCTGCTCGGCCCAGGCGCCGAGCATGGTCCAGCATTCGAAATGCGCGCCGTCAGGGTCGCCGTACAGCGGGAAGAAGTGGTCCCAGTTGAAGGCGACGTCGACGCCGATGTCTTCGCATCGCCGGACGGCGTCACGCAGGTGGCTGTAGTTCGGGGAGTGCTGGGGCTGCAGCTGGACGCCGATGCGGATCGGCTGGGCGGAAGAAGTCATGCCCTCCACGGTAGGCGGGGGTTGCCGGTGTGCTCATGTCGGTATTTGCAGATGTCCAGCACCGCGGCCGAGCGCGTCGCCGGTGTCGTCATCTTGGGCAACACCTGGCCCGAGTAACGCCAACCCGGCTCAGCTGCCGCCGAGGACCCCTCGCAGGATCTCGGTCAACACCAGGGGCTGATCGCTCTGCACGGAGTGACCCGAGTTCTGCACGATCTGCAGGCCCCGGAATTGCTGTGCGCGCCTGGCCAATTCGTCGGCGTCCTGGTCGGTGACGAAGCCCGATTTCCCGCCGCGCACCAGCGTGACCGGCGCCGGCAGGCCGGCGAAGTCGTCCCACAAGCTGTCGAAGTCGGGAATCTTGCGGATACTGTCGTAACGCCAGGTCCAGGTCCCGTCGTCAAGTCGCTGGGAGTTGTGAAACACGCCGCGCCGCAACGATTTCCGGTCGCGGTGCGGTGCCGCGGCGGTAGTCACCGCCAGGATCGAGTCGAAGCTGAGGAAGTTTCGCTCACCGGCCACCAGCGCGACCGTGCCCTGCTGTTCGGTGGTCAGTTCTGCGTAGCGACGCAATGCTGACGGGGTGACGTCGACCAGCACGAGTTCGCGGACCAGTTGCGGCGCAATGGCGCCCAGCCCGATCGCGGTCAATCCGCCCAGCGACATGCCGACCACCAGCGGGGCGTCTGGGGCAAGGTCATTGATCACCGGCGCGACGGCGGCCGCGTTGTTCTGCGGCGAGTAGTCGCCGTCTTCGCGCCAGGCCGAATGCCCGTGGCCGGGCAGGTCGACCGCCAGCGCCGACACGCCCAAACCCACGATCACGGTGTCCCAGGTGTGCGCGTTCTGCCCGCCGCCGTGGAAGAACACCACGCGGGGCGACGACTCGCCCCACTGCAGCGCACTGATGCCGCCCGCCTCGACGCGGCGCACCTCGGGTAGCGGACCGCTGACGCCGGCCTGCTCGGCGTTCTCGGGCAGCAGCCCGAATTCGGACAGGCCGGCCAGCTCGTCGTCGGAAATGTCGGTCATGAATCTCGACACTACGAGACCTGCCCGAACGTCGAGTTGTTGGGCGAGTCAGCCGAGACGCGGCCCGACAACTCGACGTTGGAAGGGAATGTCAGCCCTCGCTGATGAATTCTTCGAGCTGGGTCCGCGCGACGTCGTCGGGCAGCTGCTTCGGCGGGCTCTTCATCAGGTACGCCGACGCCGAGACAACCGGTCCGCCGACGCCGCGGTCCTTGGCGATCTTGGCCGCACGCACCGCGTCGATGATGACGCCGGCCGAGTTCGGCGAATCCCAGACCTCGAGCTTGTACTCCAGGTTCAGCGGCACGTCACCGAAGGCGCGCCCCTCGAGACGGACGTAAGCCCACTTGCGGTCGTCGAGCCAGCTGACATGGTCGGACGGGCCGATGTGCACGTCTTTGGTCTTGAACTCACGCTGCACGTTCGACGTGACGGCCTGAGTCTTGGAGATCTTCTTGGACTCCAGCCGCTCACGCTCGAGCATGTTCAGGAAGTCCATGTTGCCGCCGACGTTGAGCTGCATGGTGCGATCGAGTTGCACACCGCGGTCCTCGAACAGCTTGGCCATCACCCGGTGCGTGATGGTGGCACCGATCTGGCTCTTGATGTCGTCACCGACGATCGGCACACCGGCGTCGGCGAACTTCTTGGCCCACACCGGGTCAGATGCGATGAACACCGGCAGCGCGTTGACGAATGCCACGTTGGCGTCGATCGCGCACTGGGCGTAGAACTTGTCGGCTTCTTCGGATCCCACCGGCAGGTAGGACACCAGCACGTCGACCTTGGCCTCGCGCAGCACCTTGACCACGTCGACGGCCTCGGTGTCGGAGATCTCGATCGTCTCCGCGTAGTACTTGCCGATGCCGTCCAGCGTGGGGCCGCGCTGCACCGTCACGTTGGTCGGCGGCACGTCGGCGATCTTGATGGTGTTGTTCTCCGACGCGAAGATCGCCTCGGACAGGTCGAAGCCGACCTTCTTGGCGTCCACGTCGAAGGCGGCCACGAACTTCACGTCGCGGACGTGGTACTGGCCGAACTTCACGTGCATCAAACCGGGCACGGAGCTGTTCTCGTCGGCGTCGTAGTAGTACTGAACGCCCTGGACCAGTGAGGACGCGCAGTTGCCGACGCCGACAATGGCGACTCGTACGTCCGACTGTGCACCCGACGCCTGCGGCGCGTTCTGCTCACTCATGGGGCGTTCTCCTCTACTCGGTATCCGTGTCGTGATGTGGTGGTGTATCCGGCCCTAGGCCTGCTCTGCGCTGCGTTGCGCAACACGTTCGGCCGCGATCAACTCATTGAGCCAGTTGACTTCGCGCTCGCTGGATTCCAACCCGAGCTGATGTAACTGCCGGGTGTAGCGGTCCAGCGAATTGGTGGCCCGCGCAATTGCTTCACGCAGACCCTCTCGACGTTCTTCGACCTGGCGGCGGCGGCCCTCCAGGATGCGCATCCGCGCCTCGGCCGGCGTGCGGTTGAAAAATGCCAGGTGCACGCCGAACCCGTCGTCGGTGTAGTTGGACGGGCCGGTGTCGGCCACCAGCTCGCTGAAGCGCTGGCGGCCCGCTTCGGTCAATTCGTACACACGCCGGGCCCGACGCACCGGCGTGCCGGCCGGCGCGGCGTTCTCGGCGATCAGGCCGTCGGACTGCATCCGTCGCAGCGCGGGGTACAGCGATCCGTACGAGAATGCCCGGAATGCTCCGAGCAGACCGGTCAGCCGTTTGCGCAGTTCGTAACCATGCATCGGCGACTCGAGCAGAAGTCCCAGGATGGCGAGCTCCAGCATCGAGTCACCTCCTTTGCCCGGTCTTATGCAACGCTGTTATGTCGGCAAACAGTCTCGCGTGATTGTATCGGCCCGATATATTCGACGCCACTCCGGTCGGCCAGCTGATGTTCTCGCTCTGTTCAGCCGTCGGCCAGCCGCGCCACTGGTTTGTGAGTGCTTCGTCGGCCGGAAACGTAATCGACCTAGCTCTCGGCAGCGTCCTCGCGGACGTACTCTGGTCATCGTGCGATTGCAGCGACAGGTGGTGGACTACGCGCTTCGGCGTCGCTCCCTGCTGGCCGAGGTCTACTCCGGCCGGACCGGCGTCTCCGAAGTGTGCGATGCCAATCCCTATCTGCTGCGCGCGGCGAAGTTCCACGGCAAGGTCAGCTCGGTCATGTGCCCTATCTGCCGCAAAGAGCAGCTGACGCTGGTGTCGTGGGTGTTCGGCGATCATCTCGGCGCGGTGTCCGGGTCTGCGCGGACCGCCGAAGAGTTGGTGTTGTTAGCCTCGCGGTTCGACGAGTTCTCCGTACACGTGGTGGAGGTATGCCGAACCTGCAGCTGGAATCACTTGGTCAAGTCCTATGTGCTGGGCGCGACGCGCCCTGCGCGTCCGCCGCGAAAGTCGCGCAACACACGGACGGCGCGGAACGGCGCCCGCACGGCCAGTGAATAACGAAGGGCCGCAAGACCAGTCGTCCGCTGGTACCCCGTACGGGTCAGGGGGCGATGACGGGTCCACACAGGCGCCCGGTTCGCCGCGACCGACTTCCCGGCGGCGCGCGGCTCCGCCCGACGACCGGCTGACCACGATCCTGCCGCCCGTCCGGGACGACGGGCCGAATCATCTGCGCGATCCGATCGAGGCGGTGAAGGCCGCGCTGGGCGCTCGGCCGACGTCCCGGCCCTCGGAGCGCGATCCGCTCGAAATGGCCACGGCCGCACTCGAAGCCAAGACGCCACGGCGTCACCAGCAGCCCGCCGGTGGCCCGCCGCCGGTCGGCCCTCCGCCGGGCCCGCCGCGGGGCAAGCCAGCGCTGCCGGGCTGGGTGCAGCGACTCGACTGGGACTGGCTGCAGCAGGTCAACTGGAGGTGGGTCCGTCGCGCGCTCTACGTCGGCGCCGTGGTCATCCTGCTGCTGCCGATCGTCACCTTCGCGATGGCCTACTTCATCGTCGACATTCCCAAGCCCGGCGACATCCGCACCAACCAGGTCTCGACGATTCTGGCCAGCGACGGCTCCGAGCTGGCGAAAATTGTTCCGCCCGAAGGTAATCGGGTGGATGTCAACATCGACCAGGTGCCGGTGCATGTCCGCCAGGCGGTGATCGCGGCCGAAGACCGCAATTTCTATTCGAACCCGGGCTTCTCGTTCACCGGATTCGCGCGGGCGATCAAGAACAACATCTTCGGCGGTGACACGCAGGGTGGCTCGACGATCACCCAGCAGTACGTCAAGAACGCGTTGGTGGGTGCCCAGCGCGCCGGAGTGGGCGGCCTGGTCCGCAAAGCCAAGGAACTCGTCATCGCCACCAAGATGTCGGGGGAGTGGTCCAAAGACGATGTGCTGCAGGCCTACCTCAACATCATCTACTTCGGCCGGGGCGCCTACGGGATATCGGCAGCGTCGCGGGCCTACTTCGACAAGCCCGTCGAGCAGCTCACCGTGGCCGACGGCGCGCTGCTGGCCGCGCTGATCCAGCGCCCGTCGACGCTGGACCCTGCGGTGAACCTCGAAGGCGCCCAGGAGCGGTGGAACTGGGTGCTCGACGGGATGGTGGACATTCACGCGCTGTCACCGAAAGACCGCGCAGCGCAGCAGTTCCCGCCGACGGTGCCGCCTGAACAGGCCCGCGCGAAGGACCAGACGACCGGGCCCAACGGGCTGATCCAGCGACAGGTGACCAAAGAGCTGCTCGAGCTGTTCAACATCGACGAGCAGACGCTGAACACCCAGGGGTTGCAGGTCACCACCACCATCGACCCGCAGGCCCAGCAGGCCGCCGAGAACGCGGTATCGAAGTATTTGGACGGGCAGAACCCCGACATGCGGACCGCGGTCGTCTCGATCGATCCGCACACCGGCGCGGTGAAGGCCTACTACGGCGGCTCGGATGCCAACGGGTTCGACTTCGCCCAAGCGGGGCTGCAGACCGGGTCGTCGTTCAAGGTGTTCGCGTTGATCGCCGCGCTCGAGCAGGGCATCGGGCTGGGCTACCAGGTGGACAGTTCACCGCTGACCGTCAACGGCATCAAGATCACCAACGTCGAGGGCGAGGGCTGCGGGGTCTGCAATATCGCCGAGGCGCTCAAGCGTTCGCTGAACACCTCCTATTACCGACTGATGCTCAAGCTCAAGCGCGGCCCGGTCGACGTGGCCGACGCGGCGCATCAGGCGGGCATCGCGACCAGCTTCCCGGGGGTCCAGCACACGCTGTCCGAGGACGGCAAGGGCGGCCCACCAAACAACGGAATTGTGTTGGGCCAGTACCAAACCCGGGCTTTTGACATGGCCTCGGCCTATGCCACGCTGGCCGACTCCGGGATCTACCACCGACCGCACTTCGTGCAGAAGGTAGTCAACGCCGAGGGGAAGGTGCTGTTCGACACGGCCGGCTCCGACAACTCCGGTGAGCAGCGGATCCCCAAGGACGTCGCAGACAACGTCACGTCGGCGATGCAGCCGATCGCCTCGTATTCGCGCGGACATGCGCTGGCCGGGGGGCGGCCGTCGGCGTCCAAGACCGGCACCACCCAGTTGGGCGACACCGACGCCGACAAGGACGCCTGGATGGTCGGCTACACCCCGTCGCTGTCGACGGCGGTGTGGGTGGGCACCGTGCGCGGCGATGTGCCGCTGGTGACCACGGGCGGCTCACCGGTCTACGGTTCGGGTCTGCCGTCGGACATCTGGAAATCGACGATGGACGGCGCGCTCAAAGGCACCTCGGCCGAGTCCTTCTCCAAGCCCGCCGAGATCGGCGGATTTGCGGGGGTGCCCGCCGCGCCTCCGCCGCCTCCGCAGCCACCGCAGATGACGGTCATCCAGCCGACGATGGAGATTGCGCCGGGCATCACCATTCCGGTCGGGCCGCCGACGACTGTTCCTGTGGCGCCCGCGCCACAGGCGCCTGCACCGCCGCCGGGAGCGCCTGAGCCGGTGCCGCCCCCGCCGTGACCGTCGCCGAGTCCGATCGCGCCGACATTTCACCGCGGCCGTTGGCCGCCGACCTGCGTTCCGCCGATGACCGCGATTGCCCCAGCCGCACCGACTTTCTGGGCGCGGCGCTGTCGAATGTCGTCGGCGGTCCTGTGGGCCGGCACGCGATCATCGGTCGCGCGGGACTCCTGACGCCGCTGCGGGTGATGTTCCTGATCGCGCTGGTGTTCCTCGCGCTGGGTTGGTCGACGAAAGCGGCGTGCCTGCAGACCATCGGGACCGGGCCGGGCGACCAGCGCGTCGCCAACTGGCAGAACCAGCGCGCCTATTACGAGCTGTGCTACTCCGACACCGTGCCACTGTACGGCGCAGAGTTGTTGAGCCAGGGCCGTTTTCCGTACAAGTCGAGCTGGATCGAAAAGGACGGCGCCGGCAAGCCGCAAGCCCGCTACGACGGCAAGCCTGCGGTGCGCTACATGGAGTATCCGGTCCTCACCGGGGTGTACCAGTACGGGACGATGGCGTTGGCCAAGACCTACACCACGTTCAGCAAGCTGATTCCGGTCCCGATCGTCGCCGAAGTCGTGGTGTTCTTCGACATCGCCGCGCTCGGGCTGGCGCTGGCCTGGTTGGCGACGCTGTGGGCCACCGCGGGCCTGGCCGGCCGGCGGGTGTGGGACGCCGCGCTGGTAGGGGCGTCGCCGCTGGTGATCTTTCAGATCTTCACCAATTTCGATGCGCTGGCAACGGCTTTGGCGGTGGGCGGACTGCTGGCATGGGCGCGCCGGCGTCCGGTGCTTGCCGGGGTGCTGATCGGGCTGGGCGTCGCGGCGAAGCTCTATCCGCTGTTGCTGCTGGGCCCCCTGCTGGTGCTGGGAATCCGGACTGGGCGGCTGCGCGGGGTGGCTCGCACCGCGGTCGTGACGGCGGTGACCTGGCTGCTGGTGAACCTGCCGGTGCTGGTGCTTTATCCGCGGGGCTGGTCGGAGTTCTTCCGGTTGAACGCCCGCCGCGGGGATGACATGGATTCGCTGTACAACGTCGTCAAATCGTTCACCGGCTGGCCGGGCTTCGATTCGGACCTCGGTCTTTGGCAGCCGCCGAAGATGCTCAACACGGTCGTGCTCGTGCTTTTCGTATTATGTTGTGTAGCAATCGGTTACATCGCGCTGACCGCTCCGCGGCGGCCGAGGGTGGCGCAGCTGGCGCTGCTAGTGGTGGCGGCGTTCCTGCTGACCAACAAGGTCTGGAGCCCGCAGTTCTCGCTGTGGCTGGTGCCGCTGGCGGTGCTGGCATTACCGCACCGCCGGATCCTGTTGGCGTGGATGACAATTGACGCGCTGGTATGGGTGCCGCGGATGTACTACCTCTACAGCGTGCCCGATCGCGGGCTGCCCCAGCAGTGGTTCACCGCGACGGTGCTGCTGCGTGACATCGCGGTGCTGGCGTTGTGCGCGCTGGTGATCCGGCAGATCTACCGGCCGGAGGAAGATCTGGTCCGCTGGGGTGGCCGGGTGGACGATCCAGCGGGCGGGGTGTTCGATCGCGCCGCCGATGCGCCGCCGGCCCGGCTGCCTGGGTGGCTGCGCCCGGCCGGACTACGGCGGACCGTCGCGCCCGGCGTCGCGGCGATGCACGATTTCGCAAGCTCAGCCGCCGTCCGGTAGCCTGTGACGGTTGCCGACGCAGGCGACCCTCCTGCCACGGGGACACCGTGGCCGCACATGACCATAGGAGGTGATGAGGTTCCCATGCGTCCATACGAAATAATGGTCATCCTCGACCCCACTCTCGACGAGCGCACCGTAGCTCCGTCGTTGGAGACCTTTCTCAATGTCGTCCGCAAGGACGGCGGCACCGTGGAGAAGGTCGACATCTGGGGCAAGCGCCGGCTCGCCTACGAGATCGCCAAGCACGCCGAGGGCATCTATGCGGTGATCGACCTGAAGGCCGCCCCCGCCACGGTGTCCGAGCTCGACCGTCAGCTCAGCCTGAACGAGTCGGTGCTGCGCACCAAGGTGATGCGCACCGACAAGCACTGACCGACGACGATGCAGAGCGCGCAGCGCGATGAGGAGGAGTCGGTCAATCGAGCACTGCCGACGACGATGCAGAGCGCGCAGCGCGATGAGGAGAAGTCGGGCAGTCAAGCACAGCACGAGGGCAGGCCTGTTGACGAATGACCGCGACGCGTCGTGGTCGTTGCGTAGGCTCTCTGCGACGGCATGCTCGTGACCACCAACCGCCGATTCACGGCATGCCACGAGGACTAGGAGATCATTGTGGCTGGTGACACCGTCATCACAGTCATCGGAAACTTGACCGCCGACCCCGAACTGCGGTTCACGCCGTCGGGCGCGGCCGTCGCGAACTTCACGGTCGCGTCGACGCCGCGTATTTTCGACCGTCAGACCAACGAGTGGAAGGACGGCGAAGCGCTGTTCCTGCGCTGCAGCATCTGGCGGGAGGCGGCCGAGAACGTGGCCGAGAGCCTGACCCGCGGCTCGCGGGTGATCGTCAGCGGCCGGCTCAAGCAGCGTTCGTTCGAAACCCGCGAGGGTGAGAAGCGCACCGTGGTCGAGCTCGAGGTCGACGAGATCGGCCCGTCACTGCGTTACGCCACCGCCAAGGTGAACAAGGCCAGCCGCAGCGGCGGCGGTGGTGGCGGCTTCGGTGGCGGCGGGGGATCCCGTCAGCCGGCGGCCCAGGGCGGGGCCGCCGCCGCGACAGGCGACGACCCGTGGGGCAGCGCCCCGGCATCGGGGTCGTTCGGCGGCGGCGACGACGAGCCCCCCTTCTAACAACTTTTCAACGACAGAACGAAAGAGACGACAGAGAATGGCAAAGTCCACCAAGCGGCGCCCGGCGCCGGAAAAGCCGATCAAGGCTCGCAAGTGCGTGTTCTGCTCCAAAAAGGGCCAGGACATCGACTACAAGGACACCCAGCTGCTGCGCACGTACATCAGCGAGCGTGGCAAGATCCGCGCCCGCCGGGTGACGGGCAACTGTGTCCAGCACCAGCGCGACGTCGCGATCGCGGTCAAGAATGCCCGCGAGGTGGCGTTGCTGCCCTTCACCTCCTCGACGCGCTGACCGCGTCACGCAGAACGGAATTAGCGAAACAATGAAGCTCATTTTGACCGCCGACGTCGACCACCTCGGTTCCGTTGGCGAATCCGTCGAGGTCAAGGACGGCTATGGCCGTAACTTCCTGCTTCCGCGCGGCCTGGCGATCGTCGCCTCGCGCGGCGCCCAGAAGCAGGCGGACGACATCCGTCGTGCCCGCGAGGGTAAGCAGGTGCGCGACCTCGAGCACGCCAACGAAATCAAGGCCGCGATCGAGGGCCTGGGCGCGGTTGCGCTGGCGGTGAAGACCGCCGGTGACTCGGGCAAGCTGTTCGGCTCGGTGACCCCCAGTGCCGTCGTCACCGCGATCCGCAAGGCCGGTGGACCCAACCTCGACAAGCGGGTCGTCCGGTTGCCCAAGGGGCACATCAAGGCCGTCGGCAGCCACCCGGTCACGCTGCATGTGCATCCCGAAGTCGACGTCAAAGTCGCGCTCGACGTCGTCGCCGACGCCTAAAAGCCGATACCTAGTAACCCCCGGCGGCAGCTCGAATCGCTGCCCCCGGGGGGTATTGCTGGTTGCACAGCGAACTCATCGTCGTCGGCAATCGGTAGCGAACGTTACCGTCCGTTAACGCCGTTAATCACTCGGTGAAACACAACACGCCCGAAGTGGCAACCCGGGCCGACACGCCGAAGAGATTCCCATCCACACCAAAGGTGCAGGGGTGTGGTGCGCTTATCTGCAGCGATGCCGCAACGGCGCAGATTGCTCCACAAGTTCTCCACAACCCCTCAACACGGGCGCGGACGGATATGCACACACGATGCACAGGTCTATGAACAACCCCGTTTGGCGTCCTCGCCAGCAACCTTTAACGTCGACCCGTCGTGAGGTGACGCCGGCGTTCGAAGTCCGACAACGCGACCCGCGGTGGGAATCCCGCCGACTGCGGGACGAGTCGGTCACGAGGGCGAGGGCCGACGATGCGCCGGGGCCCCCCGATTTGGCGGGGGGCGCGGGCGGTCGGGCTGAGTCGCGCGGTGTCGGTGGTATGGCCTAGCGTCTAACCACTGATGTCGAATGTACGTTCGAACGTTGGGTGGGAGGAGGCGGGTGTCTAGTGGCGGTCGTTGACGATCTAGGACGCCCGGGCACGGACGCGCCAAGCGAAGACTATGGCCGTCAACCGCCGCAAGACCTCGCGGCCGAGCAGTCGGTGCTCGGCGGCATGCTGTTGAGCAAGGACGCGATCGCCGATGTGCTGGAAAAGCTGCGGCCCAGCGACTTCTACCGGCCGGCGCACCAGAACATCTACGACGCCATCCTGGATCTGTACGGGCGCGGAGAGCCGGCCGACGCGGTGACGGTGGCCGCCGAGTTGGACCGCCGCGGGCTGCTGCGCCGCATCGGCGGGGCGCCGTATGTGCACACCTTGATCTCCACGGTGCCGACGGCGGCCAACGCGGGCTACTACGCGGAGATTGTCGCCGAGAAGGCGCTGCTGCGCCGGCTGGTGGAAGCCGGGACCCGGGTGGTGCAGTACGGCTACGCCGGTGCGGAGGGCGCCGATGTCGCCGAGGTCGTCGACCGGGCCCAGGCCGAGATGTATGAGGTCACCGAGCGGCGGCTCTCCGAAGACTTCGTTCCATTGGAAGACCTGTTGCAGCCGACGATGGATGAGATCGACGCCATCGCCTCCAACGGCGGCATCGCTCGTGGGGTGCCGACGGGGTTCACCGAACTCGACGAGGTGACCAATGGCCTGCATGCGGGTCAGATGATCATCGTCGCGGCCAGGCCTGGGGTGGGGAAAAGCACGCTCGGGCTGGATTTCATGCGGTCGTGCTCGATCAAGCACCGGATGGCCAGCGTCATCTTCTCGCTGGAAATGAGCAAGTCCGAGATCGTGATGCGGCTGCTGTCCGCCGAAGCCAAAATCAAGCTGGGCGATATGCGTTCGGGCCGGATGAGCGACGACGACTGGACGCGGCTGGCGCGGCGGATGAGCGAAATCAGCGAAGCGCCACTGTATATCGACGACTCGCCGAACCTGACGATGATGGAGGTCCGCGCCAAGGCGCGGCGGCTCAAGCAGCGGGCAGATCTGCGCCTGGTCGTCGTGGACTACTTGCAGCTGATGACGTCCGGCAAGAAGGTCGAGTCGCGGCAGATCGAGGTGTCCGAATTCTCGCGCCACTTAAAGCTTTTGGCTAAGGAGCTGGAAGTCCCGGTGGTGGCGATCAGCCAGCTCAACCGTGGCCCAGAGCAGCGCACCGACAAGAAGCCGATGCTATCGGACCTGCGTGAATCGGGATGTCTTACCGCGAATACCCGCATCTTGCGGGCCGACACCGGTGCCGAAGTGACGTTCGGCGAGCTGATGCACTCGGGTGAGCGGCCCCTGGTGTGGTCGCTGGACGAGCAGCTGCGGATGGTGGCTCGTCCCATGACGAACGTCTTTCCCAGCGGCCGCAAGGAAGTATTCCGGCTTCGGCTGGCGTCGGGACGTGAGGTCGAGGCCACCGGAAACCATCCGTTTATGACGCTGGACGGCTGGATGCCACTGGAACAGTTGACGGTTGGCGATCGCCTTGCCGTGCCGCGCAGCGTTCCCGCACCCGTAGATACCCAGCGGATGGCGGAGTCCGAGGTGATTCTGCTGGCGCACATGATCGGTGACGGGTCGTGTGTCAAGAGGCAGCCGATTCGGTATGCCTCGGTGGATGAAGCGAACCTGGCTGCGGTGACCGTTTCGGCGGCATACTTCGGCGTGACGGCGGTGCGCGACGACTACGCAGCCGCACGGGTCACGACGCTGCGGCTGCCGGCGCCGTATCGGTTGACGCATGGTCGGCGTAATCCGATTGCCGCATGGCTCGACGAGCTCGGACTGTTTGGGCTGCGGAGCTATGAAAAGTTTGTGCCGCAAGCAGTTTTCGCATTGCCAAACGATCAGGTGGCCTTGTTCTTGCGGCACTTGTGGGCAACCGATGGTTCGGTGCGCTGGGACAAAAAGTTTGGTGGCGCGCGGATCTACTATGCGTCGACGAGCCGGCGCCTAGCCGACGACGTGCAGCAGCTTCTTCTGCGTGTCGGTGTAAATAGTCGGATTACAAGGATGCGCAAGGCGGCGTACCGTGACTGCTGGCATCTCTGGATTGACCGGGCAGAGAATCAGGTTGCTTTCTTGACCAAAGTCGGCGTGCATGGCGCACGTAGCAGAGCAGCACAGACGGTCGTGGAGGAACTGACTACGCGGGTGCGACGTCCAGGTGCAGACACGGTGCCCCGCGAGATTTGGAATCGGGTCGAACGGGCCCTATCGTCGCAGCGGATGTCGACCCGCGAGTTCGCTATGGCAGCAAGCATACGATTAGAAGGGTCGACTACGTGGACGCACGCCCCAGGGCGTCGACGGTTGCACCGGGTAGCAGCGCTTCTTCAAGGCCGAACGCTCCACGATCTTGCCACCAGCGATGTATTTTGGGACAAGGTCGTCGAGATCACCCGTATCGGCGAACATGATGTATACGACGGAACGGTTCCAGGCACGAATAACTTTGTGGCACAAGGCATTTCAGCCCACAACAGTTTAGAGCAGGATGCGGACATGGTCATCCTGCTGAACCGACCGGATGCCTTCGAACGTGACGACCCGCGCGGTGGTGAGGCGGACTTGATTCTGGCCAAGCACCGTAACGGCCCGACGAAAACGGTGACCGTCGCACACCAGCTGCACCTTTCGCGGTTCACCAACATGGCGCGCTAGACGGTATGGGTGGTTGTAGGTTCTCATCCGACTTGGCGGACTTCTCATTTTAGTGGCGGACAAGTGGCGGATCCGCCACCCAAATGAGAATCTGGTTAGTGGGCCTAGCTATTTGGGCGGGCCATCATTGGCCGTTTCGCCACAGACAGCTTCTTGACGTGGCACGCTGATTTGCGCCGCCGTTTAACGGCGTGGAGTTATCAGTGCGGGATGCAGTCGACGTTGATGTGGGTTCCGCGGTCGTTTCCTATCGGCCGACGGCGAGTGAAGAGCGGTCAG
>NZ_DASXEP010000147.1:0-24361 GCF_036490025.1 Mycobacterium sp. | reverse complement strand
GACGGCGCCGCATCGCTCGACGGCCGCGAACAGCACGTGGATGGCGGCGGAGTCACCGTGCCATACTGCGATCCGATCACCCCGGGTTACCCCGATGCCGGCCAACTGTTCGGCCAGAGCCGTTGCCGCAGAATCAAATTCACCCCAGGTGAACGATTTGCCGGGGTGGTCGATGTACGCGGAGTGATCAGGGCGCCGCTCGGCGTTGCGAGCCACCGCGTCGGACAATGTCATGTCCGACCACCAGCCGGCGGCGCGGTAGCGCGCCGATTCTTCGTCGGTGAATGCCGGCGAGCCCACAGTGTCCAGTCCGCCGGTGCTCATTACCCGATGATATGGCGCTCGGTCCCGCCTGCAGCCGTCGTCAGGCATCCTGACCGGTATGAATGGATTGCTGACAAACCGGATCGCGCTGGTGACGGGCGGCGGTGGCGGGATCGGCGCGGCGACCGCCCGGTTGTTCGCCGATCACGGTGCGCAGGTGGTGGTCGCCGACGTCGACACCGAGCGTGCTCGCCAGACCGTCGATCAGATCACCGCATCGGGCGGGTCAGCTTTCTCGGCGGTCACGGACGTCTGTGACGCCGGTCAGGTCACCGACCTGGCGCGTTCGGTGCTGGAGCGTCATGGCCGGGTGGACGTGCTGGTGAACAACGTCGGTCACTGGCTGCGCCACCCTGGCGACTTCGTCGACACCGATCCGCAGCTGTGGGACGACCTCTACCGGATCAACCTGCATCACGTCTTCCTGGTCACGCATGCTTTCCTGCCCGCCATGATCGAACGAGGGACCGGCGCGATCGTCAATGTCTCGTCGGTCGAGGGCTTGCGCGGCTATCCGGAGGATCCGGTCTATGCCGCCTTCAAAGCCGCGGTCATCCACTTCACCCGCAGCCTGGCGGTCCAGGTCGGCCTCGACGGTATCCGCGTCAATGCGATCGCCCCCGATGTCACCGAATCACTGCAGGTGCCCTATTCGCAGTGGCTTTCCGCAGAAGAGCAAGCGCAATGGCCGCAATGGGTTCCTGTCGGACGGATGGGGGCGCCCGAGGACCAGGCTCGGGCGATCCTGTTCCTGGCGTCGGACCTGTCGGCCTTCGTCACCGGCCACACCATCCCGACGGACGGCGGCACCGGCGCCGCGGGCGGGTGGTTCCGCTCGTCGCGCCGACCCGACCGGGAATGGACGAATCGACCCGTCGCGCCGTAGCGGGCCGGATGATCAGCTCGGCTGACGCAGCGGTAGGCCCGCCGCGCGATAGATCGCGTCGATCACGGCCATGTTCTCGACGGCATCGGACGGCGGGGTCTTCACCGGTTCGCCCCGCAGCACCGCGCCGGCGAACGCGTCGAGCTGATAGGCGTAGGAGGGCCGGCGAGGAAAGCGCTCGACACGATTGCCGTCGGTCGATCGCACGGAGAGCCGGTGGAAAAAATGCGGAGTCACCGGATTGAACAGCTTCAGCTCCCCCCGGTCTCCGACCACGCGGGCACTGATCTCCAGCAGACGCGACGACCACATCGAGCAGCGGACCTGGCCGGTGTGGCCCGCGGCAAACCGCAGCTCCGCGGTCATCGCCCGGTCGATTTGCGGATTGCGCAGTTTGGCTTGGGCCGAAACCACTTCCGGAGTCGGCCCGCCGAACGTGCGAACCATGTGGACGGCATAACAGCCCGCGTCCATCAGCGCGCCCCCGGCAAGCGAGTAGTTGTAACGGATGTCCGAGAACTTCGGCAGCGGGAAGCACAAGGCCGCCTCGACTCGCTCCAGCTTCCCCAACACACCCGAAGCGATGATCTGCTCTGCACGTAACGTCAGCGGATGGTAGCGGTAGTGAAATGCCTCCATCACGACCCGATCCGACTTCGCGGCCAGGTCGGCGATTTCACGGGCTTCGGCGGCGTTTGCGGTGAACGGCTTCTCGCACAGCACATGCTTACCGGCGGCCAGTGCCGCTCGAGTCCATTTGCCGTGCAAGCCGTTCGGCAACGGGTTGTAGATGGCATCGATGTCAGGGTCGGCGATCAGCGCCTGGTAGCTTTCGTGCACTCGCGCGATCCCACGTTTGGCAGCAAATGCCCGAGCGCGAGAGCCGTCGCGCGCCGCGACTGCAGCTATCACAATGTCGGCGTTGCCCTTGGCCGGATTGATGAGCGCAAGTGGTGCGATGCGGGCCGCGCCAAGCACGCCGAAGCGTAGTGGTTTGCTGTGTTCGGCCACGGACCGAAGCTAACACTGTTTCGCCAAGTCAGCCGGGGCCCGCAGAACTGAATTTTTCTCAGCGACTCCATCCCATTTATTAATGCCGCACGCAGGGATGGCGTTTACCGTCGCGCTATGTCTGCGGTCGGTCGACTGGTGCGGTTCCCGTCCAGAGGCATGACGGTCCCGCCACCGATGCGCTGCCCACGGGGTCATCTGATGCGGCTCGAACGGATAGTGGCGAACAGCGCGGCATGTTCATGCGGGCGACACCAAACATGGCGATGTCATTGCGGCGCAATGACCTACGAGCCTGCTATCGGTGCACAATGCGATTTTCCTCGCCAGGCTGACGCCCGCGCGACGAGTTCATTCCCGTGGTCCTGACCGATGAGCGACGTGTTGTGGGTGAGGTCGGCAGTTGACGCGCGCGGCGCCGCGACGTCACTGCCCGATGGGCGACTGGACTGCGTACATTTTTATATTAAATTGGCGGGCACCAAGCCCGTCCTGGCCAAGGGAGAAGGTCATGATCCCGGTTGAGTCCCGGTTCCAGGATGAATTGCGTAACTGCGCCGTTGAGTTGCGGCAACTCGCGTACACGCTGCAAAACGGGGTCGGTGAACACGATCTGCTTCGACTGTCGGAGCGCATGCGCGCTGCGGCCGACGAGGTTGTCCTCAGCGGGGTTTAATGTCCGGCTGCGCCAGGCGGTTTGGGAGGGCGACCCTCGCCGGTCAAGTACTTCGGACAGTACGAGGCGGCCGCGAGCGTGGTGAATTCGGCGGCACCAGTTCCGTTGAGCGCGGGATTGCGCAATTGGAGGTTTTTGACGATGTCCGCGTCCGGTGTTCCGGTGTCGACCAACTGGCACACTTGCTTGGCAACGCTTACCGCCGCGCCCGGATCCTGAAAGGTAATCCCGTCCGATGCAAGCTCCTTGAGGAACTGGGCGTCGTTACCGGAACCGGGGTCGGCGTAAGCCGGCGCAGCGAAAGTGCTTAGTGCAATGACGCTTATCAGCATCGGCAGACGTTTCATGCCTTCCGAGTCTTGCAAAGCTGAGAGCAGGCCGCAGCCCAGCTACGAAGTTCTCAATCAGCAGACGGCGCACGTTCAGAACACGTTCACGACGAATTGGCCAAGCCGGGTCTTTCACTCCGTTATTGGGATTCCTCGTCGCGCTCAGCGTCGGCCACCGTCAGGGGCAAAGCCAGCTCTTCGAGCGGGCGTTGTTCGGCAGCAACCCCGAGCCAAAGCTCCACCAGCCCTGCTATGGCCATGACGGCCGCGCCGATGAGGAACGACCACATCACCTCGCTGCGTTGCCCGGAGTCGATCAACTGACCGAACAGCAGTGGCCCGCTGATACCGCCGATTCCGGTGCCGACCGCGTAGAAGAATGCGATCGCCAATGCCCTGGTCTCCATCGGAAAGATCTCGCTGACAGTCAGGTAGGCAGCGCTCGCACCCGCCGAGGCCAAGAAGAACGTCGCGGCGAGCACGCCGATGAACGTCCACACGCCGCCGGTCTGGGTGACGAACAGGACCGCAAGGACGACGGCCACCACCGCAGACCCGACATAGGACAGGGTGATCATCGGTTTGCGGCCGATGGTGTCAAAGAGCCGCCCGAGCACCAGCGGACCGAAGAAGTTGCTCAAGGCCCACAGAATGTAGAACTGCGGCACCTTGGCGGCATCGACTCCGTAAAAACCGCTCAGCAACGTGCCCAAATTGAACGTCACGCCGTTGTAGAGAAAGGCCTGCCCGATGAACAACGCCAGTCCGAGGACCGCGCGTCGCGGGTAGAGCCTGAACGCGACCCGGGCAATCTCGAGAAATGAAATCGTCTCGCGCTGACGGACTTTCAGCGGCCGGCCCTGCGGGTCAGGAAGCGGCTGGCCCGTTTCCCGGGCGACATCGGCTTCTATCTCGCCGACGATCTGCTCGGCTTCCTGGTTACGTCCGTGAATGAACAACCAGCGTGGGCTTTCCGGGACATTGCGCCGGACAAGAAGGACAAAAATGCCGAAGATGGCGCCGATGCCGAACGCGAGCCGCCATCCGATGTTGGCCGGGAAGTTCGACGTGTCCAGAAGGACAAGCGCACCGCCGGCACCGGCGGCCGATCCCAGCCAGTACGTCCCATTGATCACCAGGTCCACCCGCCCGCGCACCCGGGCGGGGATCAACTCGTCGATCGCTGAGTTGATCGCCGCGTATTCACCACCGATACCGGAGCCGGTGAAGAACCGGGTGAGGAAGAAATACCAGGGTGCGAATGCGAATGCCGTCGCAACGGTGGCGGCCAGGTACACCGCGAGGGTCAGGATGAACAGATTGCGCCGTCCGAAACGGTCCGTCAGATGGCCGAAGAACAACGCGCCCAAGCATGCCCCGGCGATGTAGAACGCCGCCGCGGTGCCGATGTCGGCGGGCGTGAGCGCGATCCCGCTGCCGTGTTCGGTGAGGCGCGACGACACATTGCCGACCATCGTGACCTCGAGCCCATCCAGGATCCACACCCCGCCCAGGCCGACAACGACGCGCCAGTGAAATCGCGACCACGGCAGCCGATCCAGACGTTCCGGAACGCGGGTGGTGATTGTTCCGGTTTGCGCACCTGCACTCATGCTTCTCCGTCCTGGTTCGACCCGGGGTGGCTGCGTGGCATGCCGACAGTCTTACAGCCTCGGCCGAGCGGGTGCGCACCGTCGACGAACGGCCGGATCCCGCGCGTGATGTTAGGTTCGAACCGCGCAGCGAAGGAGTGGGATGTGAGTACGTACTTCTGGGGTCTTTTGACCGTCATCGCCTTGGCAGTGGCAGTTCTGTTGGTATCAATCGCTTTTACTTACACCCGGCGGCTGGAGCGGCAACCCACTCTTCCGATCAGCGAAGAAATCGGAGCTGCGCCGCGAGTCATACGAAAATTGCGCAAACGCGAACCCATGACGCCAGAAGAGTTCGAGTACGCCGAGCGCATTGTCGCTATACGCGGGAACCCAATGGCCTTCTGCATCCCGTTCGCCCTGTTTTGGCTCAGTTGCTATTACGTTCTCGGTAGTCTCGAATACTTGCACGGAGCCACCCCCTCTGAGCGAACATTTATCGGGGTGATTCCGATGTTGACCTCGACTAACCTCGCCATCCAACTTCTGCGGGCGAGGCGACTCAAGGGCCGTCTGCGAAACGCGCCGGTGGCGGCCTAAGGCTTGGTTGTCCGCACTGCCGGCGGCGATGACAGGTGATACCGTTCGCAAGTTGTAGTCGTTTCCGTTCAGTACTGGTAACGTCATCACGACGCCATATCAACCAGATTGATATGGCGCACCGGCGGCTAGGTCGGATCGAAAGCACGAGGCCCGTAGAAAGGTGATCGAGTGAGTCCTCGTTCAGTCGGGCGGACTGTCCTGTCGCGAATCTGGATGCCGCTGGTTACCGTGATTGCGGTCGGTGTGGGCTTGGTGTGCATGTACAAGGTGCACCAGTTCTCCGAGCCCGAGCCGGTGATCACCGTCAACGGTCCCCAGGCGCCGGAGCAATTCAATGTCAAGCGGCTCACTTATGAGGTGTTCGGCTCACTCGGGAAGGGCGGAAAGCTTGTCTACGTCGACATCGAGGGACATCCGCACCAAGTCGATGTCACCACGCTGCCCTGGTCCCACACGGAGACCACCACGCTGACGGTCGCGTCGGGCAGTATTTCCGTGCACGTTCACGGCGGTCAGGTGGGCTGCCGGATGCTGGTGGACGGCGTCGTCCGCGACGAGCAGTCCGGTAATCATCAGGATGCCGACGTCGAGTGCAGGGTGAAATCCGCGTGAGCGAGCACCGCCTGGATGAGCACCGGGTCAAGCGTCCCTTCATCCCGCGAATGGTCCGCACCTTCGCGATACCGATCATTTTCTTCTGGGGCTTTCTCGCGGTCACGACGACAGCATTCATGCCCAAGGTCGAAGAGGTCGCAGAAGAACTCGCCGGACCAATGGTCCCGCACTACGCGCCGTCACAGCGAGCGCTGCTGCACATCGGCGAAAAGTTCCACGAGTCCAATTCGACGAACTTGACCATGGTGGTATTCGAGGCGAACCGTCCATTGGCCGACCAAGACCACCGCTACTACGACGATTTGATGCAGCGCCTGCAGCGCGACACCAAGCACGTGCAGTACGTGATGGACCTGTGGGGCAAGCCGTTCACCGCGGCGGGCGCGCAAAGCGTCGATGGCAAGTGCACCTATACGCTGTTGCGTCTCGCCGGCGACATCGGGCAGATCGAGGCGAACGCGTCGGTGAACGCCGTCCGGGGCATCATCGCCAAGGACACCCCGCCGCCCGGGTTGAAGGTCTTCGTGAGCGGCGCCGCGCCGCTGGCATCGGACACGCTGAGCATCGCCAACGCCAGCCTGAACAACGTCACCATTGTCACGATCATCCTCATCATGGTGATGTTGATGATCGTGTATCGCTCGCCGCCCACGCTGTTGGTACCCTTGCTGGGCGTCCTCATCGAAATGCTTGTCGCCAAAGGGATTATCTCGACCCTCGGCCATCTCGGATACATCGAGCTGTCGTCGTTCGCGGTGAACATCGTCATCGCGCTGACGCTGGGCGCCGGGACCGATTACGGCATTTTCTTGATGGGTCGCTATCACGAGGCGCGGCAAGCCGGCGAGAGCCGGGAGGACAGTTTCTATATCGCCTACCGGGGCGTGGCGCCCATCATCATCGGCTCGGGGCTGACGATCGCCGGCGCGTGCTACTGCTTGACGTTCGCGCGCCTGAATTATTTCCACACCATGGGACCGGCGGTAGCGATCACCATGCTGTTCACCATCGCCGCGGCGATGACGCTCGGCCCGGCGGTATTGACGGTCGGCAGCCTATTCGGGATGTTCGACCCGAGGCAGGCAGCCAAGGCGCATGTGTACCGACGGATCGGGGCGAGCGTGGTGCGCTGGCCGGTGCCGGTGCTGGCGGCCAGTTCGGCCATCGTGATGCTGGGCGCGATTTTCGTACCGAGCTATCGACAGAATTACGACGACCGCCAGTACCAACCGCACGGCGCCCCCGCGAATCTGGGTTTTCAGGCGGCTGATCGGCACTTCCCCAAAAGCAAACTGTTCTCCGAGATGCTGATGGTCGAAACCGACCACGACATGCGCAACTCGGCCGACTTCATCTCACTGGACCGGGTCGCGAGAGCTCTGATTCGCCTGCCCGGTGTGGCCATGGTGCAAGGCATGACCAGGCCCCTGGGCCGCGCGCTCGAGCACGCGTCGATCCCCTACTTGTTCACCACCCAGGGCAGCGGCAACGGTCAGCAGCTGCCGTTCAACAGGGAACAGAACTCGAACACCGACCAGCAGGCGGACATCCAGGCGCACTCGGTGGCGGTCTTGCGCAAGGAGATCGTTTTCTTCCAAAAGGTGTCCGATGAGCTGCATCAGACTGCTCTCACCATCGCGGACCTGCAAAGGGTCAGCGAAGACATCAGGGACGACGTAGCAAATCTTGACGATTTCTTCCGTCCGATCAAAAGCTATTTCTATTGGGAGAAGCACTGTTTCGATATTCCGATCTGCTGGACCTTCAGATCGGTATTCGACACGATCGACCAGATCGACAAGTTGGCCGAAGATATCAACTACGCAAGGATCTCCATCGAGGAGGTCGACAAAACTTTCCCGAAAATCATCGCGCAGCTGAAAGCCACCGCCGACGACACCGAGGCCCTGCAGGCGAAGTTGGTCAACAGTTACGGATCGGCGGATCTGCAGTCCCTGCAGACCGAGCAGACATTCGACGATTCGATCAACGTCGGCAACGACTGGGACAAATCCCGCAGCGACGACTTCTTCTACATCCCGCACGAGGGTTTCGACAACGAAGACGTCAAAACCGGTGAAAAGTTGATGATGTCACCGGACGGCAAGGCGGCCCGATTCATCGTCACGCACGAAGGCGACGCGATGGGCCCCGAGGGCGTCGAACACGTCGAACAATTCCCCGAGGCGATCAAGACGATCTTGAAAGAGACATCGTTGGCCGGCGCCCGGGTGTACATCGGCGGTTCGGGATCCAACGACAAAGACATCAAGGAATACGCGCTGTCGGATCTGATGATCGCAGCCATTGCGGCGTTCGTGCTGATCTTTTTGATCATGATGTTCATCACGCGAAGTCTGGTGGCGGCCTTGGTGATTCCGGGCACCGTCGCCTTCTCTTACGCTGGGGCGTTCGGGCTATCTATACTTTTCTGGCAGCACCTCATCGGTTTGCATTTGCACTGGCTGGTCCTACCGCTGACGTTCATCATCCTGGTTGCCGTGGGGTCGGACTACAACCTGTTGCTGATCAACCGGGTCAAAGAAGAGATTCATGCCGGGCTGCATACCGGGTTGATCCGCGCACTCGGGAGCACCGGCGGTGTGGTGACGTCGGCCGGGTTGGTGTTCGCGTTCACGATGCTGGCCATGCTCACCAGCGACCTCAGAACTATTGGTCAGGTCGGATCCACCGTGTGCATCGGTCTGCTCCTCGACACATTGATCGTGCGGTCGTTCGTCGTGCCGGCCATCCTCGCCATCCTGGGGCCGTGGTTCTGGTGGCCGACACTGGTACGCCGGCGGCCGCAAGCGCAGCCCGTCAACCTCTAGTCGTCACCTGCTCGTAAGAAACGCTGGGCAGAATTGGACACTATGCCGACGCCATCAAGTCGAGTGCTCCGCATGCGGGCAGTCGATCTCACCAACCGGTTGCCCGGTTACCAAGTCCGCGAGCATGGCGAAGGCGAGGACGCGTGGAAACGCGTCAAAACGCGGGTGGTCTGCGAGCTGGCTCCGCACGACGGCGGTTTCCTGCCCGAGATGTGCACCGTGAAGTTCACCGACGGAACCGAGCGCTACTTCAATCCCAACGATGAAGTCGAAATTCGGCCGTGAACCAGTCAGTCAGGCGGGCACTTTCACGGCGTAGAGCCGGTGAGTGCCCTGTAGGCCTTTGAGTTCGGTCTCGCGGGGTGCGCACAGGTCGATACCGGCCACGCCATCGATCGCCTCGCGCACCGCTTCGCTGACGAGGATCTCGCCGCCTCTTGCTTGCCCCGCGATTCGGGCGGCCATCGCGACGTTACGTCCGAACAGGTCGTCCCCGCGTCGGACCGACGGCCCGATGTGGATGCCGATTCGGACGCGGATGTCCGCCCACTGTTCTGCGTTCTTGAGCAGCGCCCCCTGTATCCCAACCCCGCACAGCACAGCCTGTTCGGTATCTGCGAAAGCGATCATGAATCCGTCGCCTTGGGTTTTGACCACGTGCCCGCCGTGATCGGCGACGAGCTTTTCTATCAGCCGGTTATGCCGCTCCAACACCTTGACCCATTCTCGGTCCCCCAACTCTTCGTTGTGCGCGGTGGAATCCTCGATGTCGGAAAAGGCGATCACGACGTCGCCGTCTGCGGTCAGCCGGGCGAGGTCGGGACGTTCGACCTGCGCCCAGCCGGCCAGATCTTCGATCGAGTTACGGACTGTGGCGCCAATGCCTTTGGTCATCAAAGAGTCGGCTGTCCGCCACGCAGTCCTGATCGCGAACGGTGCGAGCCCGGGGCGCCGGCGCCGCCGGACAGCCTTGGGTTGGCGAGCGCGCTCCAGTTCGGATCGGATCTGCTTCAGCTGATGACGCGACACGATGAGCAGCACCCCAAGCGCGATTATCCCGCCGAGCTCGACGACGGCGATCGCGCCCGCTACTGCGAACGGTGATGTCACGGGTCGATTATGCCCGTCGGCGTAGCAAGATGAGAGATGTGAGTTGGTCGAGGTATGAGGGAAAGGCTCCCGCAGAGAGAAGTCTCACCGGAGCCGCACGAGACGCTGAGCTCGAAGACTTTATCCGCCTGCAGAATCCGCATCTGACCGATGTCCGTCTGGAGCAGGCGACTGCTTTCGAAGGCGATGCGGCCGGCCGGCCGGCCGATCGCCAGTGGTACAGCGTCACCTACTTGGCCGACAACGGCGAAGGCCATCCAGCCGACAAATGAGTCTGCATCTCAGCCTTGACCGAGGGCCTTCATGTCCGGAGCCAGCAGGTCGGAGAACGCCGGCCACGGCACGGTGATCACTGGCAGACCGTGTCCAAATTGGCCGTCGGTAAAGCGCAGCTCTATTCCCGCCGCGGTGGGGATCCAATTGGCGAAGTTTTGCGGTACGGACCGGTTACCGGGCTCGTCGAGCATAGGAGCACCGTCACCGCCGGGACCGTAGACTTTAGGCCAGATGCTTTTGGTTTGTTCCGAGAGACGGTCAAGCCCGGCCTGTTCCTCGGTGAACAGGTCGCCAAGGGTGATGGGATGCGCGGTACGGCTGTCGATGACGACAGTGCTGACGTAGTCAGTGGGGTGTGCGGCGCCCTTGGTGTAGGAGGCCCCGCTGAGAACCTCGCCGATCGCGGTGGGCCGGAACGTTATTGCCGACTTCGACTCAAAATTCCACCCTTGCACCCCGCTGGCGTCGGAGCGGGCTTGGACGATCTGGTGGTGGGCTGAGGTGTTACTGGATTCGTTGAACGCGCCGGTTACCGCCGGGTCGCCGCCGGATAGCTGACCTACCATGACATGCCAGCGGCCTGCACCATCCGGCGTCGTGCCATCGATGGGCATCATCGTGACGATGTAGTTCTGGTTGTTGGACACACCCGACGCCACGGGCGGGATGCTGGTTGGGGTGATGGTGGAAGTGGGCTTTGGCGTAACGCTCTCCGATGTGGGCGCGCCCGGCTTCGTGCTCGCGCAGGCGACCGACGCCAAACCGATTGCGGCAGAGACGGTGACGGTGAGTAGTCGAGGCATAGCGTGCGAAATCATGACGCGCCCAACAACTTCAGGATCTTGTTGTAGTTGTCGATGCGGGCTTGCAGGCCGTGGTCGCCGCCGTTGATCGCACGCGAGATGGTGGTGATGTCGCCTTGGTCGGCGAGCTGGTTGAGGTCGCCCAAGCCGGTGCCGTGGTTCCAGAACCACCCGGCGGTGCGCCACCCGATGACGGGATCGCTGGCGACCTGGTCGGGGTTGCCAATCAGGTCCTGCCCCAACGCTTTTCCTGCGGACGTGTAATTGGTACGTCCGGTGAGCTGCATCCCGCCTCGACCCTTGTACCTTGGACCGTCGCCGGGGTTGACGTTACCCAAGTCGACGCGCCCTTCGTACTCCGAGCCGTCCGCGTACTCGGTGAGGGTGTCGCCCCAACCAGTCTCCTCGGCGGCTTCCGCGAGAAACGCCGGGCCGGGGTGGTGCTTGCGGTATTTCACGCCCGTTGTAGTCGAGCTTGGCGTCGCCGACCGCGGCTCGCATCGCGGTGGCCAGTTCATGATCGGTGGTGTGCGCCTTGGTTTTTACGGTGTCGAGTTCACCTTGCAGGATCTGCTGCTCCAACTGAGCCTCTGTCGATCCCATCAGGAGGCCGGCGGTGCCGATGTCGACCTTCCAGTCCGGGGTGACGGTGAAGCCGAACCCCGAGGCTGTCTGGTCGACCTCGCTCATCATTCCCTTGGTGATTTGCACGTCCTCCCAGGCGTCACAGACCGCCGAGGCCACCTGACGTGATTCGCGGCCGTCAGCCTCGATGTCGGTGTGCGCCCTGCCCAGACTGCTCTGAAATGCGTTCCCCGCCTCGCCTTCCCAGTCGGAGAGCTGCTGGCCGACCTGACCCAGATCGTCGCCGAACTTCTGCAAGGTGCCCGCACGCCCGTTGGCCATCTGAAAGACCTTGAGCACGGCACCTGCGTCCCAGCGGCGCACATCGTCGGGGGTCAAGTCACTCATCAGCCGCCTTGGGCCAACATCGAAGGATGACGTTCAGGAACCAGGCCGCCATCGCGTCTCCTTCCCTCGGGTCGACATTAATTTACGCCGCACCCGCCCGTATTTCTGCCGCAAGCCGCAGTAGGGCACACGCGCCAACGTCAGAAATCAAAAATTGTCGTGCCGAAACCGCTTGGGTTTTCCGCGATGTACACCGGTCCCAGGTAGAAGGGTATGTACCCGGAATTCATCGCGTTTCCCGTCGTAACAAATGGCCCGTCCGTCGCGGTCGTTGTGTACGCATACAGCAGCGTCTCACTGTTGCCGGTGTAGACCGAAATGGTTATTCCCGCCGGCACGGTTCCGGAGGTCTGACCGGTGTCGAGCAAAGATGCCGGGATGAATCCGGTCACGCCACCGGAATCGATTGCGACGGAAACGTGTTCGAGAGGTCCGCTATCGATCTTTACGTCCAAGGCGGTGGTCGGCGCTCCGGCGATCGAGATGGTACTGGTTAAGGGGTTGGGGCCGAACTCCAGCACGCCCTGGGATTCGTTGATGAGCACACCCTGATCCAGAGTGCCCGGCAGCGCCGTGATCACGGCGCTGGTTCCCGGGAACCCGTTGTCTGGCCCGATACCCAGAACGCCGACTGCACCGGTGGAAGCAAAATAGCTTTCGAAAGCTTGCGTCGACTGGGGAGTGACGAGGTCGACGGCGGTCGGCGAAGTGACCAGGCCGCTTCCGAAACTCACCGTCGTGTCGTAGGTGTCGTAGGAGTAGCTTAGCCCGCCACTGTAACCGGCTGAGCCCGAATAGATTTCGCTACCGAGGTCTTGTGTTGGGACGTATTGGGGTTCGATGACAAGTCCAGTGGATCCGCTGTCAACTATCACGGGCTCCATCGGTCCGCCGTTTACGGAGATATATGCCACCGGTTGGTGGTCAGCATTCATCGTCAAGGGCACGGTTGCGTTTGCCAAAGTGGGTGTGCCGCTAGCGCCGCCGGGGGTACCTCCGGCGCCGCCGGCTCCGTTGATGCCGCGCGTGCCGACCGGGCCCCCGGTGCCGCCGATGCCACCATTGCCGCCCTCACCACCACCGGCGGTGCCGTTGGCGCCTGCGTTGCCGCCGTCCCCGCCGGTGCCGCCGGCGCCGCCATAAGCATCGGTGCCAACGTATGCGGCGCTACCGCCATTACCGGCGTTCCCGCCGCTACCCCCTTGACCGGCGCTGCCACCGGCGTCGGCGGCGCCGCCGTTTCCGCCGTTTCCGCCGTTTCCGCCACTCATGCCTTGTATGTAGCCGTCGGTGCCGCCGCCACCGTTGCCGCCGTCGCCGCCCTGGCCGCCGTTCTCGCCGGAGCCCCCAACACCACCGTCCCCGCCGGCTCCGCCCGTGCCGACCACGGCTGGCCCGTTGATCCCAGACCCGTCGTAGTAGCCGTTGCCGGGCGCGCCACCACCGCCGGCGGCCCCGCCGTTGCCACCGTCGGTGCCGGTACCGCCAGTGCCACCATTACCGCCGGCACCGCCGCCGCCGTTGAATCCGTAGAACCCGGCGTTTCCGTCGTGTTGTGCCGCCGCACCACCTTGGCCGCCTTGGCCGCCTGCGCCCCCGTTGCCGCCGGCAAATCCGGAATTATCGCCCGCCGCGCCATCGCCCCCGGCGCCGCCAAGACCGCCAGGGCCTCCGTCGCCGCCACCGCCAAAGGAGACGTCGTGTTCTAAGTTGTCGTCGCCTGGTCCGGGGCCGCCGCCGGAGCCCCCGTTGCCGCCGGTGCCGGCTGCGCCGCCGGTGCCGCCGCCACCGCTAACGCCCGAGCCTCCGCTACCACCTTGGCCGCCCGCCCCGCCGTCACCGCCGGTGCCACCGCTACCGCCCGAGCCGGTGCCGGTGCCAGCGCCTCCTTCCCCGCCGGCGCCGCCCGCGCCGCCGTTGCCGGCGACCCCGCCGTCACCGCCGTCACCGGAAAGCAGCCCACCGTTACCGCCGTTACCGCCCGCGCCGCCGAGTTCGCCCGTCGCGCCGTTGCCGCCGGCGCCTGCGGTGGTGGCCGTGCCGGCCGTGCCGGTGCTGCCCGCAAGGCCGTCGACGCCGTTGCCGCCGGCCCCGCCGTCACCGCCGTCGCCGATCAGCTCAGCATTGCCGCCGTTTCCGCCGGCACCGCCGCCGGCCCCGTCACCGCCATCACCACCGTTACCGATCTCCCCGCCGGCCCCGCCGCTACCGCCCTGCCCGAGCGCATCGGTGGCGCCGTTGCCGCCATTGCCGAACCACAAGCCGCCAGCCTCACCATTGGCCGCTGCCAACGTTGAGTCCGGTGTTCCGTTAGCACCGTTGCCGATCAGGATGCCGCTGCCGCCAAGGTCGTGCCATAACGTATTGAGCTGAGCGTCGTAAGCCGCGCCGGATTGGCTGCTGATCCACTCCTGCGCGAGCGTCTGAAGCATCGTGTCGAACGAGCTAGCGGCCGAAGTCGGATCAGACGCCGACACCAGCGCCGAATCTGCAGCACTCACACCAAAATTGCCGCTGCTAGCGGCCAGATCCGCGGCGGGCAACCCCAGACCGGCCACCGGATCCACACCCGACACCGCGTCAAGACTGGTCAGCGGATCGGCCAGACCGGTCAAGGAGCCGGCGATGGAATTGATGACGGATTCAAGGATCACATCAAACCCGTCGGCATGGGCGGCCGGCGCGTTGGAAAGTGGAGTCATCGCCGCAGCCAAAAACGCCCCGGCAGCCGCGCCGACACCGACCACACGTGCTCGCCGGCGCGCATTTTCCTTGCGCGACAGACGATTCCGCTTGCTAGGACGCTGAGCCATTCGTCGGCTCCTGGAAAGACTGTGAGGATTCTCAGTTATTTATAAGGTAGCCGCAAGATAGTCCTCAGGAACGGGCTTGTCCGGCAAATTTGCCGAATAATGCGGAAACGCGGACATGAACCCACTACGACGGTCGGCCTCCCAAACGCAAAGCTGAGCGTCAATAAGGATCAAGTCGCGGCCGTTGATTAGCTCGCCGTAGACCACCGGATACTCAAAGTATTGCGGGGCTCCATAGCTGATACCCCCACTCGCGCTTCTAGAGAAGTTGATAGGTGCCCGACCGTAGACACCGCCAGAGGGCTGGCGACTCCCTAATAGCTTTACGTCCCCCTCCGACTTCCAAGCCGCCTCGTCAGGTGGTTTCGACAGCGTCCAGGAGCACCGATACGTGTCCGGCGGCGTCTTGAGTGTCAGCGCAGACTCAGACAAACCTATAACCCCTTCGACACGACACATTCGATTTAGGAACGGCGGGAACCATTATGGTCACCCGATCAGCACAGAGTTGGTGCGCATCGTCTGCCGACCTACGACGAAATGCGAATCGCCCGAGCCGACCGGGGGTGGGGGGTGCCCCCTTTAAGTCCGAAGCCTGCGCCTCGAACGGCTCAGCGTCGCCTCTCTCTCCGCCGAAATCTGGCCATCGCGCCTGCTGCGGCCCAGCATTGGCGGCGTGATGCACGGTCATCTACTCAGTTTCTGACGTGTGTCTGGCGTGATGCGTGGTTCACTAACCGGCGCATGGTCTAGCAGAGGAGAGGGGAAACGCGCGTGCCCAAAGATGCGAAGGCTCCGCCCGTCAAGCTCGTCCGAGCTGTCGAGCGTTTGCGCCACCACTTGTCTCGACTACATCAACGCCTCGTTCCGCCCCCGGTGGCGATGATCGAGCTCATTCTCGGCGCTTTCATACCTCAGGCGATCCAGACGGCCGCCGCACTCAACATCGCGGATGCCCTCGTAGGGAGCCCTCTTGGACTCGATGAGTTGTCGAACCGCGTCGGTGCGGACCCCGGCGCACTTAGTCGGCTGATGCGAGCCTTGATCAGTCAAGGCATATTCCGTCAGCATCGCGACGGGCGTTACGGCTTAACCCCGCTCGCGGCCACCCTGCGCTCAGGGACACCGGGTTCGACGGCCTCGGCAGCACTGTTCTGGGGGTCCAAGAAACACCGAGAGCATTGGAGCCTGCTGTCGGAGTCGGTGAAAACCGGTGAGCCCAGCATTCCGTTGGTCCGAGGCAAGGAGTTCTTCGATTACCTGGACGACGACCCCGAACTGGCGAAGCTATTCGACGACGCCATGACGAGCATTTCGGCCTTGGCGGAGCGCGTAGTGATTGGTGCCTACGATTTCAGCCCCTACTCGACCATTGTGGACGTAGGTGGCGGGCACGGTCGACTGCTAGCCGGCATTCTGGCCACGACGCCGACCGCGCAGGGTTTGCTCTACGACCTGCCGCGAGTTGTCCAGGGAGCGCCCGAGCTGTTGCGGCAACGCGGGATCGAAGCGCGGGTGCGTATAGAGGATGGATCGTTCTTTGATCGAGTCCCGGATGGCGGTGACGCATACATCCTGCAACGGGTCGTCCACGACTGGCCCGACGAACACGCTATTGCGATTCTGCGCAATGTGCGCGTGGCAGCAGAGAAGGCCGATGCAGCGGTGCTGCTGATCGAAACCGTCATGCCCACTCACGACCGCGATTTCATCGGAAAGTGGATTGATCTAGAAATGCTGCTGAGCATGCCCGGAAGGGAACGAACGGCAGAGGAATACCGCGAGCTGCTTCAACATGCTGGGCTGTCCATGACGCGCGTGGTGGAAACGGCGTCGCCGCTCAGTGTCGTCGAGGCAAGACCCTAATGTGGTCACAATCAGGGTTGCCGTCCGCACCCGAACCCGTATCTGGTCGAGGGCGTCCGCAATGCGTCCGCAGTAGATTCGTCGGCCGCCGTCGTGCGCCAACGTCATCAACGTCCTGACCAGCGGTTTACTGGCTAAGCCAACGCGGCCAACAAGTACAAACGCCCAAGTGGACTCGTTCGCATCGAGTAGGTCGGCGTCAACATTCGGCTACTTTCGCGGATCAGGTAAGCGTCGCCGGCGGCGGTTAGGCCGATGAGCGTGAGAAGTGTCCCGGATGCCACCAGGGCGAGCCAGCAAATGGCGGTGATAGTCCCACGCCATGGAGCATCCAACACTGGCGTTGTCACGACGTTGTCACAACTGGGTACGTATCAGTGGAGATGACCAGAGACAGCAGGAGAAGCTTTCTGCTGGTAGGAAGCTATTCAGACGCATTGCAAGACAACAAAATTCGGCCGATGCCCGACTGGGGGTCAAGTGGTCGCAGGTTCAAATCCTGTCAGCCCGACCATTGTCATGTCTCGGGACATCGTTGACAGGTGTCCCGAGACATGGTTTACACCTCCAGCCGGTTTTCTGGCGAGTTTCCGCATTTGACGGCCGACCGACTTAGAGCCGGAACTGGCCGAGTCCAAACTGGTCAAAGCAGTTATCGTCCAAAGCGATAAAATCACCACAACCGTCGGGGCGCTCCGACATGTCAGGAACCAGTTATCGCACGGCACTGAGGCATTTGATCCATACGACTTGCACGCAGTTGCGGGCATCCTTGGTCGAGCGGTGCGCGGACACCTTCTGAGGCTGCTACAGGCGTCTGAGTCCGCCCAGGAGCGCGCGCTTGCGCCGCCCGAACGCTAGGGCGGTCGGGTCGTTAGCCTTCGGGGCCGCCGTCATCGGCGAGTACGCGATACACGGTGGCTCGACTGACGCCGAGAGTGGCAGCGATGGTGTTGGCCGACTCTCCGCTAGCGTGCATCCGCTGTGCCAGAGCCATTTTCGACTGATCCAGCGCCTTGGGGCGACCGATGGACTGGCCCCGCGCCCGCCGCGCGTCTCGTGCTGCCGTGCGGCGTTCGCGACCCAACTCCAACTCAAGCTCCGCAAGGCTGGCGAGCACGCCAGCCACCATCCGTCCTGTGGCGTTCGACGTGTCGATGCCTTCGCGAAGGGAACGCAGCACAATTCCGCGCTCGCCAAGCTCACGGATTGTGGTCATAACCTCGGCGGCGTTGCGGCCAAGGCGGTCGATACCGACGACAACGATGGCATCGCCTTCGCGTGCGTAGTCGAGAAGCGCGGCAAGACCTGGACGCTGCACTCGGGCGGAGCTGCCCGATAGCTTGTCGCTGTACAACCGACCGGCGTCAACGCCCACGGCAGTGAGCGCATCAACCTGTTGATCCAGGGATTGATGCCCAGTGCTCACGCGGGCATAGCCAAGCTGAGTTCCGGTGGTGACAGGTGCGGTGCGGGGCGCCATACCTAAGTGTCTCATAAGTCTCAGAACATGTAAATGTGCGACAACGATTTTGAGGCAACTTTTGCGACGAGGCCAACTGGTCTTTTCTGCGACACAGATGATTCCGCCGAACCATCTCAATTCTTTAGTTCTGCGACGTCAGGCTAGGCAGGCCCAGAACGAAGGACGCCGCCCAGATAGACAAGCCGCTCGACAATGCGATGACGGATGCGCGTTCAAACACGTATGACCAGGTGGCTGGCCGCCTTAGTCTCCCGACATGGATCGTATTTGGCAGTGGGCGTGGGGTCGGTACGGGGCGCGGTACTCGTGGGCGGTCTACGCGATCATGTCCTTCTTGACACTGCCGATTTTTCTCATCCCGTCGTTCGGCGTTGTCGCTTTCGAGAGGTCCGGTCATTACGTGGAGGCGGCGGCCCTCACGGCCGTCGCCGTGCTCACGCTCGGGTACGCAGTGAACCTTCCGAGCGTGAAGCGCACCCGTCTCTGGGAGCAGTGGGCAGCTGGTCACCCGGTCGACCCGGCGATGGCGTTGGAAGCGACCTACACATGGGGTCGGGGGTCGGTTGTCCGGGCGTTAGCGGCCAGCGCTGTTTGGGGTGCCCTGCTCTTGGTCGCTATCGGCGCGATCGTCGGTGCGACCGGGTCTCGGCTAGTTCAGTACGGAATCGTGGGTGCCGCCTTCGCAACAGCTGTAGCGCTGATCCCGGTGCACAGCATGGTCGAAGCACAGTTGCGACCAATCAGGCTCGCGCTCGCCGGTGATACGGGCATCGGTGACGCTCTGCCCCGTTCTCGGCCGAGTTTTGCCGCGTGGTCGAACGTGTTACTGCTCGCGACCGCGTTCTCGTTCACCGTCGGGGGCGCGATGTTTGCTACCTTGTTCCATCAGGCCAGCGAGGCTCCGGTGCTCTGGGCCGTGATCGGGTGTGGGTTGACGCTTTTCGTCGCCGTGCCGATCACTGTCGCAGCCGCATTCTCACCGTCCATGCAACCCATTCGCGATCTGGCTGAAGGCACCGAGCGTGTTGCGGCAGGTGATTACAGCCAACGCCTGCCGGTGGTTCAGGACGATGACCTGGGCGCGCTGTCAGCTTCGTTCAACCGGATGCAGGCGGGTTTGGCTGAGCGACAACGACTTCAGGCCGCGTTCGGGACATACGTGGACCCGGCTCTCGCGACGCGGCTGCTCGACCAGGGTGACGATGTGTTCACCGGTGAGCGTCGCGAGGTGACGGTGATGTTTGTCGACATCCGCGACTTCACTCCGTTCGCCGAGGCCAATCCCGCCGAGGACGTTGTCGCTCGGCTCAACACGCTGTTCGAGATCGTGGTGCCTGCTGTCGTGGACGCCGGTGGGCACGTGAACAAGTTCCTCGGTGACGGTGCCCTGGCGGTCTTCGGCGCTCCGAACGACCTCGCGGCTCATGCTGATGCTGCGGTGAGCGCGGCTGTGCTGATTCACCGCATGGTCGCCGAGCGATTCGGCGGTGAACTTCGGATCGGCATCGGAGTCAACACCGGGGTGGTGATCGCTGGAACCATCGGCGGCGCAGGAAAACTCGAGTTCACGTTGATCGGCGACACCGTCAACGTCGCGGCCCGCGTCGAGCAGCTCACCAAGACGACACTCGACTCGATACTGCTGACCGAAAAATCTGCCGACGCTCTAAACGCTCGACCGCCCGGACTGATCGACCGGGGATTCCATTCGTTGAAAGGAAAGTCGGCTGCAATTCGGCTCTTTGGGTTCGACGAGCAAATCAGCGCGGGTTGACCGCCACGGCCCGATGCTTTCGTGGCGACATCTGCGAAACCCACAACGTTAAAAACGAGACAGCTGTCCCTTAAGCCGGCTGCACCGCGGGCTGTTCGGCAGTGCCGAGTGCTGCAATCCCTAGGCCGGCGAACAGGAGCGCTCCGCCTCCGGCGACGACGGCTCCGGTTGGCGACAGGGTGCGGGCCCGGACCCCGCGCAGCGCAGCGACCCCGTCGATGGAGACCATCACACCGTCAGCGCGGGCTTCGCGGTTGGTGAGACATTTTCTAGGTGATTGAAGATAAGATTGATTGGCAGATAAGCCGCGAGTGTGGTGCGTAAGTAGGCTGACTCGAACGATCAGCGGACGTGGCATCAGCGCGCTTTCAATCGTCGGGCAACTCTTTCGCGCCCCCGCGCTCTTCACCCGCGGCCTCCGACGAACCTTCGCCTAAGTTGATCGTCTCGTTACTACTCGGGCTAGTCGCCGGTTCCTCGACGTCTCCGGGCCGCCTAGTTTCGAACGCGCCCAACACTCCCGGCGAATCCTTTAATGCATCTAACGGCGACTGAATATTCTTCAGCGCATCGAGCATGCCGGGTGAGTTCTTGAGGGAGTCCAGCGGTAACTGGATGTTCTTCAGCGCATCGAGCATGCCGGGTGAGTTCTTGAGGGAGTCCAGCGGTGACTGGATGTCGTGAGCAGATCCCTCATCTGATCTGATGCTGACGGCATCGACTTGAAATACTCCGCCATCAAATCTGACGTAGGCGACGCCTGAAACGCGCTCACTATGTCTTGTGCCAGCAATGACCTCATTGCGTCCGAAGATTGCCATCGAACCCAGGCCCTACGTGCCGGGTCATCTGGTAACGCCTCTATCGACGTCACTATTAGCTGCCGAACGTTCCCATCAGCACCGACCTCGAGACGCCCAGCCACGCTCAACTTCTTTTCCGCCGTTGCGGTATCTCCCGCCAGATCCGCGAGATGAACTACCGCCTCGATAGTTTGGTGAAATTGCGCTGTCCACCCGGCGCCTCCGCGCATCGCGGCGTCGACAAGCTCCAAAGTGTCCGAGTAGCTCGCGCTGGACTGGATTGAGGCAGCTACAGTCCGCACTGGCAGTGCCGCGGCGGAGGGATTCAATGGCAACTGTCTAACCGAATCTGCAAGCACCCGCTCGAACCCTTCTAGGCCGAGGTGAGCGACTAGCGCCTCTCGCTTTTCTGCCGGCAGCCCGTCGTAGGTGCCTGCTAGATGCTGCACGAGACGCCCGAGCGTGCGCACATACGAGACCCGACTTTGCGACCCGTCGATCTGCAACTCCTCGATGAGATGGGGATGCAGCGGATAAGGGCACGCTTCTGAGTCTGTCTTCGCGTTTCCGCCGAATCGGTGTGGTTCGTACTGATCAGCCACACATCGCACTCAGGGCTTCTGCTGCAACGGCACGTGTGCTGTACCAGATGAGGGTGTCCCGAAACCCATCCTTTTGCCCCTGCCCATATGGTGCGCGCCTGTCGCTCGCGCGCTGCACCACATCAGTCCACTCAACAGAATCGGGAACCTTGACAACATCGGCACCGATCTCAGCCAGTCGAGCGCGCAGCGCCTCGCCATAGCCATTTATGGCAGCGTCGATCACCTCGTTCATCGCTTGTTGCGACTCAGCGAGACCGAACTCGCCAAGCTTCAATTTTCCCAGCGGAGTCTGTACTTCTTCGGTCCATTTTCGACGAACTACATTGGTCGCTTCCACCAAGCAGACTTCAGGTACGACAAATCGCAGATCCCACTCGCGGGCTTTCGCGATTAACTCCATCCAGTCACGATTGCGGAGCATCGGGGAGTCTCGAATCTGATTCGTGCCAATAACGATCACGGTCGCGCCCATCACTCCCCCTGTTCCGGCTGTCGAACGCAGAGGGACCCAGCCGCCGATGACCCTAGCCGCACGCAAGCCGTGCTGAGTCCATCAGTTAAGCGATCCGCTCGATAGAGGCGAGTTGCCCTCCGATGTGGTCGCGCGCCACCTCGGCGTCGTATTGAGCCTGCATGTTGATCCAGAACATGTCGCTCAGTCCTAACGCGCGCGAGAGACGCAGAGCGGTGTCCGCGCTGATTCCTCTTTTGCCGTGAACGATTTCGTTGATACGTCGCGCCGGGACATCAATCGCCTTCGCAATCCGGTACTGCGAGATACCCATCGGCTCAAGGAACTCCGCGAGAAGAATCTCGCCGGGGTGGGTGGGTGCGAAGTCTGCCATCGGCTTCTCCTTTCTAGTGATAGTCGACCAGTTCAACATTTCCGGCACCGGCAGCGCTCCAGGTGAAGCAGATGCGCCACTGATCGTTAACGCGGATGCTGTATTGGCCGGCGCGACCGCCGGCCAATTTTTCGAGCCGGTTGCCTGGCGGCACGCGCAGGTCGTTGATGCTCTCGGCTGCGTTGATGAGAACGAGCTTGTTGTATGTGAGCCTGCTGAGCTCCGGGCTGAGCTTTTTGACGTAGCGGCGACGCCATACCGCCTCCGTGTCCTTATCCCGGAACGAGCGGATCACCTGTCAATAGTAACGTAAGCCGTTATTAACGCCAAGCGTTACTAAAAAACGAGTACGAAAAGTGTGCACAAAGTAGTCACTGGGGCGAATTACAGTGGTGGAACAGCACTCACCACGAGGGGATCCCATGAGCCAGATGCACTCCCCGGACCCGATGCAGCATAGCCCTTTCGTTGGGCGTCCGATCGAGGGCAGACTTCTTCTGACGGTATCGGAAGCTGCTTCAGCCCTGAGGATCTCGCGCTCATCGATCTATCGTCTGTTCGATGGCGGCGAGCTTGCTTGGGTTCAGATTGGGGCGTCTCGGCGGGTTACATCCGCCGAAATTCACCGCTTCATCGCATCCCATACCGAAGCCGCGTCTTAACACCCCGGCGCCCATGACTGAACGCCGCCAGCTTCCACCTCAGATCCGACGCGTCGAGTTAGCTCGCCGGGTCGGGAGTAAGGCTGTCGTGCGTTATCAGCTGACGGTTGACACCGGTTCGTCTGGCGGAAAGCGCAAACAGCTACGGCGCCGCTACCGGACGGAGAAAGAAGCCCGGGTGGCCCTCGCAGAGATCCAAGGTCAGGTGAATGCCGGCACCTACGTCCAGCGATCGACGCTGACGGTCGAGCACGCTTGTGCGGATTGGCTGAAGTCTCGTCACAAGATCCGACCCACGACAGCCGCAGGCTATGAGTACGTCCGCCAGCCGGTGCGCAGCGAGCTCGGTGACCTCGGTATTCAAGATCTGACACGCCGACATATCGACGAACTGATCGTGCAGCTGCGCGACGGGACTTTAGAGCGACCAGGAGGTCGGCCGCGGAAAGCGTGGAGCGCGCGCTCATGCAATTACATGCTCGGGGCACTTTCGCAGGTCCTCCGGCAGCTGGTCGCCGAGGGCCGTTTGGCGAGAAGCGTTGCGGAACTGGTCGATCGGGTTCCGGGTAAGGCCAGGAAGTTCGAGACCTTCACTGCTTACCAGGTGCGGAGCGTTCTAAAGGGCATCGCTAGCGATCGCAACCGGCACGCGTGGCACCTCGCTCTTGCCGGCTTACGACGCGGGGAGATCGCTGGGTTGCGTTGGGAAGACGTGGATCTCGACGGGCGGACAGTGCTGATTGAGAAGACGCGTGTCGACGTCGGGGGCCGCGCGCTCGACCAAGACGACCCGAAAACGGCATCAGCTAGCCGAGTGCTCCCACTGCCCGACGCGTTGCTTGGCGAACTTAACGCGGCGAAAGCCCGCCAAGCGGCAGAAAGGCTGTCACTCGGAGAGGCCTACGCAGGCAAGAACTATGTCGTCTGCAACGAGGCGGGCGAACCCTATCACCCGTCGACGCTCTCAACCATGTGGCATGGAGCCATAAAGAATCTCGCCGTGCCACAGGTGCGGTTGCATGATGCCCGGCACACCTGCGCGACGCTCATGCATCTCCAGGGCGTCCCCATCGCCTTGGTCGCGGCTTGGCTAGGTCACGCCGACGTGTCGTTCACTCTTCGCACCTATGTACATGCTCAGCCCGACGCTCTTGAGATAGCGACGCGCAGCTTTGCTCCGCCGGCATCACGCGCCAGCGACTAACGCGGTCGCACACGCGTGCGTCGACATCAACCAGTCGCTTGTGACAATCTGTGACAATTTTCGATGCCGTCGAACGCATGTGCACTCGAAGCAGGTGGAAAAGCGCTGTTCAAACGACTTTATGTTGTCGGGCTGACAGTGTCTGGTTTCAGGACATAGTTGGCAGCTGTCTCGCGACATAGTTGACACCTCATCAGCGTGGGAGGTCAAACCATGTCCAAGGCGCAGCTCGTCATCACTGCCGTCGTGGTGGAAGGCCGCAGCAAAAGCGAAGT
>NZ_DASXEP010000146.1:0-8964 GCF_036490025.1 Mycobacterium sp. | reverse complement strand
ACTTCGCTTTTGCTGCGGCCTTCCACCACGACGGCAGTGATGACGAGCTGCGCCTTGGACATGGTTTGACCTCCCACGCTGATGAGGTGTCAACTATGTCGCGAGACAGCTGCCAACTATGTCCTGAAACCAGACACTGTCCCCGCTACCACTTGAAGCGGCCCTCGGAGAATTATCCGGGGGCCGTTTTCGTGGCGCATGGGGACGTCTTGCCTATTGGGGCGGGGTGGCGGGCGGCGGGTAGACGCCCCGCAGAATCCAGGGGAACCAGTTGATGCCGAACTCCAGCTCGTCGCTGGCGTCGTAGTCCGGGGTGGGATCGAGCGGAATGTTCCCCCCTGGGCTTTGTGCGGCGGCCAGCGGTGACGGCGGACCTCCCGGGCTGTTTGGACCAGGCTGCGGGGGCTGGCCGTAGACCGCCACCACGACGGTGCGATCCGGGCTGTTTTCCGACCACACCCCCATCTGTGAGTTGGCGCAATTGGACATGATGGCCATATACGCGGGGTTGTAATACCACCTATTGATCAAGTCGTTGCCGCTGATGGCGATGGATTGGTTGATTGCGATCGTTTCGGCAACCTGACCATGGAAGCCGGCTGCGTTGGCGCGGTCCTGTGGGGTTGAGCCGTCGGAGCCGGTGTCGGCGTCGAGGTTGCGGTTGTTCAGCACGTCGTGGGTGTGGCGCTGCGCGGCGAGCTGCAACTGCTTGTTGATTCTGACGTCGTTGGTGCAGCCGGCCTGATGCTGGACGGTGTAAACGTTGGCAACGACGCCGTCGTTGAGTCGCTTGTTGTTCGGTATCAGCGTGTTGTTGTCACCATCCGCATGTGCGGGGGTAGCGCACAGCATGGCGCCGGCGGCGACCACCAGGACGGGCAAAGTCAGCGGCTGATACGGCATATCGTGCTCCTCCTTGGCTACCGCCGCGAGGCGGTGGCCGGTGCTACTGCGGAAGCCCGTTCGGCCAACTGCTCGCCTTAGCTTCAGCTCTGCTTTCGGGCAACTCCTAATCAGGCAGATATATTACGCTTTCGCGGTCTGGCCTGGACACCCTTTGAACGAAGCCGTCGTCGCGCCACTGCGGCGGCTGCCGCGACCGTCACGCCGCGATGGCGCAGCTGCGCAGCCCGGCGGCTTCTCGGCAAGCAGCTAGCAGGAGACCTCGATCGCGAACGCGCTAGTGGTCCGCACGCTGGGGTTGTCAGTGTCGAACCCGTCAGCGGTGCCATGGAAGATGTACGTCCGACCCGTCATACTCACGTCGGCTTTGCCCTCGAGCCCGCTCAAATATCTACCGGTGAAACCGCCCATATCGTTGATGCTGACAGTTTTGGCCTCAAGCCCGGTTTCGTTGGAGACCAGAGCCGTGACGCCGGCGGCTGCGTCACCAGCAGTGATCGTCGTCAGGGACCTGATTGGCACACATTTCACCGCATTCACCGCGGGGAGGGCCCTGTTGTTGATGGTCACCCTGGCGGTTCCTCCGGGAATTTCGCCCGGCGGTGGTGACACGGTTGGCGATGAGCACGCCGCAGCTCCCGCCGCGATCACAGCGCCAGCTGCTGCGTTGAAGAACAGTTTTTGCACGAGCCCACCCCCGGCCAGGTTTGCCAAAGCGTCCGCTAGTGAAATGTAGCTGCCGCCAGCCTTGTCGGTGTGGGATCGCTGAATCAACAGCAATGTTTTGCCGACGGTCGGACGCCGTGTGCGGAATCAACGAGGTGACGAGCGGCCTGCGCCGTAGGCCCTTCTCCGCGTAGCCGATTCTGGTGCAGCCAGCAACCTTCGCGCACGTCGTCCTCATCAGCGGGCCAGCCGGCGTCCCACGAACGCGCACGGTGTTCCTTGGGCCGAGCGTTCACAAGAGCACGCTGTGGCTCTTCTGGTGTAGCAGCGATTTACTTGGGCGTCAGTTACGGTCGGCCACCTTCGCCGAGCTCCGACGCCGCGACCCGGTTATCGAGTCGGCAAGGGGCAGGCAGGAGCAGCGACCGCGCTACGGTCGAGCACCGGAGACGCGCCGCCGGACTCATCAGCAACGTGCTTAAACATGCTAATGGTCTAATTCGATATATAGATAAATGTTTCGCTGTTGTGAGTGGATTCGCGACGTGTCTCATTCACGCGTTCCACTTGCAACCGCCACCGCCCTAAGCCGAGACGGGGCGGTCGGCCAGTCGTTGGTCGGGCGTAATTGTCCGGTCGCTTCGAGCACGATGCTGACGATTTTGACGATGGCCGCACGTGCCGAGATTGCGGGCAACACGAGCCCGGAACCAGGCCCACCGATGCCGGGTGCGCACGCGTCAGCGTCGAAAAGCACTGGTCAGGCGGGTGACGGGCGGACACGATCGGGCCGATTTCCGGCGTAGGGCGTCGGATATGTTCCCGCGGCCTGCAACGCCGCTCGGCAAGCCGCGGTCCCGGAGTGCGCGATGCAGAGCGCGTGTCGCGACCCCTTTTCTTTTCACCTCGCTATTTCTCGATGCATGCGCGGTGCACGATCATATAAGCCTCTCGAGGCGTTCGAAATATAGATGAATATATTCTTTGAACGGTTCAAATAATGCCCCCTTTATAGGGCCGCCTGATAATTGGAGTGCAAAGTGCAACCGGTCACCTTTATGCAATTACAGAATGAAAGTCGAGAGGAAGAAGGTTCGTCTCAGCGAATTATCCAGTTATCAGTCCGCTAGCCGGGACGGAGGGCCCACCGCGACCACGGCCCCAGACGTTCTGAGGCCAGACGGACGCGCTCCGCGAAGCGGAATTCCCGGGTTGTCCAGGTACAAGGCGGTCCGGTTGCCTTCGTCGAGCGGAGGGCACGCCCGGCTGGCCGGTCATCGATCGTTGTGACATTCGGATTGGTTTATCGGGAGCTCACAGCAAATCGAAGTTAGTTCAACAGATGTCTACTGAACCTGACTTGTCGGGAATAAAAGGGAAATGTGTTGCTGCCCCTGAATGTCGTGGTACCGTCCCGCTGTGCCGCGGGCCACATGTTGGATCTCGGCGCTTGTCATTAACCGCTACGGGGAGGATTCGTCGCTCTAATGTCGGCCGAGGCTAGATACCAACGGGTGCGCTAGTGGTTGCGACGGAAGCACGACCTGCTCCGCCGGACGCCAGTTCGCCGATCGGGGACAACGAGCTAAAGCCAGAGACCTACACCAAGCCGCTGCGCGAGGTCGGCAACTTCTTCGCGTTGTCTCTGGACATCTTGGTGCAGATGGTGCGTCCGCCCTTGGCCTGGCGTGAGTTCATCCACCAGAGCTGGTTCGTGGCACGGGTGACGATCTTTCCGACGTTTATGGTTTCGATCCCGTTCAACGCGTTCGCCGTCTTCATCATCAACATTCTGCTAGTCGAGATCGGCGCCGCTGACCTATCCGGTACCGGCGCCGCGCTGGCGTGTGTCGTGTACATCGGCCCGATATCGACGGTGTTGGTGGTCGCGGGCTGCGGTGCCACCGCAATGTGCGCCGAGCTGGGGTCTCGCACCATCCGCGAAGAAATCGATGCGATGCGAGTGATGGGAATCGACCCGGTTCAGCGCCTGCTGGTTCCGAGGGTGCTTGCTCTCATGGTGAACGGGTTGTTGCTCAACGCCATCAACACCATCGTCGGCCTGGTCACCAGCTACTTCTTCTCTGTCGGCTTCCAACACGTCAATCCCGGTTCCTACGCGGCGAGCTTGACACTGCTCGTCGGGGTCACCGAAGTCGTCATAGCCTTCGCCAAGGCGACACTGTTCGGCGTGATCGCCGGCTTCATCGCCTGCTACAAGGGCATCACGGTGGGTGGGGGCCCGCAAGGCGTCGGCAACGCGGTCAACGAAACAGTGGTCTATACGTTCATGGCGTTGTTCGTCATCAACGTTGTGTTCACGGCAGTCACGACGAAGGCGACGATATGACCGCCGCCCCCGCAGGACTGCGGCTGCCGCGGCTGACGAGATTCGCGCGTCGGCTGTTCGACGAGTGGAACCGGCTGGGAAGTCAGACCGCGTTCTACGTCAGGGCCTTGGGCTTCGTGTGGGAAGCCGTCGTCCGCTACAAAGTGGAGACGCTGCGCCTGATCGCCAACATGAGCCTGGGCGTTGGTGCACTGGCCGTCATCGGCGGCACCGTGGTAGTCGTCACCACCTTGACGATGTCTGTGGGTGGGCTTGTTGCAATCCAGCTGTTCCGGTCGTTGTCCGACGTCGGAGTGCAGGCCTTGAGCGGTTTCGCGTCGGCGTACATCAATACGCGTCTCGCGGCGCCGCTTGTCGCCTGTATCGGCCTGGCGGCCACCATCGGTGCCGGTGCCACCGCGCAGTTGGGTGCCATGCGGATCAACGAGGAAATCGACGCGCTCGAGGTGATGGGCATCCGGACAATCACCTATCTGGTCTCCACCCGGGTGGTGGCCGGCGTGGTCGTCACAGTTCCGCTGTGGTGTATGGCTTCGCTGGCTGGCTACATGGCCACCCGGAGCCTTGTAATTTTCGCCTACGGGCAGGCCCCCGGCGTTTACGACCACTACTTCCATACGTACCTGCAGCCGACCGATCTGATCTGGTCGATGCTGCAAGTAATAGGGACCGCGACATCGATCATGTTGGTGCACACCTATTACGGCTTCAACGCCTCGGGCGGCCCGGCTGGGGTCGGCGAGGCGGTCGGTCGTGCGGTGCGCGCGTCGCTGGTCGTGGCGGTAGCGGTGACGTTGGCGGTCGCGATGGCCGCCTACGGGGTTTCCGGCGACTTCAACCTGTCGGGATAGCGACGATGAGAAGGAAGCGGCGCGAGGCCGGCTTGCACCCGGGGCTGTGGACCGTGATTTTGCTTGCCGTCATCATCGGCGCGTTTGTGCTGACGCTCGGCGCGTTCAACAGAGACTTCAGGCCCTACGCCAGGGTGATTCTCACCTCGGACCGGTCTGGCCTGGTGATGGAACCCGGCGCGAAGGTGAAGTTGCGTGGCGTCCAGGTCGGCCGGGTTGCTTCGATTCAGCCCGGCGAGCCGGTCAAGCTTCAGTTGGAGCTGTACCCAGAGCAGCTCAAGTACATCCCCGCCAACGTCGGCGCCGAGATCACCGCCACCACGGCTTTCGGGGCGAAGTATGTCGACCTACTCACTCCCACCGACCCGAGCCGGCAGCGGCTCAGGGCTGGCGCGGTGGTCGAGTCACGCAACGTGACCACCGAGGTCAACACCGTGTTTCAGAATTTGGTCGGTGTGCTGAACAAGGTCGACGTCGCCAAACTGAACGCCATTCTCACTGCGTTGGCCGACGGGTTCCGTGGCAAGGGGGAGGCCATCGGCGAGTTGACCACCGACCTCAACCAGGTTCTGATGGCGGTCAATCCCCGCAATGAGACGATCCGGGCCGATTTCCGCGCACTCAAGGGCTTCAGCGATACCTACGGCGGGGCCGCGCATGACATCGTGACGGTTCTCGACGCCCTCAGCACCACGAGTACCACTATCAGCAGCAACGCCAAGCAGCTTGACTCGCTGCTGCTCGACGTCACCGGACTTTCGCACAGCGGGGTCAACCTGCTCGGTCCCAACAAAGACAACCTGGTGCATGGCATCAACCTGCTCGAGCCCACCACTCGCCTGCTGATGAAATACAACCCGGAACTCACCTGCCTGCTGGTCGGCGGGAAGAACGTTGTCGATTTCGGCTTTCTCGACGTAGCCGGCGGCCATAACGGCTTTTCGGTGATCCTGGATGCCGGTCTACTTCTGGGTGACGACACCTACCGATTCCCCGACAACCTGCCGATCAACGACATCAAGGGTGGTCCTGGTGGCCAGCCTGGCTGTGGGTCATTGCCAGACGTGTCGAAGAACTTTCCACAGCGCTACCTGGTCACCCACTCCGGGTGGGGCACCGGACTGGACGTGCGGCCGAATCCCGGTATCGGCTTCCCGGGCTACGTTGACTATTTCCCCGTCACCCGCGGAACACCGCGACCACCCAGCCTCCGTCACCCGGGAGGCCCGGCGCCCGGTCCGGTCCCTGGTACGGATGGATACCAGAGCCAGGCACCCTACGGTGCGCAGCAATACGCCCCGGACGGAATGCCCCTGTATCCCGGCCTGCCACCAGCGCCTTCGCCGGGTCGGCCACGAGAAGCCGGGCCGCCGCCGGCCGGATCCGAACCGTTCGTGCCGCCAGTGCAGGGCGTCGGGCCGCAACCAACCTGCGGAATCGTCACCGGACAATGCGTGCCGCCTCCGGCACCGCCATTCGCCCCGGCACCCTGAAAGCCCTAGTCCTAGAGGAAGGCAGAGATGCGAGAGAATCTGCGAGGTGCGCTGTGGCGCCTCGCCGTTTACGCGCTCGTCTGCGTGCTTGGTGCGTTTGCGCTAATCGCCGTCTTCGCCCAGTTGCGTTTCCAGTCGGAGAAGACCTACACGGCCCAGTTCGCGAACGTGTCAGGGCTGGAGGGCGGCAACTTCGTCCGGATCGCCGGCGTCGAGGTCGGCAAGGTCAAGAGCATAGATATCCAGCCCGATTCGACCGTGCTCGTCAAGTTCACCGCCGCCGACAATGTCGTGCTCACCGAGGGCACCAGAGCCGCCATTCGCTTCGCCGACCTGGTAGGCGGCCGGTATGTAGCACTGGAGGAGGGCGCCGGGGCAGTCAAAAGGCTTCATCCCGGTGAGACCATCCCGCTGAGTAGGACCGAGCCCGCGTTGGACTTGGACGCGCTGATCGGTGGCTTTCGGCCGCTGTTTCGCGCTCTGGACCCGGAGCAGGTGAATAAGCTGACCGGTCAATTGATCGCGGCCTTCCAGGGTCAGGGCGCCACGATCGGCTCGTTTCTCAGCCAGGCCGCGGCCCTGACCAACACCTTGGCCGACCGGGACCAATTGATCGGTCAAGTCGTCGTGAACCTGAATTCCGTGCTCGGTTCGCTCGGCGGCCAGAGCGCCCAGCTCGGAAAGGCAGTCGACTCGCTCGCGGAACTCGTCGACGGTTTGAATGCCCGCAAGCAAGACATCAGCGACGGTGTGGCTTACGCCAACGCGGCTGCGGGTTCCATTGCGGGCCTGCTGGCGCAGGCGCGCCCGCCACTGAACAAAGTGGTGCACGAGGTGGATCGAACCGCCGTGGACGTGCTGGCCGATCACGATTATTTCGACAACTTTCTCAACACCTGGCCCGATGCCCTTCAGATACTCACCAGGCAAGGCATGTACGGGGACTTCTTCAGCTTCTATTTCTGCGAAATCGTATTGAAGGTCAACGGCAAGGGTGGCCAGCCCATATACGTCAAGCTGGCCGACCAGCCCACGGGGAGGTGCACGCCCCGATGAGAAAGCCTTTCTCTGAACGCGACCCGATTCGCATCGGCCTCATCGGTGTCGGCTTCATCCTTGCGCTGATGCTGCTGTCGGTGAACTACGACAAGTTGCCGTTCTTCCCCAAAGGTGCGACGTACTCGGCGTATTTCGCCGAAGCGGGCGGGCTGATGTCCGGCAACATCGTGCAAGTCTCAGGCTTCCGGGTCGGGCAGGTCTCCAGCGTCGAATTGGACGGGCCGAGGGTGCTCGTCACGTTCGATGTTGCCAACAACATTCGCCTCGGCGACCGCACCGAGGCCGCGATCAAGTTGAAGACCCTGCTCGGGACCAAGATCCTCGAGGTGACCCCGCGGGGTGACGGGAAACTGAGCGCTCCGATACCGCTCGACCGGACGACACCGGCCTATCAACTGCCCGACGCGTTGGGTGACCTCACGACGACCATCAGCGGGCTGGACACCAATCGACTGTCGAAGTCGCTTGCCGTGCTGGCCGACACGTTCTCCAACACGCCGCCCGACTTGAAAGTTGCAGTGCAGGGGTTGGCGCGGTTTTCCCAGACACTGGACGCGCGCGATGCGCAGCTACGAGACCTGTTGAGTAACGCCAACAAAGCAACCAAGGTGCTGTCCGATCGCAGTGACGAAATTGTCAATCTCGTCGGCAACACCAACTCGCTCTTGGTTCAGCTCAGGAGCCAGAGCTCTGCGCTGGACCAGATAGCCAATAACCTCTCCGCGTTGGCCCAGCAGTTGAAGGGCTTCATCGCCGAGAACCGCGACACGTTGAAGCCGACGCTGGACCGGCTCAACGGCGTGTTGACGATCGTCGACAACCGCAAGGAACGCGTGCAGAAGGCACTCGTCGGCCTTAACAGGTACGCCTTAGGGCTGGGTGAATCGGTGAGTTCGGGGCCGTTCTTTAAGGCCTACATTCCCAACTTGGTGCCCGGGCAGTGGCTGCAGCCGTTCATCGATGCGGCCTTCTCCGACCTTGGGCTGGATCCGAATACGGCGTTGCCGACAGAGCGTGCCGACCCGCAGGTCGGTCAGCCGGGAACGCCGCCGCTGCCGGCTCCGTACCCGCGCACCGGCCAGGGCGGACCACCGCGGATGACTATTCCGGATGCCATCACCGGAAACCCCAACGATCACCAGTGCGGTGTGCCCGGCGTGGCGTTGCCTGGGCCTGGCTGCTACCCGTATCGGGAGCCGCCGCCTGCGCCGCCACCCGGCGGCCCGCCGCCTGGGTTGCCCGCGCCGGCAGGTCCCGGCCAAGGACAATCCCTGCCTCCGCTTCTGGGACCGATCGAACAGCCCGCACCCGGGCAATCGCCACAGTCTCAATCGCCCGTGCTGAACGGGCCGGGGCCGATTGGTCGGCCCCCAACCCCAGGTGGTGGCGGACGGTGAAGTTTTTGAACGCCAAAATCGGCACGGCCATCGGGCTGGTGCTGGTGCTGATCGGGGGCATCGTCACGGTCGTGGGTATGGAGAGCGGCGTCGGCCGCACGAAAGTCGTCGGCTACTTCGCCAACAGCACCGGCATCTACAACGGGGACGACGTCGTGATTCTCGGCGTGCCCGTCGGCAAGGTGGAAAAGATCGAACCAGAGCCCGACCGGGTCAAGATCACCTTCTGGTACAACGACAAATAC
>NZ_DASXEP010000163.1:0-20303 GCF_036490025.1 Mycobacterium sp. | reverse complement strand
GGAGCCGATGACGGGAATCGAACCCGCGTATTCAGCTTGGGAAGCTGATGTTCTGCCATTGAACTACATCGGCAATGTTGCCTGGAGAGGCTAGCATCCGGCGTCACACCGTTCATCCGCAATCACAGGCCGCTACGCTCGTCGCGTGCTGCTCTCCGATCGCGACCTCAGGGCCGAAATCGCCGCCGGGCGGTTGGGAATCGATCCGTTCGACGACGCCTTGGTGCAGCCGTCCAGTGTGGACGTTCGCCTCGACAATTTGTTTCGGGTCTTCAACAACACCCGGTACACCCACATCGACCCCGCGCAGCAGCAAGACGAGCTGACCAGCCTGGTGGAACCGGTTGAAGGGGAGCCGTTCGTGCTGCATCCCGGCGAGTTCGTGCTCGGCTCCACGCTGGAGACGTGCACGCTGCCCGAAGACTTGGCGGGCCGGTTGGAGGGCAAATCGTCGCTGGGGCGACTGGGGTTGCTCACTCATTCGACCGCCGGCTTCATCGATCCCGGTTTCAGCGGCCACATCACCCTGGAGCTTTCCAACGTCGCCAACTTGCCGATCACGCTGTGGCCGGGGATGAAAATCGGCCAACTGTGCATCCTGCGGCTGACCAGCCCCGCCGAGCATCCCTACGGCAGCTCGCGGGTCGGGTCGAAGTACCAGGGCCAACGCGGACCGACGCCGTCGCGCTCGTATCTAAACTTCATACGGTCCACTTAAGTTCGGCTACTGCACCGCACAGCTTGCGCAGCGACTATTCGTATGTAGCGCCGGACGCGGTGTCCCCTCCGCCTAAAACCGTGGCGCGCTACGAATGGTTCTGGAGGCGCGGTGGATATCGTGCTCGGGGTGTCGATGGCACCGACATCGGTCCGAATGCTGCTGGTTGAAGGTGAAAACGCCGACGGTGTGACCGTCGAGGACAACAAGTTCGACATCGCCACCGACGACGATGCGGCAACGCTGAGCGCAGCCGACCAAGTTATTTCGGCGATCCTGGGCACCCGGGAGGGTGCTACGGAGGCGGGCCATGCGCTCGCCTCGACCGGGGTCACCTGGACTGACCAGGTGGACGCTGCCGCTCTGCGGGAGGCGCTGGCCGCCCGCAAGATCGAAAACGTCATGCTGGTGTCGGCGTTCATGGCCGCGGCTGCGCTGGCCCAGACCGTCGGCTGCATGGTCGGCGACACCCACACTGCCTTGCTGTTCCTCGAGCCCGACACCGCGACGCTGGCGGTCGTCGACGCGGCAGACGGCGCCATTACCGACGTCCATAAGGAGCTGATTTCCGGCCACAGCGTCGGGGAGTTGGCCGCGATGCTGGCCGGCTTGGACACGCTGGAGACGCGCCCGCAGAGCGTGTTCGTCGTCGGCTCCGGCGTGGACGTCGCTGCGATCAAGCCCCAACTGGAAGCGGTGTCGACGCTGCCGGTGACCGCGGCCGAAGAACCCGAGACCGCGTTGGCCTGGGGCGCAGCGCTGGCGTCGGCCAACGCGCCGTTGTTTGCCTCCTCGACCGCGGCCCTGGCGTACGCGCAAGATCCCGGCACCGGCGCGATCGATCCCTACGCGGTTTCTCCGGGATACCTTGCGGCACCGGATGTTCCGTTCGGTACGAAGTTGGGCGAAGAGGATCTGGCGTACAGCGCCGTTCCCGACGAGGAAGCCGAAACCCATACTGCTGCCATCGAGGAGCCCAGCGGCGCGCATCCCGACGCCGAACCCGAGCGCCGACCTCTGGTGCTCGTCGGAAGCGTGCTGGCGGTCGTCTTCGTGGCCGCCGCCCTGTCGCTGGAGGTGGCGCTGGCGCTCGGGATCCGGCCTAGTGTCGCGTTGCTGCCCCGACCGCTGCAAAACCTCATCGTCCCAACCCAGCAAGCCCCCGCCCCGGCAAACATCGAGGTCCCAGAGGCCAACCACCTGATCGCTCCGGCGGCGCCACCCCCGCCCGCGAACGCGCCGATTCCGGCTGCGCGACCTGCGGCTCTTCCGCCGGCGCCGGCCGCGCCACCGCTTCCGGCCGCGCCGCCGCTTCCTGCTGCTCCGCCGGTGCCAGCCGCGGCTCCTGCGCCGGTCTTGGTTCCGCTGCCGCTACCGATTCCGCTACGCCCGCCGTTGCCAGTCCAAGCTCCGCTGCCCGCGCCCGTGCACCTGCCGCCGCCTGTGCACCTGCCGCCGCCGGTGCACCTGCCCCCCTCGCAACCTCCGGTCAGAGTTCCGTCGCAGGCGCCCGTCCACCTGCCGCCGCCGGTGCACATCCCGCCGTCGCAACCCCCGGTCAGCCTCCCGGTACAGCCTCCGGTCAACGTTTCGGAGCAGCCGCCAATCCATCTGCCCACACCGCGCCCCCCCGTGCACGTGCCCAGGCCGCACGAGCCGGTCCAGGTCAACGCGCCCCTGCCGCCAGTGCAACTGCCGGCTCCGGATCTGCCGATCCACCTGCCGGTTCCTCAGATGCCCGCAGCGCCTCCGGTCAGTCCACATGTCCCGGATGGTCCTGGCATGCAGGGCCCGTCATTCAATCCGCCCGGTGGTTTCGGTGGGAATCCAGGCGGCTTCGGCGGCAACCCGGGCGGGTTCGGTGGTGGCAACCCCGGCCTCGGCGGATTCGGCGGCAACCCCGGTGGTGGCCACAGCTCTGGTGGCTTCGGCGGTGGCGGTTTTGGTGGTGGCGGCTTTGGCGGCGGCGGTTTCGGCGGCGGCGGCTTTGGTGGCGGCCACAGCGGCGGTGGCTTCGGCGGTGGCGGCCACAGCAGCTTTGGCGGCGGCGGGCACCGGTAGCCCGACGGCTTGGCGGGCGGCAAGGTAAAATGGCCTCCGAAGGGTCGGCCGGGGGGCATTGATCGACCGGATGCTCCTGGTCATAACTTCGCAGAGCACAGCTAAGTCCGCGGTTGTAACGCCGCGCTCCGGAGTGGCGATAACTTCTGTGTTTGGCGCCCCTAACGGTGCGCAACCTCAGACGGCCCGCGGACGGCTAGCAATGTAGTGGGAGGTTTGGTGGACACCGTACTTGGGGTGTCGATGGCACCTACGACGGTCCGCATCGTGCTGGTCGAGGGACAAAACGCCGACGGGGCGACCGTTGATGAGGACAACTTCGCCGTCAGCAATGGCGAAGACCCGGCCACCTTCAGCGGGCCGGACCAGGTGGTGGCGGCGATTCTGGGCACCCGCGAAGGTGCCAATGAGGCTGGTTATGAGCTGCTATCGACCGGTGTGACCTGGAGTGATCAGCAAGCGGCCGCCGAGCTGCGTGACGCGTTAACGGCCCGCAAGGTCGAGAACGTCATGCTGGTCTCCTCGTTTTTGGCCGCGGCGGCACTGGCTCAGTCGATCGGCAGCGCGACCGGTTATGCGCGCGCCGCGCTGCTGTACGTCGAGCCCAATACCGCGACGTTGGCCGTGGTGGACACCGCCGACGGCTCGATCAGCGATGTGCAACGCGAGCAACTGCCCGATGACGACGACCAGGCCGTCGCCACGCTGATCAACTTGGTCTCTGCTGCCGAGGGCCTCGCGGAGCAGCCACAAGGCGTGTTGGTGGTTGGCTCGGGTGTCGACATCCCGTTGATCAAACCGGCGCTGGAAGAAGCCACCTCGCTACCGCTGAGCGTGCCCGAGGAGCCCGACATGGCGCTGGCCAGGGGCGCGGCGCTGGCCTCGGCACACGCACCGCTGTTCGCCTCGTCGACCGCCGCGCTGGCCTACGCGTTGGACCCGGGCACCGGTTCGGTGAGTCGTGATGTGCACACACCGGGATATCTGGCCGTCGCCGAGGCAGTCCCCAACGCGGAACCGGGTGCCGATGCGCTGGCTTACAGCGCCGTTGCCGACGACTCGGCCGCGATTTACACCCACCCGGGTCCCGACGCCTACGCAGACGTCGACGAGCAACAAGAATTCACCACCGGCATGTATCCCGACTTCGGTCGGCTGGAGGAGAACGAACACGTAAGTCGCACACCGTTTTTGGCGGCAATGAGCGTATTGATCATTTTCGTTGCCGGCGTCATGGCGCTGGTGATCTCGCTGGCGTTCAGCATCCGGCCGTCGGCCAGTTCGCGACCCAGCCTGAGTCACAACGTGGTGGCCCCGGCCAGGCCGGCGGCGCCGCCGGCACCTGCGGCTGCACCTGTACCGGCACCGGCTCCGCCGGCAGCCCCGGCGCCCGTGCGCGCAGTCGCTCCGGCGCCGGCGCCCATGCCCGCGCGGATACCGGCTCCGGCGCCCGCGCCCGCGCCGATTCCCGTCCCCGCGCCCGTTCCGGTGGCGCCGATCCTTCCGCCGCTTCTGCCCGGACTTCCGCCGGTATTCGGCCCGCCGATGGGGGGCGGTCACGGCGACGATCACGGCCCCTGGGGCGGCCATGGCGGCGGCCCCGGCTGGGGCCATGGTGGCGGCGGCTGGGGTCACGGCGGCGGCGGTTGGGGTCACGGCGGCCACGGCCTTTTTTGAGCGTCGGCAATTCTGCGGTCAACTCATAGCCGCTTGGTCTGCTCGTCGGTAATGTCGTAGAGGCAAAGACCGGAAGGTCGATCGGCGTCGCTGCGGCCAAACTCGAGGGAGCCTCGGCAATCCCCATAGCCGGCTCGGCGTGGTAGCCAGCGTTTTGACCCACCTGGTCAGCGAAATGAACAGCTTTGGAGGAGAAGTGGACACCGTACTTGGCGTGTCGATGGCACCCACCGCGGTCCGCATGGTTCTCGTAGAGGGCGAAAACGCCGACGGCCTCACAGTCGACGAAGACGGCTTCGACGTCAACGCGGCCGCCGACGCGCCGACCGTCAACGCGGCCGACCAGGTCGTGTCGGCGATTCTCGGCACCCAAGAGGGTGCCGCCGAGAGCGGATACCAGCTGCGGTCAACCGGCGTGACCTGGACCGATCCCATCGAGGCCGCCGCTCTGCGTGACGCCTTGGCGGCGCGCAAGGTCGAAAACGTCATGTTGGTGTCGTCCTTCCTGGCCGCTGCAGCGCTGGCCCAAGTCGTCGGCAGCTCGGTTGGATATGCCCAGACCGGGCTGTTGTTCGTCGAACCCGACGCCGCGACGTTGGCCGTGGTCAATACCTCCGACGGGTCGATCACCGACGTGCATCGCCACCCCCTGACCGCCGGCAGCGATTCACTCGCCGAGCTGGCCGCGCTGGCGTCCGGCGCAGAGTCGCTCGATACCCGGCCCGATGGCCTGTTTCTCGTCGGCTCCGGCGTGGACATCGCCCCGCTCAAGCCGCAGCTGGAGGCGGCGACCGCGCTGATCGTGAGTGCGCCCGAGGAGCCGGAGACTGCGCTTGCCCGTGGTGCGGCATTGGCGTCGGCCAACGCGCCGCTGTTCTCGTCGTCAACCGCGGCGCTGGCCTATGCCCAAGATCCCGGCACCGGCTTCATCAACCCCTACGCGATCGCGCCCGGATACTTCGACGTTGCCACCGACAACGCGTCCGGTGAGCAGGCGCTGGCCTACAGCGCGGTTCCGGACGAGGATGCCAACGCGTACACCGCATTCGCCGGCGACGAGGATTTCGGGACCGGCACCTACACCGGTGTCGCCCCTGTTCCGAAAGAAGGCGGCCGCAGACCACTCGTCCTGGTGGCCAGTGCTGTTGTCGCGATCTTCGTGGTGGGCGCCGCGGCGCTGCTGGTCGCGCTGGCGGTCAGCATGCGGCCAACCGCCGGCGTGCGGCCCGAACCCGGCCACAATGCGGTGGCGCCCAAGCCGGCGCCCGCCGCGCCCGCCGCCCCGGCACCCGCGTCGGCGCCGGCTCCTGCACCTGAGGCCCCCGCCCCCGCACCGGAGGCGCCGGCCCCCGAGCCAGCAGCTCCGGCTCCCGCGCCGGCGGCTCCCGCTCCCGCCGCACGGGCTCCAGAACCCGCACCCGCGGCGCCGGCCCCCGCGCCTGAACCTGCCGCGCCGCCACCGGCGCCGGCTCCCGTCGCTCCGGCTCCGGCACCGCCTCCCGCGATGGCTCCGATCCCGGTTCCGGTGCCCATTCCGCTTCCGCCGATCTTCGGCGGGCCCCGGCAGGGACCGCCGGGCGGACCATGGGGCGGCGACCACGGTGGCGGCGGCTGGGGCCACGGCGGTGGAAATCCCGGCGGCGGCGGTGGCTTCCCCGGTGGCGGCCACGGCAGCGGTGGCGGCGGCTTCGGCGGCGGTCACGGCGGGTTTGGCGGCGGTGGGTTCGGTGGTCACGGTGGCTTCGGCCACGGATTCGGTATTCCCGGCCTGGGCTTTTAACCTCCGACGGCAAACCGTCACCTGACGTTTGCCCGCCGCTCAGAGCAGCGATGCCGTCAGCTCATCGCGGCGACTTACACACGAGTGTATGAGGTGCTCCGTCTTCGGTACGGGTTATTTGGGTGCTACCCACGCCGCCGGGATGGCCGAGCTGGGGCATGAGGTCGTCGGTGTCGACATCGACCCCGGTAAGGTCGCCAAGCTGGCTGCCGGTGACGTCCCGTTCTACGAGCCTGGGCTACGAAAGATGTTGAGCGACAACATCGAGGCGGGCCGTCTTCGATTCACCACTGACTATGACCTGGCGGCCGACTTCGCCGATGTGCATTTCCTCGGGGTTGGCACTCCGCAGAAGAGGGGTGAATACAGCGCCGACCTGAGCCATGTTCACGCCGTGATCGACACGCTCACACCGCTTTTGACGCGGCCTGCGGTGATCGTTGGGAAATCCACGGTTCCCGTCGGCACCGCCGCCGAACTTGTCCAGCGGGTCCGCGGGGCTGCGCGTCCGGGGGTGGACGTTGAGGTGGCGTGGAACCCGGAGTTCCTGCGTGAGGGCTTTGCGGTACACGACACGCTACAGCCCGATCGTATTGTGCTTGGCGTACAGGATGACTCGGCGCGTGCTGAGGCCGCGATACGTGAGCTGTACGCGCCGATGCTGGATGCCGGGGTTCCCTTTCTGGTGACAGATCTGCAGACTGCGGAGCTCGTCAAGGTGTCCGCGAACGCCTTTCTGGCAACGAAGATCTCGTTCATCAACGCGATCTCCGAGGTGTGTGAGGCTGCCGATGCCGACGTTGCGCTGCTGGCCGACGCGCTCGGGCACGACGCCCGGATTGGACGCCGATTCCTCAACGCCGGCTTGGGTTTTGGCGGCGGGTGTCTGCCTAAGGACATCCGCGCATTCATGGCCCGTGCTGGTGAGCTGGGGGCGGATCAGGCCCTCACCTTCTTGCGGGAAGTCGACAACATCAACATGAGGCGGCGTACCCGGATGGTGGAAATCGCCACCAAGGCGTGCGGCGGCTCGCTGCTGGGCGCGAACGTCGCGGTGCTCGGTGCGGCGTTCAAGCCCGAGTCCGACGATGTGCGTGACTCGCCGGCGCTCAATGTCGCGGGCCAACTGCAACTCAACGGGGCCGCCGTCAATGTCTACGACCCCAAAGCGCTGGAGAATGCCCAGCGACTGTTTCCCACGCTGAACTACTCGGTGTCGGTGGAGGAAGCCTGCGATCGCGCCGACGCGGTCCTAGTGCTCACCGAGTGGCAGGAGTTCGTCGATCTCGATCCCGGCCAGCTCGCCGGCCGGGTGCGTGCCCGCGTCGTCGTCGACGGTCGTAACTGCCTCGACGTGCAGCGGTGGCAGCAGGCCGGTTGGCGCGTGCACTGCCTGGGCCGGCGGGTAGCCTGACCGCGCGCTCGAAACCCTCGAGCAAAAATGCGCCTCGAGCGCACGCCTTCCAAACCGCACGCGGTACGTTTCACACCATGACCACATCGGAGATCGCCACCGTATTGGCTTGGCATGATGCATTGAATGCGTCCGACGTCGCCACCCTGGTGGGCCTGTCCAGCGATGACATCGAAGTCGGCGACGCGCACGGCGCCGCACAAGGCCATGCCGCGTTGCGTGAGTGGGCGGCTGCCCACCCTGGAAAAGCCGAAGTCGGCAAGATATTCGTCCACGACGGCGTCGTCGTGGTCGAACAGAAGGTCGGCGGCCCAGGCGAATCCGGTGCGCCTATCGCATCGGCCTTTCGGGTGGTTCACGACCACGTCACCTCGGTGTTCCGCCACCACGACCTGGCGGCAGCGCTGGCCGCGACCGAACTGACCGACGCCGATCGCGTCGACTGAGGAGTAGGAGATGCGGGGGATCATTCTGGCCGGCGGTGTGGGCACGCGTCTGTATCCGATCACCATGGGCGTCAGCAAGCAGCTGTTGCCGGTCTACGACAAGCCGATGATCTACTACCCGCTGTCCACGCTGATGATGGCCGGCATTCGCGATATCCAGGTGATCACCACCGCTTCCGATGCACCCGCATTCGCACGAGTGCTCGGTGACGGCAGCGCATTCGGCATCAACATCAGCTACGCGGTGCAAAATCAGCCCGACGGGCTCGCCCAGGCATTCGTGATCGGCGCCCATCACGTCGGTAACGATTCGGTGGCATTGGCGTTGGGCGACAACATCTTCCACGGCCCAGGATTGGGCACCGATCTGCGGCGCTTCCAAACAATAAGTGGTGGTGCCATTTTCGCTTACTGGGTGGCAAATCCGTCGGCGTATGGTGTCGTCGAATTCAGCGCCGACGGTATCGCGTCGTCGATCGAAGAAAAGCCCGCTACACCGAAATCGCAGTACGCAATACCGGGCCTGTACTTCTACGACAACGACGTCATCGAGATTGCCCGCGGCCTAAAGCCATCCGCGCGCGGCGAATACGAGATCACCGACATCAACCGGACCTACCTCGAGCAGGGTCGACTGGCCGTCGAAGTGCTCGCCCGCGGCACGGCATGGCTGGATACCGGGACGTTCGACTCCCTCATGGACGCCTGCGACTATGTCCGGACGCTGGAACGTCGCCAGGGCCTGAAGGTCAGCGTCCCCGAAGAAGTCGCGTGGCGGATGGGCTTCATCGACGACGACCAGCTGGCCCGGCGCGCCAAAGCGTTGTTGAAATCCGGCTACGGCGACTACCTGCTGCAGTTGCTGGAACGGCGCTGACGCTCAGCCACCAGACAGCGGGCGCCCCATGACGGTGAGGCGGTTTCCGTAGCGGGGACCGTGGCCGAACCCGCCGGACCTGGCGCCGGACGCACCCGGCATCCCCGGCATGCCGGCCGGGACGGCTCCGGCACCGCCGCCGGTCGGGCCGACCGCGTTGGTCCAGCCGCCGCCGGCATAGGTCACGCCGTTGTGGTTGGCCACCTGCGCTGCCGCCGCCCACGTCGGCGGAACAGACAGCCTGCCGACGAGTGTGCTGCCGGAGGTGTTCACCGAAACCCCGGCCGGACTGGGCACGTTCACCGGTGCCGGCGGCTGCGGCGTGATCATCCCGGTGACGCCGGCACCGCCGGGCGCCGTCTCGCCCGGTCCCACCGAGTTGATGTCGGCCAGACCGCTGGTGACCGCGGGCGTGATGATCGCGGGGTTGACGTACCCGGCCGATGAGAGACCGTTGAATAACTGGGAGTTCAGGAAGGTTCCGAACGGGTCCCCGTATGAGCCGGACAACCAGTAGAGGAGTTGCCCGATTGGGCCCGTTGGCGTGACGGCAGCCGTACTGGTGGCCGCCGACACCGGCGAGGTGAGTTGGTTGAGCGACGACGGGACCGCGGAGATCAGCTGTTGCAGCTGCGACTGTGCTGCCGACCCCGCACTGGTGCTGGTCGCCTGCGCCACCGCCGACGACTGCTGGGCTGCGGCCGCCGGCTTGGCGGTCTCCGGCGGCGCGGTGAACTGCTGCACCGTTGCCGCGGTGGCCGAACTGCCCGCGTAGCCGTACATCGCCGCCGCGTCCTGCGCCCACATCTCACCGTATTGCGCCTCATTGGCGGCGATGGACGGTGTGTTCTGACCCAGGACATTCGTGGCGACCAACATCGCCAGCTGGGCGCGGTTGGCAGCCACTACGAATGGCGGGACCGTCGTCGCGTAGGCGGTCTCGTAGGCGGTTGCGGCCGCAGAAGCCTGGGCTGCAGTGTGCCCGGCTTTGGCGCCGATGGTGTTCATCCAGGTGATGTAGGGGTCGACGGCGGTAACCATCGAGGCTGATGTGGGCCCACGCCACTCGTCGTCGGCCAACACGTTGATCGTGGACTGATACTGGTTTGCCGCTGACTCCAGCTCGGCGGCAAGCAGGTTCCACGCTGCCGATGCGGTACGCAGTGGCGCTGATCCTGGGCCGGAATACATTCGCGTGGAGTTGATCTCGGGCGGTAACGCGCCAAAATCCATGGTCAGAAGTCCAACCTGGCAGCGATGTGAACGCGCGGTGCGCCCGAGGTCGTCACCGTCGATGTACATCGGTATGGCATGGCAGTTCTCCTTTGCGAATGGCTCGATCTGGCGCGAATTCGTGGGTGTAGTGGGTGTATGCGTGTTGAAACACGCCGTTGCGGCCCCATGATGTGGCGGCGTCCCGACCTTTTGTTAATCGCTTCGCCCGTCGCGCCCTCGCAACCAGATCACCTGCACCACATGCCAGCTCGTGTCGCCACGACTGTGTGGAATAGCCAACGCGAGAAAGCACCGACCCTGATTCAATCAATCTTGCCCCGCACTGCCACGACGCCGACCGGCCTGCGGCCAAACTCATAGAAAGTTCAAATAATCTGCTCGCGCCGAGGTGTCAGCGGCCCTGTTGGGACATCGTCGGCAAAACGACATATACGCTGGACTACCTATATGACGACGACGGCCCCAGACCCCAAACCGCTTCCCGCCCTGGCGATCGGGGCCGCGGTGTTGGTGATGGCCGTCGCCATTACGGCAGTGTTCTTCCTTGGCCGGACGAAGCACGATCCCTCCGCATCGAAAGAGTCCTCGGCGGCCGCGCAGACGTCATCAGCGTCATCCGGCGATCCGCCGCCCAGGACCCCGGACAAAGACAGCAGATTCCTGTGGCGATTGGAAGCTCAGGGCTTGCAGCTGGATCGACCTGACGACGCTGCGAGCAGCGACGCCCGGCACGTGTGCGCTCGGTTTATCGGTGGCGAGAGCAAAGAACAGATCATTCAGGACATCCTGCAGGGATCACCGGGCATGTCTGTCGATAACGCAACCGATTTCGCTGGGACCGCTATCGACGTGTACTGCCCGGACGGCCATCCGGATGACCCGACATGACCAGGTGCCTCACTGTCGGTAGCCGGCCAGGAAGTTGCCCAGCCGCTCGATGGCGTGAACAAGGTCGCGGGACCATGGCAGCGTGACGATCCGCAGGTGATCCGGTGCAGGCCAATTGAAACCAGTGCCCTGAGTGACGAGGATCTTTTCCGACAGCAGTAAATCCAGAACGAGCTGCTCGTCGTCGACGATCTCGTGCACCTCAGGATCGAGCCGAGGGAAGGCGTACAGTGCTCCGGCCGGCTTGACGCAGGAGACACCGGGGATCTCGTTGAGTTTGGACCAGGCGACGTCGCGCTGTTCGAGCAGTCGCCCACCCGGCAGCACCAAGTCCTCGATGCTTTGATAACCGCCTAATGCGACCTGAATCGCGTGCTGGGCAGGAACATTCGGGCACAGTCGCATGTTCGCGAGCAGGTGAATACCTTCGATGAAACTGCTGGCGTGCTCCTTGGGCCCGGTGATGGCCAGCCAGCCGGCCCGGTATCCGGCCACCCGATAGGCCTTCGACAACCCGTTGAACGTCAGGCACAACTGGTCGGGCGCAAGTGACGCCATGCTGATGTGCTCGGCGTCGTCGTAGAGGATTTTGTCGTAGATCTCGTCGGCGAGTAGCAGCAGCTGATGTTTGCGCGCCAATTCGGCCATCTGCGTGAGGATTTCACGACCGTAGACAGCGCCGGTGGGATTGTTCGGGTTGATGACCACCAGAGCCTTGGTGCGCTCGGTGATCTTCGCTTCGATGTCGGCGATATCCGGTTGCCAGCCCTGGGTTTCGTCGCACAGGTAATGCACCGGCGTGCCGCCTGCCAGCGACGTCGACGCCGTCCACAACGGGTAGTCGGGGGCCGGAATCAACACCTGGTCGCCGTTGTCGAGCAACGCCTGCAGGGTCAGCGTGATCAGCTCCGAAACCCCGTTGCCCAGATACACGTCGTCGACGTCGAACCGAGGGAAGCCGTCGACAAGTTCGTAGCGGGTGACTACTGCGCGCCGCGCCGGCAGGATGCCCTTGGAATCCGAATACCCCTGCGCGTAGGGCAGCGCCTGGATCATGTCCCGCATGATCACGTCGGGCGCGTCGAAGCCGAACGGCGCCGGGTTGCCGATATTCAGCTTGAGGATGCGGTGGCCCTCGGCCTCCAGTCGCGCGGCGTGATCGTGCACCGGTCCGCGTATCTCATACAGCACGTCCTGCAGCTTCGAGGACTGCGCGAACGTGCGCTGCCGCGGCTGATGACCCGCGCTCTGCCAGGGCAGCTGGTGAGTACTCACATCGACTATGGTGCCACGGCTGTCGAACTATTTAATAATTCAACAACCAGCCTGATCAGCGTTTACCTGGCGGACGGGCACCACGAGCGATGCCAAGACCCTTGACGGACGCCGGGGGCGAAGCCTTGCCGCCGTCCTCGCCGTCGCTGTCGGCCGGCTCGGATTGCGGTTCTTCCTTGGCCTCAGGCTCGGGCTTGGCCGCCACTTCGGACGCCGATGGCCCGGGTGCGGGCGCCGCGGTCTTTTTGGCACCGGGCCGCTTGGCACCGGCGGCGATTCCCAATCCCTTGACTGGCGCTGCGGGCGTCGGCGCCTCGGGGGCAGCCGCGGAGTCGGTCTTCGCCTCGGCTTGTTCCGCCGGGGCGGATTGTGTGGTGGCCTCTGCCGGTTTTGCGGCAGCTTTTTTCGCTCCGGGTCGCTTGGCGCCGGCGGCGAGGCCCAGCCCCTTGGTCGGCGCCGCAGCCGCTTTGGCCTCGGGTGCTTTCTCCCCGGATACCGAAGAAGCTTGCGCGGCTTCGGCTTTGGGTGCAGCCTTCTTGGCGCCGGGTCGCTTGGCGCCGCCGGCGATACCCAATCCGGTGACGGCCTTTGCGGCCGTGTCCTCGGTGGGTGCGGCGGCCTCCGGCTCTGCTGCTTTTTCGGCCGGGGCGGTCGCGGTGGCAGCAGGAGCGGCGTCGGCTTTGGGAGTCACCTTCTCCGCATGCTCGGCGGCCTGCTTTGCGGCAGAACCCTTCTCCGGCAACGCGACGGCGCTGCGGTCGAGCGATTCGAGCAGCAGCTGCGCCACGTCGCGGACGTCGACACCCTCGCGCCCGGCAGCCTCCTGGCGGTCGTTGACGCCGTCGGTGATCATTACCCGGCAGAACGGACATGCGGTTGCCACCGTGGTGGCACCGGTGGCCAGCGCTTCGTCGACCCGCTCGTGGTTGATCCGCTTGCCGATGTGTTCTTCCATCCACATCCGGGCACCACCGGCGCCGCAGCAGAAGCTGCGATCGGCGTGACGTGGCATTTCGGCCAGCTTCGCGCCCGAGGCGCTGATCAGCTCACGGGGCGCCTCGTAGACCTTGTTGTGGCGGCCCAGGAAGCACGGGTCGTGATACGTGATGTCCGCAGAGACCGGGCTGACCGGAACCAGTTGCTTGTCGCGTACCAGCCGGTTGAGCAGCTGGGTGTGGTGCAACACGGTGTAGTTGGCGCCCAGTTGGCGGTATTCGCGGCCCAAGGTGTTGAAGCAGTGTGGGCAGGTGACCACGATCTTGCGGTCGACGGTCTCCACGCCTTCGAACAGCCCGTCCAGGCTTTCCACGGCCTGCTGGGCAAGCTGCTGGAACAAGAACTCGTTGCCGGAGCGGCGGGCCGAGTCGCCGTTGCAGGTTTCGCCGGTGCCCAGCACCAGATACTTCACCCCGGCGATGGCCAGCAATTCGGCCACCGCCTTGGTGGTCTTCTTGGCCTTGTCGTCGTAGGCGCCGGCACAACCCACCCAGAACAGATATTCGTAGCCCTCGAAGCTGTCGACGTCTTCGCCGTAAACCGGCACGTCGAAGTCGACCTCGCTGATCCAGTTGGTGCGGTCGGATGCGTTCTGGCCCCACGGATTGGCTTTGGTTTCAAGGTTTTTGAACAGCACCGAGAGTTCGGAGGGGAACTCGGACTCCATCATGACCTGGTATCGGCGCAGGTCGACGATGTGGTCGATGTGCTCGATGTCCACCGGGCACTGCTCGACGCAGGCTCCGCAGTTCACGCATGACCACAGCACGTCGGGGTCGATCACGCCGCCCTGTTCGGCGGTTCCGACCAAAGGCCGGGTGGCCTGCGCCGGCCCGGAGCCGAGTACCCGGCCGAAACCCGATTCGGGGACGTGGTGCTCCTCGGCGTGCTTCTCGCCGCGCAGTTCCTCGCCGAGTCCCCCCTCGGGGGTGCTTTCCAGCGCGGACTCTTTCTTCTCGCCGAGGATGTATGGAGCCTTGGCCATCCAGTGGTCCCGCAGGTCCATGATGACAAGCTTGGGGGAGAGTGGCTTGCCGGTGTTCCAGGCCGGACACTGCGACTGGCAGCGCCCGCACTCGGTACAGGTGGCGAAGTCGAGGTTGCCCTTCCAGGTGAAGTCCTCGATCTTGCCGCGACCGAAATTCGCATCGTCCGGCGGGTTTTCGAAGTCGACGGGCTTGCCGTGGGCCTCGATCGGCAGCAGCGGACCCAGGCCGTCGGGCAGCCGCTTGAAAGTCACGTTGATCGGCGCCAGGAAGATGTGCAGGTGCTTGGAGTGCAGCACGATCACCAGGAAGATCAGCGCCACCGCGATGTGAGCGAGCAACGCGACCGTCTCGATCCACTCGTTGGCCGTTGCACCCAGCGGCTGCATCAGCGCGCCCATGCCATGGGAGAAAAACGCGCCCCAGCCATAGGGGAAGTTGCCGGTGTTCACCGCGGCGCCGCGGACGAACGCATAGCTGAAGATGACCAGGAAGATCATGAACAGGATCAGCCAAGCGCCGCCAGTGTGCGAGCCGTAGAACCGTGACGAACGTCCGTACTCCTTGGGTTCGGAGCGCAACCGGATGATCGCGAACGTGGTGATGCCGACTAACACGCCCAGCGCGATGAAGTCCTGCAGGAAGCCCAGCGCGTCCCATCGCCCGATGATCGGGATGTGGAAGTTCGGCTGGAACAGCAACCCGTAGGCCTCGATGTAGACCGTGAGCAGGATGATGAAGCCCCACATGGTGAGGAAGTGCGCGACGCCGGGGATCGACCATTTCAGCAGCCGGCGCTGGCCGAACACCTCGGAGATCTGCGTCCAGATCCGCGTTCCGACGTCATCGGTGCGACCGCTGGCCGGTTGGCCGGCGAGCGTGAGTTTGAGCAGCCAGAGAACGCGGCGGACGGCGAGCAAAACGATGATCGCCGTCATACTCAGGCCGACAACCAGTCTGATCAGCATCTGCGTGTGCACGGAGCATCTCCCCAAAATTCGTGTTACCGGCCGGTAACTTACCTCATGTTACTAACCGGTAACTTAAACACTGCACCTGCTCAAGCCGGGTAAGCCTGCTCATAGTGACATCTTCGCGGGGGCTACCGCGACGAAGGATGCCCTAACTTGGGCTACGGATCAGCGGCTCAGAAGTGCGGTAGCGGCGGTAACGGCGGTATGTTGCTCCGCCACCAGTGCCGACGGGGGTGTTGCTGTGTCCACGGGGCAGTGGTCGGCGGCGGCACAGGTTCGATGGTCTCCGTCGAGGAGTCCGTCGTGGTCGGAGTCGTCGACGACGGGGTCGGCGACCGGCTGGTGGTGTGCGACGTTGCTGTGGTCGACGGTCGCGTCGTGGCGGGCGTTGGCGCTCCACCCCCGTTGCCCCGGGCCAGGACGGCCAGGCCGTAGATGATGACCGCGATCAAGATCACCACCGCCAGGCCCCACACGCCCAGGACCCATCGCTTGAGATACCAGGGCGAGGAGTCTTTGGCGACGCTGAAGCGTTCTGTTTCGTCGATGCCCGCGTTGCGCCTTGCATAACCGTCGACGTCGTCCGGTCGTCGGTCGCCCCCCACTGCTACGGCGTCCCGCCGTCGTGGTGATGGTGATGGTGGTGGCCCTCGTCGATGGTCGTGCTTGCCGGCGGCGTGGTGGCGGGCGCCGTGGTGGTCGGCGCGAACGTCATCGTGGTCGTCGGAGCCGGCGCGACTGGCTCGGTGGTCGTCGTGGGCAGCCCGGTCGTCGTGGTCGTCGCAACCCCGGTCGATGTCGTCGGTGACGTGGGAGTCTGCTTCGAATTGCCGCTACCACGAGTCCGGTCCGCGAACACATACAGCGCCACCCCGAGCAACATGGCGGCGAACAGGACCAAGGCGACCAGAATGATGGGCTTCCGATACCACGGCGCCCCGCCCTCTACGTCGCCTTGGTCCTGGCCGCTGTAGTCGTAGTAGCCGGTCGGTGCCTCGCTGGGGTCTTCCTCTGGAGGTTCGTAGCCCGTCACGTGCGCCGATCCTAGTCCCGGAACCTGGCAGCTTTGCTGCCGATGTACGGGCGACCCGTTCTAAAAACCGTGCGGCAGCGTAATAACGGTGTGCGGCAACGTGATTGTCGACGGGATATGCGGCACATGGTGATGATGGCCCGGCGGCTCGGCGGGAGCAGGGGAGTAGTTCGGTGGCGGCGGCGCCTCTCCGGGCGTCTGTTCGGGGGTCTCGGGTGGCGGCGCCGGTTCGGTGGTCGTCGGCGTGGTCGTCGTCACTGCCGGCGTGGTCGTCGACGACGACTGGCTGGGTGTGGTCGATGGCGTGGTCGTGGTGGGACCACCGCTTTCGCCGCCGCGCGAGAGCGCGACGATGCCGTAGATGACCAACGTGACCAGGAGGGCGACCATCAGCACCCACAACGCCAGCAACACGCGGTTGCGGTACCACGGGTCTGGCGCGGAGCCGTGTTCAGCGGAATCGGCGCCCGGGGCGGCGCGGTCCGGCTGGTCGTCGAGGGCCTGCTGGAGCGAACCGTCGGCGCCGTACTCGGCCATCTGAGTCGGGCGTTCGCTGGGGTCGTCCGGAGGACCCTGGGAACCTACGTCAGCCACGCACCCGATGCTACTGACGCGCAGCGGCCGCCCGATCGGGTGTCAGAGCTGCCGCTGTACCTCGTCGGCGAAAAGCTGCAGGTGTTCGAGGTCGGACAGGTCCAACAGCTGCAGATATACCCGCTGCAGACCGACCTCGGTGAACGGGCCGAGCTGGTCGACGATCTGGGCAGGTGTGCCCGCCACCGGAGAATTGGACCGCAGCTCGTCGACTTCGCGGCCGATGGCGTCAGCGCGCCGGGCGATCTCGGCGTCATCGCGTCCGGCGCACAGCACGAAGGCCGCGGAGTAGGTCATCGAATCGGCGCTCCGGCCGACCGCGTCGACGGCTTCGCGGACCCGATCGAACTGCGTCTTGGTGGTGTCCATCGGTGCGAACGGCACGTTGAATTCGTCGGCGAACGTCGCGGCCAGATTCGGCGTCCGCTTGGCGCCCGTCCCGCCGACGATGATCGGTGGATGCGGCCGTTGCACCGGCTTGGGTAACGCCGGTGAGTCGTTGACGGCGTAATGAGCCCCGGCGTAGTCGAACGTCTCACCAACCGGGGCGGTCCACAGGCCGGTGATCAGCTCGAGCTGCTCGGTGAGCCGGGCGAATCGTTCTCGCAGCGGTGGAAATGGGATCGCGTAGGCTAGATGTTCCTTCTCGAACCAACCGGTGCCGATGCCGAATTCGACTCGCCCGTTGCTCATTTCGTCGACCTGGGCCACCGAGACGGCCAGCGGGCCGGGATGGCGGAACGTCGCCGAGGTGACCAGCGTGCCCAGCCGGATCGACGACGTCTCCCGGGCAATACCGCCCAACGTCACCCAGGAGTCGGTCGGGCCGGGCTGCCCGTCGCCGCTCATCGCCAGGTAATGGTCGGACCGGAAGAACGCCGAAAACCCCAACGACTCCGCGGCTTGCGCGACCGCGAGCTGGTCGGAGTAACTGGCGCCTTGCTGCGGTTCGACGAATACCCGAAAGTCCACGAGCGCCAGACTATGCGGCACAACGCCGGAGCTGGCACGGCGATACCGCATTATTCGATGAGCCGAGCCGACCACCCCGTTGATGGTTAGGTCAGCATCGTGGATTTTCTCGCGAAGCTTTTCCGCGACACCGTCGCGGTTCGGATCTTGGTCTCGGTGGCGCTCGGCGTCGTCGTCGCCCTCGTGGTGGGCAATACGGCCGGCTGGCGATTCGCGCTTGTCGGTTGGGTGACCGGCGCCGCGCTGTATGTGGTGTGGACGCACCGCATGTTGAGCGGGATGGATGCCGAGCAAACGTGCAAATGGGTGACGCGTGAGGATCCCACCCGTTGGGTTGCTGATGCGATCGTTCTGACGGCGAGCATCGCGAGCCTGGGCGGTGTCGGTTACGTGGTGGCCGCTGGCTCGCGGTTGTCGGGCGCGGGAGCGTTCGAAGCCGCCATCGTCGGCGTCCTGACCGTCGGCGCGTCCTGGTTTGCGGTGCACACGCTTTTCACCGTGCACTATGCGCGGCTCTACTACTCGGACGAGCCCGGCGGAATCAACTTCCACGATCCAAATCCGCCCCGCTTTCGGGATTTCGCCTATCTCGCCTACACCGTCGGCATGACCTTTCAGGTGTCAGACACCGAGATCTGTTTGAGTTCCATCAGGGCGACGGTCCTGCGCCATGCGCTGCTGTCCTATCTGCTGGGCGCAGTCGTCTTGGCGGTCACGATCAACCTGATCGCGGGCCTTGGCTCCAGAATCTGACCTGGGCTAGAACGTGTCGACCTTCTCGACGCTGACGAACATGCCGTGGCCGGTCTGCTCGTTGGTGAACCGGGTGCCGCTTTCGCTGGCGGCGATCGTCCAGCCTTCGGCGTCGTAGGTCTGGTAATCGATTGTCACCGTGGGAATGTCGCCGAGATTGCCCAGCACCCACTGCACCGCACCGCTCGCGGCGACGTGGACGCCGTTGGTGCGTTCGCCGTCCTGCATCGGCGAGTTGGTGAACTGCGCCTCGCAACCGACGCCGTCGCTGGCGATCTGGCAGCGGGTCTGGCCGGATTTGGTCTCGATGAACACGTAGCCGTTCTGGTCGGGCGGTAGCGGGATCGCCCCGGCCGGCGGGTTGGCGCTCGGCGGGCCGGGACGCGCCGGCGCCGGTATCGACGGCTTGGCCTTGGGGAACGACGGTTCGGTGGGTCCCGCGCCCGAAGACGCGACCGGCTTTCCGTGGATCAGTAAGCTGCATCCGCTGAGCAGAGCAGCACTTAGCAGCAGACCGGCCAGCAGCCGGCCGCCGGCCGCGGTGGTCTTGAGTCCGTGCGGAAACATCGCAACAAGCGTACGCAAGCGGTGACGCAAGTGACGGCAGTGACGCGCCCGTGCTCGGGCGCTGCATCGCCGATCAAGGCTGACCCAGTGCCGTTACATCTGCGCCCAGACGATCTTGGTTTGCAGGTAGGTCTCGATGCCGGACTTGCCCGACTCGTGGCCCCAGCCCGACTGTTTGTAGCCACCGAACGGCATGGAGTGGTCGTAGGGGAAAGCGCAGTTGAGCCCGACGGTTCCGGCCTTGAGCCGTTTGGCCAGTCGGTGCGAGCGGCCGAGGTCTTTGGTCCACACCGTGGCGGCGAGCCCGTAGGTGCTGTTGTTGGCCAATTCGACGGCCTCGTCCTCGTCGTCGAACGGCAGGACGGTGACGACCGGCCCGAAGATCTCCTCCTGGAACAGCCGGCTGGAATCAGGGTCGAGGTTGGTGACGACGGTCGGGTGCACGAAGTAGCCCTTGCGGTCCAGTCGGTGCCCGCCGGTGACGATCTCGGCGCCGTCGGACCTGCCCTGTTCGAGGTAGCCCAACACGCGGGTGAGCTGCTTCTGGCTGATCAGCGGACCGCTCATGGTGCCCTCCTCTTTGGGCCCGCCCATCTTCATGGCATTCGCAACCATCGCCATGCCCTCGACGACCTGGTCGTAGACACTGCGCTGCACCAGAATCCGGGAGCCGCACACACACGCCTGCCCAGAGTGAACGAATGTGCCGAAGGCCGACATCGGGATCGCCTTCTTGAGTTTCGCGTCGTCGAAAATCAGCACCGGTGACTTGCCGCCGAGCTCCAGGGTGACCTTGTTGAGGTTGCTGTCGGCGGAGGCGTGCACGATCGCCCGCCCGACCTCTGTCGAGCCGGTGAAGGCTACTTTCTCGACGTCGGGGTGCGCGGTGATCGCCGCGCCGACGGTGTGCCCGTAGCCGTTCACCAGGTTGACGACGCCCTCGGGCACTCCGGCCTCGGCGAGGATCCGGTCCAGGACCAGCGCCGAAAGTGGTGTCTCCTCAGCGGGTTTGACCACACTGTTGCAGCCGGCCGCCAGTGACGGCGCGAGCTTGGC
>NZ_DASXEP010000122.1:0-1839 GCF_036490025.1 Mycobacterium sp. | reverse complement strand
TTAGCGGTGGGTGAAGTTCGGAGCCCGTTTTTCGATGAATGCGGCCATGCCTTCGGACTGGTCGTCGGTCGCGAAAGCCGCATGAAATAGTCGACGTTCGTAGAGCAGACCCTCGGTCAGCGTGGACTCATAGGCGCGGTTGACGGCTTCCTTCGCCATCCGGGACGCCGACCGCGACATCTGCGAGATCGTGGTGGCAACGGCCTTGGCCTCGGTCAGCAGGTCGTCGGCGGGGACGACCCGTGCCACCAGGCCGCTGCGCTCGGCTTCGACCGCGTCGATGGTGCGTCCGGTCAGGATCAGGTCCATTGCCTTGGCCTTGCCGATGGCCCGGGTCAGCCGCTGCGAGCCGCCCATGCCCGGCAGCACGCCCAGCTTGATCTCCGGTTGACCGAATTTCGCGGTGTCGGCGGCGATCAGCACGTCGCACATCATCGCGAGCTCGCAGCCACCACCGAGCGCGTACCCGGCGACCGCGGCGATCGTCGGCGTCCGCACGGCCGCGAGCTTGGCCCACGGGGCGAAGAAGTCGGCGGCGAATGCGTCGGAGAACGCCAGGTGCGACATCTCCTTGATGTCGGCGCCCGCGGCGAACGCCTTCGCCGAGCCGGTGATGATGATCGCCCCGATGCCGGGGTCGTTGTCGAATTCGGCTGCCGCGGTGGTGACTTCGTCCATCACCTGGCTGTTGAGCGCGTTGAGCGCCTTCGGCCGGTTCAGGGTGATGATGCCGACCCGGTCCTCGCGCTCGACCAGGATGGTTTCGTATTCTTTTTCGGCCATGCCCTGCTTCCTTCTAGAACGTCAGTTCGTCGTCGACGGGTGCGAAGTATGCCTCGACGTCAGCCGCGCTCACCTGAGGTAGCGATGCCGGCGACCACTTCGGGTTGCGGTCTTTGTCGACCAGCTGAGCCCGGATGCCCTCCACCAGATCGTGCGAACGCAGCGACGCGGACGACACCCGATAATCCTGGGCCAGAACATCTTCCAGCGTGTCGAGCTTGGCGGCGCGGCGCACGGCCTCCAGCGTGACCGACACGGCGATGGGGGAGCGGGTCGCGATCAGGTTCGCGGCGTCGCTGGCGGGACCGGCGTCATGGCCCCGCAGTGCGGCAACGATATCGGCGACGGTGTCGCCGGCGTAGCAGTGGTCGATCCAATCCCGTTGCGCGGCAAGCTGGCTGGCCGGCGGTTCGACGGCGTGTGCGGCGATGGCCGACTCGACGCCGTCCGCGGCGATAGCTTGGCGCAGCGCATCCAGTTTGTCGTGCGGCACGTAGTGGTCGGCGAAACCCAGAGCGATCGCGTCGGCCCCGGAGAACGGCGCCCCGGTGAGCGCGGCGTGCAGGCCCAGCGATCCCGGTGCGCGCGACAGCAGGTAAGCCCCGCCGACGTCCGGGATGAAGCCGATACCGACCTCGGGCATGGCCATTTTCGACGTCTCGGTCACCACCCGGGTGTTGGCGTGCGCGCCGACCCCGACTCCGCCGCCCATCACGATGCCGTCCATCAGCGCGACGTACTTCTTCGGGAAGCGACCGATCTGACCGTTCATCAGGTATTCGTCGTGCCAGAACCGCCGGGCCTGCACGCCGTCGGCGCGGGCGCTGTGATAGATCGCCACCACGTCACCGCCGGCGCACAGCCCGCGCTCCCCGGCCCCGGAGAGCACCACCGCGCTGATCGCGTCGTCCTGCTCCCAGGCAGTCAGGACCGCGCGCAAGCCAGAGACCATGCCCTGATTCAGCGAGTTGATCGCCTTGGGCCGGTTCAGCGTCACAAAACCGACGCCGTTATCGACGCGGCTCGCAATGTCGTCGGCTTCGTCCGTCACGCGTG
>NZ_DASXEP010000034.1:0-4591 GCF_036490025.1 Mycobacterium sp. | reverse complement strand
GGTAGGTAGCCATGTCAAAAGTCAAGCTGCTTGACATCGAGGAGATCGGGCACGAAGTTTTCACCAGGTGGGACATCACTGGCCATCAGGTCAATCGCCACCTGCTCAGCAAGGCCGAGTACGACGCCTTACCAGCAAGTCGCTCAGGGATGGGTGGGAGACGCACTACATCGCCGCCCTGGTCGAATACGGCCGGCGTTCGCCGTGACTGATCCCGCCAATCCGGCGGAACGCCAAACCCGTTCAGGCCGTGATGTATCGCCCCATCGGGGTGTCTGGTGACGGTTGACCGGGAACTGCGTGAGGGTCTCCGCTTGCGGCGGCCGCGACGCGTTCGAAGGCATCGCCGATTGCTTTGAGGTTGACACCGTCGAGGTGGTCGAATAGGTGACGGCGCAGGCTGGCGACATGGTCGGGGACGGCTTGCTCTAATCGGGTGAGCCCGGCGGCGGTGAGTACAGCGTTGTAAGCGCGGGCGTCCTGGGATGACTGCTCACGGCGGACCAACCCCTGGGCCTCCATCCGCCCGACCGTACGGCTAATCGCGCTCAACGACTGCTGGCAACGCCGGGCCAATTCGCTGAGCCCCAACGTGCGGTCGGGAGCCTCAGACAAAAACATCAACGCGACGAATTCGGCGTGCGACATGCGATGCTCGCGCTGCAAGTCAGCATCCAGTTGCCGCATCATGGTCACAAAACCTGGGTGCAGCGCTCGAATCACCTTGAATTCACCCACGTTAAGCGGGGTAACCCCTTCGACCTTCGTACTTCGTGCTCTCTTGCCGCCCGCCTTAACAGCTGCCATGAGTGTCAACATACGTAGTATCTGTTCGCGCGAGCAAGTAAAGCATTGCCGTCGGCAGGCGGGACGGTGAAACTAGTCCGGTTCGCCGTCCTGCGGTAGGCGCGGGGCGATACCGGACATTCGGTAAAACATGTCGACCAGCTGGTCGATGACCTCGTCTATCGTCAGCGGAAGATGGCCGTCCAGCCATGCCATGCCTATTTGTTGTGCAGCCCCGATGAATCCGTACGCCCTGAGGCGCAAGTCCTGCGGTGGAGGTACGGCGTCATCGTCGGCGGCGAAGGCGAAGGCGAACCAGAGTTCGACCGCACGGGTGGGAAATCCATCGCGGTACTTCCTGAGTGGGCCGGTCTGGGACTCGACGGCGAGCAACCGCACCACCCTGGGATCGCTCAAAAGGGCCCGTGTGTAGACCGTGAGCGCGGGGCGGGGGTCACGGCCGGCGCCCACCTCGATCGCCGGGGCAACCACTGCCACGAGCTTGCCCGTCACGTGTTCGAAGACCGCATCGGCGAGCGCGTCTATCGATGCGAAATTCTCGTAGAAGTACCGTTTGGTGAGTCCAGCTTCGGCGCAGACGTCAACGATTCCGACAGCTGCAATCCCCCGCGTTCCGAACAGTTGCAGGCCGGCATCGATCAGTCTCTGGCGGCGCTGGTCACGCCGGTCGGTGGCGCTGACGCCACGATATGGGCGCGGATCGGCCGCAACCGATGAGCTCACTGTCTCCGCCATGGGTCCTTACTGTTGACACTCGTGCGTGTCAGATATTACCGTCTGCGATATCTGATACTTCATCGGATCAGTTTTAGGGTCTTAGGAGCTCAAGGATGACCGACCTTCTCCCCACACCGCTGGACCCCGAGGGGTTGGTGTGGGAGCATTTCGGTCGCCTTCCGGTGCATCGCTTGTCCAACGGGCTTCGCGAAGCGATGCTGCAGAACATGCATCCGGGGCTGGCCGCTGGCGTCGAGCATCATTCGGTATTTTTCGAGGATCCACGCGCCCGCGGTCAACGATCGATCGGACCGATCATGTCGGTCGTCTATGGGGGATCCACATCGCACGAGTGGGGAAAGTTGGTGCGAGGTTTCCACGGCCCCATCAAGGGCGTCGACAAATACGGTCGCCGATACAGCGCGCTTAACCCCGAGACCTTCTTCTGGGCGCACGCAACGTTCGTCGAAGACATTGTGACTGGGTACGAGCTCACGGGCTATCCGCTGTCAGAGGCTGACAAAGAAGCCCTCTACTTGGAATCGATCGAATGGTATCGCCTCTATGGCGTCAGCATGAGGCCCGTGCCGCCGGACTGGGACGCATTCCAGCAGTACTGGGAGCACATGATCAACAACGTGCTCGAGGACAGCCGTCCGGTTCGGGAGGGCTTTCACATGTACCGAACGATGCCTCCGCCGACCAGCAAGCATCTGTCTGATCGCGCCAATACCGTTGTGGGACCACTCATTCTGAAGCCGCTTGTACAGACACCGCTGGTGAAATTGATCCTGTGGGTCACCACCGGCGCGCTACCGCCAGCGATCCGCGAACGGCTGTGCCTGGATTGGACTGGATTGGATGAATTACGTTATCGCCTGCACCTCAAGGCAGTTCACGCGATGATCAAAGGGATCCCAACACACCTTCAATACTTTCCACTCGCCCGAGACCAGCGCGCGCACTACCACCGCACCGGTACCGTCGCGCCGATCCCTTTGCCAACCCGAAATCCTCATGAATCAAATCGCTCGCCGACTCCGTCGGCCGGACCGCGCGGGAACGGCTCCAAGGATCTGAGCAAGACAGAGAGGGCCGATCTAATGGCGAAGTCTGCACCCGGAGATGAGGTTTCGGTGCAATGAGTCTGAGTGGGACGTTGCGACAGAAGTTTCCATTCTTGAGGTACTCGGTCCTGCGCGGGGCTTTCAGCGGCCTGAACGTCATACGGACGGGTCAGATGGGTGACGGCCGGGAGGAGGCGACGGCCGAGTACGTCATTGCCAACGCACCCGCGGGCGATGTCGATGCCGCGATCGACGCCATCGACGACTTTGCCTACAACAAGTCGATCCTCATGAACGTCGGCGAAGAGAAGGGCCAGCTGCTCGACGCCGCCGTCAAGCGTGCGAATCCAAAGCTCGCCGTGGAACTCGGTGCCTACTGCGGGTACAGCGGGCTACGGATCGCTCGAGCGGCACCGGGTGCCAAGGTGTTCTCGATCGAAAAGTCCGATGCCAACGCCTCGGTGGCCCGCCGCGTGTGGGCGCACGCCGGTCTCGGCGATCGCGTCACCTGCATTAATGGCACCGTCGACGACGGAACGACGCTTGAGGTTCTCGCCAAGGACCACGGATTCACTGAGGGCTGTTTGGATTTCGTATTCCTCGACCACTGGAAGAACGTGTACCTTACCGACCTGCAGCGGCTAGTCAACCGGGGCTGGCTGCATCCGGGGACGATCGTGGTCGCCGACAACGTCGGCTTCCCCGGCGCACCCACGTACCGCTCCTACATGAAAGAACAACAAGGCAAGCGGTGGCAGACCATCGAACACAAAACTCACGTCGAGTATCAGACGCTACTCGAAGACCTGGTACTGGAGTCGGAGTTCTTGGGCTGAGCCGATGCGCCATAGCTGGTGGTAGGCGTCGATGACGAACGACGCGGGCTGGTCGACCAGGTTGGCGGTATAGCCCTTTCGGCGAGGCGGGCGTCGTAGCCGCGATATGCCCCTGCTACCGGGTCGTCATCATCGCCCCCACCATCACCCTGACGATGTTCAACCTGGCAGCAAAAGGCGCAGCCTTGGCGATCGGTGCGCTCCCGGCCCTCGGTGACGGCAACGAAGCCCGCACGCTAACACAGCAGTGGGCCCGCGCCATCTACAAAGACCAACCCGCCGGATCCGGAATCACCGGCATTCACTACCGCTCGGGCTACAACAGCGGCGAGTCATTAGCCTTGTGGGACTGCGATGCCGACGTCGAAGTCGTGCGCGACAGTGGCGGCCATCCACAAGACATCGCGCTCGGCGATCCGCGAATCCTTCCGCGACTACAGATACAACTGCGCCGACGCCAAATCAACATCGCCACAGTGACTTCCAGCGAATGCAGCGAATGCAAGAAAGAGGCACTCCTTCCCTGACACCGCCGGGCACTGGACCCGCCGGGCACCGTCGTTTGATGCATTCGGCGTCCGACTCTTTGGAGAGTAGCACTTGTGCTATCCTTGCCGAGTGGAGACCGTGGGATTGCGTGAATTGCGCCAGAATGCTTCCGACCTCGTCCGCCGCGTAGAAGAGGGCGAGGAAATCACGATCACCGTGGCGGGTAGACCAGGTGCCAGGTTGGTGCCCGCCGCACCGCGGGCGTGGCGGCGATGGTCCGACGTGGCCGCGCTATTCACTGGACCGGCCGACCCCGCCTGGGACGTAGACCGCGATGAGATAGCCCAAGATGTTCGCGATCCGTGGAAGGCCCCGTGAGAGCCCTGCTAGACACCAGCGTGGTGATCGCGGCGGATGTCGACCCCCTCGATGGTGATCTGGCGATCAGCGCTGTGACGTTGGCCGAGCTGCATTTCGGTGTCCTTGTCGCCAAGGAGCGAAAGGTACGCGCCGAACGGTTACGACGACTTCTTGTGCTCCAACGCGCCTTTAACGCGCTACCGCTGGATGAGGCTGTAGCCGCAAGCTACGGCCAAATCGCTGCTGCGGCCGTGGATGCTGGGCGGCGGCCGCGAGCACGATCCATGGATCTGCTCATCGCAGCGACCGCTCACG